>NZ_NKXO01000015.1 GCF_002843425.1 Raineya orbicola
GTCAATTTGTGGTCTGGAATTATTGCCTACAAATTCCTAGATAAAAAGCCCACTATTAGAGATTTTCAAGAAAAAAATCTACTTACAAATTTTGAACTTTTTCAAGATATTGCCGCTTAACTCACGTTATTTTTTGTAATTTATTATTGGAATTTACTGCTTTACGGGATAAGACAAGGCTATGGACAACTGCAAATTATTTGGAACACCCGCCCCATTAAAGAAATTTTACAAGATAGTACCACAAGCGATAGCCTCAAAAGCAAACTTCGTTACATTCAGGAAGTAAAGGATTTTGCAGAAAAAGAATTAGGCTTAAAGCAAACACAAAATTACACCACTTTTTACGACCAAAAAGGCAAACCTTTGCTTTGGGTAGTTACGGCTTGCAAGCCCTTTGAACTAACGCCTTACGAATGGAAATTTGGCTTTTTGGGCAAGTTTTCGTACAAAGGTCATTTTAACCGAAAGTATGCCGAAGCCGATTCGGCAGAGCTTGCCGAGCAGGGTTTTGATGTAGATATCAGCCAAGTGCGAGGTTGGAGTACTTTGGGTTATTTCAAAGACCCTGTTTTATCCTCAATGCTCGCTCTTTCCGAAGGCGAACTTGCCGAACTCATCATTCACGAGCTTACGCACAGCACCATTTACCTGAAAGATAGTGTCAATTTCAACGAAAATATTGCTTCTTTTGTAGGCAAAAAAGGGGCTATGCAGTTTTTAGAGAAAAAATTTGGCAAAAAAAGCCCTCAAATGAACTTTTACCTTGATGAGTTACACGACGACTCGCTCTACAACGCCTTTATGCTACAAAGCACCCAAGCCTTGGATAGCTTTTACAAAAGTCAATCTTTCCTTAAAAAAGATAGCATTGCAAAAAAAGAACTCAAAAGCACTTTCATAAAGCAAAAACTACTTCAACTTGTAAATATTTCTTTTCGTAATAAAACTTACAACACGGAAAAAATTAAAAAATTACAGATAAATAATACTTTTTTTATGTGGTATGTACGCTACAATATCCAAGAGCGGGAAATTGAAAAATTTTGGGTAGAACAATGTCAAAAAAATTGGCAAATTTTCTTTCAAAAACTCACTTCTATTTGATGTTCCTACATTATTTTTTTGCAAATTGAGCTTTAACAATATTATTTTTTTGTTAAAACCGATTTCTGCTGGTTACTATCTTTTATCTCATTGAATAAAGCTATGTAATTTTGCATTCACAAACAAAACTTTTTAGGTATGAAGAAAATTATTGCTTTGTTCTGTATCGGGGCTTTATTCTTGCTATTTTCCGAAGTAAATGGACAATTCATATATGAATACACAAACAACACATCAGGCAATCCTAATTCTGTTGCTGCGAATGCCACAGGAGGAAATCTCACAAGAGAAAATGGTGCTACCGCACCAGGATCACCTTGTAGTACAGGGTTTAGTTCAACTAGTCACTCGACTTCAGCTACATATTCTACCTCTCACACTGCTGTTCAAGTGATTCTAAGTGCTAACTCTGGATATAGCTTAAGTGTAACAGGATTTTCAGTAGGATTGAGGCGAAGTGGTTCAGGTCCTCAATCTGCAAGATTAGCTTACAGTGTTGATGGTGGCGTAACCTGGATTGACAAAGGATCTGATGACTCCCCTAATAATGCTGGATGTGGTACTACAACTACTGCTACTTGGACAACCTCCGTACCAACCACTAGTATTCGTTTTAGAGTATACCTATTTAACTCTGGTACAGGCAATTCTCAGATATTAAACCTATACATCAATGGCACTGTAGTACCGACAGCTCCTTCATTTTCCTTTGCTGCTTCTGCTACTTCTATTGCCGAAAACGGTGCTAACGTTAGTGTAGTGGTTAATCAAAGCACGGCGGCAGTCTGTAACGTAAACGTTGTTAGAATAGGAGGAACAGCCGTACCCAGTGTAGAATTCACATTTTCCTCACCTACAACACTTAATTTTGACGGCACAAGTACTACCCAAACTATCAATATTCCCATAATTGATGACTTTGTTGCCGATGGGAATAAGACTATTATTCTTGAGCTTCAATCGCCCACTGGAGGTTGTAGTATTGGTTCTCTTCATCAAATCACTATAACAATCATAGATGATGAAATATCCCCTTCAACTATTTTAGAACCAGGTGATGTAATGATAGTTGGAGTAGATGCGAAAGCTGGAGGTTGCGAAGCAAATCACAACGTAGATGTAATTGAGTGGATATGCTTTAAGAACATAACAACAGGCACAACAATTGATATTACCGATAACGGATATAGTGCCTCTACGGGTTTTTGGAGAAATTCTGAAGGAACAGTAAGAGCTACTTACAATGGACCTGGCATAACAGCTGGAACTAAAATTGTATTTAAAACTTATACTTCCGGAGATTTACCAACTGCACCTGATTGGTCTTTTTCAAATATCAATTTTCCTGGTACGAGTTTAGCCTTAAATATGGGTGGAGACCAACTTTACTTTATGCAAGGAGGTACTTGGAATATGGGAACGAGTGTTGGGAGTGCTGATGCGAGTTATGTAGGGGGTAAATTTCTATTTGCATTTTCAACTAATTCTGCTTGGAATGATTTTGAAATTCCTCCTTACAGTTCAAATAAATCGTATCATTCAAGTCTATATCCGAATATGCGTTGTTTCAGTGCCGCTCCAACTTCCGCCACTGACTGGTCAAGATATAATGGTGTAATAACAGCCGCTACTCAAAGAGAATGGATAGATAGGGTTAAAAATCCCTCTAATTGGACTTCCTATAGTAGCTGTACTAATTGGGCGGCTTCTCCATTTCCCGCTTCAGTTACTATAAATCCAGGAACTATGGTATCTGGCAAGTGGCTGGGCGGCTTTAATAGCAATTGGTTTGATTGCAATAATTGGGACGATTTTAGAGTACCTGATAATACAACTGATGTTTCCATAGAACTAACCACTGGTAATAATCCCACCATTGATGCAACAGCTTCCTATTCCGATGAATTTTCAGATATAGCCCAAGCGAGAAAACTCACAATAGCAAGTAGCACTAATAGAACCCTTACCTTTCCTGCCTCTGGCACGCATACATTAGAGGTCTATGGTAACTGGGATAACCAAAAGGGGCAAAGTTTCTTTACAGAAGGCAACGGCTCGGTGCATTTCCGAGGTGGACTTAATCAGACTATTACCACGCAAGGTGGTGTAGAGCGTTTTTATAACATCGTTTTCAATAAAACAGGCGGTAATGTAACACTCAATAGCACCAATGCTGAAATTTCAGGTTCTGCAACTTTTACAGCAGGCAGAGTCAATGCTCCTAATGCTACCACCGCAAGAATGGAGTTCTTGGATAATGCTACTACCACGGGAGCCAATAACAATAGCTACGTAAATGGTTGGGTTCGTAAAGTGGGGAACGATGCTTTTGTGTTCCCTGTGGGTGATGATGGTTTTTATGCTCCTATTGCTATTTCCGCTCCTGCAAACACCACCGACCATTTTACAGCTACCTACGACCGAGTGTATCCTACCCCTTATAGTATTCTTTCCAAAGACCCCACCCTTGACCACGTAGGTAACTGCGAACACTGGATTTTGAATAGAACCAATGGCACTTCCAATGTTTTTGTAGAGTTGAGCTACGACAATACTCGCAGTTGTGGCATTACCACGGGGCAAGAAAGTGCCTTACGAGTAGCCCGCTGGGACGGAGCCGTTTGGCGAGACCACGGCAACACTACTGCAACGCTTATTCCTACTAATGCTATTCGTAGCGGTGCCGCAATTAGTTCTTTTAGCCCTTTTACACTTGCAAGTGCTAATAGTTTCAATCCTCTGCCTTTGGAATTGCTTACCTTCAAAGGAAAAATCAATCACAAAGGCGAAGCTGAATTAACTTGGCAAACTGCCTCCGAGCTAAATATTGCAGGTTTTGAAGTGGAAAAATCTACTGACAATCGCGAGTTTCGTAAAATTGGCTTTGTAAATGCTAAAAATGCAAACCTCAATGCATACAGCTTCATAGATAAAGATTTTGCAGGTTTAAGCTATTACCGCCTCCGAGTGGTAGAAACCAATAAAACCTTCCGATATTCGCAAACCATCAGTTTGGATAAAACCAAAGCAGTACAACTACTCATTTACCCTAACCCTGCCTCCGAAAAAGATTTCGTAAGAGTGGCTCTTGGTGCAAGAAATGAAATAAACAGCATCAGCATACAAATTTTAAGTCAGACAGGTAAAATTCTTGCCGAAGTAGTCGGTAATTTGGAAACCACAGAAACACAACTTACCGAAAAATTGCAAAACTTGCCCAAAGGCTTGTATATCATACGTTTGCAAACAGAAAATGGCGAAATGCTAACTGCTAAATTTGTAAAGCAGTAACGTGAAATAAGAAACCAGCAAAAAAACATAGCCTCAAAAATTTTTGAGGCTTTTTTGTTGGGTTAAAATTTTATACCCATTTTTGTGAGGTTTCAGCAAAACCGCTTTCAGTATGGCAATACATTTTTTCGTGGAAAATATTTCATTCAAACTCACCAATGCTCTAAAAGTGAGGCGTTGGATAAAAGAAATTATTTTGCAAGAAAACTATCAGCTTGGCGAGTTAAATTTTATCTTTTGCAATGATGAATACCTGCATAAAATCAATGTTGAATATCTTGCCCACGACGATTACACAGATATTATTACGTTTGACAATTCAGATGAGAAAAATCTCATAGAAGGCGATATTTTCATTAGCGTAGAGCGAGTAAAAGAAAATGCTCAAAACCTACAAGTAAGTTTTGAGCAAGAATTACAACGTGTGATTATTCACGGAGTTTTACATCTTTTAGGCTACCAAGACAAAGCCCCACAAGAACAAGCTCAAATGCGAGCCAAAGAAGATGAGGCTTTGAAGTTATTTCAAACGATTTAGAGCTTCTTTCATACGTTTTACCCCCTCCACGAGTTTTTCATCTGCGGCGGCAAAAGAAATGCGTATGCAATTTTTAGCTCCAAACCCTTCACCATCTACGAGTGCCACGTAAGCCTCATTGAGCAAATACATACACAAGTCGTAAGCATTGCGAATAGTGGTTTTTCCATCAGATTTTCCGAAATAATAGCTCACATCAGGGAAAAGATAAAATGCCCCTTGTGGAACGTAAGTTTTGATAGTTGGCGTATCTTTCAGCAAGTCCAACACTAAATCTCTGCGGCGTAGATAGGCTTTTTTCATTTCTTGTGTAAAGGAAATATCGCCTGTAATGGCAGCCAGAGCCGCTTTTTGAGCTATTGAGCAAGTTGCCGAAGTAAATTGCCCTTGAATTTTGGTGCAGGCATCAGCAATAACCTTCGGTGCGGCAATGTAACCCACTCGCCAGCCTGTCATAGCAAAACTTTTAGAAAAGCCATTCACGGTAATAGTTCGGTTTTTGACATTTTCAAAAGCCCCAATGCTCCAATAATTCCTCTCAAAAGTGATGTACTCATAGATTTCATCAGCAATAATGTAAATATTTTCATAAGGGGCAAGAATATCCGCAAAAGCCTTCAGTTCCTCTTTGGAATACACCGTACCTGTGGGATTAGAAGGTGAAGAGTAAATCACAGCTTTGGTTTTAGGGGTAATAGCGTTTTGTAAGTCTTGGGGATTAACCTTAAAGCCATTTTCAATTTTGCCTTCTACAATCACTGCTTTGCCTTGTGCAAGTTGTATCATAGGAATATAGCTCACCCAATAAGGTGCAAAAACAATCACTTCATCACCCGGATTGATAAGTGCCAAAATCGTATTGATAAGCGACTGCTTCGCCCCTGTGGAAACTACAATATTTTCAGCTTTTACGTCTAACTGATTATCTCTACGAAGTTTAGCGGCAATGGCTTCGCGAAGTTCTAAAATCGCAGGTACAGGAGTGTAAAAAGAAAAATTTTCATCAATGGCTTTTTTAGCGGCTTCTTTGATGTATTCGGGGGTGTTGAAGTCGGGTTCGCCTAAGGTAAGATTGATTACATCAAAACCTTGAGCTTTCAACTGACGGGCTTTGGCAGCCATTTCCAAAGTTTGCGATTCGTGCAATTCTACAACTCTTTGCGAAAGAATGTGGGCTTGCGGGGTTTGGGTTGTCATTATGAATTAAATTTTTTGTGCAAAATTACGAAAATCTTTATCTTGCCACAAAGTTTGCACTTGATTTTTCCAAAATTATGAATGTTGGTATTATTGGCTATGGTTATTGGGGCAAAAACCTCGTAAGAAATTTTTACGCTCAAAAGAAAGCTACGCTCAAAGTAGTTTTAGATTTTGATAAATCAAAATTAGAAAATTTACAAAAATCTTATCCTACGGTAGAGGTAACTACTTCGTTAGAGGAGTTTCTCGGTAAAGTTGATGCAGTAGCGATTGCTACACCTGTTTTCACGCATTACGAGCTTGCCAAAAAATGCTTGGAAGCAGGTAAGCACGTAGTGGTAGAAAAGCCTATGACTTCGACTTATGCCCAAGCTCAAGAGCTTATCAATTTGGCAGAAAAGAAAGGGCTTATACTGATGTGCGACCACACCTTTCTCTACACAGGTGCAGTGCAAAAGATGAAAGAATTGGTAGAAAGTGGCACAATCGGTAATATCAATTACATTGACTCTACACGCATCAATTTAGGGCTTTTTCAACCTGATGTAAATGTATTGTGGGATTTGGCAGCACACGATATTTCTATTTGCTACTATCTGATGAACGAAAAACCAATAGCCGTGCAAGCCGTAGGTATTTCGCACACGAACAATGGCATTGAAAATATTGCTTATCTCACTTTGCACTTTGCTTCTAATAAAATTGCCCATTTTAATTGTTCTTGGAGTTCGCCCGTGAAGGTTCGGCAAATGCTTGTAGGCGGCGATAAAAAAATGATTGTTTGGAACGATTTGGAAGCCACCGAAAAAATTAAAGTCTATGATACAGGTTATGAGCTAAAAAACGAAGAAGATAAAACTAAAATTTTAGTAGATTATCGCGTAGGCGATATTTATGTGCCTAAATTAGAAGGTACAGAAGCTCTCTTTGCAATGGCACAAGACTTTACAGAAGCCATTTTACAAAGCAAAAAGCCACGAGCTACCGCTGAGATAGGAGCTTTGGTAGTGCAAATTTTAGAGGCTTCGCAGAAGTCGATTAAAAATAAAGGAGAAGAAGTAATTATTTAATAACTTATGCCTAAGAAAGTAATTATACCATTGTTGCTCTCTTTTCTATTGGTAGCAATTTTCGATGTCGCAGAATTTCAATTAAGAAAAGCCTATCCATCACCCGCTTATTCTTTATTCAGGGGTACCTCTTTCAATTCTATTGACAATGAGTACTACTTATCTTATACAAATAATTATCTGAAGGGACATGGTTGGCGCTTTTCGATGTATAGCATGCAAAACAGCGATGAGCCTGTAGGTAAAGGCAGCTATTTTAGACGTGTACCTGGGTATCCTTTGCTTTATTTCGTATTTGTTAGTTTATTTGGATACCATTGGGGCTTAGTAGTTCTGATTATTGTCCAACATTTACTTTTTTTTGCTTCCGTATATTGTTTTTATCAAAAATTCTTTGCTTCTTGCGTTTCTCAAAAATTGTAAAAATTTTGATGATGTCTTCTTATATCATCTTACCTTATTTCTATAGTTATGCTTTCTATACCTTAACAGAAAGTATTTCGCCTTTGCTTTTCATATTTTTTCTTTACTTTTTACTCAAAGCTAACAATCGTGAAAAGGATAAAGTACTTAACTATGCCATAGCCTCGTTTTTTTTAGGATACGCCATTCTCACACGCCCTTACATGGGGCTTGCAGGACTGATTTTATTGTATTTTTTGAATAAAGATTATCCCATTACCCAAAAATTACAACACCTAAAAACAAACTTTTTGATTTTCGCGGTAGCAGGTGTTATGCTAATGACTTGGGCGGTACGAAATTGGTTGATTACAGGCAAACTTGTATTTTTAGAAAAAGCAACACACCCCGAAAACTTAGACCGTGTAAAACCTGAATTTAACGCTCTCTGGAACTTTGTAAAATGCTGGGAACCTGACGGCGATAAAATGAATGAAATTCATTTGG
Source organism: Raineya orbicola (assembly GCF_002843425.1). GTDB lineage: Bacteria > Bacteroidota > Bacteroidia > Cytophagales > Thermonemataceae > Raineya > Raineya orbicola. The sequence goes on from NZ_NKXO01000015.1 coordinate 8,116, forward strand.
GTATGTTTTATGCCGCCATAAAAAAAGGGGATACAAGCCAAGTGTATCGCGAGAAGTTTGTAGCAAAAATACCTAACTACATTACCCAAATAATTGATAAAACAGAAATCAATCAATCGCTTATAGCTTACCAAACTTTATTGCTTTCCCAAAAGCCCTATTTTGATAAAAATATTCCCATGCCTTCGGAATATACAGCCGAGCAGTGGAAAGTAGCCGCTCTCTTTGATGGGTTTGTAAGTAGGTTTAAGCAAAGATACCCTTTCAGATATTATGTACTTAATCCACTTAAACAATTGGGGCTGATTGTTTTGCACTCCAACACAGCACACATTTACTGTTTTCAAGAGCCATTCAGGCACATTCAGATATTGAATATTGTTAGGTATTGTTTAGTTGTGTTTCACATATCGCTTTACGTAATTATGTTTCTGAATCTTTGGTGGATAAGGACTAATTTCAAAGAAACACTAATTGTTAGCATTACGCCTTTGTTGTTAGTTTTATTTTTTATGTTTATATTTCAGGCTGTTGAACAAAGATATATGCTTCCTTTCTTGCCAGCTCTCTTTGTAGGGTTGGGTTTCTTTTTACAAAAGACAAATTTAGTAGATAAAACCATTAAATTATGCAAATCCTTAACATTGAAAACGAACGACAGTCTATCAGCAACGTAAAAGTCGGCGAAAATGTAAAAATTTTTAAGTTTGTCAATTTGTACGGATGCGAAATTGGCGACGGTTCAAAAATCGGTTCTTTTGTAGAAATACAAAAAGGAGCTATCATTGGTAAGAACTGCAAAATCTCGTCTCATACGTTTATTTGCGAAGGCGTAAAAATCGGAGATGGCGTTTTTGTAGGGCATAATGTAAGTTTTATCAACGATATGCTTCCGCGTGCTGTAAATGCTGACGGTTCTCTACAAACCGAAGCCGACTGGAAACTAGTTGAAACCATTGTTGAAGACCGAGCCAGTATTGGCACAGGAGCCACTATTTTAGGCGGAATAAAAATCGGTAAAAATGCCGTAGTAGGTGCAGGAGCCGTCGTAACCAAAGACGTGCCTGACAATGCCATAGTAGTAGGAAATCCTGCCAAGGTAATTAAATTTATTGAAGCATAGACAAACGAAGAAATTAAAAATATATGACTGAAACCACCTACAAAATCCCGTTTCTTGACCTCAAACGTCAGTATCAAAGCATCAAAACCGAAGTTTTTGCCCGCTTTGAGGAAGTTTGTGAAAACACCGCTTTCTCAGGCGGCAAGTATGTAGAAGAATTTGAAAAACATTTTGCTAACTACTGCCAAACACAATTTGCTTTGGGAGTAGATAATGGCACTTCGGCTTTGCACTTGGCTATGCTGGCTTTGGGTATTGAACAAGGTGATGAGGTAATTGTACCCGCTAATACATTTATCGCTACAGCTTGGGGCGTAAGCTACTGCAATGCTACCCCTGTTTTTGTAGATTGTACCGCCGACACGTGGGAAATTGATGCCTCTAAAATTGAAGAAAAAATAACGCCTAAAACCAAAGCCATCGCAGGCGTTCACCTCTACGGACAACCTTTTGATATTGATGCTGTAAAAACAATTTGTGAAAAGCACAATTTATTTCTCATTGAAGATGCCGCACAAGCCCACGGAGCCTATTACAAAGGCAAACGAGTAGGCGGTTTTGGTGAAATGGCTTGTTTTAGTTTCTACCCAGGTAAAAATTTGGGGGCTTATGGCGAAGCAGGCGGAATTACAACGAACAACGAAAAATATTACAAATACATTCAAAGTCTGCGAAATCACGGCTCGGTAGTGCGGTATTACCACGACGAAATTGGCTATAATATGCGTATGGGCGGGCTGGAAGCCGTAAGTTTAAGTGTAAAACTCAAATATTTAGACGCTTGGAACAACCGCCGAAAAGAAATAGCCAAACGATACCAAACTGAAATCAAAAATTCGGCTATCCGAATGCAACACCAGCCCGAATTTGCCGATTCAGTGTATCATTTATTCGTGGTAACTACCGAAAAACGAGATGATTTGATGAAATATCTCCACGAAAAAGGAATTTTCCCAGGTTTGCATTACCCTGTGCCTTGTCATCTGCAAAAAGCGTACGCTCATTTGGGCTACCAAAAAGGCGACTGCCCCAATGCAGAGTATCTGGCAGAACATTGCCTCACATTACCTATGTTTGCCGAACTTACCGATGAGGAAGTAAGTTATATCATTGAAGTTTTGAATACTTACTAAAATTTTGTAAATTCGGGCTATGGAAACTCTGCTCAAAACATACACCTATCAAGATTTTCACAACGAATTTCCCGCAGAAACTCGTTGTGAAATTATTGATAATGAACTTTTTATGCCTCCTGCCCCTAATACCGAACATCAAGATATTTCACGCGATTTGAGCGTAGAAATTCTTTTATTTGTCAGAAATAAACAACTAGGTAAAATTTACATAGCTCCCTTTGATGTTATTTTAGACGAAAACAATGTCGTTCAACCTGATATTATTTTTATTTCAAACGAAAACTTAAAGCATCTTACTAAACGTGGTTTTGAGGGAGTGCCTGATTTAGTTGTGGAAATTATTTCGCCCTCTACATTCTATCGCGACAGCGTAGAAAAAAAAGACCTTTACGAGCAATTTGGCGTAAAAGAATACTGGATTGTAGAACCCGCTAATAAGGTGATTGAAATTTTTACTTTACAAAATGGCAAGTACATTTTGCACCAATTTATAGCTGAACAAGGCAAAGTACAATCTAAACTACTACAAGGCTTTGAAGTGGATTTGAAGGATATTTTCCCTCAAAATATGTAAGCTATGGAAACTTTGCTCAAAACATACACTTATCAAGATTTGCTGAACGAATTTCCCACAGAAACTCGTTGTGAAATCATTGCTAACGAACTTTTTATGCCTCCTGCCCCTAATACCGAACATCAATTTATTTCAAGAGATTTGAGTGTTGAATTACACTTATTTGTAAAGAGAAACCAAAAAGGACAAGTAGCCGTAGCTCCGTTTGATGTTATTTTAGACGAAAACAATGTCGTTCAACCTGATATTGTTTTTATTTCAAACGAAAACTTAAAATATCTTACCAAGCGAGGCTTTGAGGGCGTGCCTGATTTGCTTGTAGAAATTATTTCGCCTTCTACGTTCTACCGCGATAGCGTTGAAAAAAAAGACCTCTACGAGCAATTTGGCGTAAAAGAATACTGGATTGTAGAACCCGCTAATAAGGTGATTGAAATTTTTACTTTACAAAATGGCAAGTACATTTTGCACCAATTTATAGCTGAACAAGGCAAAGTACAATCTAAACTACTACAAGGTTTTGAAGTTGATTTGAAGGATATTTTTACCACCCAAGTTTGAGATATTATGCTAAGCGAAGTAAAAACTTATACTTTTGAAGACTTCTTGAAATTTTATGAACGGCTGGGCGAGTCGGGCGGTTTTGAATTTTCCGATGGTTTGATTTGGGACAAATTCGCAGGAAAACCCGTTGAAGAAAGCATTATTGATTTTATCCTTTCTGATAATTTTAACGTCGAAAACCTACTTTTTTTCCAAACTATGCCCACGCAAAAACACGATGATTTACTGGCAAACCTTATGTTTTTTTTAGCTTCTATGCTGAAAGAGAAAGGCTTTGCAATTTATCCACAAAAAACGGCTATTGCAAAAAATAGTGAGGACGGATTTAGAGAACCTGATTTAGTAATTGTAAATTGGAAAGAACAAAAACGAAACAAATATCATCAAGTCTTAAATCCTGTGATGCTTGTGGAAGTGCTTTCTAAAAGCACTAAACATATAGATTTAGGCGAAAAAGTGTTGGAATACCAAGCTATACCCAGTTTACAAACCTACTTGATTATTTGGCAAGATGAACCCAAAGCGGTTATTTATACTCGTAAAGCTGAAAAAGTATGGGAAGAACGCATCTATGAAAGTTTGCAAGAAACGATAGAGCTTACTTATTTTGATGTAAAATTACCTTTGAAACAAGTGTATGAAAACATAAATTTTGAGTAAAATAATAATGACACCTTTGTTGATATTTCCTTGTGGCGGCAATAGCATAGAAGCCTTAGATTGCATTGATGAAAGCAAATACCGAGTAATTGGCTTTGTTGATGATAATCCTGAAAAAATTGGAAAAAAATATTTTGATATAGAAGTTTTTGATAGAACTGCTTTTGAATGTTTCCCCGATGCCAAAGTGCTTGCTTGTATAGGAAGCCCTTATAATTTTAAGAAAAGAGGCGAAATCATTGCAAGTTTAGGCGTAGCCAAAGAAAGATTTGTAAATATTATTCATCCTTCGGCGAAAGTTTCTAAATTTGCCACAATTGGCACAAACTGCCTGATTATGGCAGGCGTAGTTATCTCGGCAAATGCTAAAATTGGTGATAATGTGATTATTCTGCCTAATAGCGTTATCCACCACGATACGGAGATAGGAGATAACACCTGCATTGGCTCAAATATAGTAGTGGCGGGCTTTACGAAAATTGGTAAAAACTGCTACATAGGTAGCGGTTCAAATATTATCAATAATATTTCCGTTGGTTCAAATACCCTTATCGGAATGGGTACAAATGTGGTTAAGTCCGTGGGAGAAAACAAAAAAATAGTAGGTAATCCTGCAAGAGAAATACAATAATGGTACAAATAACTATCCTTATTCCCTTCCTCAACGAGTCAGCTAATATTCCTTTTTTAGTGCAATCTTTGGGAGAATTTTGCAAAAAAAATAAGGAATTAAATTTTGAAGTGATTTTTATTGATGATGGCTCTACGGATAATTCTTTAGAACTATTGCAACAACAAAAACATGAATTTTATACCTGTAAAATTATCAAACTTTCTAAAAATTTTGGCTCTCACGCCGCTTTGCGGGCAGGTATTTTGCACGCACAAGGTAAATACATTACTTTTATGTATGCCGATTTGCAAGACCCGCTGGAGCTTGTTGTAAAACTGCATCAAGAAATTACTGAAAAACAAAAAGAAATTATTTGGGCTTACCGAAATGAAAAACAAGGTTGGTTTTCAGGGTTTTATGCCAAACTAATGAAAAAATTTGCCGTAAAAAATTTCCCTGAAAATGGTTTTGATATTGTGATGTTTAGCCAAAAAGTACAAAAATTACTCAACGAAAACATAGAGGCTAATTCTTCTATTTTTTTGCAAATACTTACATTGGGCTTCCCGCAAAGTTCTATCACTTACCCAAAACAACCTCGCAAAGCAGGAAAATCTAAATGGACTTTGGCAAAAAAAATCAAATTGATGATTGATAGCTTTGTTGCTTTTTCTTTTTTTCCTATTCGTTTGGTGAGTGTGATAGGAATTTTACTCTTTATATTCGGTACTTTATTTGCCTTTTATCTGATTGCCCGAAAAATTATCTTTGATGACATCAAAGAAGGTTGGACGGCTTTGGCTTCAATACTAATGATTGGATTTGGTATTACAAATATCTCTTTGGGTATTATTGCAGAATATTTGTGGCGTACATTAGACGCTTCTCGCAATAGACCCGTGTTTATTATTGATAAGATTATTGAAAATTAAAAACAAAAAAATATGAAAATCCTCATCACTGGCGGAGCAGGTTTTATTGGTTCGCATCTTACCGATACATTATTAGCCGAAGGACATTCCGTAAAAGTAATTGATAATTTAAGAAACGGTAGGTTAGAAAATCTTGCTGAAGCCCAGAAAAATCCCAACTTTGAATTTCTGAAAGGTGATATTTTAGAAAAAAATGACTGCCTGAAAGCCTGTGAAGGAGTTGAAGTTGTTTTTCATTTGGCTTGTTTGGGGGTTCGGCATTCTATTCATAGCCCATTTGAAAACCATCGTGTAAATGCCGAAGGAACACTCAACGTGCTTCAAGCCGCTTTACAACATAAAATCAAGCATTTTTTCTATATCTCTACTTCCGAAATTTACGGCAAAACCCAAGAATTTCCTATTTCTGAAACTGCCCCTACTGTGCCTCTCACCGTGTATGGAGCAAGCAAATTGGCAGGTGAGCATTATACGCTTTCTTACAAAGAATGTTACGGACTTTCCGTAACGATTTTACGTATTTTCAACAATTACGGACCCCGAGCCCATTACGAAGGCGATGCCGGTGAGGTTATTCCCAGAAGTATCGTGAGAGCTTTGTACAACGAAAAACCTGTAATTTTTGGCGATGGCAGTATTACTCGTGATTTCTTTTTTGTGAAAGATACTGCCAAAGCTCTTTCCCAACTTTTGAAAATGCGTTTTTCTGAAAATGGCGAGCGGCTTAACGGCGAAACTATCAACGTTGGGACAGGCGTAGAATACTCACTCAAATTCCTTTTAGAAAATTTACTCAAAGTGATGGGTAAAGAAAACTTGGGTATAGATTATTTGCCTGCACGTCCTGCCGATGTGCCTCGTTTGTGGGTAAATGCCCAAAAATTCTATAAACTTACTAATTTCAAATCCGATTACACCTTTGAGCAAGGTTTGCAAGAAACCATTGCTTATTATGAGAAATTAGCCGAAACAAAAAATCTTTTAGCTGAAATTAAAATTGAAAATTGGAAGTAAAATGCCCCAAATCCGTAGCCAATTATGAAAAAAATACGCATAAACTATATTTATTTCCTAATAGGAGCAATACCTATCCTTTTTTATATTTTTGGTGTCTTTTACGATAATATCAGATTTAATAATGGACTTGGCTTTGATGGAGCTACTTACGGATATTACGTAAAGGAGTGTATTGTGCAAAATATTAACAACTATTATGCTCATAGAATTCTCCCAAGTCTGATTACTAAACTTTTCCTTAATATTTTTAATATAGTTCCTACCGACGAAACTATTTTTACAACTTTTCACATACTCAATATTGTTTTTTTTACATTTTCAATAGTTTTATTTTTCAAAATATCGCAAAAGACAAATATGAGTTTGAAGCGGTCTTATTTTGTTATCACACTAGTATTTTTCAACTTTTTTTTCCTAAAAAATGCTCCTTTCTATCCAGTTTTAACTGATTACTCAGCTTTTTTTTTAAGTACATTACTACTATACTCATACATATTCAATAAACCTATTCTAACTTTTTTTTGTTTCTTATCGGGTGTACTTACTTTCCCTACAATAGCTCCGATGGTTTTTGTGTTATTTTTTGTCAAGAAAAATAATAGTATTCAAGCTCATAATAACCTACTAACTCGCTTGATAATCTGGATGCAAAAAAAAAGAGTTATTACGATCGTCATATATTTGATACCTCTTATTTATGCATATTTAGCATTGAGACTGTTATTTGTTTGGATACCTGATATTTCCAATTATTACTTTTGGAGTACAGAAAAATTAAATATTATTATCTCCATTATTTCAATGATAACAAATGTTTTAGTTTTAATTACGCTTCTATATACTTACTCTAACTATCTCCAAAAAAAACTTATTACTATATCAAAAGAGTGGGATACAAATTTATCATACCTTTTCATATTGATTTCTTGTTTGATATTGATAGAAACTATTTTGAAATATTTCGTAATTAACCCAGAAATTCAATCACCTACAAATTCAATAAAATTGATAGAAACAATTTTATTGATGTCTGTTCAAAGACCCTTATTAGCTATTTTTAGTCACATATTTCACTGGGGAGGATTAGTTATTATCAGTTTAATATTTTACAAAAAAATTATCGAAAATGCAGAAAAATATGGATACGGAATGTTACTGTTATTGATGATGCACTCAGTTTTATTTATTTTTATATCTGAAACAAGACTTTTAATAGGTTTTTTACCTTTCTTAGCATTTCTAACAGCTATAAGCATTCCTGAAAATGTATTAAGCACAAATTTTTTAGCAATTCATTCTATTATTTCCGTAATTATTTCTAGATTTTGGTTAAAATTTGATGACTTAGGAATCTCAAGTGATATTAATCTTGATAGCTGGTATTTTTTAGGAGGTCCTTGGACAAAAGATAAAGGCTATTTTATATTAGCTATTGTTTCTATTATACTTTTTCTGGTATACGGCTTACTAACAAAAAAAAATCTTAAAACCTTATGAAAATCCCCGTAGCCAAACCATACCTTGATAGCCAAGAGGCTCAATATGCTTACGATACCATTCTGACAGGTTGGGTAACGCAAGGTCCTAAGGTAGCCGAATTTGAAGAAAAATTTGCCGCCTACACAGGTACAAAGTATGCCGTTGCGGTTTCTAATTGCACTACCGCACTGCATTTGGCAATGATTGTTGCAGGCGTTCAGGCGGGCGATGAGGTCATCTGTCCTTCGCTTTCATATATTGCTACGGCAAATTGTATTCGGTACGTAGGAGCAAAAGCTGTTTTCGCAGAAGTCAATACCGAATATAATTTGGATATTGAAGACGTAAAACGTAAAATTACACCCCAAACCAAAGCCATTCTGATAGTGCATCAAATTGGTATGCCTGCCGATATTGACGAGTTTCAAGCTCTTTGCAAAGAAAAAAATTTGGTTTTGATTGAAGATGCCGCTTGTGCCGCAGGTTCGGCGTACAAAGGTAAAAAAATTGGCTCGCATAGCGATTTGGTTTGCTTTTCTTTTCACCCACGCAAAGTAATTACCACAGGCGACGGCGGTATGATAACCACTTCAAAAGAAGATTACGCCCAAAGGCTCAAACTACTTCGCCAACACGGAATGGCTATCAACGATAGAGTGAGGCACGAAAGCAACAAAGTCCTTATTACCGACCACTTGGAAGTAGGCTACAACTACCGAATGACCGATATTCAAGCCGCAGTAGGTATCAAACAACTCGAAAAATTGGATTGGATTGTAGCCGAACGCCGAAAAATTGCTTTTCAGTACCACGAGGCTTTTGCCGATATTGACTGCCTCCGCCTGCCTTACGAAAGAGAGGGATATTTTTCAAATTATCAATCGTATTCGGTGTATTTGAAAGAAAATTGCCCTATCAACCGCGATGAGCTAATGCAAAAACTTCTTGATGTAGGCATTGCTACGCGTTCGGGCGTAATGACCGCTCACCGCGAAACGGCTTACAAAGGTTATTCCGATATAATACTACCTGTTTCAGAAGATTTATGTGACAGAAGCATCATTTTGCCCTTGTATGTACCTATGCCCCAAGAGGAAATCAGCTATGTAATTGAACATTTTAGGAAGTTTTTAGGGAAATGATGATAAGAGGCTATAACTGCAAAAAATCATTTATTTCTCTGTAAATCCACTCCAACTCCTCTTTTTCAATGCAATAAGGAGGCATCACGTATAAAACATTTCCCAAAGGACGTAGTAAAATATTTTTAGCCAAAAAATATTTGTATATGTCTTTTGCCATATTATTGAAATAGTTTGTTTCCTCTAGGCTTTTAAGCTCAATAGCAAGAATAGTACCCAAAATTTGTACTTTGGCAAAACGCTTTTGTGAGCGAATTTGAGCCTCAAAAGATGTGTGCATTTCTGTAATTTGATGAATTTTCTGTAAAGTTTCCTTTTGCAAAAGCAAATCTAAACTGGCATTAGCCGCCGCACAAGCCAATGGATTGGCGGTGTAGGAATGTCCGTGGTAAAAAGTTTTTGTTTTTTCTGCAGAACGAAACGCCGATATTACCTTTTCTGTGCAAGTAGTAACCCCCAAAGGCATTACCCCACCTGTGATACCTTTGGAAAGACACATAATATCAGGCTGATGTGAGCAGTATTCAGAAGCGAAAAGTTTGCCTGTTCTACCAAAGCCTGTCATTACTTCATCGGCAATACAAAGAATTTCATATTTCTGAGCTATACGCAAAAGTTCATTTAAAATTTCAGGGCTATACATACGCATACCTGCGGCTCCTTGCACCAAAGGTTCATACATAAAAGCCGCTATTTTGCCTGTTTCAGCAAGTTCTTGCATTTTTTGAATGGTAGCCCTTGCTGAAAAACACTGAATATTATTTCGTTTCCCTGCACAACAAGCTACTTCATAACAAGCAGGAAAAGGCAAAAAATGAACATCAAAAAGTTTTTCTAAAAATGGTTTATTAAATAAATTTCGTTCAGCGACAGACATTCCGCCGAAAGTATCCCCGTGATAAGCCCCTTGCAAAGCAATGATTTCCGTTCGCTGTGCCTCACCTAAATTGTACCAATATTGCAAAGCCATTTTAATGGCTACTTCACAGGCTGTGCTTCCGTTATCAGAAAAAAATACTTTACTTTGGTTGGAAGGTAAAATAGCCAGCAAACGTTCTGCAAGTTTTACCGCAGGTTCGTGTGTGAAACCTGCAAAAATCACGTGTTCTAATTTTTGAGCCTGCTCAAAAATTGCTTTTGCAATGTGAGGGTGGCTGTGCCCGTGTAGATTCACCCACCAAGAAGCAATAGCATCTAAAATTTTTTGTCCATCTTCGGTGTAAAGATACGCCCCTTCCGCTTTTACAATGGGTAAAGGAGGTTCGCTCCCCACAAGAGGCGTAAAAGGATGCCAAATATAGGCTTGGTCTTTGCGTAGTATTTCAGAATATAAGTTTGTTTCAATCATAGCTTAGGTTTTTCAAATTCATAGAGCCAAACTTCAAGCATATCAGAACATTCCTGAAGAAGTTCTTGATTGTTTTTTTGAAAAACAGGATGCAGAAAATCAGAAGCTATTTCTACGAGTGGTACTAAGGTAAAACGCCTTTGATGTAAAAAGGGATGCGGTATTTGCAAATTTTCACTTTGAATAATTAAATTTCCAAAATACAAAATATCAATATCAATGGTACGAGCCTGCCATTTTGTTTTTCGCTCCCTGCCCAAAGATTTTTCAATACTTAAAATTTCTGTAAGCAAATTTTCGGCAGAAAGCGTAGTTTGCATTTCAAGAACACAATTCAAGAAATTAGCTTGCTCTAAATTACCCCAAGGTTTGGTTTCGTAAATGGAAGAAATTTTAAGGATTTTTCCCAAGTTTTCCAATTTTCGTATCGCCTCTTTCAGAAAAAATACTCTATTTCCTTCATTGCTTCCCAAAAGAATAAAAACTCGCATTACTTTGTTTTTTTCGCCAAAAATACAAATATTTGCAGAATGAAACGATAAAAATAAGTTCAAGGTTCAAAAGGCTCTCAAACCATTTTACTAATGAATGACGCATTTGAAAAGGTAAATGTTTTCTTTGATATGTTTGAGGAAATCTTGCAAAAACAAAATTTGCAAGTACAGGAAAAAATTTCCCAAGAAATTCGTAGTATCAAAGAGAGTTTACCGAAGGAGGAAGAGAAAATTTTACACAAACTTGAACCTATTTTAGAGGAAAAAATTGAAAAAGTAAAAAATGAAGTTGGTAAGCTCAATAATATCAGCACGGCAATTAAGCGAGAAATTCGCGAATCGCAACCCGAAATGATTGATGCCCTCTACCCTATCATTGGCAAACTGGTACAGAAATTCATCAAAACAGAATTAGAAAAACTTAATGAAAATATCAACAAACAAATTGATAATAGCTTCTCGTGGCAAGCGTTTCGCAGAGAGTTTTTGAGCCTTTTTGGTATAAAGCAAGAGGAGATACTTTTAGCACAAGCCTCGCAAGCTACTATTCAAGAGTTTTTTGTAATTTGGCAAAATTCAGGTATTTTGCAAGCACATTATAGCCAAACAGACGTAGTTGATGACGATATGGTAGCAGGTATGCTTACGGCTATCAAATCTTTTGTCAATGATGCTTTTGGCAATAAAGCCGATTTAGAAATGCTGGAATATGGCAATCTCAAAATGTTTGTGTATAGTGCGGTACGCTTTTATTTAGTTGCTGTTGTTTCAGGAGTGGTAGATAAGAGTTTTGAGGAGCGTCTGCAAAGTTATATGCAACTTTTTTATGAAAAACATTTGAGCCAGCGTTCTGATGAGGAAATCCAACAAACCGATTTGAATAGCTTGCTTAAAAAACATATTGAAGACTTTCCACACTATAACCTAATTGCTCAAAAAATCAATGAATACAGGAAAAACGTACAGCAAAAAAGTCATTTTAATTGGAAATTTTGGCGTTGGTAAAACCTCTCTTACCAAACGCTTTGTATATCAAAAATTTTCAGAAGAGTATCTAACCACTTTGGGTGTAAAAATTGATAAAAAGGTGGTAGAAATCGGCGAAGATATTGTAAATTTGATGATTTGGGATATTGCAGGCGAGGTTACGCAAACGCGTGTAAATACATCGTACTATCTAGGCTCAAATGGTATTCTGTACGTATTTGATGTAACTCGTCCTTCTACTTATGAGCAAATGCAAGCCGATATTGAGTATGTACAAAAAATTTTGCCCAATGTGCCTATTCTCAAAATTGCTAATAAAGCGGACTTAATCAGTCCTGAACAGCTCAAACAACTGCCTGTAAGTTATGATTTTCTTTGCAGTGCCAAAACAGGTGAAAACGTTGAAAATGCCTTTTTAGCCCTTGCCGAAGCTATGATTGGAAAAAAAATTTGAATTTGCACAAGTTTAAGAGCTTGAAAGAATGAAAATCAACTATCAAGATATTTTTGAACAAGCCCACTGCCTTTTTGCAAGAGATACACATCTGGCAATGCTTTTGGACGTGAATGCCCGAATTTTGCATAGCAATAATTCTTTTGTAAATTTGGAAGATAGCTACGGGCAATCAGTTTATACGCTTTTCCCATTTTTAGAACATTTACTCTCTGTGGATATTCAGGAAGTGAGTATCAATTTCATTGAAACAGAATTATACGATAAATTGATGCAATTTCGCTGTATTATTCGTTTTTTTGAGCAATATGGAGAGCAATTTTATTTTGTAATAATACAAGATGTTTCGTGGTATCATAACGAGCTTAAAAAAATACAACAGGAACGAAACGAGTTTTATTTAGAACGTGAAAAAATGTTGAAAAAAGAAAAATAAGGCTTTTACTAAAAACAAGAGTATTTATTTTTTGAAAAATATGTTTTCCTCTACCGAAATTACCTCAAACACAATTATTTCTGATAATCCTATACATCAAAGGCTTTTTTTTGCTTATTGGGTGGCTTCGCAAATGGTAAATGGTAATGTTTTAGAAATTGGTTGTGGCTTGGGCAGAGGTTTGGAAGTTATCTTTCCTAAATGCGATAGTTACACTGCTTTGGATAAAAACGAGCAACTCATTGAACACTTGCAAGCCAAATATCCCCAACACAGATTCATTACGCATTACATACCTCCTTTGGATAGTTTAGAAGATGATAGCTTTGATTATGTGCTTTGCTTTCAGGTAATAGAGCATATCTCTAATGATAAACTGCTTGTTCAAGAAATTTATAGGGTCTTAAAACCACAGGGCAAACTTATTCTTTCCACGCCCAATATCAAACAATCACTTACGCGTAATCCTTGGCATATACGCGAATATACAGCAGAGGATTTAGAAAAATTGTTACATATTTCTTTTGAAAAAATAAAAAAGCAGGGAGTTTGGGGAAATGAAAAAGTAGAACGCTACCACGAGGAGAACCGCAAAGCCGTAGCTAAGTGGAAAAAGTGGGATATTTTGAACTTAGAACATCGCTTACCCCGTTGGATTTTACAAACGCCTTACAACCTGCTCAATCGTATCAATCGAAACCGCCTGCTGAAAAATCCCAATGCTTTGGCAAAAGAAATTGACTATACCGATTATTTTCTTACAGAAAACACCGAAAAGGCTTTGGATTTATTTTTTGTAGCTGAAAAGTAGTGCGAAAAGCAAGGGCTTCACACTTTTGGTGAAGCCCTCAATGCTTATCTCAATAGCACAAATGAACCTACATTGAATATCTTTTGGTCGCGTGTATCGTAAAACTGATAGTAGTATGCCCCTTCGGTGGCAAGTTTGCCATCTTTGCGTCTGCCGTCCCAGCCTCTTTCAGGCAAACGAGAAAACGAATCGGTTTCAAAAATCAGCTCTCCTCGTTCATTGATGATTTTCACCCCTACAAAAGGAAAACTCTCTATGTTTTTCACAAACCAAATATCATTTTGCCCATCGCCATTGGGGGTAAAAGTCACAGAAGGTTCTATACTAACAGGTTTGGTAACAATAATTTTTGTTGAAACCGAATCGGCAGTGTTATAGAATACATCACGAGCCACAAAGTGTAAAGTATAAGTTCCTGCTGAACAATTACCCAAATTAAACACTATTTCGCTTTCATCACTTGTTACGCCTAAATCTATGTTTTTCATAGCACTTGCCGTATGAGGTAGCGTAGGCTGTAGTTGCTCTTCTTGGTCAGGCAGTTCGGGTTCATATTGCATACGCCAATAGGTACGCACATAATCGGTTTTATCGCTAATGCCTGTAACCCTGCCCTTCACGCTAAAAGGCGTATTTTGCGGATTTTCACCTTCATTAAAAATAAAACCTTCGGGAGTCTTTATTACGCGTTTTTCAGGAGTTGGCTCAATAGTTAAGGCAAAGGTACTTTCTCCCGGTTTTACGATAATTTTTACTTTTGCCGAATCGCCGACATTGTAGAAAATATCTTTTGCTACAAACCAAAACTCATACGTTCCTTCGGTAATGCGTTGGTTCATCGTTACCGATTGGCTAAAAGTGGTTGTATTCAATGGAATGGCATTAGGCGAAGCCATTGTATGAGGTAAAGCAATACTGGCGGGATTGCCGTTTTCAGCACGCCAATAGGTAATGATTACATCACTATTAGGGTTAATGCCCGTTACCTCACCACTGAATGTGAAATTATTGTAAGGGTCTATGGTGGTTTCGCTTGCAGGGTTTACGGTTACATCAAGGTTGCTTTGAGGAGGTTTTACCTCAAAAGTAATATCTTGCGTAATGGTACTACCTGCATAGTATTCATCTTCTACGGTTAGCCTTAACGTATAAATACCATAAGCCAGAGCATTCAAATTAAGTGGCGGGACATTGAAAGTAGAGCTACTTACAGGAACATCGTTGATGTTTGCCGTGTAAGCGGCAGGTGGTAGAGCAATAGCAGTTGGTCCTGCTATCTGCGACCACTGATACCGAACCCTATCATTATACACATTGATACCCGTTATTTGAGAATTGAGAGGTACATTATTGACAGGGGTATAAAGCACATTGGGGTCGGGGGCTACGCCCGGTGGTGTAATCGTAATACCCAAACTACTCGGGGCAGGTTTGACTATAAAAGTTTCCGTTGCAGTACCAACTCCCGGGGGAATGTAGTTGTCCTGAGCAGTTACAGAATAAGAATATGTGCCGGGTTTGGTAATTTGTGAAACATCTAATTGAGAGATAGTAGAAGGAGTACCCGGAGGGATATTGAAATTAGGAGGCAATGTAATCGCCATAGGATTTGCCCCAGCCTGCGACCATTGTACTGATAGAGCATCAGCAGGATCACTTATGGTAGCATCTAAACGCTCTGTATTGCTTATCGGGAGTGTCAGTTCCAATATATCCTCTAATGTAACCGAAGGAAGTGTATTCACCGGGGGATTTACAGTGAAAGTAATGGTATTACAAATACCAGGGGCTGACATTGCAGGACATCTTACACACAAGCGAAATTGATAGATACCCGGTCCGTAGTAGTAAAAGTTAGCAGTTCTACATATTGTAAAACCTGTACAAGGCGGGGTATCAGTTGCCGCAAATCCAATTGGATGCTCTATTTGCGGTGTTGGCAAGCCACTCATAAAAGGAGTAAAACTGACTGGCTCCCAATCCATAATAAGCTGGCTACTTGGACAGGGAAAACTACTAACAGCTAATCTGAATGGACAATTATCATTTGCCACTGTACCTCCAAGAGCACAACTCGTAGTTGTACTCACTTGAAAGTAGTAAGAGCCTGGACCTTTAGGAACAGTTGCAGTATAAGTATTACTAGGCAAGAAATTTACGGTTTGAGCCCTTGTGGCAATGAGATTAAGAAACCCCATTGCCACAACTAAACATAGAATCTTTTTCATAAATTTTAATGTTTGATAACCAATTTATGAACAATTTTTTCTGTACCAATCTGAATTTCAAGTAGATACAATCCATTAGATATGTCCGCAGTAGGAATTGCTAATGTACGAGTACCTGCTTGAAGTTCATAAGTTCTATTCTTTACTTCGCTACCCATAGTAGTGATTACTTTGATTTGCACTTTATTTTCCGCCGCAAAGTCATCAGAAAACACTATATTCACATTATCATTGGCAGGGTTGGGGTATATGGTAATCATATTACCCTCACTCCAGTCGGCAGTGGCAATGTTGGTGTAATAGAAAGAACTGTTGGTTTCTACAATTTTTACACGATAGTAGTTTTTACCAACAAAAGGAGCCCTATCTAAATGTTTATATTCAGGTCTGCCCAGAGCAGAGTAGTCTGCTATTTCTATAAAGTTTTGTCCATCATAAGAGCGTTCCAAAATATATTTAACTCCTGCTCTTTCTTGATAGGCATTCCATTTTAGTTCTATGCCATCTGCGGTATTTCTTGCTTTGAGCCTACCACCTATAGCTGGCAAAATATTACAATTTATCTCAAAACCATTCGCAATAAATCTACATTTGCCAGATACATCTGTAAGATTAGCCTCGTTCCCTGCGAACATAGCTCTAATGTAAGTACCATTAGGGTAAAATACATTGAATTGCGTAATAGCACGTGGTAAGGCTACGGGCGTTGCAGGCATAAAGCTACTTTGATAAAACGCTGGGAAATTAGTTACGCCTACTGATGAGTAATTTACTCCATTGTAAGGGTTAAAAGTAATATCTACCCACTCATTTTCATCAGGAATCGCATCATTATCTAGATCATCACTGGCGTGCATAAGCTCTATAAGCTCAGTACCACCTGCATCATTGAAAACCTCACCGGGTGCTGGTACTGTCGCAACCTGTACGATTAAAGTTGTTGGAGAGGTAGATATAACTTGACCAGAAACCCCATTGATACTTATCAGCCCTGCTACTCCACTGAAAGTAACCTGTGTTCCGATGGGAATAGCATCGCCCCCACCTGTTAATGTTATGGTTATGGTAGGATTTGTATATGTAATATTAGTAATTAAGGCATCAGGGAGAGCTACCAATCTCAATACCCCCACGTTTGTCGGATAAGCTGGGGAAGCAGATGTATTTAAGTCTGTTGTAATGGTATTAGATGTTTTAGACAATACAGTAGCCTGTGTTCCATTAAGTATCCCCATACCTTCCAAATCGTACAAAGCAACAACAGCCCCTATTGGTATTCTTTGGGTACCATCACCATCTTCAGGAGCTGGTCCATCAGGTAGCGTTATCACGGCATTGGCGGCATTGCTTACACCCGTAACCAGATGATTTATAGGAGTAGGATATGGTGTCCATTTCTGAAATCTTACCCTTGCATTTGCAAAACTTAGTCCTGCTTTATTGATTTGCAACCATACATTACCCGCATCAGGGTCGCCAGAGCCATCATCACAAACGGTAGACTGGTCGAATAATGTAGAAGTAGAACCGCAAGGGCGGAAGCTAATGTTATCTATTGCAAGGTCGTTCCCCATACCACCAGGTGCAAGGTTTTTTACAGAAAGATTGAGTGCTTGGGCAAAATTAGCTTTGGTTACAAAAGTAAGCCCTACTCTATGCCACTGCCCATCATTAGGGATAGAAACAGGCACAGTATAAATAGGAACGTCATTTAAGGCGAATTCAACTTCGGGATTTAATGAGTACTTTCTGTTTGTTCCCCCTAAACCACTTGTAGTACCCAAAGGTCCTGTTCCATTGAGAGTAACTGAACCCAACCCTATAAATGTCCCACTACTACCCGGACGGCTCATTTGCTGGCAACCCGGTTCATATTGAGGGTCGCATATATCCGTTGCAACCATTTCAGCACCTGCTACCCCTTCATAGCTCCAAGTTAGAGATGGGTCAATGGCATATGGTGCCGAGTTAGTAATCACTCTGGTTCTACGCAAAACATTTATGATATCAATAGAGAACTCATATTGCGTATCAGCACAAAGACCTGATATAGTTTGGTCAAAAAACTTACTTCTTGCATAAGAGGCATTGATACTCATTAAGTAGCCATTTCTATGAGGGCTGTTGTCGTAGAAAGGAATCCACGCGGGTCCGAAGCTATGACGGCTTTGGGTACCAAGCAGATAATTGTTATCGTTTGGACCGCTACCCGTATTAAGTTGATAGTTATAAGCCCCACTGCTAAGTGAATTAATTTTTGGACCACCCGAATAAAGATTAGTACCCCCACCTGCTCTAATCACAGCATTATTACCGGTTGTTCCATAAGAAGGATGCCCACTAGCAGCCAGATCCCACAAGCCATCTAAGGTGCTTTCTGGTACAGCACTACCCCAAATATCTGTGCTGGCAGGGTCATATCTTTCTTGTGTAAGGTTGGTGGCTGTGCTTGTAGTAGTGCCAAGGCACCCGGGCAAGCCTGTATTTACAACTCCATTCTGATCCATACAAGTTGCCGAACCAAAGCTTCCTCCCTCATATGCCTGTAAGCCAAGCGTACCACCATTGGCACTACATAAACCACGTATCAAACTCACCACAGGCGAATTCAAGGCGGCTTGATTAAAACTTCCGCCTATTCTAAATTCATCCATTGCACTGGCATTAGGCTGAGCACCGGGGAAATAACCTACGGAATGGAAAGAAATATCTACTGTTGAGGGAATCGTAACATCTACGCTTCTAAATTGAACAAAATCATCTCCGCCAAAACCATCAGAATCTAAAATATTATCAGCCAAATAATCTAATATGGCACCTTGGTCTGTAGAGTAACCAGCCGGATTAGGTACAGGTGGATAAGCATCAGCATTCGGTGAGACATTATCACGAGCAATATCTCTGATTACCCACAACTGAACTCTGTGATTAGAGGCATAGGTATTATCAAACCCCCCTTTAAGTGTACCGATGTTGGCAGCGGTTGCAGCGGTTCCTTGTGCAAAATCTATTCTTGCCACTAATAAATCAAAAACACGCTCTTCGGGAGTGCCTGCGGCAGGTTGTCCAGTTATACTTCCGTTAATCATTTGGGCGGTAGTGATACGAGAATTAACATCTGTTCCTTTGGTTAGCACGCCATTCACTCTTACGCCCCAATGTCTAAATCCATCTGAATCTGTACCATCGGCATTGGTACCACCAAAATAGCCAATCTGTATTTCGTTTGTACCTGAACCTACATCATAAACATTTGTGTTTCTATGTAAAGAAATGAAAACAGGATCTGCATTGTTATGGTTTTTGCGAAGCATCACCCCTACCCATACTGTTGAGCCTTCTGCACCAAAACGTACATTGTTGGTATGAGACCAATAAACGTGGTCTCCTGCAACCTGATTATCCGTAGTACGAATATGTGTAATACATCTTACGTCATTATTATGCCTAAGTGGGCTAATAGCGGGGCAATCAGCATTGATAGAGGTACAAGGCTGATAGCTTGTGGTACTGGTAGCTGTGTATTGAAAGGCGTACCCCCCTGTACTTGTCTGAAGCCTTCTACCTATAGTTCTATTGTTACCACCTTCTACATACATACCCGAATTTACAATGCTTCTTTGCTGTGAGGCACTCGTAATGGGAATAGTAGGTTTAGCAGGACTACCTACGGCATCTTTACCTCTTGTTACAACAATATCAGAATGAGGGGAAGAAGAGAGCCAATCACCCGCCCAACCTAAACTGGCGTAGCCATTGGTTCTTCTATATCTGGCTGATAAGCCATCAGAAGTCATAATTTGATGCAAATTGATTGGTACGGAGCCAAAATCTGCAAAGACGGTATTTACTCCTTTGAAAGGACTATCACTAACTCCGTCGTTGTCTATGTCAGTAACATTATTGACAGTGTTGTAATAATCAAAGCCATCATAAGCCCATACAATGTCACGGTTAGGGTTTATAGAAGTAAGTGCATTGGAGGAAGGTATAATAGTAATATCATCAATTGCCATCTCGTCTCCTTGCCCTGTACCACTGGCGTGGTCTATGTAAAAACGCAAAAAGAAAGGTGCCCCCGGAGCAACCGTCAGAGCTGGTATATGAGTACGTGCTGTAAAAGTATAAAGAGTGCCCTGCCAGCCCGTAGCAGCACTAGCGGCTACCGAAGTATGCGTAACACTGGTTAGAGTGTAAGTAGTGTTATCATTTGAAATGTACACCCTAACTCTATTTGAAGCATTGGTATTATTGTTTTCCCATATAGTAAAAGATATTCTGAAATCTAATAGATTAGACCCAGTAGCATTAAACATTCGCAAGGTAACCATACCAGCAGTGGCAAAAGGGTCATCAGATTGCCAACCGAGTGTTCGGGTAGTAGCAGAAGGATTTAGGGAAGTAGGATCAGGTACATCAAACCCATACCAACCCGCAGTAGATACCCCCCCTGTTGATACTCCTTGCCCTCCTGTGGCTGTAATTCCAAAACCTGATGCTCCTCCGGGTGCGGCAGAGGCACCATCATTCACAAAATCCCAAGAACTTGCATCTAACTCTCCTGCAGCAGGCGTAACAACAGATATATTAGCAGGTGCTGTAAATGTACCGTTATTTACATTTGCAAGCGTATTATCAAAATCTATAATAGTAGATACCCCTGAATTGGTTAGTTGAAGCCCCACTGGATTTGCCGTAATGATGATGTTATCCAAAGCCATTTCATCTGCTCCTGTACCCCCTAAATACCAACGTAAAAAGTAAAAAGAGCCGTTGGGTATTGATACGTTTAAGCTTACTCTTCTGGTATGTACAATTACAGGGGCAACGGTAAATTGCCCTCCTGCACCGTCAGAAACTACTGCCGCCCCTACTGCAGGGTCTATCTGGATAGTAGTAGTAGTAAGTGTTGTTCCTGTTACATACCCTGAAACTCTTCGTAACTGAGCATTCATAACACTATTATTTAAGAAAACTATGTCATTGTTATTAATAGCAGAATTAGCTCCTGATGCGTGTGTGATAGTAACCACCCCACCAGCGGCAACTGATGTACCCGTAACGTTGATAGTAGCGGCAGGCTCTGCATTAACAGAGGTTACTTGCATCGCGGCTATTTCATTTGCCGCTCCCCAAGAAGTAGCACTATTGGAATGAAAAAAGCGAACAGTATTAGAGTTGTTAGAATTATTTATTTCATAAACATTATAAAAAACATCAAGAGTTGTAATGGTTGCCCCAGTATTATTTTGCAATCGTAATGTAACAGCCCCATCTGTTGCAAAAGCTCCATCAGGCTGCCACCCCAAAGCTGGATTAGTTCCTCCTATATTAAACCCATACCAACCTGCCCCTGTGGCATTATTGGCAGAAGCTCCGGGTGCAGTAGCAAAAGGCGCATTTCTACCTCCTGTTTGAGAAGTGCCAAAAGAAGAGTTTGAGGTAATTAACGCTCCGTCATTGATAAAATGCCATGCGTCTGCATCTAACTTTCCTGCTGAAGGTGTAGCTTCAGATACTGTACCTCCCGGTGCAGCAAAAGGATTAAACGCCCCGTTATTTACACCTGTTACTGACGTAGAGAAATTAATAGTAAAAGGCGTATTAGTGGCATTTACATTCAATTGCCCCCAAGCCTTTCCTTGAAATAATAGTAACACACATAGCATTACCACACCAAAAGGCTTTCCGAAGGGCGTGGAAAAGAGTTTGGAATTGTAAGAATGAAGGGTTCTCATATCTGTCATTGTTTTTAGCTTGTATCTATTTATACATTTAAGTTTTCAAAGGTAACCAAAAAAAAGTGAAAAAAATTGTAAAAAAAATTAAAGTTTAGAAGTATAAAATTTGAAGTTATGAGTTTTCTTTGTTCCGATTTTTCTAAAATATCAAAAATATGCTTAATGAGCAAAAATAATAAAAAGTACGTACATTTACAAAATTTTTTTAGAATGATTTTAAGTATAGAAACCGCTACACCTACCTGCTCGGTAGCTCTGCACCAAGAAGGCAAACTCATTGCCTCTTACGAATTACATACAGAAAAATCACATAACGAAGAACTGACCTTGCTCATTCAAGAAATTTGTAAGCAAAGCAAATGCCCACTCACAGAACTTTCTGCTGTAGCTGTTTCCAAAGGTCCTGGCTCTTATACGGGTTTGCGTATAGGCGTGGCTACCGCCAAAGGGTTATGTTATGCTTTGCAAAAACCGCTCATTGCCATAGGCTCATTAGAGGCTATGGTAGAGCAAGTCGTGGATTTTTTCCCTACCTCTACCCTCTTTTGCCCTATGATAGATGCCCGCCGTATGGAAGTATATTGCCTTCTGATGAGTAGTAAGAAGGAAATCTTACTACCAACTTCGGCAATTGTAGTAGAAAAAAACACCTTTGAACAGCATTTAAGCAGTCATCAAATAGTATTTTTCGGCAATGGAGCAGAAAAATGCAAAAAAGTAATCTCACACCCTAACGCTATTTTTTTAGAAAATTTTTATCCTTTGGCAAAAAGTATGGGGAAACTAGCTTGGGAAAAATTCCAAAGAAAAGAATTTGAAAACTTGTTTTATTTTGAGCCTTATTACTTAAAGGAGTTTGTAACAAAGACTTCAAAATAAATGAGGGCTTTACCGCTGTAAAGCCCTCAAACTTAAATTTCAATGTTTTCGTCTTGTTTGTTTTTGAAATAAAACTCATTGATGCCCAGTGAGCTATCAGTTGTAATTTTCACCCATCTGCCATAACGGAAAAACCATTTCCAACGTTTGGAGAGTAAGCCCCCTTTGGTAAAAAAAGCCGCAAGATAAGGGTGTAATACAAGCCGAATACCTTTTTCATTGTTCTTTTCAATGAGGTAAATTAAATTTTGCTCAATGACATCAGAAATTACGATGCTGGCACCAATTTTTCCTGTACCTCGGCAGGCAGGACAATCTTCTAATGTAGCGACATTCACTTCGGGGCGTACCCGCTGACGCGTAATCTGCATAATTCCAAAACGCGATAGTGGCAAAATCGTATGCTTGGCTCGGTCGTCTGCCATTGCTTCTTTCATTTTTTGATACACCAGCCTTTTGTTTTCGGCTTTTTTCATATCAATGAAATCCACAATCACAATGCCGCCCATATCACGCATACGCAACTGCCGAGCAATTTCCAAAGCCGCCTCCAAATTAACATTCAGGGCAGTGGCTTCCTGATTTTCTTCGGAAGTAGATTTACTACCACTATTTACATCTATCACGTGCAAGGCTTCGGTATGCTCAATCACCAAATAGCCTCCACTGGGTAAAGGCACATTTTTACCGAAAAGCCCTTTGAGTTGGCGTTCTATGCCTAAAACCTCAAAGATTTTTCCTTTACCATTATGCAGACGTACAATTTTTTCTTGCTTGGGAGCAATTTGCTTGATATACCCTTTGATTTCATCAAAAAGGAGCTTATCATCAACAACAATGTTATCAAAATTATCATTGAGCATATCTCTGAGAATCGCTGAAACGCGTCCTACTTCGCCAATTATTTTTTGGCGAGGTAAAGCATTTCGTAAGTTCTCAAAACCTTCTTTCCACTTTGCGAGTAGATTTTGTAAATCTGCTTCAATTTCCGCTAAATCTACATTTTCAGCAACGGTGCGAATAATAACACCAAAGTTTTCGGGTTTTACTGAACTTACCAAACGAGCTAATCGCTGACGCTCCTCACGACTTACAATTTTTTTGGATATACTCACCGAATCGCCAAAAGGCACCAGTACCAAATACCTCCCTGCTAATGAAAGCTCACAAGAAAGCCTTGGACCTTTGCTGGATATAGGTTCTTTGGCTATCTGTACCAAAATAGGCGTATTTTTCTGCAAAACTTCCTCAATTTTGCCCATTTTGTCGGTTTCAGGTTCAAGGCTGAAACCTTTCAGAAATGCCGATTGCTGTCTTTTAGCAATTACTTCTTTGGTGTATTTGATAAGCGAGCGAATATTAGGACCTAAGTCTAAATAGTGCAGAAAGCCGTCTTTTTCGTAACCTACATCTACGAAAGCGGCATTCATACCCGGTACTAATTTCTTGATTACCCCCAAGTAAATGTCGCCTACTGCAAACTGATTGCCCTTCTGCTCTACGTGATACTCTACTATCTGCTTTTCACGCAAGAGAGCAATGCGAACTTCTTCCGTGTTCGCATTGATAATCAGTTCGTTGCTCAAAGTAGTACAATTTTTTAGTGTAACAATAAACAAAACATCACTTTCACGTCTTGAAAGTAAAAGATTTGAAGTTGATAACAACAAAGGCTTCAACTCCAAATCATAAACCTCCTACTTCTTTTTGTGTCTGTTTTTTCTGAGACGTTTTTTGCGTTTGTGTGTAGCGATTTTGTGTCTTTTTCTTTTTCTTCCGCAAGGCATAATTGTAAAATTTTTATGAGTTGAACAAATGAATTCAAAGCGTTTGTAAGCTATTTATTTTCACAAACTTTGTATTTTCTTTTGAATTTCTTGCTTAATTTCCGCAGGAACATCTAAATTCAAAACTTTTTGCAAGGCTTCTTTGGCTTTTGTAGGTTTTTGCGTATCCTCATAACATTGAGCCAAATAAATCCAAGCATCAGGATTTTTAGGATTTAAGGCAACAACTTTTTCAAAACGTTCTATTGCCTCTTGCAATGCTCCTCTTTCGGCGTAAAAAGTGCCTAAATAAAACAAGGCAAGCTCGTTGTTGGGGTCTTTTTTTACTACTGCCGAAACCATTTGTATGCCCTTCATAGGAGCTTGCGGGTTGAGTGTTTTATACAAAACACCCATTTTAGTTTGAGCAAGTAGATTTTCGGGTTCAAAGCCCAGTACTTTTTCGTAAGATTTTAGGCTTTTCTCGGCTAACTTACGGGTTTTAGCAGTGTCCAAAGCAAAGGAAAATGCTTCAAAATAGCTTTCGGCTGATTTCAACCAAGCAGTTTTCTCATTGAATTGCTCAGCCACTTTTTCGCTATAAAAAGCAACGCTGTCCCATTGATTAGATTTCTTGTAAATTTTAGCAAGAGAATCCGACCATTGAAATTTTGCTTGCAAGTTGTCTGCTTTAAGCCACTGATTTTTGAAATATGCAAGGTTTTTCCTGTCGCTTTCTGAAAGAGTAGTAGCGTGTTCTTTTTCAGGCATTGCTTTGTCTTTTTCAAGCAATGAACGCTCTGTTAGCTCTCCCGAAGGATTTTTTACCACTACTTTGGGCAAGAAAAAAAAAGTAGCTACTAACACTCCCGCCCCTGCTATCAGAAACCCTTGCCATTTCAGCATAAGCTACTATTTCTTTTTACGCTTTTTGGTTTGCTTCACATTTTTATCTGTAACATTCTTTTTTACTTCTGCCGCAAAAGTTTTGGCAGGTTTGAAAGCTGGTACATAGTGAGCATCAATAATAATAGCCGTGTTTTTAGAAATGTTACGAGCAGTTTTTTTCGCTCTCTTTTTATTGATAAAAGAACCAAAGCCTCTGATATAAATATTTTCACCTTTGGTCATATTGGTTTTTACCACATTGCAAAACTGCTCCACCACAGCTTGTACCACAATGCGTTCTACGCCTGTTTTTTCAACGATTTCTGCAACTACTTCTGCTTTTGTCATTTTGGTATGTGTTTAATATAACTAATTATGTTTCACAGGTTTAAGAAAAAATTTGAGGCACAAAGATAAAACATTCTGAAAGAATAAAAAAATTTTTTTCAAAAATCTTTGTTACAACAAGAATTTTATCCGTTTTTCAGTATCCCTAAACGCAAATTTCACAAAAAATGTTATATTTGGAAAAAAAATCACTTATGACCAAAATCACCGATTTCAATACTCTGGACTTGAACCAAACCTACTCATACGCCGATTACCTACTCTGGCAATTTGAGGAACGTTTGGAACTTATCAAAGGTAAAATTTTCAGAATGTCCCCTGCTCCAAGTATGAAACATCAAAAAGTAGCAAGTCGTTTGCATACTTATTTCGGTAGTTTCTTATTAGGGAAATCTTGTGAGCTATTTTCTGCCCCTTTTGATGTGCGTTTGTTTGATAGGAAAAAATCAAAAAAAGCAAATAAAGACATCTACACCGTCGTTCAGCCTGATTTGTGTGTGGTGTGCGATAAAGAAAAATTAGACGAAAGAGGTTGCCTCGGTGCCCCTGACCTTATCATTGAAATCCTTTCCAAAGGAAATTCCAAAAAAGAAATGAAAATCAAATATGAACTCTATGAGGAAGCAGGTGTAAAAGAATATTGGATTGTTGTGCCTTACGAGGAGTTTATTCATCTGTACGTACTCAATGATAAAGGCAAATACGAACTCAAAGGTATTTTCGTTGATGGCTCTATCCCCTGCCAACTCTTCCCCGATTTGCAAGTTGAGCTAGAAAAAATTTTTGAAGAATAAACACAAAAAATTATGGCAAGAGTTACCGATTTTAATACTCTGGATTTGAACCAAACCTATTCTTATGCCGATTATCTCCTCTGGCAATTTGAGGAACGTTTGGAACTTATCAAAGGCAAAATTTTCAGAATGTCCCCTGCTCCGAATTTTAAGCATCAAAAAGTAGCAGGAAATCTACACCTCATTTTTGGCAACTATTTACGAAAGAAAACTTGTCAAGTTTTTTTTGCCCCCTTTGATGTGCGTTTGTTTGATAGGAAAAAATCAAAAAAAGCAAATAAAGACATCTACACCGTCGTTCAGCCTGATTTGTGTGTGGTGTGCGATAAAGAAAAATTAGACGAAAGAGGTTGCCTCGGTGCCCCCGACCTTATCATTGAAATCCTTTCCAAAGGAAATTCCAAAAAAGAAATGAAAATCAAATATGAACTCTATGAGGAAGCAGGTGTAAAAGAATATTGGATTGTTGTGCCTTACGAGGAGTTTATTCATCAGTACGTACTCAATGATAAAGGCAAATACGAACTCAAAGGTATTTTCGTTGATGGCTCTATCCCCTGCCAACTCTTCCCCGATTTACAAGTTGATTTAGAAAAAATTTTTGAAGAATAAACACAAAAATTATGGCAAGAGTTACCGATTTTAATACTCTGGATTTGAACCAAACCTACTCATACGCCGATTATCTCCTCTGGCAATTTGAGGAACGTTTGGAACTTATCAAAGGTAAAATTTTCAAAATGTCCCCTGCTCCAAGTATGAAGCATCAAAAAGTGGCAGGAAATCTGTATTTTTATATGCGAGAATACCTACAAAAAAATGATTTATGTTGTAATTTGCTTATTGCCCCCTTTGATGTACGATTATTTGACAAGAAAAAATCCAAAAAAGCCAATAAAGAAATTTACACCGTTGTTCAGCCTGATTTGTGTGTGGTATGTGATAAAGAAAAATTAGACGAAAGAGGTTGCCTCGGTGCCCCTGACCTTATCATTGAAATCCTTTCCAAAGGAAACTCCAAAAAAGAAATGAAAATCAAATATGAACTCTATGAGGAAGCAGGTGTAAAAGAATATTGGATTGTTGTGCCTTACGAGGAGTTTATTCATCAGTACGTACTCAATGATAAAGGCAAATACGAACTCAAAGGTATTTTCGTTGATGGCTCTATCCCCTGCCAACTCTTCCCCGATTTACAAATTGAGCTAGAAAAAATCTTTGAGGAATAGTTTTTGTAATTGAGGTTGTTTAAGATTAAAAAAGATTTCCGAAATATTTTTGAATTGTACTTGATAAACCACCCCTTAATCCCCTCCTTGGGAAGGAGGGACGTTGGGATATTCCAAAAATTTGATTTTTAGGACTTAAAACTCCCCTCCTCAATGAGGAGGGGTTGGGGGTGGTGTTTTTAATCCTATCTATCAATCACGTTTTTTTACGAAGAATAAATAAAAAATTACAATCCTAAAAACATCTATTTCTTATTCTCAAAAAATTACGAAAAATATTTGCTAAAAAAGAAAAAATCTCATACCTTTGCGTTCCGTTTTTGAAAACGGGTAAGTTTTTGTTTTTTACATAAAAACCAAAGTCAAAATGGATTCTTTAAGTTACAAGACTATTTCGGCTAACAAAGGTACGGTGCAAAAAGAATGGGTCATCGTGGATGCTGACTCTGCCGTCCTTGGTCGTCTGGCGAGCCAAATAGCAAGCATCCTCCGAGGTAAACACAAAACCAGTTACACGCCTCACGTAGATTGTGGAGATAACGTAATTGTTATCAACTGCGACAAAATTCGCCTTACAGGCAAGAAATGGACGGATAAGGAATATATCCGCCATACGGGTTATCCTGGTGGGCAAAGAGTACGCACTCCTCGTGAAGTGAAAGAAAAGTTTTCGGGGGCTCGCTTGGTAGAAATGGCAGTAAAAGGTATGCTACCCCGCAATCGCTTGGGTAGAAAATTGTTCAACAACTTGTATGCTTACGCTGGCAGTGAGCATCCTCATCAAGCCCAACAACCTAAACCTATCACTTTACAATTCTAATCTGGTATGGAAGTTATCAACACAATCGGAAGAAGAAAAACAGCCGTAGCTCGTATTTATATGAAAAGCGGAAACGGCAATATCAGTGTAAATGGCAAAGATTACAAAGATTATTTTCTGACAGAAGTTTTACAGACTATCATTCATCAGCCGCTTGCACTCGTAGGCGAACTCGGAAAGTTTGATATCAAAGCCAATTTAGATGGTGGTGGCGTTTCAGGACAAGCAGAGGCTTTGCGTTTGGCAATTGCTCGGGCACTCGTAGAATACAACCCCGAATACCGTGCTGTTTTGAAAAAAGAAGGCTATCTCACTCGCGACCCTCGTATGGTAGAGCGTAAAAAATACGGTAGAAGAAAAGCTCGTCGTCGCTTCCAGTTCAGCAAGCGTTAATCTTTGTATGGTTCTTTACTTAAAATTTTTGAAAAATGGCTCAACAAGTTGAATATAAAGACCTTTTGAACGCAGGGGTGCATTTCGGACACCTTACGCGTAAATGGGACCCCCGTATGGCTCCATATATCTTTATGGAGAAAAATGGTATCCATATCATTGACCTCAACAAAACCATTGCTTGCTTGCAAGATGCAGGCGAAGCCCTGAAAAAAATTGTGCGTGCAGGTAAAAGAGTCTTGTTTGTAGCTACTAAAAAACAAGCTCAAGAGATTGTATCTAGCGAAGCCAAACGCCTTAAAATGCCTTACGTTACGGAACGTTGGTTAGGTGGTATGCTTACCAATAACACTACTATCAAAAAATCTCTCAAAAAGCTTTCCTCTATTGAAAAACTTATCAAGAGCGAAGATTTTGAAAACCTTGCTAAACGCGAGCGTTTGCTTTTGATGAGAAAAAGAGATAAACTTGAAAAAGTTTTGGGAGGTATTTCAGATTTGAGAGGCTTACCCGCCGCTATGTTTGTTGTGGATATTAAAAGAGAACATATCGCCGTAAAAGAAGCCAATCGTTTGGGTATTCCTGTTTTTGCTATCGTTGATACCAACTCCAATCCTAATGAAGTGGATTTCCCTATTCCCGGCAATGATGATGCTTACAAATCTATTGAAATCATCACCAAATACATAGGTGCCGCCATTGAGGAAGGATTATTAGAGCGTAAAACTGATAAAGAAGAGCAAAGACTTAAAGAGGAAGAAGAGAAAAAACGCGAAATGGACGAAAACGAAAATAATGACGAATAAAACAAGAAGCGGTGAGCATTTTCACCGCTTTTTATTTTCTGAACTATCCAATAGTTTGAAATTTTCTATTATTTGCATAAATTTGAAAATAAGAAACAATTTTTGATACCCAGCATCAAACTTTGAAATGTTACTATGAAACTGAGTATTGCAAAAATTCGCCGAGAATACAAAATGGCATCTTTGGACGTAAAAGATGTGAAACCGAACCCGATTGAGCAATTTGAAACTTGGTTTGCAGAAGCTCTAAAATCCGAAATTTTAGAACCCAACGCAATGTTTTTGGCAACAGTAGCCGCCACAGGCGAACCTTCGGGCAGGATAGTATTACTCAAAGGCGTTGAGGAAGGCGGTTTTGTTTTTTACACCAATTACAAAAGCAGAAAAGGTTTGGAAATTTCTCAAAATCAGGCAGTAGCTCTTACTTTTTTTTGGGCAGAGTTAGAAAGACAGGTGCGTATTGAAGGCAAAGCCTCATTTTTAAGTCCCGAAAAAAGCAACGAGTATTTTCTTTCTCGCCCTCGTGAAAGCCAAATCGGAGCTTGGGCTTCACCACAAAGTGAAGTAATAGAAAACAGAAGCGTATTAGAAAGTCTTTTTGCTAAATATCAAAAAGAGTTTGAAAATCAGGCGGTTCAACGCCCTACACATTGGGGGGGGTATCTGGTAAAACCTCATTACATAGAGTTCTGGCAAGGCAGAGAAAACCGCTTGCACGATAGGATTTGCTATACTTTACAACAAAATGAAAATTGGGTAATACAAAGATTAGCCCCCTAAATTTGCCAAAGTTGCTGTTCATTCCAAATGGGTCATTTTAGCTACGCTCTATGCCCCATTGATTATCTACTTTCCGTAAATTGGGTGATAAGTTCTTGTGTCTTATCTATACGTTCCTATTTTCTATCACTGCAAATATTTTTGTTTGAAACGCCCAATAGCTTCATTAGTGCCTAAAATTATCAAAACTTTATCTTCTGAAAGTTGGGTGTCGCTGCGTGGGTTTAGAATAAAGCCCTTTTCTTTATCCTTGAAAGCAATGATATTTACTTCACAATCTATATCATTTTGCAGGTCTTTGATAGAAAGATGCTTGATTTCTGGCTTTATTTCAGTCAGACGTACTTCATCTAATTTGAGCTTCATTTCATCAAGCCCGCTAATTAAATCAACAAACTCCACGATGTAAGGTTTTACGACCAATTGAGCCATATGAATACCCCCTAATGCTTCGGGCATAATAACTTTATTTGCCCCAGCTCGGTATATTTTTTTTTCGGAACTAGGCTCCGATGAACGGCAAACAATAAATATATTCGGATTTAGCTCGCGAGCCGTAAGCGTAATAAAAACGTTATTGGCATCATTGGGCAAAGCAATAATCAAGGCTTTTGCCTCTTTGATATTGGCTTCCAGCAAAGTTTCCTCGTGAATAGCATCACCTAAAATAGCTTGCTTATACTTATCCACCCGAAAGTTTTGCAAATGCGATTCTACCTTTTCAATAAGCACATAAGGAATTTTGAGGCGGTCAAGTTCTTGGCACACATTGAAACCATTTCGCCCATAACCACAAACGATAATATGATTTTTCATCTTTTTGATAATTTTTCGGATTTGATAACGCTTGAAAATTCTTTGTAGCTCTCCCTCAAACAAATAAGAGGTAAGCGTAGAAATTACAAAAGCAAATATGGCAAGATTGGTGAGAATGTAAAAAATATTAAATGCCCTGCCCACATCGGAAAGCGGTCTTACTTCCTGATAGCCTATGGTTGAAGTAGTTATCACACACATATACAAAGCATCAAAAAACTGATAATCTTCTATCAGCATAAATCCTGCTACTCCTGTTGCAAAACTCAAAAAGAGAACTGTAATGGCAATCAGCAGGCGTTTCAGTTTGCCCTGTATTTTCATAAATCAAAATTTATTCAAAAACAAGTTTCACGAAATTATGTAATTTTTTTGGCTATTTGCAAGAAAAATTTAATTTTACGGCGAAGCACCCAAGAATGTATGCTTTTTGATTTAATCAACAATACCAAGCTCAGACGAAAGCTGTTTATTGCTTTTTTCACTTTTACCCTTATCATTGTTTTTGTAGTGGGTATGAGTTTTTGGTTCTATGCAAAAAGAGATACCATTCACGAAATTACCAACGAAATAGAAGAGATTACCACAGATATTCTCAAACTTGTCAAAAATGAAAATAACTTTATTGAACAAGAAAGCGTACAAGATAAGTTTTATCGTACAGGCGTAAGTGAAAACCAAAAAAGAAATCGTACTCTTCTGCAAGATCTCCAAAAACGTATCAGCAAATTACTCAAAAACAAAGAAATTCAAGAATTTGGAGTAGATAGCCGCCTGCAAGAACTACAAAAAGACCTGAAAGAATACGAAAATGCCTTTAAAAACTTTGTAACCAAAACTTTTCAGAAAGGAAATAAAAACTACGGACTTGAAAATGACCTCCAAAAAATCACAACACAATTGGAAGAGAAAAATCAAATTTCACCAATTGTTCTCTATACGCTGAAAGGCTTTGAAAAAGACTACTTAATGCGAAAAGATTCCGCCAGTTTTATTGATTTTCACAATGCTATTCGCGAGGCTATTCTTACCACTGCCCACTCAGAAACCAAAGACCTATTAGAAAAGTATCAGCAAAAATTTATGCAAATTGTTGCCTTGGATAAAGAATTGAGTTTATTCAAAGACTCTAAAATGGGTACTTATCAGCAAATGCGAGAAAGCAGTGATAGAGCCATTGCTCGTATTGAAAACATTAGCCGTATTGTAGAAGAGAAAGTTAAAAATATGCGAGGGCAATTTCAAAATATATTCGTAATTACCTTGCTTATTGTGGTAGTAGTTAGTCTTACTTTCAGTTATTTTCTATCATTTTTTATCACAATTCCCATCACAGAGCTTTCCAAAGCTATGCACAAGGCTATAGAAATGAACTTTTCCGAAGATCTCAAGCCTGCTCGTAAATATACCAACGATGAAATTGGACAACTCACCGAGGATTTTAACCTGATGATTAAGCGTATCCAAATGCAGTTTCAAGAAATTAAAGAAAATGCTCGTCTTTTATTTGAAAGCAATCAATTCTTGAAGGATATCAACAAACAATTGGAAGACTCCGAAAAACGCCTTGAAAAACTCGCTTCCATCAAAGAAACGCTTTTTGATACTATCACCCAAGACCTCAAAAGCCCTCTCAATTCGCTAAAAGGATTTTTGAGCCTTATGCAACACCACCCTGAAACATTTAGCCCACAAGAGCTATCTGCCATTGCCCAAGATATGTATGCTTCTTTTGATAAAATTTCTGTGATGATAACCTCTTTGGTGCAATGGTCGCAACTGCAAACTGATGAATTAGAACTTAATCCTAATCATTTCAATATAAGCACAATGATAGAGCAAGTAATTGCCCAACTTTCGCCTATGGCAGAAAGTAAGCAAATCAGAGTTATCAATCACGCCAAATCGGAGTTTATAGTAGATGCTGATAAAGATATGATGAATTTCACGCTTCGTAATCTACTTTCTAATGCTATCAAATTCACCCACGAAGGCGGCAAAGTAGAAATTTTTATCCAAAACAGAGGCAAAGATAAATATATGGTAAGCATTAGCGATACAGGCGTGGGTATTAGTCAGGAACTTTTAGAAAAAATTTTTATGCCCGAAATTCACGTTTCTATGCTCGGCACTAAAAAAGAAAAAGGCTCGGGCTTCGGCTTAATGATGTGTAAAGATTTCATTCAAAAAAATGGCGGAAAGTTGTACATTGATAGCGAACTCGGTAAGGGAACTACCGTGTATTTTACGATTAAAAAAGCCAACAAAAATAAAGAAACTTCTAATTCATAAAATTTATGTTTTCATTTTTTGGAAAAAAAGATTTACAGCTTGTCCGTTTAGATGACGTAGTCTGGATAAGCCAAGAAGCCAAGTGGGCGGCTTTACTTCGAGATTTACAAAAATCAGCAGAAAGCAAACCTACTTGGCTCATTTACTTCTTTGAACGCACTTTTAGCACCTTGCAAACTCTACTACCCAATCTCCAAAAACCTTATGAGTGGGTACAAAGTGCAGATAACTTAAAAGATACTTCTAAAATCCTGATTTTTTCGGCAAACGAATTTCGGCATTTGAGTAGTTATCTAAAAAAAGATTTTACAAATAAAGAGCTATCCGTATTCTTTGCAGAGCATTACCCTTTGGCTGTTGAAGAAACCGAAATTTTAAAGAAAATTGGAGATATTAGTTTCAGAGCAAAGGCGTATGTTTATACAAGTTTTGATGAACCTATTTTGAAAAAATTTTCAGGAGATAAAATTCTGGAAATGCTCAAAAAATTGGGTATAAAGGAAACTGAAAGCCTTTCTCATCAACTCATTACAAAGGCTATCAAAGAAGCACAGAAAAAGATTAGCGAAAGTATCAAACACGAGCAAAAGGCTGTTTCAATGGAAGATTGGTTTGCTAAAAACTTTAAATAATTTTTTTGCAAAACACTTGCCAAAGTGATAAAATTTTTAACTTTGAAAACCATTAAACCCTTAACCCAATGAAAGAAGTATATGTAATTTCGGCTGTTAGAACGCCTATTGGAAGTTTTGGAGGCGTACTTTCTCCTTTTTCTGCAACGCAATTAGGAGGTTTTGCTATCAAAGGTGCTATAGAAAAAGCAGGTATAGACCCCAAAGAAGTGCAAGAGGTCTATATGGGCAATGTGGTTTCTGCTAATTTAGGACAAGCCCCCGCCACGCAAGCGGCAGTATTGGGTGGATTGGGCTATGATATTCCCTCAACTACTATCAATAAAGTATGTGCTTCGGGAACAAAAGCGATTATGCTAGCGGCTCAAAGTATTATGTTAGGTTTGGCTGATGTGATTGTGGCAGGTGGTATGGAAAGTATGACAAACATTCCTTTTTACGTACCCAAAGCACGTTTTGGCTATCGTTATGGCAACGGCGAATTTTTAGATGGCTTGGTGCGTGATGGTTTGGAAGATGTCTATGATAAAAAAGCTATGGGCGTTTTTGCTGATGCAACTGCCAAAAAGTATGATATTTCTCGCCAACAGCAAGATGAGTTTGCTATTCGCTCTTACGAACTTGCCGCCGAACACACCAAAAATGGAGCATTCAAAAACGAAATTATTCCCGTAGCAGTTCCTCAAAAGAAAGGCGACCCTGTACTGCTTGCCGAAGATGAAGAGTATAAAAACGTAATGTTTGATAAAATCCCTACGCTCAAACCCGCCTTTACCCCTGATGGTACCGTAACCGCCGCCAATGCTTCCAAAATCAATGATGGTGCTGCCGCACTTGTACTAATGAGCAAAGAAAAAGCTGAAAAATTAGGATTAAAGCCCATTGCTAAAATTGTAGCTTTTGCCGATGCACAACAAGAACCTGCTTGGTTCACTACTGCTCCTACCAAAGCCGCTCCTATCGCCGCTAAAAATGCAGGTATTTCTTTGAACGAAATTGATTTGTTTGAAGTAAATGAAGCTTTTGCTGTGGTTACGCTGGCTTTTGATAAGGTTTTGGATATTCCTCTTGAAAAAACCAACGTAATGGGTGGTGCCGTAGCCCTCGGACACCCTCTCGGAGCATCAGGAGCCAGAATTGTAACTACTCTTATTAACGCCCTGCACCAAAAGGATAAAAAACGTGGAATGGTAGCTATCTGTAATGGTGGCGGTGGTGCTTCTGCCCTGATTGTAGAAAAAGTGTAACTTTTCTTTTTATTGCATAATAAAGCCCTCGCTTCCAACGACGAGGGCTTTTCTCTTTTTTGTCAATAACCTTTTATTGTACAAGCAATTTTTTTGTAATTATTCCTTGCTCTTTTGTTTCTATTTGCACCCAATACATACCCTTAGGTAAATGAACTACACTAATAGGTTCGCCTGTATAACTTGTTTGTAGCACTTTTTGCCCCAACTGATTGAACAATATCACCTTCTGTACTTTATCGCTACTGTTCAATTCTATCTGAATATGATGAGAAGTGGGATTCGGGTAAATGGTAGTATTTTTGCCCAACTCCTCATTAAGATTTGTGATAAAGCTCACGGTAAGTATAGCAACGGCATTAGAAGGTGCAGGTTGTAACGTTCCCTTCGTTGCTCTTACACGATACACATAATTTTTAGAGTCTTCTATGGTGTTATCCGAATAAGTTGTCGTATTGGCAGGTAGAGTAGCTATGGTTGCAAAAGTATTTCCTACCTGATTGATACGGCGTTGAACTTCAAAATTCGTTTCATCGGAATTATCTTGCCAACTTAAATCCGTCTGATTGATAACATAATTATCTGTTCCATTGTTGAGCATATTCGTAATTTGGAGATTAGTTGGATTTGCTAAACCAATATTTACGTTAGAGGTGAACACATCATTGTTTGTGCCATTGGTTACGGTGAGCCTTACTAAGTAATTTTCAGATTTAGCAAATGTAACAGGCGGAGGATTTTTTCCACTAAAAGTCGCAGGAGTAGCCCCACCTACACCATTCACATCAAAGTTCCAAGTCCAAGAGGTGATAGCAGGCGAACCACAAGAATATACAGATGAAGCATCTGTGAAAAGAACGACTTCATTATTTTTACCTTCTGTTTTATTTTGGGTAAATTTTGCAAATACCAAAGGAGGAGGGGTTGCAGTAGCTACTGCAAAAGCAGTGCCTCCTGTAACTATCATAGAATAAGGCTGATTTCCACCTTGTAAAGTATTTTTATGGCAAACCTGAATGTAATAGGTAGCTCCCGCCACAGGATTATCAATGATAATTTTTTCAACATTATCTCTGAAATTATCGCCACGCGTAGCAGGAGCAGAAGGAACAGCTGGGTCTAATACCCAAGGGAAATGATAGTCTGTATTGTTTCTCCAAACTCTCAAATCCAAATCATTTACGAGCATTAAATTAGGCGGATTGACAACCCCTGTTGGAGCAAGGGTGCCTTTGGGGTCTGTCCAAGCAATAGTAATTTCCAAAGGCGTAGAACCACCTGTAGCAACGATTTGGAATGTTTGTGAGGTAGCATTGTTCAAGATTCTTTCCTCTATAAAAGCAGTAGTACCTTTATTGGTAATAGCTTGTGCGGCTTTGTTGGCATTCACAAGTCCCCAACCGAAGCTATAATCAGGTCCGGGAGCCGAGCCTGCCTCATTAGCGGTATGTATTACAAGTGCTTTAAGTGTAGCGGCACGCATAAAAGCACCTGAATTAAGATTTTTATAGTGTTGTTGAAGCAAAATCAATGTACCTGCCACGTTGGGCGTAGCCATTGAAGTACCGTTGTAAGTAGCATAGGCATTATCGGCATCTGCCACCGAAGAGTAAATACCAACCCCTGCTCCCACTACATCGGGTTTTATACGTCCATCATCGGTAGGTCCCCAATTGCTAAAACTTGACATCACCACCGAAGAAGGTCCTGTATAGTTAGTTTGTATATTCACTGCCCCCACAGTAAGCACGTTTTTAGCACAACCTCTTCCTGTAATAAGGTCGTAGCCGCCTGCACTGGGGTTAGGATTGTTATTTCGGTCGTTACCTGCGGCAATACAAGGTAAATAGTAGGGAGCATTTACACAGAGTTCGTCCCAATTGGCAGAATTAGAGTCGTAATATCCAAATTGCCATTGTTGCAAAGAAGTAGCAAGATAGCCGTAAGAGTGATTAGACACTAAAAGCCCATTACCCGCCTGAGTAGTAGCTTCACTCAAATCGCTATTCCAATCATTTGCCCAAAGCGTAGCCTGATGTGCCATACCTTTGGCACTGCTTTGCACACCGCTCCCCATAAGCGTACCTGCTACGTGTGTAGCGTGGCTAGTGTTGCCATTTACAGCAAAAGCCGCTCCATCTTGCTGAATAACTCTGCTAGAAATCTCTTGATGTGTGCTTCTTACGGCACCACCGTCCCACTCGCCAATGATCATTCCTTGCCCATTGAGGTTCAAACCCAAAGAGCCACCAGTCCACAAGTCAGAAGCTTTCGTAGTAGCGGCGGCATTGAGATTACTGGTAGTTACAAAGTAAATAGGGTAACCATTTTCAAAATATTGCAATTCTGCAATTCTGCCATCTGCAAGTGTTTGGAATATGGGCAAACCTTTCCTTTGAGCTAAAAGGTAGGCTTCTTTTTTGGCTTCCAATTCTTGCTTTCTAAATTTTTGCGAAAGTTCTTGCAGTTTAGTGGTGTTACTGCGTTCTTGTATCCACTTTACCTGCTTTTCGTTTTGTGCAAAGCAAGTAAGTGAAATGCCCAACAAACAGAGGGTAAAAGTTTTTTTGAACATAAACCTTTTGCGTTTTGATAAATTTTCCGGGAAAAAATTTTGAGATAGCAAATTTACACAAAATTTTTGATTTCTTAAAAAAGCTATAAAAAACTTACAAAGAACGCAAAAGAGCAAAAAATGTTTAAGAGGTTTTTACTGAAACATTTGGGTCATAGTCTGCCAGATGAGATTTTTGTAAATTTTTTGAGTTTCTATTTCTTGAAGAGAATGAGTTAAAAGTACCCACACACCTTTCCATTTTTGCCAAGAATATTTTTCTACTTGCAGACCTATATTTTTAGCGGTATTTTCACCAAAAACTACTACATATTTTACTTTTGTACTTGAAAAATCCCAGTAAATATGTCTTTTTTCAGGGAAAGTGAGTATTTCTTTTTCTACGTTTTCTATGGAAGGTGAGTTTTTTTGTTTTTCGGCTAATGCTTTGAGCATACTATCCAAAACCTTCTGATTTTTTGCGTTTTGTGTATTTGTATCAACTTCTGTCTCAAACAAAAAAAGTATTTCAGCTTCACAATTAGCCAGTAAAGCTGAAATAGAAGCATCATATTCAGGTACTACGAATATCGGTGTATCAAAAAAAAGTGCTATTTCTTGCAAATTCATTGTGAAGTATTTTCCAAAAATAATTCTGCGGGATTTATTTTAAATTGTAACATATTAGCTGTTTTTCTGCCAGCATCTCCTCCTTTTCTCTGCATTGTAATTCTACCTATTCTAAAACTTCCACCTGGGGTAATTAAAATTTCCCCATTACCGAAGAAGTTCAAGCAAAAATTCATAGGTCTAAGTATCCACCGAGCATTCAAGTTTATTTTCTGAGCTACTAACATCCATTCAGCGGCGAATTTACCTCTACCTTTGAGTATATCGGTGATAATCATTGCTTGGTTGGCTTTTAACCATTCTAAAATGCTTTTTTGCTCATCTATGCTAAACTCATCTGCAAACATTCTTCTTTTATCTCTTAAATTAGATTTACCCATTTGCAATTCTCCTGTAAAATATTTTAAGAGTATGACTATTTCATTAGGAATATGCCACAAATCCGCATAATAATCAACCCAGTGTTTATCTATCTGGTTAAATCCTCTTACATTACTTACAAGTTTTACCTGAATATTTTGAACATCTAAAGCTTTTTGAAGCCGAATGCGTACTTGTACCTGTACATCTGTTTTATATCCATATATTTTAATAGCTTCCACCCATTCAATTTCATCTAACTTATAATTCATTATTTTTAACCATTCTCGGGCTTCTGCATCGTATTGCCATTGATTGAATTTTTTGATAATATCATCTTCGTTTCTAAAACCATCCTTTGCTATCTTTGAACCTGTAATAAAATCAGCCATTATTACAAAGATTAAATAAATTTAGAGTATTTTCCAATCTTTTTTCTGCAATCTGTACATATTCTGTCGAAATTTCAGACCCTATCCATCTTCTATTCATAGCCCTTGCCACCTTAGCAGTAGTACCACTACCCATAAAAGGGTCATAGACCAAATCACCTTCATTTGTCCAAGTATAGATTTGGTCATAAACAAGTTGTTCAGGAAAAATAGCGGGGTGTTGATAAGCAACTTTATCTTTGGTAGAAATACCCCCACCAATGGAATAAAAAAACACATTTCCCACTTTTTTTTCAGAGGTTCTTAAAATCTGTTTGTATTCAAGTGAGCCATTTTTCCCCCTATTTTTCATATTAGCAATACCGTTGTATTTAGTAGGCTCAGTAATTGGATTGAAAGTTATAGGCGTATCTTTAGAAAAAGCAAACATATATTCAAAATGCTGGTGGTATCTTTTGCCCGTTTGAGGCATAGGATTATTCTTGTAGTAAATCATCGTATCGTGAATACGAAAGCCTACTTGTTCCTTAAAAAATAACGCCTGCTTGAAAGATGTGCCTGTTTCACTTCCTTCTATTGTAGCATCAGCTACTACCCAAATCATTACTCCTCCTTTTTTCAGTACTCTAAATAGCTCTTGGGCTATTTTTTCAAATTCAAATTGATAGCCATTATAGTTCCTAATATCATCATAAGGCGGGGAGGTAATAATAAAATCTACAAATTCATCGGACATTCTTTTCATTGTATCAAGGCAATTTTCACAATATATCCGATTTAGCTCCATTTTGATACAATTTTTAGCAAAAGTGTGATGTTAATTCCCCACTTCCGAAATAAATTTAATTCTCATCAGACGGATTTCTTCTTCGGTGAAATCATCATCAGCAAGGTCACGAATAGCGGCTTGAATATCGTCAATTTCACTATTCATAAAATAATCATAAAGCTCTTGCTGACGTTCTTTTTCTATCACCTGATTGATGTAATAATCTAAATTTAGCTTTGTTCCTGAGTCGCAGATATGCTCAATCTCATTCAAAAGTTCCTCAAAAGTAAGGTCTTTGGCTTCTGCAATTTCCTCCAAATCTACTTTTCTATCAATTTGCTGAATGATAAAAATCTTGGTTTTAGACTTATTTACGGTAGATTTAACTACCACATCGGAGGCAGTCTCAATTTCATTTTCCTCCACATATTTTACAATGGCTTCCAAGAAAGGTTTGCCAAATTTTTGTACTTTTCCCATACCCACGCCATTTACTTTGGCAAGTTCTTCTTCGGTAGTGGGATAAGTCGTAGCCATTTCTTCTAAAGAGGGGTCTTGAAAAATAACGTAAGGCGGTAAATTTTTCTCTTTGGCAATGCGTTTGCGTAGATTTTTGAGCAAGTCAAAAAGAACCTCATCATAGGCTTTGCCCGAAGTTTGCGGCACGGTTTCTTGTTCAGTTTCTTCGCCTTCTTCGGGATTGCTGAAGTCGTAATCTTTGGTAAGCGTAATAGCGTGAGAATTTTTTAGGAATTTTTCACCTTTGGGGGTAATTTTCAAAACGCCAAAGTTATCAATATCTTTCTTGACGTAATCAAAAATCAGGATATGGCGAAGCAAAGAAAGCCAGTTAGTATCAGGAAAATCTTGTCCCTTACCGAATACTTCCAGTTTATCGTGCTGATAGCTTTTTACATATTCATTAGAAACCCCCATCAGTACATCGGCAATGTGTTTTGCTCCAAAACGCTCTTCTGTCTGTTTGATAGCCTTCAAAGCTAAAAGCACTTGTTCTTCTGCCTCGTATTTTTTATGAGGATGCGAACAATTATCACACTGACCACAATTATTAGGCTTAAATTCCTCTCCAAAGTAGTGCAATAGTTGTTTCACCCTACACACCGAGCATTCTGCATACTCGGCTATTTCTTGCAAGAGGTGGCGAGCATTATCTCTTTCAGTTACGCTTTTATCTTTGTTGAACTTTTCTAACTTGTAAATATCTTCTTTATCAAAAAGCATCAGGCAATGCCCTTGCAAGCCATCTCTGCCTGCTCTACCTGTTTCCTGATAGTAGCCTTCTAATGATTTGGGAGCATCATAATGCACAACAAAACGCACATCAGGCTTATCTATGCCCATTCCGAAGGCAATGGTAGCCACAATTACATCAACATCTTCATTAAGGAATGCGTCTTGGTTTTTCATTCTCACCTCTGCCTCCAAACCTGCGTGATAAGGCAATGCCTTCACATCATTGACCGTCAGGAGTTCAGCGATTTCTTCTACGGTTTTTCGGCTCAAACAATAAATAATACCCGATTCGCCTTTGTGTTGTTTTACAAAGCGAATAAGTTGTTTTTTGGGATCTCTTTTGGGCTTTACTTCGTAAAAAAGATTAGGTCGGTGGAAAGAGGAAATAAAGACTTTGGCATCTTCCATTTGCAGGTTTTTCTGAATGTCCTGCTGAACTTTGGGGGTAGCCGTAGCTGTGAGAGCAATGATGGGTAGGTTTTTATTCAAATTATCTACAATACCACGAATTTTTCGGTATTCGGGGCGGAAGTCGTGTCCCCATTCAGAAATGCAGTGAGCCTCGTCAATTGCTACAAAAGAAAGTTTGGCTTTTTTCAGAAATTCTAAATTATCTTCTTTCGTGAGTGATTCGGGAGCTACATAAAGCATTTTTACTTTGCCACTCAATACATCTTTTTTGACTTTGGTCATTTCTGATTTGCTCAATGTAGAATTCAGAAATCGGGCATCTATTCCAAAAGCTGTGAGTTGGTCGGTTTGGTTTTTCATCAAGGCTATGAGTGGCGAAATGATAATAGCCGTGCCGTCCATAATCACCGCAGGCAACTGATAACAAAGCGATTTCCCCGCCCCCGTAGGCATAATCACAAAAGTATGATTACCCGCCATTAAGTTCTTGATAATAGGCTCTTGTGTGCCTCTAAATTGGCTATAGCCAAAAACCTCCTTTAATTTCTCCTTCAAATTCATCTCTTGTGCATTTTGCATTACCTTCTGATATTTTTATCAACCGAATTTAATAAAAAATATTGCTTTTTTCAAAATAGTTTTTGTAATTTTTTCAGAGTAAAAACTTCAAACTCCAAATTTTCAAAGTTTTAGGGTTGCGAAGGTATAAAATATTTTACTTTTGGCAAGCAAGGCGTAAGAAATTTAACAATTTTACAGAAAATTAGTACCTAATTGGCTTGCCATTAGATTTTACCAGTTTCCCATTCTGATAAGCAATTTCCCCATTGACAATTACACACTCAATCCCTTCTGAAAACTGATTGGGGTTTGCTACGGTGGCTTTACCCCTGATATTTTGGGCATCAAAAATAGTAATATCTGCCCAGAAATCATCTTGCAATTTGGCTCTATCTTTCATAGCAGGCTGAATGAGTTTGGCAGGTCTATCAATGAGGCGTTCAAGAGCTTGTTCAAGGCTCATACCTATATTTAGGCAATGCCGAATAGCCGTAGCGGCAAAGCCTGCTCCTCGTGGGTGAGAATTGGCTCGAGGCTCTTTCTCTATGCCTCCATCAGAGCCAAACATACAAAAATCTGTCTGTAAAGCTAAATTGATAGTTTTTTCAAAAGGCATTGTGCCTTCGGGAACTGCTACCAAAAGCCCTGGACGTTTGCGATAGATAGGAAAACTTTGTACTGTAATTTTTTCACCACTTCCAACAATTTGTAAATCTTCATAAGTAATGCCGTAACGCTTTTGCCAATCTCCACTGAATCGTTCTGAAATCAAGTAAGTCGCCCAAAAACTATATGGATACACACAGCAAGTAATTTTAGCTCCTTTGGCATTGGCATCATTGATTAAATCTAATGCCTTTGCCATATTGAACGTACCTCCCGTAGAGTTGATATGGTCTATATGAATTTGACAACCCGTTTCTTGGGCTATGCGTATGGCTTCTTTTACTCCATCTAACTCTTTTTCTTTAGACGAGTACCGTAAATGTAAGAAGTAAGGTCTTTCATATTTTTTAG
Source organism: Raineya orbicola (assembly GCF_002843425.1). Classification (GTDB taxonomy): domain Bacteria; phylum Bacteroidota; class Bacteroidia; order Cytophagales; family Thermonemataceae; genus Raineya; species Raineya orbicola. The sequence continues at coordinate 51,493 of NZ_NKXO01000015.1, forward strand.
CAATTTCAGCGTATTTTTTTAACTCCTCATAACTTGTATCAGGTTGATATTCGGGACTATGAGCCATTGCTAAAGCTCCTTCTTTTAGCCCCTGCTCTGCCATTTCATAACGTTTTGCAAGCGAAGCATATTTTAACCGCAAACGCATTACAAACACACTTACGCCATAATTTACTCTGTGAGGGAGTTTATCAAAATAATCGTGAAATTTTTTAGGAAATTCTGCTCCGCCGTGCATCTGAAACACGGTTGTCAAGCCATCAGTAACTTTGTATTTTTCAAAGATAGCGTAGGTTTGTTCAGGATTATTAGCGTTATCCGCTAAAATATCAATAAAACCTGGGCTGACAATTTTCCCTACGGCATCAATTTCCTGTTCGGCTTGTAAGGGTTCTTTTGAAATTTTAAGTTTTCCATTAAAATCAATCCCTATAAAATAGCCTTCCACTAACTTTTGATTGATATAGGCTTTACCATTCTTGATAACAATCTTAAAATCGGCTTTGGCTCTTCTTTTGCCCATTTGCACTTGCCTTTTGCTATCTTGCTGATTTTCAGCCAAACAGCTTGGAGCCAATAGCAAACCTGCCGAACCTATACACAAATCTTTGAGAGCCTTGCGGCGAGTGAGTTTTTTCATTGCCTTGTAATTTCAAAACTTTGGCAAGATAAGTTTTTTTGAAAAAAAATGTATCTTTGAGGCAAACTAGAATATACAATGAATCAAGAATTAGCAAAAGCCCTAAAATTATACGCAACTCGAAGTCATCAAGAATTTAGCCACTACTTACTGGGTAACTCCAAAGACACCTTAATTGCCTTGTTTGCTGATTTACTTACAATGTACATCAACGATAAAAATTCCTCAAGCATACGAGAATTTCTAACGGTTACTATCGCTGGCTTCGAACATAGTGAAGGAAAAATAGGGTTCAATGGCTTCAAGCAAAATTCTATTATTGGTGGCAAGCCCATATATTGCGAAGCTAAACCACAAAATATTCATTCCACCGATTTTCATAAACAAAAAAATAAAAAAAAACTTAATGGCGGAGGGAATTTTACAGATTATACCTGGGCAAGATTTGAAAAAGATAAAAAGGAAAACCCCTATTTGCTTACGAGTGGTTTTGTAGATGGAAAGTTATTATACATCCTTTCTTTTCCATTTCAAACACCTACTTTTCTGCTTTTTTTAGAAGAACAACTTCAAAAACACTTCCCAAATGGAGATGAAAAAAATAAATATCTACGAAGTTGTCGTTTTAACTACAAAAACTACCTGCAAGATAAATCTTGCCGAGTAATTTATTTAGCAGAAAACGAAGTTTTAGAGCATTTCAAAGCATTTTTTGATAGAAAATTTTACACTCAACTTATAGAGAAATGAAAAATCAGTTCATTTGTGGAGATGCCTTGCTTATATTGAAACAACTACCTGATAGTAGTGTAGATATGGGTGTAACCTCTCCTCCATACAACAAACAAGAAAATAAAAAAGGTTGGCTTGTAGAAAATGTAAAATATGACTCGGCTACTGATAAAAAAGATGAAACGCTTTATCAAAAAGAACAAATTGAAGTTTTGAATGAACTTTACAGAGTGATTAAACCTGGGGGAAGTTTCTTTTACAATCATAAAATTCGTTGGGAAAAAGGAGTTATGCTTCACCCCATTCAGTGGCTTTCGCAAACGCAATGGAATATCAGGCAAGAAATTGTGTGGGACCGAATGATTGCCGCCAACATACGAGGTTGGCGTTTTTGGCAAGTAGATGAACGTATTTACTGGCTTTATAAACCCAAAAACAATAAAGATTTAATTGGCGAGGAATTACTTTCCAAGCACGCCTTACTCACTTCTATTTGGCGTTTCAGCCCTGAACAGAAAGTTGAACATCCCGCCCCTTTTCCTCTTGCTTTACCTGTGCGTTGTATTTATGCTATACTCAACGAAAAAGAAGGAACCGTAATTGACCCCTACTGCGGAAGTGGGACTACTTGCGTTGCAAGCAAATTATTAGGTAAAAACTTTATAGGAATTGATATTTCGCAAGAATATTTGAAAATAGCCCAAAAAAGGCTGGAAAATTACCTGCAAGAAGAAAAAGTAATGCTGGAAGAACTAACAAAACATATTGTCAGAAAGACTTTTCAAGAAAGAAAGAAAGAAGGTTATTGGGATAAAAGATTGCAGAAAAAAGAAGTTCAAACTAAACTATTTGAATAATTATGCAAACCTATCACGATTTACTCCGATATATTTTAGAGAAAGGTATTCAGAAATCAGACCGCACAGGTACAGGTACTTTGAGTATTTTTGGGTATCAGATGAGATTTAATCTGCAAGAAGGTTTCCCACTTGTTACGACCAAAAAACTTCACGTCAAATCTATTATTCACGAGCTTTTATGGTTTCTGAAAGGCGATACGAATATCCGTTACCTGAAAGAAAACGGCGTAACCATCTGGGACGAATGGGCTGATGAAAATGGCGAACTCGGTCCTGTTTATGGCAAACAATGGCGTAGTTGGCAAACTCGCGATGGCAAAAGTATAGACCAAATTGCAGAAGCTATTCACCAAATCAAGCACAATCCTGATAGTCGTAGAATAATTGTTTCGGCGTGGAATGTGGAGGATTTACCCAAAATGAAACTTATGCCTTGCCACGCTTTGTTTCAATTTTACGTAGCCGAAGGCAAACTCTCTTGCCAACTTTATCAACGTTCTGCTGATGTTTTCTTGGGAGTACCTTTCAATATTGCCTCTTATGCCCTGCTTACAATGATGATAGCCCAAGTCTGCGATTTAGAACCTTACGAATTTATTTGGACAGGCGGCGATACGCATTTGTACCTCAACCATATTGAGCAGGCTAAACTGCAACTTACTCGCATTCCAAGACCGCTTCCTACTATGCGGCTCAATCCTGCTGTGAAAGATATTTTTGCTTTCCGCTATGAAGATTTTACGTTAGAAAACTACGACCCCTACCCTGCTATTAAAGCAGAAGTAAGTGTATAGGCTAAAATAACCTCGCAATGGCTAATAGCTATGGTAATTTGTTTCGTATAACTACTTTCGGTGAGTCGCACGGGCTTGCAGTGGGCGTAGTGATAGATGGCTGTCCTGCGGGAATTGAAATTGACCTCAATTTCATTCAAAAGGAATTGGACAGACGCCGCCCTGGGCAATCAGCTATTGTTACTCAACGCAAAGAAAGCGACCAAATTCAAATTCTTTCAGGCGTTTTTGAAGGCAAAAGTACAGGTTCGCCTATTGCTATGCTCGTTTGGAACGAAAATGCCAAAAGCAAAGACTATACGCATTTAGCAGAGGCTTTTCGTCCTTCTCACGCCGATTTTACTTATCAAATGAAATATGGCATTAGAGATTATCGTGGCGGGGGCAGAAGTTCGGCAAGAGAAACCCTTGCCCGAGTAGCCGCAGGGGCAGTTGCAAAACTCTTTCTTAAAAGATTAGGTATTGAAATTCAGGCTTATACCTCACAAATTGGAGAACTTATTTTACAAAAATCTTATCAAGAGTTGGATTTGAGCCAAGTAGAAAATAACGAAGTTCGCTGTCCTGATAACGAAATGGCTCAAAAAATGATAGCTTACATCAAAGAAATTCGCAAGCAAGGTGATACCATTGGCGGTGTAATTACTTGTGTATGCAAAAATGTGCCTGTGGGCTTGGGCGAACCTGTTTTTGATAAGTTGCACGCCGAACTCGGCAAAGCAATGCTTTCTATCAATGCCGTAAAAGGTTTTGAATATGGCAGCGGCTTTGAAGGCGTAAAAATGAAAGGTTCGGAGCATAATGATCTTTTTTACAAAGAAAATGATAAAATTCGCACCAAAACTAACTTCTCAGGAGGCATACAAGGCGGTATTTCTAATGGAGAAGATATTTATTTCCGAGTAGCTTTCAAGCCTGTGGCAACAATTATGCAAAACCAAGAAAGCATCAATTTACAAGGTGAAAACATAGAAATTACAGGCAAAGGCAGACACGACCCTTGTGTAGTACCACGTGCCGTGCCTATTGTAGAGGCTATGGCGGCTATTGTACTAATAGACTTTTATTTAATTCATAAAGCACTTAATAACAAGTATTTACAATAAAATTTGCAAACTTTTTACAAAAAAATAACCTACTTTTTGAGCCAAAATGTAACTTTGTGTAAGTTCTGCACGTAATTTAATAAAAAATGAACCTAACCGCTGAACATCAAGCCAATGTTTATTTACTGCACGTAGAGGGTGATTTAGATGCCTCTTCTTCTATTATTTTAGATAATGCAATGCAAGAAGCTATTCAACGCAATGAAAAAGCCATTATAGTAAATTGTGAAAAATTGAATTATATTTCATCGGCAGGTTTGGGGGTATTTATGTCTCATCTTTCAGATTTGGAAGAAAAAAACATATTTTTTGCTCTTTGCTCTATGAATGAAAAAGTGAAAAATGTTTTTGATATTTTAGGACTTGGCGAACTCATAAAATATTATCCTAACCAAGATTTAGCCTTGCAAGCTGTGAAGTAATTATTTTTTGAATATTAAAGCCTATATGGCAATAACTGAAAGCCTGTTGAAGTTCAACGATTGAGGTTAGAAGGTTGAAGTTGAGCCCTTGAACAACCCCAACCTAAGAGCTTTTAACCCCTAAACTTGTATGAAATACAACATTAGTATAAAAGCAGAAAAGAAAAATCTCAAAAAAGTACGTACTTTTTTAGAAAATATTTTTGCCCAAATGCAAGTCCCCGAAGTAGAAAGAAACCAACTGATTTTAGTCGTTGATGAAATACTTGCCAATCTTATCATTCATTCTGCCAAAAGTGATATGCAAAAAGATATTGATATTTCCCTCTCTGAAAATGCAGGTGAAGTAACTTTTGAAATTTATGACTATAATTCTCCCTATTTTGACCTCACCCAACACGAAGATGCCAATCTGCAAGACCTCAAAAAGCAAAAACGCAAAGGTGGTATGGGGCTGACGCTGGTCAAAAATATTATGGACGAAGTGGAAGTGTCTTATGAAGACAATACCAATATTTGGCGGTTACAGAAAAAGTTACCATTCTTAATCTTAAAAAAATCAAAAAACACTTATGAGTAGGAAACTGCAATTTCAAATTATTGGCATTTTGGGCGGTACAGCAGTAGCTTTGGGGGCTTTTGGCTCTCACGGCTTCAAGGAAATACTTGTTCAAAACGGCTATACCGAAGTGTTTCAAACTGCCAATCGTTATCATTTTTATCATATCTTTGCCCTTGCTCTGATTTCAGTTTTGCCTCAAAATAAAATTACGCGAGTCGCATTTTGGTGTTTTTTGGTAGGTATTCTAATTTTTTCGGGTTCTTTATATGTACTTGCCCTCACGCAAATCAAAGTATTAGGAGCTATCACCCCCGTAGGAGGAATAGCTTTCATCATAGGTTGGTTGTTGGTAGGACTTAGCATAAAAGATGCACCTAATTATGCTCTTGCTTCTCTTTCAAAAGATAAGCTTCAAAGTTAAAACTTTTGACTACCAGCTTCTCTTTGAATACAAACACAACAAATTTTGTTTTTTTTCTTAATTTCTATATCTTGAAAGGCAAATATCTGTTTTATGCAGAGTTTGCCTTCTTTTGTTAAATTTCTTTTGCCTTTTGCCACAGGCATTTTGATAGGCTATTTTTCGCAATGGTATCACATCGCTTTGGTGGGAATTATCTTTGTTCTTGCTTTGATTTATATTGCTTTGTGGAAATTTTTGCCTAAACATTTACGTTTTAGATTTTCACCTTGGCAAAGTTTTTTAGGATACTTGATTTTACTGCTTGCAGGAATTACGATTGTTTATATTCGTAACCAAGCAAATCTACCTCATCACATCTTAAACCAAAAGGAAAATTTTACGTATTTTAAGGCACGTGTTATTTCAGAAATACAAGAAAAATCTAAAAGTTATCATTTTGTGGCGGAAATTACTGAAATTTACACAGATAGCCTTTGGCTGAAAGCTATTGACAAAATCAATGTTTTTTTAGAAAAAACTGAACATAAACCTGAATTTGGTGATATTTTTATCGCCAAAAATAAGCTACAACTTATTCCTGAACCGCTGAATGAAGCTCAATTCAATTACAGAGTATTTCTTTCCCTGAAAAATATTTATCATCAGCAATACCTCAAAAAAAATGAAATAGCTTGGGTGAGTAAAGAAATCGCTTGGTACGAATATTTTGAGAATTGGGCTATCCAAATTCGTACTTATTGCGATGCTGTATTTGCCCAAAATATTTCAAAAGAGCAAGAATACAGCATTGCAGCGGCTTTGGTCTTGGGTATCAAACATCATTTAGACGAAGATTTGAAACAAGCCTATACGAATGCAGGTGTTACGCACGTGCTGGCGGTTTCGGGTATGCACGTAGGTATCCTTTTTGGCTTGATGAACGTATTTTTAGGCTTTTTGCGTAAGAAAAATCAAAGCAAGATTATTTACATATTGCTGATGCTACTGATACTATGGCTTTATGCCCTCATAACAGGCTTTTCGGGGTCAGTACTTCGTGCTACGATGATGTTCTCACTGATTACCATCGCTCAAAATCTCCATCGCAATACCAACATCTACAACACAATGGCTGCATCAGCATTTTTGTTATTCCTTTATGACCCTTTTCTCTTGATAGATGTAGGTTTCCAACTTTCGTATTTAGCTGTTTTGAGCATTGTATATTTTTACCCTAAAATTTATTCTCTTTACGAACCTACTCATAGATTTACCCACTTTCTGTGGCAAACTACTTGTGTTTCTGTTGCGGCACAGATTTTCACATTACCTGTGAGTTTGTATCATTTTCACCAATATCCTACCTATGGAATAATCGCAAGTATATTACTCGTTCCAATCGGGGAAGTAGTCCTAATTTTAGGGATAGCCTTACTTTCAACTTCTTTTTTGCCTTATTTACCTACAATAATTGGGTATATTTTAGAAAAAAGTATATGGCTTTGCAATAAAATTGTATTCGGTGTAGAAAATTTAGACTATGCGACGACCTGCTTGGTGTTAGATGCTCCACAGGCAATTGCTCTAACACTTGCCATTTTGCTAATAATAGCTTTTTTTGAAACAAAAAAATTTGCTTTTCTCGTTTTAGGGGTGATTTCGTATGCTTTTTTGAGCTTTTCTTTTGTTTGGGAGAATTTACAGCAATACAATCAACGGGTTTTTGTGGTGTATGCTATTCCAAAATCTTGGGCATTTAGCCTGACAGAAGGATTTAGGTCGCAAATCTGGTCAGATACCTCGCTTTCAATAGGCAGACTTAATTTCAATACCAAAAATCTTTTAGATAAACTCGGCACAAAAGAAAAATTGTATCAGAAAAGTCCCAAATTACACAATTTTGGTAATTGGCAATTTTGGCACTATGCAGGAAAAAATTTTGTTTTCTTACAAAATAAAATCACTAAAAATGATTGGGTGAAAATCAATGCTTTGCCCGAGGTAAATTTCTGTATTATTCAGAGGAATGCCATTAAAGATTTAAGCAAGTTTCGGAAAGCACCCCAAATGCTCATTATTGACGGCTCAAATAGCAGGTACATAGCCCAAAAGATTACTCTACAAGCCCAAAAAAAACAAATTCAAGTGCATAATGTTTTTGAAAAAGGCAGTTTCAGGATAAACTTGTAAAATCAACTTACTTCTTTTCGTAATGCTTCTATTTCGTTTTTTCCCAAACCTGTAACCTGAATGATAATTTCATCATCAAATCCTAATTTTATCAGGTTTTTGGCAGTAGAAAGTTTTGCTTCTTTTATACCTTCTTTTATACCTTCCTTTATACCTTCTTCAATACCTTCTTTTTTTCCTACTTTTTTCCCTTCCTCACGACCTTCTTGCAAACCTTCTTCTCTTGCTTTTTTGATAGACTCAACCACATAAGAAATTTGGTCTAACCAAAATTTTTGTTGCGAGTCATAATACATACGTTCTTGCTCATCAAGGTACATAGCTTTTAGGCGTAAATCCGCTTTTTGAATTTCACGAATTTCTGCTAATTCTTGAGGCAATTGCTGTGTTTTGAATTTATAGGCGTTATTCAGAAAAGCTATCCAACGTTCCAAAGTGCTTCTCACACCTGTAAGTTCATCTTTGAACTTACGAAGTTCTATGAAATAAAGGTCTAAGTAGTCCAAATCCTCACTGGTTTCATTGGTATCACCATCTTTGAGTGTAAAATAACGCTTATATCTTTCGTCATTGAAAAAATTAAAGTCCATCAAACTTATGACTATACATTTTTTCAAACCTGAGTAGCCCAACTTACCTTCTCGTTCAAGTTGAGATAAGCGTTCCATTTCTTCAAGTTGTTTATCGGCGGTAGGTATTTCGTTGATATAATCCAGTTGCGAGCCGTACATTTTTGCCCAATAGAAAAGCACCCTTTTTCCGTAAAATTTGCTTGAACGAATTTGCATTTCAATATCAAAGAGCCTGCCATCAACACTTTCTGCTTTAATGTCTAAAATAGAAAGTTTGCCTTCTATGTAATCGGCAAAGTTGTAAGGATTTTTCAGAGTTATATCTGCTACTTGTTGATGAGGAGGCAAGATAGCATTTATCAAAGACATCAAAATGTCTTTGTTCTCCTCTGAACCAAAAAGTTTTTTGAACACTAAATCAACTTTGGGATTGAGTATCATAGTTAGAAGTTTTTACAAATATACATCTTTCCTGCCAAACAAAAAAAGGCAACCGAAGTCGCCTTTACATTTTTTACACTTGTAATAACATTCTTTCAGGTTCTTCTAAGAGTTGTTTTACTCGTACAAGGAAGCTCACCGAATCTCTACCATCAATGATGCGGTGGTCATAAGAAAGAGCTAAATACATCATTGGTAAGATTTTCACTTCTCCATTTACCGCCATAGGACGCTCCACAATGTTGTGCATACCCAAAATAGCCGATTGTGGGGCATTGATAATGGGCGTACTCATCATAGAGCCAAAAACACCGCCATTAGTAATGGTAAAAGTACCGCCTGTCATTTCAGGAATGGTAAGTTTGCCCTCACGAGCTTTGGCAGCCAAACGAGCTATCTCACGCTCAATATCTGCAAGACTCATTTGTTCTACATTTCGTAGTACAGGTACTACCAAACCTTTATCCGTAGAAACTGCTACTGAAATATCTACAAAATTGTGATATACAATATAATCGCCATTTACTTGGGCATTGATAACAGGAAACTCCAAAAGAGCCGTAGCACAAGCCTTCGCAAAAAACGACATAAAGCCCAGCCCTATTCCGTGTTTTTCTTTGAATTTATCTTTGTATTTGGCACGTAAGTCCATAATGGGCTTCATATTAGCCTCATTGAAGGTCGTGAGCATTGCCGTTTCATTTTTCACGGCAACGAGCCTCTTGGCTATGGTTTTACGTAAAGAGGTCATTTTTTCCTCTTTTTGCTCACGCAAACCTTTTACTTCACTGATAGTAGAAACCTCTGTTTTTTCTTTTTCAACTTTCACTTCTGCCATAGGTTTAGTTTCTTTCTTTTCGGCTTTTAAGGCATCTTCTTTGGTAATTCTGCCTCCTACGCCCGTACCTTTCACATCGGTAGGGTCAATGCCTTTTTCTGCTAAAATTTTAGAAGCAGAAATAGAAGGGTGTCCTTTTGCGTAACTATCAACTTTTTCAGAACTTGAAGAGGTAGTTGTTTCTGATGCTTTTAAGGTAGTAGTATCAGACATACTTACTGCTTCAGTAACTTCAATTTTGCAAATTTCATCTCCTATTTTGAGCGTAGCTCCCGATTGAGCTGTAATGTGTAAAATACCTGTTGCTTCGGCAGTTAATTCAAAAGTAGCTTTGTCTGATTCAATTTCGGCAAGCACTTCGTCCATTTTTACAAAATCGCCCTCTTTTTTGAGCCAATTGCCCAATGTAACTTCGGTAATAGACTCGCCCAAAGGTTTTACTTTCATTATTATTACATCTCCCTTATTCGTATTCGACGAAGCACTTGGAGTAGATTTATTTGTGTCGTTGTTGATGCTTGTATGAGTAGAAATTTGAGCGGCTTCGGTTTGTATTTTACAAAGCACCGCCCCAATGGGTAAAGTAGTACCTTCGGTAGCCACTATTTCAAGAATACCTGCTTTTTCAGCGGTTATATCAAAACTAGCTTTATCTGATTCCAACACACCAATCACCTCATCTAATTCTACGCGGTCGCCTGTTTTCTTAGACCACGAACCCACCGTAACTTCGGTAATAGATTCGCCCAAAGCGGGAACTTTTTGCTCAATGATTGCCATAACAAGTTGAGTTTTTATTTTGCCCTGCAATATAACAACATTTTGCGTGAAAAAAAGATTTTTTCAAGGGGTTTTTTGTGAAAAAATAAAAGCCTTCTTTCGGAAGGCTTTTCACAATTCTTTGAGTAATTCTTATCCCAAATAAGGTTTGAGAGCCTTACTGCGTGAAGTATGACGCAAACGGCGAATAGCCTTTTCTTTAATCTGACGCACACGCTCCCGTGTAAGATTAAATTTTTCGCCAATTTCTTCTAATGTAAGAGCATTTTCCCCGTTCAAACCAAAATAAAGCGTTACGACATCTGCCTCGCGAGGTGTGAGCGTAGATAAAGCTCTCTGAATTTCTTTGCGTAGTGAGTCATTTATCAGACCTGTATCAGGGCTTTCTTCACCATCATTTTCTAAAACATCTAAAAGGCTATTTTCTTCGCCTTGCACAAAGGGGGCATCCATAGAAACGTGCCTACCCGAAATTTTCAGCGTATCTACTACTTCCGAAGTAGCCACTTCTAAAACTTCGGCAAGCTCTTCGGGAGAGGGTTCTCTTTCAAATTTTTGCTCTAATTCAGAGAAAGTTTTAGAAATCTTGTTGAGCGAACCTACCCTATTCAAAGGTAAGCGAACAATACGCGATTGCTCGGCAAGAGCCTGCAAAATGGATTGTCTAATCCACCAAACAGCATAGGAAATAAATTTGAAACCTCGCGTTTCATCAAAACGTTGGGCGGCTTTGATAAGCCCCAAATTTCCCTCGTTGATGAGGTCGCCCAAGGAAAGTCCTTGATTTTGATACTGCTTGGCAACCGATACCACAAAACGCAAATTCGCCTTAGTAAGTTTTTCCAAAGCCAAGCGGTCGCCTTCTCGGATACGTTTGGCAAGCTCTACTTCCTCATCAGGCGTAAGCAAATCTACCTTTCCAATTTCTTGGAGGTATTTGTCCAAAGATTGACTTTCGCGATTAGTAATTTGTTTGCTAATCTTGAGCTGTCTCATTTTTTAACGTAGTTTGGTTAAAACATAAAAAAACAGATACACGGAAATTGCTTTCACAATTTCTGTGATTTCTGCCTATAAGCATTGAAATAACAAAGTGCAAGGTAAATTAGTTTCAAAACTGCAAAATAATAACAAAAAAATCTAAAAAGCAAAAATTTTTGCGTTTTTATTCCAAATTTTTAACCTTTCAAACTTTCAATCTGTTTGTGAATTTTCTCTTTCAAACTTTCTTTGAAAGTAATGAGCTTTTGATAAATTTTTTCATCGGAAGTAGCTAAAATTTCTGTTGCTAAAATACCTGCATTTTTCGCACCATTCAAAGCCACGGTTGCCACAGGCACACCTGCGGGCATTTGTAAAATAGAAAGCACAGAGTCCCAACCGTCAATAGAATTTGAGGACTTAATAGGTACGCCAATTACAGGCAAAGCCGTAAGCGAAGCCACCATACCCGGCAAATGTGCCGCCCCACCTGCCCCCGCAATAATCACCCGCAAGCCTCGCTGATAGGCAGTTTTTGCATATTCAAACATTCTTTCAGGAGTGCGATGTGCCGAAACGATGGTAAGTTCGTAAGGTATCTGCATTTCCGAAAGAAAATCCGCCGCCTCTTGCATAATAGGCAAATCGGATTGGCTTCCCATAATAATTCCAACCTGCATCATAACTGAAATGAGTTTTTAGTTTCAAAAATACTTTCACTTCACTTCCTCAAAATCTACGTATTCGCCTTCATCTTTGATTTTACGCCTATTTTTTTCTGAAACAATATGTTCGTGAGTGATATGTATATGAACTTTTTTGGTTTCGCCTCCTAAATGATAACGAAGCCAAGCAAAAATAAGCCTCCAAAAGCGTAAAAACAAATACACCAAAACTATTAGAAGCAAAATTCTTTTCCACATATATCCCTATGATTTGAGCAAAATTTGCCAAAGATACAAAATTTTTCTAAAATTGCATTTTCAAAACCACTATGACTGCTACCGCTAGCAAAAAAATTCATTCTGCTCTGCAAAAAATTTTCCGAACAGAAAAAAGTCAGAAACAACTTTTTTTCGCAGGAATTGGCTTTTTATTGGGCTTTGTCCTGATGATTGTCTCGCTTTATGTATATTTACAAATACGCAAAACTTTCAGCAATGAAACCAACTTGCCTAACTACATTATTTTAAGCAAAGAAGTAACAATTTTGAATGTTTTGGGGGCATCTCGTTTCTCTAAAACCGAATTAGAAGAACTTCGCAAGCAACCTTTTACTGAAAAATTAGGTGTTTTTCAGTCAGGAAATTTCAAAGTATGGGCGTATGGAAACGACTTTATTCAATTTCAGACGGAACTTTTTTTTGAAGCAGTCGCCGATGAATTTTTGATGAAACTCCCTCCCAAGTGGAACTGGACTCCTGAAAGCAAATATGTGCCTGTCATTATTCCCAAAGATTTTGTTGACCAATACAATTTTGTGTATGCCCCTTCGCAAGGATTGCCCCTGCTTAGCGAAAGTATTTTACCCACTTTACCCACCATTCAGGCACGCATATACACAAACAGAGGTGAAAGAATTGTGAATTTGCGTATTGCAGGTTTTGAAGAGCGTATTCCGTCTATTTTAGTTCCCGAAAGTTTTTTGAAATGGGCTAATGAAACCATTGGCAACAAAGACGCTACCTCCGACCCTGCACGCATTGTTCTGAAAGTGAAAAACCCCGCCAACCCCGAACTTGCTCAATATTTGAAAGAAAAAAACTATCAAGTAAGCAAAGAAAAAACGCTTATCAGTCAGATTGCGGGACAAGTGGTAGAAGTTGTCGGAGCAATTGGAATTTTAGGCATTGCCTTTGTACTGCTTTCGGTAGTAATTATTACGCTGACTTTCAAGTTAATTTTGAGCGAAGCCAAAAATGAAATTGCTTTGCTTTTGCAGTTAGGTTATACGCATAAAGTTTTAGCAAACTATCTGATTAGCAGTTTTTTGCGTTTTATACTTGGTTTTGGTGTGCTGGGAATAGTTATGGCAAATGTCTTAATTTTTGCATTTTACAGCTTTATGCAACAAAGAGGCGTAACCTATTTTTCTGATTTTGAACCTTGGGTTATTCTGTTTGAAATCTTGTTCCTTGCTATTACTATTTTCTATAATATTTGGAATATTCGTAGAATGGTGAGTTATTTATAAGGTAGATAAAAAATGATAGCGGCACCATACAAAATAGTAACTTCTAAACTTATCAAGTCCCCACTGAACTACATTGGCGGGAAATATAAGCTTTTGGGGCAGATTTTACCTTTGTTTCCAAAACAAATAAGCACTTTTGTTGATTTGTTTGCAGGTGGATGTAATGTGGGTTTGAATGTAAAAGCAGAAAAAATAATCTGTAACGACAACCTGAAATTTTTGGTGGAAATGTATCAAGAGTTTCAAAAAAATAGCCTTACGAAAATATTACAATATATTGAAAATCAAATAAATATATTTGAATTATCCTTAACAAACGAAGAAGGTTACAAAAGATTACGTGAATATTACAACACACATAAAAATCCTTTGGATTTGTTCGTTTTAGTGGCTTTTTCCTTTAATCATCAAATTCGTTTCAACAACTCTCACGAGTTTAACAATCCTTTTGGGCGAGAAAGAAGCAGTTTTAATGACACAATGCGGGCAAATCTAATTAAATTTGTGCGTAAAATTCAGGCTTTAAACGTTGAATTTACTTGCTTTGATTTTGAAAAATTTGACTTTTCGCATTTAACCGAAAACGATTTTGTGTATTGCGACCCGCCTTATTTGATTAGTTTAGGTACATATAATGACGGCAAACGTGGTTTTACAGGTTGGAACGAAACACAAGAACACAAACTATTGTCAATTTTAGAAAGCCTACACCAACAAAATATTCGTTTTGCCTTATCCAACGTTTTAGTGCATAAAGGTAAAAAAAATGAAATTCTACAAAATTGGCTCAACAAAAATAAACATTTGAAAGTCAATTATTTACGCACAGATTATAGCAATTCAAATTATCAAACTTTGGTGCGTGATAAAAATGCAAGCGTGGAAGTTTTAATAACGAATTACGAAGCCGAAAAACCTAAAACTTTGTTTGATTTTAGATGAGATTTATTGGAAACAAGGAAAATTTGGTAGAAAAAATTTATCAGATTTTGCAAAGTAAAGGAGTTTTAGGAACTTCATTTTTTGATTTTTTTGCAGGTACAAGCAATGTAGGGCAGTTCTTCAAAAAGAAAGGTTATCAAATTTTCTCTTCTGATTTGTTGTATTTTTCTTTCGTCTTGCAAAAGGCTTACATTGCAAATAACGAAGTACCAAGTTTTGAAAAATTATTATCAGAAATTGACAAAAAAAACTATTCACTTTTTGCAAGTCCTTTAATGCAGGTAGTTGATTATCTGAATACCATACCGCAACGAGAAGGTTTCATTTTTCAGAATTACACACCCGAAGGAACGAAAAGTTTAGACATTCCAAGAATGTATTTTAGCAATGAAAACGGGAAAATTATTGACGCTATCAGACAGCAAATTGAAACTTGGAAAAATGAAAACTTATTAACCGAAAACGAATATTATATTTTGTTGGCTTGTTTGATAGAAACTGTGCCTTATTATGCCAATATTTCAGGAGTTTATGCCGCATTTCAGAAAAATTGGGATGCAAGAGCAGTCAAAAAATTGACTTTGCGACCTGTTGAAATCATTGTTAGCGGCAAGGAAAACAAGGTTTTTAATCAAAATTCGGTTGAGCTGATTTCAGAAATTCAAACGGATATTATGTATTTAGACCCTCCTTACAATCAAAGGCAATATGCCCCGAATTATCATTTATTGGAAACTATTGCAAAGTATGATAATCCGATAATAAAAGGTGTGTCGGGTATGCGAAATTATGAAAACCAAAAATCGCAGTTTTGCAATGCAGAAACAGGCTTAAAAGAACTTTGCAACATTGCAAAAAATGCACATTATAAATATTTAGTTTTGAGTTACAACAGCGAAGGTATTATGCCACAAGATAAAATTTTATCCGTTTTAAGTAATTTTGGTGAAGTGGAATTGGTAGAATTTGATTATTTGCGGTTTAAGTCAAATTCAAACGGTGAGAGCAAAACCAAAAAATTTGTTCAAGAACAACTTTATATTTTGAAACGAAATGAAAAATAACCTTTGGCTACTCACCGAAGAAAGACCGAAAAAAGAAGTCTTGAAAATTATCTTTCAAAAATTCGCGAAAGATTATGGTTTTGCGTGTTTTATGGACAGTTTGCGGATTTTACCCATTTTGGAAAATGACAAATTTACATTTACTTACGAAGTAACGGGTTTTCGGTGCAACAAAGTCAATAAGGTTTTTATCAAAATCGTTTCAGGCAATTCAAGTTTTACAGATTTTCTGGTTTTCTACCAAGAAAACCAGCCTACACAAGCAGATACGCCTATTTATGCCATAGAAGAAACCAAAACAGACGATAAAGAAAGCCGAAATACAGGCGTATATCAGCGCTGTAGCAAGTTTGTATTTATCAAAAATTACTACCCAAGTGTAAGAATGATAATGCTTTACAATTTGCAAGTAGAGCAAAAGGAAAAACCAACAGAAACCTACATTTTTGGTACAAGACTACTACTTACTTTGGGTGTTGAGATTTTAGGTAAAAAATTAGATGAAAATATTTTCAAACCTTTTGAAAGTATAGACGAAATTATTGATTTTAAGGCAAATATGCGAAAAGCACCTGCGGGAAATGTACCTGTTTTGATTACAAAATTGCAGGATAAAATTCAGATTTCGGGCAGACTTTATAAAAGTGGCGGACTTTCTCACGACCCAAATATTGGGGCTTTGAGTATTATTTGTGCGGTTTTACGCAAATTGGGTTGGACAAAAAAATTAGAAATTACACAACACGGATTAGAGCAAAAGCACGTAGGGAAAACCAACAAATTTATCCAAATAGCCAATAAATTAGACATTTCTTTGCAGGGGTTGGAAGTACCACAAGCAGAATTGAATGCAAATTATTGGGAATACGACACCGAAGGCGAGAAATTAGGGACAATTTTTATTCATTTGGTAGTAGAGAATTTTACGCAAGGCTATTCCATTTTTGAAAACCACGCAGGCAGTGAAAAAGGTTATTTTATTACAAAAGAAGGCAAAACAATTCCGTTAGCAAAATATAAAGACCGAGAAAAATACAAAGCAGGCGACAAAGACCAAATTATTCATATTCCCGACTTGATTTTGATAGATTTTGGGCGTAGCGAAGTGATAAACATTGAAGGCAAAAAGTACAAATTTCGTTCGCAGGGCATTGCCGAACTTGCCAATTATGATTTTATTGAGAAAAATTACATCAAAAAGTATTACCCAAATTTCAAAATTTTGCGAACTGTGGTGCTTTACGGTAGCACAGAACAGCAAATTATAGAAATAGAAATTGGCTTTTTACTCAACGAAAACGGAGAACTCATTTTGGGCATTAAAGCTCCTAAACTTTTCCAAGATGCCATCAAAAACTTGCTTGACTTTTGGGCATAAAATTTTTGCTTAAACATAGCCTTTGGAATAAAATACTTTTTTAACTTTGTAATTTGTATCAAAAAACTTCACCATTCTTACATTTATACTAAAAAATAAGATCCTTTTGAAATAACTATGCACTCTAAACTTTGGCTTTTGCGTGTAAGTACCTTTCTTTTTGTGGGGCTTCTGATGAGTTTTGGGATACTTTTTGTTTTTCTTCCTAAAAAAGATATTTCTGAATTTGAAAAACGCAAGCTAACCCCAATGCCTCAATTTTCTTGGAAATCTTTTTGGAAAGGAATATTTATGGATAGCTTGGATTTGTACGTAGCTGATAATTTCCCTTTTAGAGAGGGTTTTGTGCAAACCAACTTTACCTTTGCAAGTTGGCGAGGGTGGAAAAATGATGAAGTGAGCTTTTACAAGCAAGAGGTAGTTACCAATACTGAAATGAATGCTATGGATAGTTCCCTGACCCAAAACCAAGAGAATATAAACCCTGAAAATGAAATTATAGAGGGAGAAGCTGAAAAATCACCTGTAAAAGGCGTAATGATTTACAATGCAATGGCAATACAACTTTTCGGCGGTATAGAAGCCTCTGCGAAATATTGTGCCGAAGTAGCCAATTTTTACCAAAAAACCCTTAACGACAAAGCACAAGTATATTTGGCTATTGTACCCACACATCAAGAGTTTTATTTGCCTCACAAATACCGCCATAGCTCTGAAAAAAGTAATATTGAATACTGCTACAGCCAACTAAATGAGAGCGTAAAAAGTATCGATGTAGTGAGTACGCTTTACAAGCACAAAAACGAATACATCTACTTCAACACCGACCACCACTGGACAGGATTGGGGGCTTATTATGCCTACGTAGAATTCTGCAAGCAAGCAGGTTTTGAGCCTCTACCTTTGGAAAAAATGGAGCGAAAAGTTATCAATGGATTTCTGGGGTCAATGTATTGGCTCACTCGCGACAAACGCCTCAAAGAAAATATTGACTCTGTGATATATTACAAGCCCGCCGTAGAATATACCGCTTTTTGCAATGGCAAAAAAAATCCCGAAAAGCGTATGGGAGCATTGCTTTTTGCAGAGTTTGCCAAAGGTCCTTCGGCTTATAGCGTGTATTTTGGTGATGATTTTTCTTTGGTAGAAATTACTAACAAAAATCTCAAAAATGGCAGAAAAGCAATGATAATCAAAAACTCTTATGGCAATGCTTTTGCACCTTATTTGGTTGCACATTACGAGCAAGTTTGGGTAGTAGATTATCGGTATTGGAACAAAAATTTACTCAAAACCATTGAAGAACATAAAATTACTGATGTCATTTTATTTCATTATTCTTTTTCAGCAAATACCATTCCCGACTTGCAACGCATCAAACAACTGCTCACAGAATTCAAAAATAGTCCTAAACCCAAAAAACAAATTCCGAAAGATAGCCTTTCGGAAAAATCATAAACATTTATTTACGCTAAACGTTATTTATCCAATCTGCTGCATTTGTTTTACTTCGGCTTCGAGGCGGTCTTGCATACGTTTACAGATGTTTTCCATTTCCATCGCCATTACTTCATCACCAGTGGCAATGCGAATGGTATCGGCAAGCCCCGAAATGGTTTCTATGCAAAAGCGTTTCATTTCCATTACTTCCATTTCTTTTGTCCAAAGGTCTATTTTGAGCGTACCTTTGCCCCAGCCGTCCCAAATGGCAAGCGAAATAGCTTTGGCTTGCTCTAAACCGGGTTCAGGCTTTTGAGTGGCATCCCAATGAATTTTCTCGCAAACATTGTTTTCATCAAGCGTAATGTTCAGTGTAATGGTTTCCTTTCGCATAAAACAAAGATTTCTTATACAAACTTTTTTTATGGCAAAAAGTTCAACAAACACTCATAAAACACTGCCAATTAAAGTTTTTCTACTCTTTCCAATGCCAAACGAATAAGTTCATCAATGGTTTTTTCAGCATTTTTAGAAAACTCTTGGGTAATACGATTGGCAACAATCGCATTGAGCGAAAGCATTTCGTGTCCCAGCAAACGAGCCATTGCATAATAACCCGCTGTTTCCATTTCAAAATTAGTTATCCAAGTGTCTTGGCAATGGAAATAGCTTAAAGCATCAACTAAATACGGATAGCGGATGGGCAAACGCACCTTTCTACCTTGTGGAGCGTAAAAGCCCGGTGCTGTTATCGTTACGCCTTTTATCATATCAAAGGCAAACGTTCGCAAGAGTTTTTCCGAAGCACTCACACAATAAGGCGTAAAAGGCAATTGCAAGTTTTTTTGCAGGTTGAGGCTGAAATTTTTTTCAAAATCGGTTTGTTCTAAATTGTAGAAGGTCATTAGAGTATCTATGCCCAAGCCATAGGAAGAAGCTACAAAACTATCCAAACCTATTGCCGCTTGCAAAGCCCCTGATGTACCTATTCTAATAATTTTCAGCGTAGTATGCTCAGATTTAGGCTGTCGTTTTTTCAAATCAATATTTACGAGAGCATCAAGCTCGGTAAGTAAAATTTCCACATTATCCGTTCCCATTCCCGAGGAAATAGCCGTAATTCTTTTCCCTTTGTATACGCCTGTATGCGTGATGAACTCACGTTTATTCATTTCAAATTCAACTTTATCAAAATATTTGCTGATTTTATGCACACGGTTAGGGTCTCCTACAACCAAAATAATTTCAGCAATATTTTCGGGCTTCAAGTTCAAGTGGTAAATGCTACCATCTTTGTTGATGATAAGCTCGGAAGGAGGTATAGTGTTCATAGATTTGGGATAAAAATTTTTCTTTGCAATATATTCGCATCAGCTTTCACGCTCAATGAGCCAAGTCATAAAGTTTCGTAGTTTTTCTTTGGCGTTTTCAGTAGCCTGAATTTCCGCAAGGCTATCAAAAGCCTTTTGGAAGTAATTTTGAATAATAGTTTCTGTTTTTTCTCTCATACCTAACTGATTGTAAATTGCTGTAACCGCCTGTACTTTCTCTTGTGGGTTAAATTCTTTTACAGAAAGCCAATTCAAAAGCTCGGTTTTTATTTCATTTTGAGCATTTTGTAAAGCCTCAATAAGCAAATAGGTTTTTTTGTTGGCAATAATATCCCCTCCGACTTGCTTACCAAACTTTTCAGGATTACCATACACATCAAGCAAATCGTCTTTGAGTTGAAAACCCATACCCATATTTTCACCAATAAGGCGAATTTTTTCCTGCTCTACTTCATTAGCCCCTGCCAACATAGCCCCTAATTCTAAAGCAAAACCCAAAAGTACAGCCGTTTTGAGGCGTATCATTTCCAAATATTCGGTGATACTTACATTATTTCGGGTTTCAAAATTCATATCCCATTGTTGCCCTTCGCATACCCAAGTAGCACAACGACTGAATTTTTGCAAGGCAGAACGCAAAAATCTATCTTCAACCCCTTGTAGCAGAATTTCGTAAGCCTTTACAAGCATCACATCTCCCGAAAGAATAGCAATATTTTCATTCCATTTGGTATGCACCGTAGCGTGATTACGGCGAAGTGGAGCTTTATCCATAATATCATCGTGCATCAGGGTAAAATTGTGAAAAACTTCCACAGCCACCGAAGCAGGTACTACTCTTTGCCAATTTTCATCAAAAATTTCATATCCCAAAAGCACCAAAACAGGACGCAGACGCTTTCCACCCAAATTCATTATGTAACGTATAGGTTCGTAAAGTTCAGCAGGTTGAGTGCCATAGGTGCTTTTTTGCAAAAAGTTCTCTATTGCACCCAGATAAGAGTTTAAGTCCATAAAAGCAGAGGGGAATATATTTTTTTGCAAAATTAGAACTTTTAGCCAAAAAAAAGCCACGAAAAATATAAAATTTTCGTGGCATTGTATTCGGTGTTCAGTTATTATTTAGCTCAAATGTGTATTTACATCAACCAGAGGTAAGCCAAAGGCATCGGCAACACCTTTATACACAACATCACCTTTGATAACATTCAAACCTAATTTCAGTTCGTTGTTATCTTTGCAGGCTTGTTTCCAACCCTTATCGGCAAGTTGAATAGCATAAGGCAAAGTTGCATTGGTAAGAGCTACCGTAGAAGTATAAGGCACTGCCCCAGGCATATTAGCTACGCAATAATGAATAATATCATCAATGATATACGTAGGGTTTTCGTGAGTAGTAGGTTTGCAGGTTTCAATGCAACCGCCTTGGTCTACGGCAACATCTACCAGCACCGTTCCCGGACGCATCAGTTTAAGCATATCACGGGTAATGAGATGAGGAGCCTTGGCACCAGGAATAAGCACCGCCCCAACAATCAAATCTGAAACCTTAATCGCCTCACGAATATTGTACTCGTTAGACATCACGGTTTGCACATTACGAGGCATAATTTCGGCAAGATAACGCAAACGTGGCAAGCTAATATCCATAATGGTTACATGAGCCCCCAACCCTGCCGCCATAAATGCAGCGTGAGTACCTACAATGCCACCGCCTAAAATTAAAACATTTGCGGGCTTCACCCCAGGTACCCCTCCAAGCAACACACCACGCCCTTTGAACTGCTTTTCCAGATACTTTGCTCCTTGCTGAATTGCCATTCTACCTGCAACTTCCGACATTGGTATCAGCAATGGCAGGCTTCTATCGGCTTTTTCTACGGTTTCGTAAGCTAAACAAACAGATTTGCTATCAATCATTGCACGCGTGAGCGTTTCAGAAGAGGCAAAGTGAAAGTAAGTAAAAAGCAAATGATGCGATTTGATTAAGCCATATTCTTGCTCAATAGGCTCTTTTACTTTGATAATCATTTCTGCTTTGGCATACACCTCTTCTATGGTAGGCAAAATCGTAGCACCTGCGTTGCGGTACTCTTCATCAGAAAAGCCACTGCCCTCGCCTGCTGAGGCTTGTACATATACTTCGTGATTGCGTTTGCGAAACTCGGCTACCCCCGCAGGTGTAACCGCCACACGATTTTCATTCGCTTTGATTTCTTTGGGTACTCCTATTAGCATAGAAAATTAAAATTTTGGTTCAAGGCTCAAATATAAGTTTTTTTAGTTTGAGTTGTACTTTTCTTGAAAAAATTATGCAAGCTAATGCTTGCAGTTCGTATAAATAAAAAATCTTTTCACCGAGTATTTTAGACACTTCGCCGAAAAATATTATGCTTACATAATTTTTATTATATTTTTGTATTTGAACAATATGACCGCCAAGTTATGAATTAGTGGATATTGACGGCGTTTAATTTAACAAAATTAAGAAAGATTTCATCATTAAGAAAATCCTTATTGTTTTTTTGTGAGGTATAAAAAAAATACTTATAGC
>NZ_NKXO01000016.1 GCF_002843425.1 Raineya orbicola
TGTCCTAACGGGCGTAGAGAGTTCTCTTTTTTTAGGTATGGTTTCCTGTTTTTGCAATATTGCCTCTTAAATGATACCCAATATCCACAACTTGTAAAAACTATTCAACTTTTGTCGGAGGACTAAATCTTTCCATATAATTTAGCCTGTGTAGTCAAAAATGGAAAAAAAGGAGTAATATCAAAAAATGCTCAAGAAGTCTTACCCTGCGAATATGATGAAATTTTCACGAGTAAAGACTTCATTTTTGCAAAAAAAGAAAAAAAGTGGGGTATTTTTAGCAACAAAGGAGAAGCAATAATTCCTTGCAAATATGATGATATTGGGTTAATTGAAAACAATAGATTAGATAAATTTTTGAATAGTTTAAGAAAAAATTTTACCGGAAATTTTGTTAGTAGCCGAGGTGAAGTTTTCTTACACTTAATATACTCAAAAGATTTGTTCTTGGTAGTAGAAAATGGTATTCTTGGCTATATTGACACTAAAGGAAACAAATATTGGGATTAAATAGCTTATTATGAAAAATCTTGTATTCTTGTTCTCCATAGCTCTTGCGAGTTATCAAAATCTTTCTGCCCAACTAATGGCAGAAAAAGTGGTACAAAATAAAAAAGTAGGCTTTCTGGATTTGAAAGAAAAAAAGTTAGTCATTCCTTGTGAATACGAAGACGCAGAAACTTACGCAGTAGGTAACAATATCGCTGTAAAGAAAAATGGCAAATGGGGGCTTATCAATGAAAACAACAAAGTTCTCATTCCTTTTGAATATGAAATGATTTACAGCAGTTGCGACCACACTACTTCTGCGAAAAAGAATGGCAAATGGGGCGTCATTGATATAAACAGCAATGAGGTGCTTATTCCCTTTGAATACGAGCAAACAGGAAAAACTTTTCATAGTAAAATTTTAGGCGTAAAAAAAGGGGAAACTTTTACCATACACAATCCCATCATTGCCGTCAAGCAAAATGGTAGGTGGAAATTCATCAAAAAAGACACTAAAAACTTTATGCCTTTTAGTTTTGAAGATGTTGATGTAGATTGTGGCGAAGTTTTTTTAGATATAGGAGATGTAAAAATGATTATGCGGGGAAAAAGAAATTCTTTACCCTACATCAAATTTGAAGGCGAGTGGTACGAACCTCGCTACAACGAAGAAAAAGCAACTTTTGAATTTGTAGAGGATAAGGAAGCGAAAATATATAAAAGAGGAGATTATGCCCCTATCTCCAATTCCCCCACTAAAAAATAAGCATTAAGCTCTACACAAACACAAAGCAACAAAACACTCAATTTCAAATAATTGAGTGTTTTTTTTCATTTTTTTATTAAAATTATTTGGATTTAGTCTAAATAAGTTTTTACTTTGGGGCAAATATTCTAATTCAATTCAAACCCTAAAAAATTCAGTTATGATACGAATAACCTATCTTTTCGCCTTTGCTCTGCTTGTTTGGGCTTCTTGCAAGAAAAAAGAAAGCCCCCGCCCCGATTTGGTAATTCCAAGCACTTATGACGGGGTAAATTTTGACGCAAACAGCTCTGTACAAACCAACATTCTCAATCAGCTTGCTACGCTTACCCAAGAAGCCCAAAAGGGGCGTAATCCTTCGGTTTCGGTGGCAAAATCTGCTTTGGATAATCTATTCAATGCAGGTAACCCCAGTTTAGCGAATACTATTACACCATATTACAAAGGTCGTTTGGAAGGTACAGGCGGTTGGTTTGATGAACTCGCCAAAGCCAGCGGACAAGGTTCTTATACCCCTGCACCTCCTACAGGACAAGGAGGCGTACTCGGCGGTTATCTTTTTGATGAAAACGGCTTGGAAATTGAACAGCTCATCGAAAAAGGACAATTCGGAGCTACCCTCTACAAACACGCCCTTGACCTTATCAATGCAGGCAATTTCACCGAAGCCACTGCCGACCAACTGGTAGCTATTTTCGGTGCAACACCTAATTTTTCAAATTCAGGTTCAAACAACGTACCCGCTAACGTAAGAGATAGATTTGCCGCTAATTACGCCGCTCGTCGTAGCGACATCAACGATAATAACAGCCTTTATGTGCAAATCAAAAAGCAATTTATCAAATTGCAAGCGGCTATTAAGGCAGGAACTGCTTACAACAAAGAAAGAGATGATGCTATCGCTGAAATTAAACTGCTTTGGGAAAAAGCCATTGCCGCAACAGCTATCAATTATTGCCACAGCGTAATAGCAACATTAAGCCAAACTAACCCCACCGATGCCCAAAAAGGCTCTGCTTTACACGCTCTCGGCGAAGCTATTGGTTTCATTCACGGATTTCGGACTATTCCTCAAAACCAAAAGAAAATCACAGATGCACAAATAGATGAAATTCTTACACTTTTCAACGCCCCTTACAATGCTACTCCTACTTGCTATTTGTTCGTAACCGATGCTGTAAATCAATTACCTAAATTACAACAAGCTATCAGCAAATTACAAAACATCTACGGCTTCACAAATGCCGAAATTGAAAGTTTCAAAAATAATTGGGTAGCTTTGCAAGGTCGTTAAACATATCTTTCCCCCCTCTTTTCGGAAAAGAGAGGGGGATTTTTTCTTGAACTTCAAAATTTTTGCCAAATGAAAAAATCTCTCTGTATAGCACTATTAGCAACACTTGCCTTTGCCTGTAAGAAAAAAAACTCTGAACCCTCTGACCGCTTTGATAGAGCAAAAATGCTTGAAAATTTTGCTCAAAACCTCATCAAACCTGCTTTTCAAGAATTACAAAATCAGGTAAATACGCTCAAAACTGCTACGGATAATTTTGTGCAAAATACTACTTTACAAAACTTACAAAACTTACAAGTAGCTTGGGAAAATGCCTACACTGCTTGGCAATATGCGAATGCCTACAATTTCGGTCCCGCAGGCGAGCAAGGGCTTCGCAAGGGATTGATAGAGGAAATTGGTACTTTTCCTGTTTCTACCAGTAAAATTGAAAGTTTTATTTCCAACAACAATGCTAATTTTAACGACTTCAATCGCGATGCTCGGGGCTTTTTAGCGGTAGAATATCTTATTTTTGACCTCAACGGCAACAATACCAATATTTTAAGCAATTTCAGCTCGGCTAATCGTAAAAACTTTTTAGCAGATGTGGTAAATAATATCAAAATGCGGGTTGATGAAGTAGTTTCTGCGTGGAACGGAAGCTATTACAACGAATTTATCAGCAATGCAGGCACAGACGTAGGTAGCAGTACTTCACAACTTTACAATGAATTTATTAAAAGTTTTGAAAGCATTAAAAATTACAAGGTTGGCTTGCCTTTGGGAAAGCGTCCTGGGCAAACCCAAGCCGAACCTACACGCGTAGAA
This sequence comes from Raineya orbicola, assembly GCF_002843425.1. GTDB lineage: Bacteria > Bacteroidota > Bacteroidia > Cytophagales > Thermonemataceae > Raineya > Raineya orbicola. The sequence goes on from NZ_NKXO01000016.1 coordinate 3,360, forward strand.
GCGTATTATTCAGGGAAAACGCTCAAAGTGATAGGCGAACATTTGAAAGCTATTGAAAACATTTGGTACGGAAAAGATAAAAACGGCAACGACGGCATCGGCTTCAAAGAATATTTAGAAAGTGTAGAAGGTGGAACTACCCTAATTACCTCTACCGAAACTCAATGGGCTATCGTAATGGATACCTACAAAAACATTCCTCAAAACCCTCGCATTTCTGAACAAATTACCTCTAACCCTACACCTTTTGACAAATTACACACCGAATTGCAAAAACACACACGTTTTTTCAAAAGTGATATGAGTTCGCTTTTAGGAATTGCCATTACATACAGCAGTGGCGATGGGGATTGATATACAAAAAGATTTTTTGCGTAAATTTGAGGAAAAATAATTTATGAAATTACTTGAAAAACACCAAAAAGAAATAGAGCAAATTTGTCAAAGGCTCAATGTAAAAGAATTATCTGTTTTTGGGTCAGTTCTTTCAAACAAATTCAATGAAAGTAGCGATATAGACTTTATAGTCGCTTTTTATGACGAAGACCCTATCCTTTATGCGGAAAATTATTTTTCCTTGAAATTTACGTTAGAGGATCTTTTTCAAAGACCTATCGACCTTTTAGAGGCTAAAACTATTAAAAATGAAATATTTAGAGAAATACTCAATCGGACAAAGAAATTAGTGTATGCAGGAAAACATAAAAGTATGGCTTGAAGACATTAAGAGGGCAAATTATAGCTACTCGCAATAGGATTATACACGGCTATGATACGGTTTCCTGTGATATTATTTGGCTAATAATAACTAAATATCTACCCATTCTTACCCAAGAAATAGAACAAATTATGCAAGAATTAAACAAACAATGAAAAAGTTTGTTCATCATCTTTCAGCCCCTATTCCTGCTTATCCATTAGGGGTTTTTCGTTTGGCATTTGGGCTATTGATGGTTTTCGGAACGGTACGTTTTATGGCTTTGGGCTGGATAGAAGACCATTACACCGAACCGATGTTTCATTTCAAATACTGGGGTTTTGAATGGGTAGAACCTTTGCCTCGTTTTTGGCTCTATGTGGTGCATTTTGCAATGATACTCGCCGCTTTGGGGGTAGCTTTCGCTACTCGTATTTGGTACAGAATTTCAGCTATTGCCCTTTTTCTAACTTTCACCTACACCGAACTAATTGACCTAACGTACTATCTCAATCATTATTATTTTGTAAGTTTAGTTTGTCTTTTACTTTGTATCATACCCTCACCTCCACCTGTGCTGAAAAGAGGTTATTTTGTACCTCGTTGGGCAATAGGTATTTTCAAACTGCAAATTACGATTGTGTATGTATATGCAGGACTTGCCAAAATCAATTACGATTGGCTCATCAATGCTTTACCGCTTAAAATCTGGCTCCCTGCCAACAACAAACTGCCTATTATAGGTGAAATTTTTACTTGGGAAATCACGCCTTATGTATTTTCTTGGGCAGGAATGATTTACGATTGTACGATTCCATTCTTTCTGATGTGGCGAAAAACGCGAATTTGGGCATATCTTGCTGTCATTGTGTTTCATACGCTTGTGGGGCTATTGTTTCAGATTGGTATTTTTCCTCTTGTAATGATAGGTGGAACATTGATTTTTTTTGAATTTGAAAAAAATCCTGTAATATCCCCTGCACCCGTAGAGACAAGGCAATGCCTTGTCTCTACTACGGTATCCCAAATTTTAACAATGATTTTTTTAGGAATATTTTTCATTTTTCAAATGCTATTTCCTTGGCGGTATTTGCTGTACGAAGGGAATTTATTCTGGACAGAAGAAGGTTATCGGTTTTCGTGGCGGGTAATGCTAATGGAAAAAGCAGGAACAGCTACTTTTTACGTAAAAGATACTTGCACAGGCAGAGAGGGCGTAGTAGATAATAGTGAGTTTCTCAATGCCCATCAGGAAAAACAAATGGCTATGCAACCCGATATGATTTTACAATTTGCTCATTTTTTAGGCAAATATTACGAGCAAAAAGGCGTTTGCAAGCCCCAAGTAAGAGCAGAGGTGTACGTTACACTCAACGGACAGCCCAGCCGTTTGCTCATAGACCCCAACATAGACCTAATGAAACAAAAAGATACCTTTGCCCCTAAAAAGTGGATTTTGCGATGAGTAATTCTTTTTTAGCTTCTAAGTTGTTTTAGCAGTATTTGTGCAGCAAGATTGCTCCACCACCTTGATTTCCTCCTCCGTTAAGCCGTAAAGCTCATAAACTAATTGGTCTATTTGGTTTTCCTCTGCTTGCGTGTCTTCGCCTCGCTCTTTTTTGGCAAGTATCTGCTCTACCAACGCCATAAAGGGCTGTTGAGCGGTTTCAGATATGGGGGGAATGGGTATGTTTTCAAAAAATATCTTTCGTAGCTCTCTTGTGCCGCCTTGTAGTTCGGGGCAGTTTTCACGTATCCAGCGATGTGATATTTTTGAGTTAAAATAACCAACCAAAAACTTTAATGATATAGAATTACTTGTAAGAATAAACCCTTTGTCGTTGATAAAATGCCCTTTATCATCAAAAATAAACGGCAAAAACAGCGTCATATTGGGATAGATAATCTTCTCCTTTTCAAATTCTTGGATATAGGCACAGTTGCGAAGGTTTGTCCAATGGTCTCCTTGGTCTTGGCGTTTGATAAGTTCTTTTTCGTATTGCAGTAAATGCTTGTAAATGGCAGGGTAATCTTTTACCACATCAATTCTCGGAATATTTTTTTCTTTCACGCCGTTGTGCGTATTTATCAACCACAAATCCTGCCATTCGGCTCGGTAGCGTTTGATGTCTCTGCCTCGCAGAATGGGTTTGATGATTTCGGCACTTTTGGGGTCTTGGGCAATGAGTTCGGCTCGCTTCTTACCGTCTATGATAAAGGCTTCGTTGTAGCCGGTTAAAATGCCCCGATAAATGTTTATGTCCCATTCTTTGAGCGGTTTGCCAATGCGTTCTATTTTGGCTTTGATGCTTAGCTCTATGGGGCTTGCAATCGTCCAACTTTCGTCTTTTTGGGGGTTTATTTGAAGGGTTTTGTGGTGGTAGGCTTGGAAATTGTTTATCTTTTTTTCTTTACTGATGTCTAGGGCATCAAAGGGGCGATGATAGGCTTGTTTTTTGAAAATCAGGATATTGGAATCTACGGTAGCTTCTTCAAATACGCCGCTTCCCAAGTCTATGAGTAGCTCGGGCTGGGTGTGTGTAAGGAAAAAGTTGCGAGTGGTTTTTCCGTAGCCTGCCCGCATCCATTTATTGGAAGTGATGAACGCCAAGAATCCGTTTTCCCGAAGAATTTGGTATCCTTTTTCGTAAAATAGCGAATAGATGTCGCCTGTTTTTTCGTAGGTTTTGTAACCAAAGCGTTTGAGTTGTTCAGAGGTTTCTTTCATTGCTTGCAGTTGGATGTACGGCGGATTTCCGATGACCACATCAAAGCCCACAAAATCGCCGTTTTCATTGAGTACTTCGGGAAACTCAAATCGCCATTCAAAGGCATTTTCAAAAATCTTGTTGGATTTGATTTCTTCAATTTCGTTTTCCAATTTTCGGATTTCAAGTGCAAGTGTTTTGGCTTTTAGTTCTTTTTCTATCTTTTCTTTTTCTGAAAGTTCAAAGACTTGGGTTTGATTCATTAGAGTGAATAAATCACCTTCAAGTTTTCGCTTTCGGACGAGTTTGGGGTCTTTGTTGTAGATTTCTGTTCTAAAATCGGACTTAATATTGGCAATCAGCCGTTCCATTTCTCGCTTTTGTTCTTTGCTTTGGGCGTTTCGGTAGGTGGCAACGGCTATTCGGTAGGTATCAATGCTCCATTTGCTTTTTTTGAGGGCTTGCCGTAGGTCGGCATCCAAGGCAAAACGGCTCACGAGTGAGTTTCCGCATTTGATGTTGATGTCAATGTTCGGAAGTGTTTCAAGTTCGGTTTCGTTCTTGTAATATGCATTTTTCAAAAGCTCAATCCACAAACGCAACCGGCAAATTTTTACGGAGTTGGGATTGATATCCACCCCGAAAAGGCAATTTTCAATGATGGTTTGCTTTTCGTGGAAAAGGGTTTCTTGTATGCGTTGGCTTTCTTTGTTATTGGGGTTGTATTCAAAAATTTCCCCGTTTTCGTCGGTTACGATGAGTTCGTCGTTGAGTACTTCTATTTCGTATCTGTGTAAAGATTTTCCGTCCTTGTCTTCCAATATCTTCAAATCATTTTTTATTGCTATGATTTCATTCAAGGCACTTACCAAAAAATGCCCCGAACCTACGGCAGGGTCGCATATTTTTAAGGAATTGATGATTTGATTGGCTTTTTTTCTTGAAATTTTTTGAGGAATCAACTCATAAATATCTTCAATCTTGCTAATCCCATAATCAGGAAAATCATGGTTAAATTTCTGCACCACAGCTTTGCGAATAGTTTCACGGCACATATACATCGTAATGAAACCGGGGGTAAAAAACGAACCCTCTTTGTAGCCGTTTATTTTCTCGAAAATCAATCCAAGAACCGAGGCGTTAATGAGTGTTTTGTTATCTTCCTGAATTTCCTCAACGCCTTCGGCTCCGAAGTCGTAGGCATCTAAGAACTCAAACAAATATTGGAGCGTGGGAATATTGCCTGTTCGTTTTTTGCCTTGCAGGTCTTTGAGCACGGTTTGCGAAAAAATTGGAATGGTTTTATCGTCTTTTAGGTTGCTGATAAAGATGGTGGCGTGTTCGAGTTCGGTTGGCTCGAAAAGCGAAGAATTGAGATAAGGAACTTTCTCAAAAATCTTTTTTACGTCTTCGTTCCGTTCGTCATACTTGCGTGCCAAGACCTGAAAAAACAAGCTGTTCAGGTCGTCATAGTTTTTGATTTTGTCAAGATTGAGAAACGAATAGGATTTGTCGCCTTTGTGATAGGTGATGAGTTGAGCTTCGAGCAGTTTCAAAAACAAAATTCGGTTTATCCAGGTAATAGCAAGTTCAAGGGCAACATTGAAAAGTCTTTCTTCGTGTGTATTGCCGAATTGTTCTGATTTTTCCAATCGGCTGATTTTATCTAAGCTATCAAGCTGAATGATAGCATCTTCAAGAATAGTTCCTGTGTGTCGTTCGCCGGGTTTGTTTCGCTCGATGAGTTTTTTGCCGCCTTCTTTGGTTTCTGTTAGTCCGATAATGTGCAACAACTCGCTGTAGAAGCGTTTGTCGAGGCTGTTGCTGTCGTTGGTAAAAGGAAGTTTTAAGAGATGCTCAGGGGAAAGCAGTTTGAATAAGGCAATCAGCGAATTATCGTCTGCTTGGTCGTTGTTGCGTAAAGGTTTCTGAAAGTCTTGAATGTTGAAGTAAGTAAATTCAATTTCAGATGTAATGCCGTTGATAAATGGCTCGGCAATTCGTTTATAGAAAAACTCGGTTTTGGTATCTGCCAACCGTCCCGCTTCAAAGTCGTTGAATTGTTTTACAAGATTTTTGTTTTGGGCAAAAAGTCTTTCGAACAAGGTAGCATCAAAAATGAACCATTCGTAAATGTTGGTCGCTATTAAATGTTTTACTTCAAGGTTTTTGTGTGTAATTCTTTCACGCAAGTAATACAGCACCAGTTCCTGAAATGCTTTTTTATTGATGTTTTCACGGGTTAGCATTTCGGCTTTGTTAGTTGTTTTTTTGGTCTCAATAATTACACCAACGGAAGATTTCGCTGTATCGCTATTGTGTATGACAAGGTCGTTTCTGCCTTTGGTATTGATAAAATGATTTGGTTCGTAATAAGTTTTCTTCAAAAAGTCAATCACAAGGTTTTTATGAAACTCTTCGCTTTCGGTATCATTTACTCGGTCGAGTAAAGTAATGAGATGCGTCTTGAAACTTTCAATTTCAGCCCTATGGGGTTTTACTTTAAGAAAGGCTTTGTTGAGAGCCTGTTTGGGGTTCAATTCTTTCAAAGTCATTTACAAAATCTATTTTTAACGTAAGTATAGAAATCACAAAAGCCTATGTTAGGCATATCAGTGTACTTTTTTGCAAGTATAAATTGTTATTCATTCAGCTTGGCTAATTTGTTTGTTGCTATCTCTTTGGCAAACTCAAAGAACAAATCTACGGCTTTTGTAAATTCAAAAGTTTCCTTGCTGTTGTCCAACTTGATGATGTTGCGTTGGTCTAACTCTTTCAAAAACTTTTCTATGCCTTCTTCTTTGAGTTCGATGAGTCTAAATATGTCGCTGTACGTTGAGTTTTCTAAAAGAGTTTGAATTTCAAGGACTGAAAAACTTCCATTTTCTATGCGGTCTTTGATGTCTCTGCCTTGTAAATTCCACTCGTAACAAAGAATGGATAAGATAACCGTAAATCGTTTTGAAAATTCTTCACTCGTGTTTTTTGATAACAAATAAGCAAATTCCTTTCTCAAAACCAATTCATAACCAAAACTTTCCTTGAAAAAAGCCTTGTAAAAATCTTGTTCTTTTGTCAAAATTTCAAAATGAACTTCGTTCCGGAGGATAAATTTTCCTTTGAGCAAATCATTCACTATTTCGTAGTGATATTTGGGTGCTTCGAAAGTCATTTTTTCAAAATTTTTAGGAGAATTTTGGGTACTTCTAAAATCAAATCTGCTAAACAGATTTCAACTTTTTCAGGCTCAAAAACAGTTTCTAACCGTATGTGAAAATCTTTTTCAAATTCTTCATCTAAAAACAACAAAGACGAAATCGCAAAAAACTTTTCAGCATTGATGTTTTGGATGGCTGTTTCTTGAAGTTCCGCTTGTAAAGAATTATAGCACCATTGAAAAAAATTATCAATCGGCAAATCTTGAACGAGTTTTTTCTTGTAGTAATTTTTAGTTTCCAGGTCAAAAAACCAAGTATCAGAGACTTCGTTTTTAGTAGGTTGTAATACAAAACTTTCACTTTCTTGTAGTCTTTCGCATAAAAATTTGGCATCTTGTCCAAAACTTTCAGAGTACAAAGTATGATTTAGCCTTGTGTTTTCAAAAAAGGCTATTTGTGGCAATTCTTCTGATTTTTTCAAGCCTAACGCCACTTGCCTAATGTCTTCCAAATAAGCAATAGCACCCGATAAAATTTGGCTTTCGCTTTTGATACGTTCTGCCAAAGGCAGGAGTTCTTTTGAAATGATAGCCGAATTTTTCAACACTTCATCAATGATATTTTTAGAATATAAGTACAAAGTAGCGAATTGATTACGAATTTCAAAACGTGGATATTCGTACTGCTGTCGGCTTGCAAAATCACTTATTCGGGTAAGTTCCTGATAAACAGAATGTGGATTTTCTCGTTCTAAAATATCATTCAAAGGAATGATGTAGTTTTCAATCCAATAACTCGCTTTTCGAATTTTATCCAAATAATCAATTTGAGAAAGATTGCTTTTGAGTTCTCTTGTTTCTTTCAGAAGTTGTCGGGTTCGGTTTTCTATGATTTCGCTAAATTCTTCTATTTCACTTACCAAACTATTTATCAAATCATTGACTTTGTTATGTTCTTTTTCTTGCAGAAGTTGCGTATAATAATTGGCAATAGAAACTCGGTATTTATCTACACTTTCGTGTAAAGGCATAGCATAGTCGCTGAACAAATGCGACAAAAACTGCACATAAACCGAAGGTAAATTATATTCGTTATTACGTTGCTCTCTTACAATTCTATACTCTTTCAACGTATCAAAAGGTACTTCAAATTCTCTGCAAATATCTTTTAGAGTTTCTTCTTTGATAAAAAAATTAGTCTGTTTGGCAATAGAAAAAAGTCTATACACAAAGTCATAATAGCGGTGTAAAAATCCTAATATACTTTTTCCGTTAATGTTCATAGGTTTATCAGTAGGCTTTCTTGCTCTAAAAATTTCTGTTTGGTCTGCAAATCTTGGCAAATTTTCAAAACGATTTCATCTTGTGAAGCCAACACATATTTTGAGGCTTTTTGTCCTTTTTTGCGGTTGAGTGTTATTTCTTTGGCGTATTTCTCAAAAAGTAAATCGTAATTTTCAGGCACAAAGAAATTTGTATTTTCAAAAACAGATTTGCACTTCAAGTATTCATTCAACCCAATATAGTCATAGTCTGAAAAAATAAGCACCTCATTTGTCTGTATTTTCTCTAACAAGTTTTTACCAATTCTTCCGTAAGAATGAACAAAAACATAATCTTGCGAAATTACTTTTTCGGCTTGCAAAAAACTTTCTTTGTTTTCTACAAAGCACAATTTTTCGGTTTTCAGACTTTCTAATACACAAGCAAAAAAGCCAAATTTTTTTGTATATTCTTGTAAATCAATTATTTCTTTATTAACTTCAACTTGTTTATTTCCTTTCAGAAACACAATTACCGATTTTTCCTTGCTTTTCTTACTATCTTTCAATTTAGCAATACTGCTTGCTCGGTTTATAACTTCGATGTCTGCATTTGGGAATTTTTTAGCAAACCAATTTTCAAAAACTTGTCTTTTCTCTTTGTTCAACTCATAAACGTAGCCACGCCCTACACTTGATTTCAACACTATGCCACTATCTAACATATTTTGAAAGTCGTTGCACTCTAAAAAAGTTTTTGGAACTGATTTAGATTGCAATTTTTCAGTTTTGAGTAATTGAAAATATTTGAGTAAGGTTTCAGTCATTGTATTTTCGGGTTTTTCCTGTGTGGGTTTCGTCCAAAACTACCTTTCCTTTATTTTCGGGCGAAGGTCGCATAAAGTAGTATTTTTCAAAGCCGTAGCCCATAATATTGGCGGCGAAAATGGTAATAAAACCATTGTCTTTGCAGAACTGCACCAATTCACCAATATTTTTAGGGTCAATCGTGAGTTCATCAACAAAGAAAACGACTTTATTTTCTTCGCTATCCACCTTGAAATATTTGATAATGAGCAAAAACAAAATCAGATTTATCATTCGGATAGTGCCTGTACTTTCGTTTTGCTTTTTCAAGTCAATTTCCTTTTTGCTACCGTCTTCGTACAAAGCATCAATTTTGATACTGAACAGTTCCTCAAATTCATAAACTCTTGATTTGGCACTGTTCAAATACTCATCAAGTTTTTGCAAGCCTTGTTGTTGTTCTTGGTCGTTGGTATCAAAAATAAGTTCTTGGGTTTGCCCAATATTTAGTTTTTCTACCTTACTTATCAAGGTGAGTTCTTTGATAAAACTTTCATTATCAATGATTTTTATTGTCATTTCTTTGATACGTGAAATAGGATATTTCCGCACCCAATTATTGAACTCACTAATAAAATCTCGTTTGAACTCTTTGTATTCCTTCAAATAAGCCAAAACAGGGTGAATGATTTGGTTAGAAATGATTTTCAGGTGTTCCTGTTTTTGTTTTTCTCTTTCGGCAATGGCTTCCAATTCTTTGCCTACGTTTTCAATAAAATCTTTTTCATAGGCATATTCTCGTCCTGATTTGTTTTTCAGGTCGTTGAAAAGGCTGTTTTTTATCCTTTCCAATTCTTTGTAGTCGTGAATTTGCTTGCGAAAATCGGTTAAAAAGAGTTCTAAATCTGAAATAGGAATGTAGTTACAAACCAATTCAGGCAATTTTTCTTCTGCAAAAATCTTGTTGTTTTCCACAAGTTTCTCTAATTCTTTTTCGTATTTTGCTTTCTGTTGGTTGTGATTTTTAATCAGATATTTATTGTCCTTAATTTGCTTTTCAATCGTTTCAAAGGCTTTATTTTTTTCGTCAAGTTGCTTGTTAAGGCTTTCAAGTTCTGTGCTTAAAACTTTGATATTGTTTTCGTTGGGTTCTTTAAGTTTTACTTTTTCAATTTTTTTGATTTCGCACTCTTTTTCATTAATTTTGCTTTGAAGTTCGTTTTTCTTTTTTTCAAAATCAATGCTGTATGGCAAAGCCTTTTTCAACTCGGAAATTTCGTTTTCAGTTTGCTCCAATTCGTCTTGCAATTCGGTAAGGGTCTTAATTTGTTTAGGACTAATAGCTGAAATATCAATTTCACCGTCAAAAATTTTCAGCAAATCAGTAAAATTGGTAATCTGTTTTACCAACTTCCCTTTATCCAAAACATCTTGCGAAAGCAAGGCATTGAGTAACTTTTGCTTTTCTACATCTTGTGTAATATTGAAAAGCAGCAATCTTTCTTTGCCTTCTATATTTGTGATAAGGCTTTCTTTTTTCTTTTCTGAGTCAGCTAATTTATTGCGAATTTGTGCTTCTGAAAGTTGGTTTTTGGTTATGTTTTGCAAGTAATAATTAAGTTCATCAATTTGCTTGTTTAGATTTTCAATTCGTTCTTCAAAATTTTTAATCAAACTTTCCGTAGGCAAATTGAGCGGATTGAGCAAGGCAATTTCACGTAAAACAATTTCTGATTTTTCAATGGCTTCTTTCTTATTTGAAACTTCGTTTTCCAATTTTTGCGTCTCTTTGAGCAATTTATCTCTATCAGACTCTATTTTTTCATTCAATTTTTCGTACATATCCGCTTGTTCTTCTGCGTGCTTTATTTGTAATTCCAACTCTTGAGTACGTTTGTTAAAATACTCGTTGAAAGTATAGAAAAGTTGCCCTATTTTTTCTTTTTGTAATTCAAAACGCACCATACAATCCTTAAAAGCTTCAAAATCTTCTTTGATACTTTTAAAGAGTTCTATGTCTTGGTGAATTTTCCTTAACTGAACAAGGCTATCCTTTTTGGTATTGTCTGCAAAAACTTTCAAAACGACATTTTTGCGATTATTAGCAATAATTAACGCCTTTTGCAGGCTTTCGGCATTGATAGATTTGGAATTTATCAAATGTTGATAAATTTCAGCAAACATTTCTTTACGCTGCACTTCATTTTTAAGCCAAACTACCGCATTTTTGCTTTGGTCAAAACTATAAAACTCATCAAATAATTTAGCTTTATCTAACTTTCGGTAATTGATACCATTGCTCAAAAGATAGTCTATAAAAGTCTGAAAGTCTTTAATTTTTCCGTTTTCTTCAAAAAAAGTTAGTTCGTCAAAAGGAGCATCTATTTTATAGTATTCCAATTCGTCAATTTTGCGTTTAAGTAAGATGCAATAATATCCGCCTGCTTTCCTTTTGAAGTTTTCAAAAACGATATAACTGTTTTTGTCAGAAGGAAAAAGGTGGTCAAGAGTTTGTTTAAAGTTATACTTGTCATTGTCAAACGACATATATTGCTGTTTGATACAATACAAAAAATTGAGTGTGTCAATCAGCGTAGTTTTGCCGATTTGGTTTTCACCCACCAACTGAATAGAACTTTTGTCAAGCGTAATAACTGCTTTTGCGTGCTTTTTAGAGTTGAAAATCGCAATCTTTGAAATCATTTTTGGTTTGATGTTTCTGGTTTTCTGATTCTCCGAATGACACAGAAAAAACAGTAGTTTTGACGAAGTTATGAAAAATTATGCTGTAAGCGAAGAAAATTTTCGGAATTGTGCAAAATTTGTAAATATACACAATTCTACGTGCTTTTTTTCAAATTTCCAAGAAGGTAAAGTCCTTGTAGTTTATTCATTTTCTACAAAGAACAAATTTTCTTACATTGTTTAGATTTTGTCTAAATAAATTTTGTAATTTTGCCTCGCTTTTGATTTCAGGGCTATGAGACAACTTTTTTATACAATGTTATTTTTACCCTTAATGACTTGGGGGCAGACTTTCAATATTTCAGGGAAAATAGCTTTTAGGCAATCTAATGAGCCTATCACTAATGGGATAATAGCTTTGCAGGGTACAAAATTTCAAAGTCAAGTACAACCCAATGGAAATTTCACCCTGACTGCCATTCCACAAGGAAAATATGTACTAATTGCCTTTGCTGAAAATGCTAAAACTTACTTTCAGGAAATAGAACTAAACAAAGATTTGTTTCTAAACATTGTTTTAGAAAGTTTTGAAAATGAAATTGAAGCTATCACCGTACAAGCTGAAAAGGAACGTCTTTTGGGGCTTACCCGCTTGCAAAATGTAGAAAATTTTGGTATTTACGAAAGCAAGAAAAATGAAGTCATTGAAATTGGAAACCTTACAGCCAACTTTGCCACCAACAATGCCCGACAAATTTTCTCTCGTATCACAGGGCTGAACATTTGGGAAAGCGACCAAGCAGGTTTGCAATTAGGCATCGGAGGCAGAGGCTTGAACCCTAACCGCACTTCAAATTTCAATGTTCGGCAAAATGGTTATGATATTTCTGCCGATGCCTTGGGCTACCCTGAATCTTATTACACGCCCCCCGTAGAGGCTCTGGAACGCATAGAAATCGTACGAGGAGCGGCTTCTTTGCAATATGGCACGCAATTTGGCGGAATGTTGAATTTCAAGTTTAAGCGAGGCAGTGAGAAAAAAATAGAACTCACAAGCCGTCAGTCGGTGGGTTCTTGGGGCTTTTGGAGTGCTTTTAATAGTGCAGGCGGAACAATCGGCAAACTAAACTATTATGCGTATTACCTCTACAAAACAGGCAAAGGCTACCGACCCAATTCCGCTTTCAATTACCATAACTTTTACACTTCTTTGGAATATGCTTTTTCCAAAAAATTTTCAGCTACGTGGCAATTTACTAAAATGCAATATTTAGCCCAGCAACCGGGCGGACTTACCGACAAGAATTTTGAAGAAAACCCACGACAATCATTGAGAGAAAGGAACTGGTTTTGTGTAGATTGGAACCTGCTTGCTCTACTTTTTACGTACAAACTCAACGATAATAGCCAAATCAATATTCGTAATTTTGGCTTGCTTGCTCAAAGGCTTGCTTTGGGTAATTTGGAACGTGCCAACGTGGCTGATTTTGGCAAAGAAAGAACCCTAATTGCAGGAAAATTCCAAAATTTTGGCTCCGAAATAAGGTTTTTACATCATTACAAAGTTTCCAACCAAAAACATACAATTTTGCTCGGTGCAAGAATCTACCAAGGCAATAGTACCGCCCAACAAGGTTTCGGCACAAACAGCTCTGATGCTAATTTTACTTTTCTTAATCCTGATGACGTAGAAGATTCTAACTATCGTTTTCCTAATACGAATTATTCCTTTTTTGCTGAAAATATCTTTCAAATCAATGATAAATGGAGCATTACCCCGGGTATTCGCTACGAAAATATTCAAACCTTCGCCGAAGGTTACTACAAACGTTATGTAAAAGACGGAGCAGGGAATATCATTGTACAAGACAAAATTTCTGAAAATTTAGCACGCAAACGCGGTTTTGTGTTTGCGGGCGTGGGCGTAAGCTATAAAATGAAGCCCCAAGCCGAAATTTACGCAAACTTTTCTCAAAACTACCGAGCTATCAATTTTACCGATTTACGCATCAATAATCCCAACTTACGCATTGATGCCAATATTCAAGATGAAAAAGGCTTCACGGCTGATGTGGGTTTGCGTGGCAAATCGTATGATTTTTTTAATTATGAAATAACTTTGTTTTATTTGAGCTACAAGGGCAAAATTGGTCAAGTTTTACGTACCGATAGCGTACTTTTTAACGACTACCGCTTTCGCACCAATGTTTCCGATGCTCGTAACATAGGCGTGGAGGCTTTCGGCGAAATTTCCTTACTGCCACTTGTAGGCAAAGAAAATTCGGCTTGGAAATGGGCTATTTTTGGAAATTTCGCATTCATTGATGCCCGCTACGTACATACGCAAGAAAGCTCTATTCGCAACCGCAAAGTAGAAATGGTACCGCCTATTACTTTGCGAGTGGGTAACACCCTACAATACAAGAATTTCAGCACTACCCTACAATATGCCTACACCGCCGAACATTTTTCCGATGCTACCAATACCCGCCGAACCGCCTCTGCTATTGAAGGTATTATTCCCGCTTATAGCGTTGTGGATTTATCTTTCAGCTACACCTGGCGTTTTTTACGTGCCGAGTTTTCAGTGAATAACTTGCTCAATGAAAAGTATTTTACCCGCCGAGCCGAAGGCTACCCAGGTCCGGGCATTATTCCTGCTGATGGCAGAGGGTTTTATGGCACTTTGCAAGTAAAATGGTAAAATTCACACAAACATAAAATAAAAATCACAAAAAACGCTTGGTGCAGATTGTAGAAAATTTTATTTTTGAAAATTATACCAAGCGTTTTTGGCTATGAAAGTAGTTACTTCACAACCTTTCCGAGTAGTTTATTCGCTTTTTAATCATCAATTTTTAGGCTATCTGATAGCCCCTTTCGTGGTGCAAATCAATAGCAAAGGTGAATTGACCTTTTCCTATCAAGCTGTTTCAGCGAAAACCGCCAAAGAGTTTCAAAAAAATACAGACGAAACCGACCTCAAAATTATCAAATACGCCGATGCTATTCAACCTGAATATATTGTAAGCAAATTTTACAACAAGCGTATTCACCCCAACGAGTTTTTCTTGAAAGTGTATGACAAAACCAAAGGCGATAGAAACTTGCAAACCCTCGTTGAAGAGTTCGTAGATAGCCGAATTGGCGAAATTCTCAAACTTATTCAAACGCATCAAAAGCCTTTTTTTGTAATGGGAACAGACGGCAACCCCACTTGGAAACCTATTCAAATTGCACCAAACCCTGTTTCTGTGCTATTTCATTTTGTAAGAAATGAAAAAGAAACTCACTACTTCCCTACCTTGCTGTATGAAGGCAAAAAACTTACTTTTCAATTCAAAGATGCCCGAATTTTATGCAATCAGCGAGCTTGGTTGCTTTTGGAAAATACTTTGTACCATTTCAAACAAAACATTGATGGCAACAAACTGCGACCCTTCTTGCAAAAGTGGTACATCAACGTTCCTCGCAATGTAGAGGAAAACTACTTTCAAAAATTCGTTTTGCCTCTTATCGCTTCTTTTGATGTTTCTGCAAAAGGAAGCGGTTTTGAAATTATTAGCGAAAGTTTTGCTCCACAAGCCATTCTACGCATTGGCTCGGTTTGCAGAGTGGCGGAAAACAACCTTTTTGAAGCTGAAAGTGAAACCTTAGAGCAGGAAGTAGATTTTTTATTTGAACTATTTTTCCGTTATGGCTCTTATGTATTTCCCGCCGAAAACGACCACAAACCCGCTTTTGTGAATTTAGAGAAGCACAAAGATGGTTATATTTTTCGTAAAATTTTCAAAAACAAGATTTTTGAGCAGAATACTTTTGAGTTTCTGAAAAATAAAAATTTAGAAATATTCAAAGGAAGGCTATTCTTGCCGATAGAAAAGGCTTTACAATGGCTTGAAAAAAATGCCGAAAACCTTCCTAACGAACAGATTGTTTTGGAACAAAACTTTGAAAGTGGTAAAAAATATTTTTTTGGCAAAAGTTTTATTTCCCTGAAAACCACTGAAAAAGCGGATTGGTTAGATTTGAAAGCCATTATTCGTTTCGGAGAGTACGAAGTTCCTTTCATAAAATTACGCCCTTACATTTTAGGAAACATCAAGGAGTTTCCTCTACCTAACGGCGAAATTGCTCTTATTCCTGATGAGTGGTTTAGTCGTTATAGTGATGTTTTTTATTTAGCTCAAAATGAAAATAACGAAATCAGATTAGAAAAGTATCATTTGCCTATTTTACAAGAAATCGCTCAAAATCAGGAATTTGAGCTAAATATTCAAGAAAAATTGAAAAATCTGCTATCTCAAGAAATACAAGACTACCCTCTGCCACAAGGTTTGAAAGTTACTTTGAGAAACTATCAGAAAGTAGGTTTTAATTGGCTTTGTATTTTGGCTGAAAACCGATTAGGCGGCTTTTTGGCAGATGATATGGGTTTAGGGAAAACCTTACAAACGCTTGCCCTGTTGCAAAGCGAAAAAGAAAAAAAAGCTACTAAACCCTCGCTTGTAATTATGCCTACTTCTTTGCTGTATAATTGGGAAGTGGAAGCAAAAAAATTTACGCCTTTTTTACAAATAACCACCTACACAGGCTCACAAAGAGAGCAAAAATTACCTTTTTTACACAAATTTGACGTAGTTTTCACATCTTACGGCGTGGTAAGAATGGATATTGAAGCACTTGCTAAAATTTCCTTCAATTACGTCATTTTAGACGAATCGCAGGCTATCAAGAACCCTCAATCTAACATTTCACAAGCTGTAAGCCTGCTGAAAGCCGAAAAAAGACTTTTACTCACAGGCACGCCCGTGGAAAATAGCCTGCTGGATTTGTGGTCGCAAATGAATTTTGCCAATCCTCATCTGCTCGGCGACCAATCTTTCTTTAAGAAAAACTTTCTCAGACCTATTGAAAAAGAAAATGATGCAAAGCGTTTAGAAAAACTACAAAAAATTATCCGACCCTTTATTTTACGCCGCACCAAAGAGCAAGTCGCTACCGAATTACCCCCCAAAATGGAGCATATTGCTTTTTGCGAAATGAGTGCCGAACAAGCCAAAATTTACGAGGAAACAAAATCCAGACACCGAAACCAAATTTTAGAACAAATTGAAAAATTTGGCGTAGCCAAATCGCAATTTATCATTCTGAAAGCTCTTACAGAACTGCGTCAGATTGCCAATCACCCACAACTTGTAAATACTGATTTTCAGGGAATTTCAGGAAAAATGGAAGATGTTTGCTACAAACTGCAAACGCTTTTAGCAGAAGGTAAAAAAGTCCTGATTTTCAGTCAGTTTGTAAAGCATTTGGCAATTTTTCGCAGATATTTAGAAGAAAACAATATTCGTTACGCTTATTTAGACGGAGCCACGCTCAATCGGCAGGAGCAAGTCAATGATTTTCAGCAAAATCCCAAAACTGCTGTTTTTCTTATCTCGTTGAAAGCGGGTGGTGTAGGGCTAAATCTTACCGCCGCCGAATATGTTTTTCTGCTAGACCCTTGGTGGAATCCTGCCGTAGAAGCCCAAGCCATTGATAGAGCCTATCGCATTGGGCAAACGAAAAACGTAATCGCCTACAAATTTATCACACACGGAAGCATTGAAGAGAAAATCTTGCTTTTACAAGAACGAAAAAAAACTTTATCGCAAAATTTAATAAATACAGAAGAAAGCATTTACAAGCACTTTTCAGCCGAAGATATTGACTTTTTGTTAGGTTAAATCATATTTGAGGGTTGATTTTTCTGACAAAAATCATTTTCTCGTTTCAAAAACAAATATTAACTTTGTGAAAATTTTTACCACTCTGTTTGAAGCAGAGCTAAACACAAGGTTATTATGGAAAATCAAAATCTTACCCAAGGGCAAGAGTATTGGGTGCTTTTGTACTATTGCTATACCCACATTGCCGACCCCGAAGCATATCGCGAAGAGCATCATTTGTTTTGCATTGAAAATGGCATTTTAGGGCGTATCATTATTGCCCACGAAGGGCTGAATGGGACGGTTTCTGGCACCAAAGAAGCCTGTCAGAAGTATATGGACTATGTCCTTTCTGATGAACGATTCAAAAATACTGATTTTAAGATTGAAAAAGTTCAAGGACACACTTTTACGAAAATCCACGTAAGAGTGAAACCCGAAATTGTACATTCGGGCTTACGCCACATAGACCCCACCCAAAAAACAGGCATTCATCTTTCACCTGAAGAATTCAAAAAACTAAAAGACGACCCAGATGTAGTCATTTTAGATGCTCGCTCCAATTATGAACACAAACTTGGGCGTTTCAAAAATGCTATTACTTTGGATATTGAAAACTTCCGAGAATTTCCCGAAAAGGTAAAAGAGGTTTTTCCTTTACTGCAAGGGAAAAAAATCGTTACGTACTGCACAGGCGGTATTAAATGCGAAAAAGCAAGTGCCTATCTTTTGGAGCAAGGTTTTGAGAACGTCTATCAGCTACACGGTGGTATTATTAAATATGGTTTAGAGGCGGGCGGAGAAGATTTTGAAGGTAAATGTTATGTTTTTGATAATCGCATTGCTGTTGAAATCAATAAGATAAATCCCAAAGTAATCTCTCATTGCTACATCTGTGGTACTGAATGTGATAGAATGATAAATTGTGCCAATCCTCATTGCAACAATCACGTACCTATCTGCGAAAAATGTGGTTGGGAATATGAAGGAGCTTGTTCTACTGAATGTAAAAGCCACCCCGACAAACGCCCTTATGATGGCACAGGCTACTACCAGAAAAATACCAATGGCTACAACCCTTACAAAGGCTGGAAAAGAAAAAGCACAACAACAATCTAATTTCTTACAAAACAATAGGAATAAATTTTACCTGATACTCTCTTAGTATCAGGTTTTTTTATTTTTGTTCAGTATTTTCAATATTTTCAATTTTTTATTTTTTTTCTATAATTGTAACGTTTCGTCACACCTCTCGTATCGTAACGCGTTGAAAAATTCATCATTCATTATTTTTGGAAAGTTTCATAGCTTTTTTTAGAGTTTTCGCCGAGTATTTGTAGCATTTCGCCGAAAACACAAAATTGGATTATAGACTCTTTCTTATTTTTACAACATCAAAAACTGCTTTTTTATGTTATCAAAAATTACCTACAAAAAGTTGTTTGGTTTTAGGCAAGGTACTGGCTTAACTCCAAACATTTTAGGGTTCGGCACAATATTATTACTATTGTACTGGCTGAACGTAACAAGTAGCTATGCCCAAGCAGGCAAAGATGGAGCACTAACGGTAACTACTGCCAACACGGTGCTCAACCGTTACACGCGTGTAACTACTGATGTTACGGCTGGCTCCAATGTAATCACGGTTGTCAATATCAATGACTTGAACCGAGATGGCATAGGGTATCTACCTGCGGGTTTTGTAACCAATAGCTCGGTATATGCCAACAATGCACTTTCCCCTGGCGATTTGATAATCATTTATCAAGCCCAAGGGGCAATTATCAACTCCACCAACACCATCAATTACGGACAAGTTACGAACTACAATGGAGCAGGTACGTATGAATTTGCCCAAGTAGCCAGTGTTTCGGGAAATAACATCACCTTGGCTTGTAGAACAAAATACAGTTATTTTGCGGCACGTTATGTGCAGGTGATACGTGTGCCTCAATACACTACACTTACCGTAAATGCAGGGGCAAGTGTGGTAGCTGTTCCTTGGGGGGCACCCTCGTTTGGTGGAGCAGACCCTTCTGCTCTTGAACGCCGCAGAGGCGGTTTTATGGTTGTTCATGCTACTAATATTGTAAATAACGGAACTATCCACGCCAACGCAGCAGGTTTTAGAGGTGGTACAATAGACCCTAACACATCTCCAACAGGAAATAACTTCTCAATTGCTTTTGTAACTAATAGCTCTAATGAATCTGCTGAAAAAGGAGAAAGTATAGCTGGCTATAGAGATGATTACGATAATTTGTATAATGGTAGATACGGCAGAGGAGCACCAGCAAATGGCGGAGGCGGCGGTAATGGACACAACGCCGGTGGAGGTGGGGGTGCCAATGGTGGAAACCCCGCAGGCTGGTTCAGAGGAGCAGGGGTAATGAATAGTTTTGGAACTTGTGGTAATCCCGGTGCTTGGGCTTTGGACCCAGATTATATCGCTAACGGAAACGCTCTAACCAACTCACAAGGTGGTGGCAGAGGGGGGTATTCTTTTGGAAGTTCGAATCAAAATGCTTGTACACTTGGTCCTTCATACCCCGCTAATTTTATTGCACCGGGCATCCCTGCTGCTGATGTGCAAAATACTGCTTGGGGAGGTGATAATAGAGATGCTGTCGGAGGACTTGGCGGAAGACCTATTGTATCTGCTAACTTTCAAAATCAAATTTTCTTCGGCGGCGGTGGCGGTGCGGGTGATGGAAACAATGGTGCCAACGCAGATGGTGGAGATGGCGGTGGTATTGTATTTTTAATTGCAACAGGAAATATTACGGGAAGCGGTACCATCAGTGCAAATGGTGAAAATGGATTTAATACCATCAGCGGACACAACGATGCTCCAGGTGGTGGCGGCGGTGGTGGTACTGTAGCTATTCAAGCTACATCAATTGCTAATACGATAAATATTAGAGCCAATGGCGGAAATGGTGGAAATCAGCTAATCACAAATAATGAGTCTGAAGGTCCTGGTGGTGGCGGAGGAGGAGGAGTAATAGTTATCAATGCAACTACCGATGGCTCAACCAAGCAAGTAAATGGTGGACAAAACGGAACAACCACTTCAGCTGCGGTTACAGAATTTACCGCCAACGGTGCTACCAGTGGTAATAGTGGGACCATTAGCTCTGTATCAGTTTCTTTATTCAGCATAGTTTGTACTTCAAACTTAGGTATCAACAAAGCAATCAGTAATAGCTCGCCTAATGTAGGTACAAACGTTACTTTTACCCTAACAGCAAGCAATGCAGGTCCAGACCCTGCTACCAATGTTGTAGTAAATGATTTACTACCTGCTGGATATACTTTCGTTTCAGCTACCCCTTCGCAGGGTACTTATAATAACGTAACAGGTGTTTGGAATGTAGGAAGTTTGGGCATTGGAGGAAGTGCTACCCTTACTATTGTAGCTACGGTCAATGCGAGTGGTCCTTATACAAATACAGCAACGATTTCTACTCCCGACCAAAACGACCCGAACACTTCAAACAATACTTCCTCCGTTACACCTACACCTGTACCCCAAACAAACTTGGGCGTAACCAAGACAGCAAGCAATATGACCCCACCTGTGGGTTCTAACATCACCTTCACAATCACGGCAAACAATGCTGGTCCAAGCAATGCCACTGGCGTAGTGGTGAATGATGTTCTGCCTTCAGGTTATACCTTCGTATCAGCAACAACTTCACAAGGTACTTACAACAACGTTTCAGGGGTTTGGAGCGTTGGTGCATTGGCGAATGGTGCATCTGCTACCCTGACTATTACTGTTACCGTCAACGCAAGCGGTTCTTATGCGAACACCGCAACCATAACTGGCGACCAAGCCGACCCAGTAGCAGGAAATAATAGCTCAACAGCTACACCTACGCCTGTGCCTCAAACGAATTTGGGCGTAACCAAGACGGCAAGCAATATGACGCCACCTGTGGGTTCTAACATCACCTTCACAATCACGGCAAACAATGCTGGTCCAAGCAATGCCACTGGCGTAGTGGTGAATGATGTTCTGCCTTCAGGTTATACCTTTGTATCAGCAACAGCTTCACAAGGTACTTACAACAACGTTTCAGGGGTTTGGAGTATCGGAGCACTGGCGAATGGTGCATCAGCTACTCTGACAATTACAGTTACCGTGAACGCAAGCGGTTCTTATACGAACACCGCAACCATATCTGGCGACCAAGCCGACCCAGTAGCAGGAAATAATAGTTCAACAGCTACACCTACACCTGTAAATGTTGCTCCTGATGCGGTGAATGATAATTACACAATGGCTCAAAATGGAAATTTGAGTAATTCTGTTGCTACTAATGATATTTTACAAGCAGGGGGAAATCCTCACACTTTCACACTTGTGAGTGGTGGTAGTGCTGCGGCAAATGGTACTTTAACTTTTAACCCTGATGGCACATTTACTTATGTTCCTAACACTGGTTTTAGTGGCACTGTTTCATTTACTTATCAGGTTTGTAACGGAGTAACACCTATAAACCAATGCGATACAGCAGTAGCGACGATAGTCGTGTTGCCTCCTCCTGTGGCGGTGAATGATAATGCGGTAACGCCTATCAATACGCCTGTGAGCGGTAATTTGAGCACAAATGATAACCTACCTTCGGGAGGAACATACACTTATACGATAGCTACGCCACCCAACCCAGCACAAGGCACTGTAACTATCAATCCTGATGGTACTTATACCTTCACGCCTGCAACAGGATTTACTGGAACAGCAACTTTTACCTACCAAGTATGTAACCAGTTGGGGCAGTGTAGCACGGCAACGGTGAGCGTATTGGTATTGCCACCACCAGTAGCGGTAAATGACACGGCAAATACGCCTATCAATACCCCTGTGAATGGAAATGCGAGCACGAATGACAACTTGCCGTCAGGTGGTACTTACACCTACACAGTAACTACCCCACCTGCCAATGGTAGTGTTACGATGAACCCCGATGGCACTTATACCTACACGCCTAACACTGGATTTACTGGCACCGATGTATTTACCTATCAAGTATGTAACCAAGTAGGGCAGTGTAGTACCGCAACCGTAACTATCAATGTAGTTCCTGCACCAGTAGCCAATGATGATTCTTACACAATGCCACAGAACGGCAGTTTGAGCAACTCAGTCGTGGGCAATGATGTATTACCAGCATCAGGCAATCCTCATACCTTTAGCTTGGTGAGTGGTGGCAGTGCAGCAGCTAACGGCACACTTACCTTTAACCCTGACGGCACATTTACCTATGTACCTAACACAGGTTTTAGTGGTACAGTGTCATTTACGTATCAAGTCTGCAACAGCCTTATACCTGCTCAATGCGATACAGCAGTAGCGACGATAGTCGTGTTACCTCCTCCTGTGGCGGTGAATGATAATGCGGTAACGCCTATCAATACGCCTGTGAGCGGTAATTTGAGCACAAATGATAACCTACCTTCGGGAGGAACATACACTTATACGATTGCTACGCCACCCAACCCAGCACAAGGCACTGTAACTATCAACCCTGATGGCACTTATACCTTCACGCCTGCAACAGGATTTACTGGAACAGCAACTTTTACCTACCAAGTATGCAACCAGTTAGGGCAGTGTAGCACCGCAACCGTGAGTGTATTAGTATTGCCTCCACCAGTAGCGGTAAATGATACGGCAAATACGCCTATCAATACCCCTGTGAATGGAAATGCGAGCACGAATGACAACTTGCCGTCAGGTGGTACTTACACCTACACAGTAACTACCCCACCTGCCAATGGTAGTGTTACAATGAACCCCGATGGCACTTATACCTACACGCCTAACACTGGATTTACTGGCACTGATGTATTTACCTATCAAGTATGTAACCAAGTAGGGCAGTGTAGTACCGCAACCGTAACTATCAATGTAGTTCCTGCACCAGTAGCCAATGATGATTCTTACACAATGCCACAGAACGGCAGTTTGAGCAACTCAGTCGTGGGCAATGATGTATTACCAGCATCAGGCAATCCTCATACCTTTAGCTTGGTGAGTGGTGGCAGTGCAGCAGCTAACGGCACACTTACCTTTAACCCTGACGGCACATTTACCTATGTACCTAACACAGGTTTTAGTGGTACAGTGTCATTTACGTATCAAGTCTGCAACAGCCTTATACCTGCTCAATGCGATACAGCAGTAGCGACGATAGTCGTGTTGCCTCCTCCTGTGGCTGTAAATGATAGTGCAGTAACACCTATCAATACCCCTGTAAATGGTAATTTGAGCTCTAACGACAACTTACCCGCAGGCGGAACTTACACTTACACAGTAGCAACCCCACCCAATCCTGCACAAGGCACTGTAACTATCAATCCTGATGGTACTTATACCTTCACGCCTGCAACAGGATTTACTGGAACAGCGAGTTTTACCTACCAAGTATGCAACCAGTTAGGGCAGTGTAGCACCGCAACCGTGAGTGTATTAGTATTGCCTCCACCAGTAGCGGTAAATGATACGGCAAATACGCCTATCAATACCCCTGTAAATGGAAATGCGAGCACGAATGACAACTTGCCGTCAGGTGGTACTTACACCTACACGGTAACGACGCCACCTGCCAATGGTAGTGTTACGATGAACCCCGATGGCACTTATACCTACACGCCTAACACTGGATTTACTGGCACTGATGTATTTACCTATCAAGTATGTAACCAAGTAGGGCAATGTAGTACGGCAACCGTAACTATTACAGTTCCAGCGAACCCTGTGGCTGTGAATGACAATTACACAACACCTATCAACACTCCTGTTGGAGGTAATTTAGCGGCGAATGATTTATTGCCTACGGGCTTTACTTACACATTTAGCTTAGTAAACGGTGGCAGCGCAGCATCCAATGGTACTTTGGTAGTAAATCCTGATGGTACTTACAACTTTACTCCCAATACAGGTTTTAGTGGTGTGGTATCATTCACATACCAAGTATGTAATCAAGTAAATGTTTGTAGCACAGCTACAGTTACTATTACGATACTCGCTCCACCAGTAGCAAGCAATGATACCGCTGGTACGCAACCTAACACGCCAGTAAACGGCAATGTAAGCCCCAACGATAATTTACCAGCAGGTGGTACTTATACCTTTACGGTAACTACCCCACCTGCCAATGGTAACGTTACGATGAACCCTGACGGCTCTTATACCTACACTCCAAATCCCGGCTTTGTAGGCACTGATACCTTCACCTATACAGTGTGCAACCAATTAGGTCAGTGTAGTACGGCAACGGTTACTATCACGGTGGGTCAGCCTCCTTTGGCAGTAAATGATGAATACAACACAGGTGCAGGTATTCCTGTTAGCGGCAATGTAGGTACAAATGACCAAAACCCAAGTGGTGGAACAACTACCTTTAATCTTGTAAGCGGTGGAACTGCTACGCAAAATGGTACTTTGGTCTTCAATCCTAATGGAATATTTACCTTCACCCCTAACCCAGGGTTTAGTGGTACGGTTACATTCACTTACGAAATCTGTAACCCTGTGGGTTGCTCACAAGCAACAGTAACTATCAATGTAGCTCCACCCGTGCAAGCCGTTGATGATAATTACACCACAACACCCAACAACCCTGTAAGTGGTAATTTGGGAACAAATGATGTAGTACCCGCAGGGCAAGCCCCTACATTTAGTTTAGTAAATGGTGGAACTGCTACGCAAAATGGTACGCTTGTGGTAAATCCTGATGGTTCATTTACCTTCACACCCAACCCAGGATTTGTAGGAACAGTAACTTTCACTTACCAAGTTTGTAACCAGTTTGGGCAATGTAGTACAGCAACAGTTACTATTGTAATTGAAGACCCTGTGGTACAAATTCCCGAAGGTTTCTCGCCTAACAACGATGGCATCAACGACAACTTTGTTATCAAGGGCAGAAACGGCAGACCTGTGGTACTTAGAATTTACAACCGATGGGGTAATTTGGTATATGAAAACCTCAATTACCAAGATGATTGGAACGGAACATCTAACATAGGTATCCGTATTGGCGAGCAACTCCCTGACGGCACTTACTTCTACACCGCCGAATTCAAAGACACAGGCGAACGTTACGCTCGTTACCTTACTATTCAAAGATAAAAAATACCTAACCCCTGCTCTCTACCTAATGAGAGCAGGGCTAAAAAGGAATATAAAAGAATACTTTTATGAAAAACCTCCGAATTCTTTCTGCAAGTGTGTATGTGCTTTTAGGCTTAAAAGCACAAGCCCAACAAGATGCGATGTTTTCGCAATATATGTTCAACCCCATCGCAGTAAATCCTGCTTATGTAGGTAGCAATGAAGTTCTTACCTTTACAGGATTATTCCGCAAACAATGGGTAGGTATAGAGGGAGCCCCTACCACAGCAACTCTTTCAGTAGATGCTCCTTTACGCAACGAAACTATGGGGTTAGGGCTTAATGTAGTAGGCGACCAAATTGGGATATTCAAAACGTTGGGAATTTATGCTTCTTACTCATACCGAATTAAACTCAATGAAAGTTCTCGTTTGGCATTTGGTTTGCAGGTAGGTGGCAGCCAGTTTGTTGCAGACTTTGGAAGTGTGAATACCATAAATAATGACCCTACTTTTCAAGGTGCAGGAATGTTCAGTAAGTTTTTGCCCAATGTAGGTACAGGAGTGTGGTACAATACTGAAAGACTCTTTGTAGGGGTTTCTGTACCTCATCTTATCAACAATGCTCAATCAGGCGATGCCGCTTTCTTGAACGATACCGATGGGGCAAGACAATACCGACACTATTTCGTAATGGCTGGTTATGCCTTTGATTTAAGCGAAGATTGGCAACTAAAACCCTCCTTGCTTTTCAAAGGCGTTCAAGCCGCTCCTTTGCAGTTAGACATCAATGCAACACTATGGTATTTGGATAAATTCGGTGCAGGACTTTCTTGGCGTTCGTTTAGTTCTGCTAATATTTTGCTGGGCTATAAAATCAATGAACAACTTTCAGCAGGATACGCCTACGATTTTTCTACAACCGATTTGCGTAGATACAATACAGGTAGCCACGAGCTAATGCTTCGCTATCAACTCAGAACCAGTAAAACGCGAATTATTACTCCCCGATTTTTCTGATGTTTAAGCACTTAAAAGAGGGTCTATCACAAAAATTAAAAGTTTTTGTTATGAAAAAAATCACATTCCTTGCGATATTTCTCTTGCCCGCTCTACTCTGTGGGCAAGGGATAAAAAAGAAAATGGCAGATAAAAATTTTACCAATTTTCATTATGCCGAAGCCATTAAGTATTACGAAAGTATTTTAGCTAAAAATCCTGATGATACTGATTCGGAGGAGAAACTTGCCGAATGTTATAGGCAAAATAATGATAACAAAAATGCTGAAAAGTGGCTTGCCAAAGTCTTGCAAAGACCTACGGCAAAATCCATTCACAAGCTATACTATGCCGAGGCTCTTGCCAGCGAAGGTAAATACGAAGAGGCAAAAAAATGGTACAACGTGTATAATGAAGATAGCCGAGGGCAAAGATTTGTAGATTTTTACAACAACGAAATGCCCTCGCTTTTAGCAAACAACAAAGATTACACCATAGAGCCTGCCCCATTCAACTCCTCCAATGGCTCTGATTTTAGCCCTGCTTTTTTAGGCGATAAAATCGTATTCTGCTCCAATCGCCACCCTTCAAGCAATGGCTGGCGAAAAGATGAATTTAAGTGGAATAAATCTTCTTTTTTGGATTTGTATGTTACCAATCCTGACGGCAGTGGCATTGAAATTTTCAACAAAAAAATCAATACTCGCTATCACGAAGGTCCTGTTGTGTTCTATGACAATGGCAATAAGGTTATTTTTACCCGCAACAACTATCACGAAGGAAAGTATAAAGAAAGCTCTGATGGAATCAATAAGCTCAAACTTTTCTTTGCCGAAAAATTGCCCGATGGCTCTTGGGGGAATATTACTCCTTTTGCTTACAACAGCGATGAGTACAGCGTAGGACACCCCACTCTTTCCCCTGACGGACAGACACTCTATTTCGCTTCCGATATGCCCGGCGGTTTAGGCGAAACCGATTTGTATATGTGTAAATGGGAAAATGGTGCTTGGGGCAAGCCTATCAATTTGGGTAAGGAAATCAACACCGAAGGCAAAGAAGAGTTCCCTTTTATGGATAGCAAAGGTAATTTATTTTTTGCTTCCACAGGACACGGCGGTTTTGGTGGTTTAGATATTTTCTTTGCTGAAAACCTCAAAGGCAAATTCGTAAAACCTGAAAATGTAGGCGTTCCACTCAACTCTTCGCAAGATGATTTCGGAATTATTGTAGATGCCACAGGCAGAGCAGGCTATCTATCCTCTGATAGAGCTAATGCCAATGCCCAAGATGATATCTACAAATTCTCGGGCAAACCTTTTGGCAACTACATCACACTGAAAGCCATTACGCTTAACGCCGAAACCAAAAAGCCTATTCCAGCTACCAGTGTGAATATTTCGCTTCAAGAAGTAGTTACAAGTAGCCTTTCTGGCGAAGATGGCATTGTAGAAGGTACGTTTCATAAGAAAAAAACCTACAAAATAGTAGCCCAAAAAGAAGGTTTTGAACCTGTAACGCTCATACTTACACCGCAAGAATTGCAAAAATATCAGGAAGGTGATATGATTGAAATTCCACTGATACCCATACCTCAAAATATACCTGTGGTGATTATTCTTGATGAAGAAACTCGCCAGCCTGTGCCTTCACATCTGCTCATCACCGACAAAAACAAGAAAAGCGTTTTTGATAAACAAGAAGTAAGCAAAACCACCGTTGAAAACATTGGCACAGGTAAGTTTGACCTGCACGTTACTGCCAAAGGCTACTTTTTCAAGAACGATACGATGAGTATTATTGACAACAAAAAGAAAGTTGAAAAAATTGTGCTTCTCAAACGCCTCAAAAAGAATATGGTTTTGATAGTAAATAATATCAACTTCGAGTTCAATTCAGATAAGCTCACCAAACAATCTGAAAAAGAAGTAGAATACATCTATCAGCTAATGGCTGAAAATCCTTCCCTCAAAATTGGTATTTATGCTCATACAGATGCCGTAGGTCCCGACCACCGCAACCTTGACCTTTCAAATCGCCGTGCCAAATCCGTTTATACATACATCAACAAACGGGGTATCCCTATGGAACGTATGACTTGGAAAGGTTTTGGTGAGAGCAAACCTATTGCTACCAACAATACCAAAGAAGGCAGAGCTAAAAACAGACGCGTAGAGTTTGAAGTGCTTGAAGTAGAAGGAGTTGAAATCAAAGACCGATACGACCCTAACAAGCAACACAAAGACGAAAAATTTGACGAGAAAAAGGCTCTGGAAGAAGAAAAAAACAAACAAAAGCCGAAACAAAATAAACCCTAATAAATCTAAAAAACCTGTTCGCTTTGCGTTCAGGTTTTTTTCTTAACAATGGTTGCCGAAGCCTGTGCTGTTGGGAAAATGACTATATCAGCAATTTGTACGTGAGCAGGTGCCGCAACC
This sequence comes from Raineya orbicola, assembly GCF_002843425.1. GTDB lineage: Bacteria > Bacteroidota > Bacteroidia > Cytophagales > Thermonemataceae > Raineya > Raineya orbicola. The sequence goes on from NZ_NKXO01000016.1 coordinate 31,948, forward strand.
GCATACCAAATTGCATCAGCAATATCTTGGGCTGAAAGCGGCTGGTAGCCTTCATACACCTTTTTAGCTCTCTGTGCATCTCCTTTGAAGCGTACTAACGAGAACTCTGTTTCTACGAGTCCTGGGGCTATTTGCGTAACTCTTATACCATACGGATTCAAGTCTATACGCATACCTTTCGTAAGACTATCTACCGCCGCCTTGGAGGCACAATATACGTTCCCATTGGGATAGGCTTCTTTGCCCGCAATAGAACCAATATTGACAATATGACCCGTTTCTCGCTCTACCATTTGTGGCAAAATACACTGCGTTACATAAAGCAACCCTTTGAGGTTTATATCAATCATCGCTTCCCAATCACTCAATCTGCCCGCCTGAATAGGCTCTAATCCGTGGGCGTTCCCCGCATTATTCACCAAAATATCTATACTTTTCCATTCATTTGGCAAAGAATTAAGACTTTCGGCAACTTCTTTCTGCTGGCTTACATCAAAGGAAAGGGTATAAACCTCTGTAATTTTAGAAAGCTCTGCTTCTAATTCTTTCAAGCGTTCTTTTCTTCTGCCACAAATAATCACTCGCAAGCCCTTTTGAGCAAAAAGCCGAGCTGTAGCTTCCCCTATCCCCGAAGTTGCTCCTGTAACGAGTGCAATTTTTCCTATCATAGCTTTTAGTTTTAGCAAGGTGCAAATAAGCAAATTTTTCAAATTGTGGCAAAGTAAAATTTGACTTTACAAGCAAAAAGCTATAATTTTGCAGTTATTATTTCAAAAATTGCTCCTACTTTCTGTATTTTTTCCTGATTTTGTATTTCGTATGAATGGGTTAGTACGTTTGGCATTACCACTGATAAAAAAAATCTTGCATTTTCCTTATCGCCGCATTAAGCATTTTATGCAAAACGCCGCCGAAGTGCAAGAAAGACAATTCTTTTACCTGATTAACAAAGCCAAATCTACCGAATGGGGTAAAAAATATGACTACGCTTCTATTCGCAATATTGAACAATTTACCCAAAGAGTACCTGTATCCGCTTACGAAGAAATTGCCCCTTACATTATGCGAATGATGAAAGGAGAGCAAAATATTCTTTGGAACTCCCCTATTCATTGGTTTGCCAAATCATCAGGAACAACTAACGCAAGAAGTAAGTTTATTCCTGTTTCGCGAGAATCACTTATAAAATGCCATTTTCAGGGTGGTAAAGATTTAATTGCCTTGTATTTAGAGAATAACCCCCAAACAAAATTTGCTCTTGGAAAAGGTTTAGGTATTGGCGGTACATTCCAAGAAAGTATTGAAACCAAAGGAGTTTTTTATGGTGATGTTTCTGCGGTTGTTACCCAACAACTCCCCGCTTGGGCTCAAAAATTACGAGTTCCCAGCTTAGAGGTTGCTATGCTTGCTAAATGGGAGGAAAAAATTGAGCGAATGGCACAAGAAACTATGCACCAAAACATTACAAGTCTTTTGGGCGTGCCTACGTGGATGGTAGTGCTTTTGCAAAGAATTTTAGAAATTACAGGCAAAAAAAATATTCACGAAGTTTGGGAAAATCTGGAAGTCTTTTTTCACGGGGCAGTGGCTTTTCAACCTTACAGAACACTTTTCAACCAAATTGCCCCCAATCTCAAATATATGGAAGTCTATAATGCTTCCGAAGGCTTTTTTGGCTTGCAAGACGATATGAGCCGCGATGATATGCTTCTGATGCTGGACTATGGTATTTTTTATGAATTTGTTCCTATTGATGAGTGGGATAAGCCCTTTCCCAAAACGCTAACCATTTCGGAGGTAGAACCCGATACCAATTATGCTATGGTTATTTCTACCAATGGTGGTTTATGGCGTTATAGAATTGGTGATACCGTGAAATTCACTTCGCTCAATCCGTATCGTATCAAGATTACAGGCAGAACCAAACATTTCATCAACGCTTTTGGCGAGGAGCTGATGGTAGAAAATGCAGATATAGCCATCGCCAAAGCCTGTGAATACACACACGCTACCATTGTAGATTTCACTGCTTGCCCTATTTACATAGGTGATGGCAGTAAAGGCGGACACGAGTGGCTTATAGAATTTGAACAACAACCCACTGATTTGAACTTCTTTGTAGAAATTTTAGATAAAACCCTCCGAGAAGTCAATTCCGATTATGATGCCAAACGCTATCAGGATTTAGCCCTGCAAAAACCTGTTGTGCATAGTTTGCCTACGGGTACTTTTTACGAGTGGCTCAAACGTAAAGGCAGATTGGGTGGGCAATACAAAGTTCCACGTCTTTCTAATAGCAGGGAAATTGTTGAAGATATTCTCAAAATTGTAGCCACAGCTTAAAGATTTTCCCTGAACCACTCAGCCGTAAGTTTTAAGCCTTCTTTGGCAAAAATAGTAGGCTTGTATCCCAAGAATTTCTGAGCATCAGAAATATCGGCAAGGCTATCACGAATATCACCTTTGCGTGATTCGGTAAATTGAGGTTCAATATCCACCTTAAAAAAATCTCGCAAAATTTCAAAAATTTCAAGCACCGAAAGTTGCTCACCACAAGCAATATTATACACACGATTCACAGCTTCGGGATTTTCTACAAACATTGCCCTAATATTAGCTTGTACGGCATTTTCTACAAAAGTAAAATCACGTGTTTGCTTACCATCGCCGTGTATGATAGGAGATTTTTGGGACTGCAAGGCTTTCATAAAAAGTGGTATCACCGCCGCATAAGCCCCTTCGGGACTTTGATTATAGCCAAAAACATTAAAATAGCGTAAGCCTATGCTTTCAGTGCCATATACACGTGCAAATACTTCTGCGTATTGCTCATTGATAGATTTGGTAAGGGCATAAGGCGAAAGTGGCTTGCCTATTTGGTGTTCTTTTTTAGGTAAAATGGGACTATCGCCATATACTGAAGAAGAAGAAGCATACACCAAGCGTTTTACTTTATTTTCTTTACAAGCCCAAAGAATATTCAGAAATCCCGTAACATTGGCTTCGTGGCTTGCTAGTGGGTTCTGAATACTACGAGGCACCGAACCCAAAGCGGCTTGATGAAACACATAATCAATCCCTTCGCAAGCACGCAAACACATCTCTACCGACGCTATATCCCCTTGAATAAACTCTACATTCGGAAGGCTAAGGAAAGGCTCTATATTTTTTAGATAACCCGTAGATAGGTTATCCAAAATTCTAATTTTTTTCGCCTGATTATCAATCAAATAGGCAACAATATTGGAGCCTATAAAACCTGCACCGCCTGTAACTAAAAAGTTGAAACGACTTATATCTTGGCTTTGATACTGCATAAAAATTAACTTCAAGGTCTTGCAAAGGTATATTTTTGTGATATGCTTTGCAAAAAAATAAAAATTTTCACAAAAAAGTTTGCAAAGTATATTTTTATTCGTACCTTTGCACTCGCAAATTACATCGCGGGGTAGAGCAGTTGGTAGCTCGTCGGGCTCATAACCCGAAGGTCGCAGGTTCGAGTCCTGCCTCCGCTACAAAGAAAGAGTGAGGCTGTCTTTTTCAGACAGCCTTTGCTTTTTTATTCTTTTCGCCCCTACAAAATTTAATGATTATTTAGGGGCTTTTGTCAGGAAAGTTCAAATTCCGAGCTTACACCCTTTCAATAATTGTTGCAATTCCCATACCGCCACCAACGCAGAGTGTTGCAAGTCCTGTTTGTAAATTTCTTCGCTCTAATTCATCTAACAATGTTCCTAAAATTACTGAACCTGTTGCTCCCAAGGGGTGCCCCATAGCGATAGCACCGCCATTCACATTTATTTTGTCGTGAGAGATGCCAAGCATATCCATAAAATACAATGGCACAACCGCAAAGGCTTCATTTACTTCATAAAGGTCAATATCATTGGCTTGCATACCCTGCTTTTTAAGAAGTTTCTGCACCGCAGGCACAGGTCCTGTGAGCATAATGGTAGGTTCGGAGCCAATGATAGTAAAAGCCTTCACTTTTGCTCTCGGCTTCAAGCCTGTTTTTTCGCCAAATTCTTTGCTACCCAAAAGCGTAACAGAAGCCCCATCTACAATACCCGAGCTGTTTCCTGCGTGATGTAAATGTTCTATGCGTTCTACTTCGGGATAACGCAACTGAGCCAAGCCGTCCAAACCACCCATCTGCCCCATCATAGCAAAAGAAGGAGGAAGTTTGGCAAGAGTTTCCAAAGTAGTATCAGGGCGAATGGTTTCGTCTTTATCTAAAATCACAAAACCTGCTTGGTCTTTGACAGGTACAATAGATTTCTTGAAATATCCTTCACTTTGAGCTTTGTAAGCTCTTTGATGAGAATGTACCGCATAAGTATCCAAGTCAGTACGAGAGTAGCCATATTTGGTAGCAATTAAATCCGCAGAAATGCCTTGTGGAACAATTTTATGCTTGGCAATAATGGCAGGACTGGTAAATAATGCTCCCCCATCAGACCCCATCGGTATTCTTGACATAGACTCTACCCCTCCTGCAATGATAGCCTCTATTTGCCCCGACATAATGTATGCCGCCGCCATATTGATAGCCTCCAAACCTGAAGAGCAAAACCGATTGATTTGCACCCCTGCCGTCGTTTGGGCATAACCCGCTACCAATGCCGCTGTGCGGGCAATATCTGCCCCTTGTTCGCCAATAGGCGTAACACAACCCAAGATAATATCTTCAATCAGACTTGTATCTAATTGATTTTTTTCTCGCAATGTTTTTAGCAAGGTACTCACTAGTTCCACGGGTTGAATAGTATGCAAAGCCCCTTCGGCTTTACCTTTACCACGTGGTGTGCGAAGTGCATCATAAATATAAGCATCTGCCATAGAAGTAAATTTTAGGGTTGAAATGTTTTTTGCTTGCAAAATACAACTTTATCCGTAAAAAAATGTTTTCCTTATGCAAAATCTTTTAGACAAATTCTTGATTGTTTGGAATGATATTTGCTAATTTTGAGCCAAAAAATGAAAGATTTAAGTGAAAGGGTTCAAGTGCAGACACATCAAACCCCAAAATCAAATCAGACTTCCAATGAAAAATGTAGCCATAGATTTAGGAAATACACGCTCTAAAACAGCTCTTTTTGAGGATAATCGTCTGGTAGAAGGTCTGGAAACCACAGACCAAGATTTACTTTTGCGTACTATTGAAAGTTACAATGCCGATAATTTTATTGTTAGCTCTGTAAGGAAAGATACTGATTTACTCGCAGGAAAACTACCCAAAAAACCACTAATTTTTGATAATAATGTACCTGTACCTATTGAAAATTGCTACAAAAGCCCTCAAACGCTCGGTACTGATAGGCTTGCGGCGGCAATTGGGGCAAAGGCTCTTTTTCCCGATAAGCCCTGCCTTGTTATCGATCTAGGTACTTGCATAACCTACGACTTTGTAACTGCCGATAACAAATTTATGGGTGGAATGATTGCCCCCGGCGTAAAAATGCGGCTCAAAGCTATGCACGAATTTACCCAAAAATTACCTCTTGTAGAGTGGAAACCCGAACAAGAAGTGCCTATCACTGCTACTACTACTGAAGAAGCTATTCTGAGCGGTGCTGTAAATGGCGTAAAGGGCGAAATTCATAGCTTGCGTGAATACTATCAAATTTTACACCCCGATTTGCAAACTATTTTATGTGGTGGAGATAGTATTTATTTTGAAAATATCAAAAAAGCAGGTACTTTTGCAATCCCAAAACTTGTACTTTACGGATTAAACCAAATTTTGATGTACAATCTGCCTATGGCAAGCAATTAGTTCGTTTGAAGTTCAAAGTTCAGGGATTAAAGCCGCGAGCTTTCTCGTTGGGTTTCTTGAAACAATTTATATTGAATACAAAGTTAATCTATGAAAAATCATTCAATCAAGCTATTTCTTTTTACTATTTGCTTTTTGCTTATGCAAAAGCTTTTTTCTCAAAACTCTCCTCTTTCTGGTTTCGGCTTGGGTATGCTTACCCCCCAAGGTAATATAGCCCAGCAATCTATGGGCAGTGTAGGCGTAAGTACCAGCAACTCTTTTTGGGTAAATACCCTAAACCCTGCTCTCCTTGTTCGGAATGGAAGTGTAATTTTTGATGCAGGTTATAATTTCAAAATCCAGCAACTTCGCTCCGATAAAGCCCAACAAAGTTTTACTACGGGGAATTTCAATTATGCCACATTGGCTTTGCCTATTACCAAGAAATGGACGAGTGCCATTGGTTTGCAACCATACAGCTATTTAGAATACCTTACCGAAACTTCTGCAAAAGTAGAAAACTCCGATTTTTTTGCGTACTACACTTTCAAGGGCGAAGGCGGACTGAATAACTTTTTTTGGGCTAATGGTTTTATGCCTATCAAAAATTTGAGTTTAGGCGTAAAGATGTCTTATCTTTTTGGCAATCTCACACGCGAATCGGTTACAGAACTCATTGCTTCGGGGCAAAATAGCCGAATAGCTTTTCTCCAAAGAGATAATATCAACCAAATTACTTGGAATGTGGGTACTTCGTACCGCTACCCTTTGGAAAAAGACCGCAAGTTTTTGAATTTTGGGCTTACTTACGACCTCTCGGCACAAATGAAAACCAAGCGTTTTGAGGCTTTTGAAAAACGCGATTTCTTTGGTAATAACCTGATTGCTCCTTCTTTTGTAGATACACTTACCACTATAAAAGGTAAAACTTTCTTACCCGCTCGCTTGCGAGTAGGTGTTTCTTACGAAAAATTAAACCATTACACCATACACGCCGAAATGATTTCACAAAATTGGTCGCAGTTCAGGCGTTTTGATATACCCGATACACAACTGACTAATCGCCTTACTTTTGCCATTGGCGGCGAATGGACACCTGAATTCGGCTCTAATAAATTTTTGAACAGAAGTACCTATCGCATAGGTTTCAATCATACGCCACAAATCTTACAAATTGAAGGAAAAACACTTGCCGAAACCAACTTTTCTTTAGGTGGTTCTTTTGCTTTTTCAGGCGGGCAAGGCAAACTTACTTATCTACACTTGGGCATTATTGCAGGGCAAAGAGGCAACCTTTCTCGCAATGGCTTGCAAGAACGCTACATTGAAGCACGTTTAGGTGTTTCTTTGAGTGATGTACTTTGGTTTTATCGTCCTAAAATTGATTAAACCAATTTTTTCTTACAAACCTTTGCAATTTTTATTTTTGCCTCGTAAGTTTGCACAATGAAATTTGCCGCAATAGATATTGGCTCTAACGCCGCTCGTATGCAAATCAGCAGTGTGTTGTATCACGCTGAAAGCATTTCTTTCAAGAAAGTAGAATATGTCCGTTTTCCCTTACGTTTGGGCTTGGAAGTGTTCAGAAATAGAGAAATTAGCTCAGCTAAGGAAAAAGACATTCTGAAACTTTTGCAAGCCTATAAAATTCTAATGGAATTGCATCAGGTTGATGACTACCTTGCTCTGGCTACTTCGGCAATGCGTGAAGCTCGTAATGGAACTGAAATCGCCGAAAAAGTTAGAAAAGAACTTGACTTGCGTTTGCAGATTATTTCAGGAGACCAAGAAAGCGAAATCGTTAATAAAGGACTTTTGCGAGTTTTAGATGATAAAAACTATTTGCATATAGATGTGGGCGGTGGCAGTACAGAAGTTACGCTTTTTTCCCAAAAAAAAGTGTTAGCAAGTAAATCTTTTCCTGTGGGTTCGGTGAGGCTTTTGGAAAATGCCGTTTCAGCAAAAGACTGGCAAGAAATGCAAAATTGGGTAGAAAAGAATATTCGTGATGTAGTACCTAAAATTACAGCGGTAGGTATTGGTGGTAATATCAATAAAATTTGGGAACTTGCCCGAAAAAAATCTAAGTCGCTTACTATCAAAGAAATTGAAGAAGTTGTACAAAGGCTTTCTAAATATACTTTGGAAGAACTTATCAATGAATGGGAGCTAAATCCCGACCGAGCCGATGTAATTACACCTGCTTCTAATGTATATCTTTCGGTAATGAAATGGGCAAAAATCAAGGAAATTTTAGTTCCAGGATTGGGCTTGAAAGATGGCATTATGGAAATGCTTGCTGAAAAACACAAACTTGGTATCACAACTTATCAGAATATTAGCGTAGGAGAATGGTAATGAGTGAGATAGGAGACAAGAGACAAGAGACAGGAGACAGGAGACAGGAGACAAGAGACAGGAAATAGGAGATAAGAGATAAGGATTAGAAATTTTTGTTTTGTAAAAATAAACTTTTTGAGCCTAAAACCTTCAAAAACTTACTATGTCAGCAATAAAAATTCTCATTACGGGTGGTGCAGGCTTTATTGGTTCTCACGTAGTACGACTTTTTGTAAAGAAGTATCCCAACTATCACATTTACAACCTTGACTCCCTCACCTATGCAGGCAATTTGATGAATTTGCAAGATATTGAAAATGAACCTAATTACACTTTCATCAAAGGTGATATTTGTGATGTAGATTTTTTAGAAAAACTCTTTGCTCTACACGATTTCAAAGGGGTAATACATTTGGCGGCAGAGTCTCACGTGGATAGGTCTATACTCAATCCTATTCAGTTCGTAATGACTAACGTTATTGGCACGGTGAATTTGCTAAATGTTGCCAAAAACGCTTGGAAAGATAATTTAGAGGAACATATCTTTTACCACGTTTCTACCGATGAAGTGTATGGCTCACTGCACAACCCCGATGAATTCTTTACTGAAAAAACTCCTTATGACCCTAAATCGCCATATTCAGCCTCCAAAGCCAGTTCCGACCACTTCGTAAGAGCCTATCATAATACCTATAAAATTCCTATACTCATTTCCAACTGCTCAAACAACTACGGACCTAATCAATTTCCCGAAAAACTTATTCCTTTGTGTATCAATAACATAAAGCATTACAAGCCTCTGCCTATTTACGGGAAAGGTGAAAATATACGCGATTGGCTCTATGTCATTGACCACGCCCAAGCCATAGATTTGGTTTTCCATCAAGGTAAAATTGGCGAAACTTACAATATTGGAGGCTTCAACGAATGGAAAAATATTGATGTGGTGCGTCTGCTTTGCAAAATTATGGATAGAAAACTTGGCAGAGCCGAAGGTGAAAGCGAAAAGCTCATTACTTTCGTTACCGACCGTGCAGGACACGACCTCCGCTACGCTATTGATGCCTCTAAAATTATGAATGAGCTTGGCTGGAAACCTACTTTACAATTTGAAGAAGGCTTGGAAAAAACCGTAGATTGGTATTTGGCGAATGAAAAATGGTTACATCAAGTAACTTCGGGAGAGTATCAGAAATATTATACAGAGCAGTATGCTCACAGATAAATTATGCTTGAAAATTTACACTATTTATTACAAAATACATCCATCAACCCACAAAGTTTAGAAAGCCGCTTAAAACACCCCATTATACAAAAGGCTTATCCTAAACGTACCGCTTTTGTTTTACTGCAAAAATATGCAAAAGATTTTTTCACCCAAGGAACAGAACCTCGTATGATTAGCCTCGTAGGTCTGCGAGGAACAGGAAAAACTACGTTAATGTGGCAAATAGCTGACTTTATCTATAAACATCATTGTGCAAAGATTTTCTTTTTCAACATTAACATTCTCAGCAATTTAGGTATCAGTTTACTACAAGCCTTGCAAGAATTCCAGAAAAACATTCTTCAAAAGAGCTTTAACCAACTTTCAGAGCCTATTGTTTTTCTGTTTGATGAAGTTCAAGAAGATGAAAAATGGGCTTCAGCACTCAAAATTCTTTATGATGAAGCACGTACGGCTTTTATTCTTTGTACTGGTTCATCTGCTCTACTGCTTAAAAACACCGCCGATTTAGCCCGCAGAATGAAAATAGAAAAAATTTATCCATTCAAATTTATTGAATTTGTAACAGCTAAAACATTCTTACTCTCTTCTGAAACTATCCTGCCTGAAAAAAACTTAAGCCACAAACTGAAAGAAGCTCTTTTTTTCAGCAATTCGGCAACCGAATCCTATGAAAAATTGCAAAATGTTCAAACAAACATTTCAAATTATTTCCAAAAAATTCAGGAAAAAAAATGGGATTTGACTGAATTACAAGAAAATTACATTAACTATCAGAATATTCCAAGTTTTTTGATGTATAAAGAGCCATCAGCTATCACCGATGCTATCCTTGAAATGCTCAAAAGAGTGGTTTATGAGGATATTCCCAAATTAGAAGGGCTCGCTACAAATTTGCATAATTTTCACAATGCCGAAAAACTACTTTTACGATTAGCAGGTTCAGATGAAATAAATCCTGATAGTTTATCCAAAGCAATTGGAATTAAACAATTAGAAATCAATAACTTGCTAAACTTTTTAGCCAACGCCGAAATATTACATATCTTACCCCCATACGCAAGTTTTGAGGGCAGAATTCTCAAAAATCGTAAGGCATTTTTTATGTCTCCCTCTTTGCGTAGGGCTTTGCTAACTACCATTTACGGAGAAAATTTACCCAAACATTTCCAGAGTAAGCTTTTAGAGGATACCATTGTAATGTACTTGAAAAGAATTTTGCCAGAACTTATTATTTCTTTTCATTCAGCAAGCAAGGAAGCAAACCCCGACATAATCATAGAAACAAGAGAAAGCCCTATAATTTTAGAAATTGGTACTCATAAAAAAAATATCCAACAACTGATAAAAGTTCGTATAGATAGCCGATACAATTTGCTTGTTACAGATAATTTCAAAGAACCACAAATAAAAGCAAATACAATTTTAGTACCATTTAGTTGGTTTATGCTACTTTGAAAAAATTGTAACCTTTCTCCAAAGGTTTTTCCAAAAAGAATTGTAAGTTTGCAAAAAAATTTTTATGGCAAATCCAGCATTTGTAAAACTTTTTTCAGGCACAGCCTCACGCTATTTGGCTGAAAAAATTGCATTAGAATATGGTAAGGATTTAGGCGAAATAGCTATTCAAAGATTTAGTGATGGGGAAATCAGCCCCAGTTTCACTGAGTCGGTGCGTGGGTGTAATGTGTTTTTGATACAATCTACCTTCCCTCCTGCCGATAACCTAATGGAATTGCTCCTGATGATTGATGCGGCTCGGCGTGCTTCGGCTCAATATGTTACGGTAGTGATGCCTTACTTTGGCTATGCCCGCCAAGATAGAAAAGATAAACCTCGTGTAGCTATTGCTGCCAAATTGGTTGCTAATTTGCTTTCTGCCGCAGGTGCCGATAGGCTCATCACTTGCGATTTACACGCAGGACAAATTCAAGGTTTCTTTGACTTTCCTGTGGATCATCTTGACGGGCAAGTAGTGTTTGCCCCTTATCTGCAAAGTCTGAACTTACCCAAAATGGTTTTTGCCGCCCCTGATGTGGGAGGCGTGGGCAGAGCCAGAGCTTTTGCTACCATTTTTGCCGCTGATATGGTTGTATGTGATAAACACCGAAAACGTGCCAATGAAATCGCCGCTATGCAAATTATTGGTGATGTAGAAGGTGCTGATGTGGTGATTGTTGATGATATTATTGATACAGGCGGAACTATCACCAAAGCCGCTCAAATCATCAAAGAAAAAGGAGCAAGAAGTGTTAGAGCAGTTTGTACGCACCCTGTACTTTCAGGAAAAGCCTATGAAAATATTGAAAATTCGGTTTTGGAAGAAGTGATTGTTTCTGATACCATACCGCTAAAAAAACAATGCTCTAAAATCACGGTATTGAGTGTTGCTCCGCTTTTTGCCAAAGCTATTCGTAGCGTACACGAGTATGAGTCTATCAGTTCGCTGTTTATTGTTCCACAAAAAATATAAATGAAACCTTATGAATTTTCCAAGTAACCTCAAATACTCCAAAGAACACGAGTGGGTACGCCTTGAAGGTGAATTTGCCTACATAGGTATCAGCGACCACGCCCAAAAAGAATTGGGGGATATTGTGTATGTAGATATTACCAGCGTAGGGCAAACCTTAGAAGCCAATGCCGTTTTTGGCACTGTGGAAGCCGTAAAAACCGTTTCAGATCTTTTTATGCCCATAGGTGGTGAAATTTTAGAATTTAATGATACACTTTCGGGAAGTCCCGAACTGGTTAATTCAGACCCTTATGGCAAAGGTTGGATGATTAAAATCAAACCTACGAACCTTTCAGAAATGAATAATCTGATGGATGCCGATACCTACAAAGCTATGCTCGGCTTGTAATAAAAATTTACTCATCAACTCCCCAAATTTTTGGGGAGTTTTTTCTTAAAAATCAAGAACTTACTTTTTTCTTGCCACTACCACAAAATTTCCCGCATCGGCATTGCGAGCTTTCTGCGAGTGGGTTTTATCAAGTAAAAAAATTAAACCCTGCATCGGGATTGTAAGCAAAAAACGCAAAAACTTCGGTAGCTTAAACATTAACCCATCTTGTACCAATTGCATACCTATTGCACTTCTTCCCACAATGCCTCTAAATTCCAAAATCTCGAAACCTGCTTCTTCAATAATTTTACGCAAACCCATAGATGTCCAACGCCAAAAATCCGTAGGGTCGGGGTGAAACATCCAATAGCCGTGAGTAGTAAGTATCAGCAAGCCATTTTTCTCTAATATACGATGTGCCTCTTGTAAGTAAAAATTAGGATTAGGCACGTGTTCCAGAACTTGCGTAGAAAGCACTACTTGTATTTGATGGTCGCCTATATTTACCTTTCCATCAGAAAAAATATGAATATCGGCGTAGGGATTTTCAGGCAAATCAATACCGATGTATTTTTCACAAAAAGGCTCAAAAAGAATTTTGTAAGGCATATTCCCACAGCCAAAATCCGCTATTCTTGAAACTTTCTGTAAAGGCTTGAGATACACTGCTACAACACGCCTTATTTCCTGAGCCAACTTCCTTAAATAATAATAACGACTATGCCCAAATTTCGGCGAAAGTCGTATAATACCCGCCTCGCGTTGATACATATTTTGCTATTAGTTTATTTTTTCTGCAAAAGTATTGAAATTTTGCTTGAATGTCAGAAAGTTCCTATAAGTTACTCAAAAAAAAGCGACTACCTCGCCGTTGATGTAGTCGCTTTATGAAAAATTTTTGCTTTATGATTAGAATTTCAAACCTACATTAAGCAGAAAATTAGTTCCTGCTTGCGGGTAGTAATAGTTTTCCCACAATCTTTGCCCGCCTACAATGTAGCCAAAAGTATAACCATTAGGCTCATATTCCTCATTGAAAATGTTATTCACCAAAAGTCCTAATCGTAGCTCTTTCAAGCCTTTGAAGGTAGGAACTGTGTAAGCGAAGCGTACATCATTCACAAAAAAGGCATCAAGTTTGCGGTTTTCGTTTTGGGTGTTATCCAGATACTGCTTGCCCACGTATTTAGAAAGCAATCCTATTTCAAAAGCATTCCAAGGCTTAAAAGTAAGCTGTTGGGCGGCAATGATGCGAGGTGAAAAAGCCAAATCTACATTCTGGTAGGTAAAACTTACTTGTGTGCCATTATCGTAATCATCAACAAATTCCGTAAATTCAGGAATTTTATTTTGGCTCAATGTAAAGCTGGCTTGCCAAATCCATTTTTTAGAAAGTTCTACATTGCCTTCTAACTCTACCCCTATTCTACGGCTACGAGGCACGTTGGTACGTGTGTATGCTCCTACGTCATTTACCTTGCCTGTCAAAATCAGCTCATTCGTGTAATCCATTAAAAAGTTATTGATTTTGAGGTTAGCTCTGCTCCAAGTGATTTGGTAGCCAAGTTCTACATTGTTCAGACGCTCTGCTTTGGGACGGCTCGCAGGCGTAGATTCTACAAAATCATTGCGATTAGGCTCTCGGTGAGCAATGCCCCACAAAGCATAAATGCGATGTTTCTGCCAAGCATAATCAACTCCTGCTTTGGGGTTGAAAAAATGAAATTCAGCATCTTGTTGGGTGCTTTGCAGATTTTGGTCAAAGCCTAAAAAGTTGTAACCAATGTAACGATATTGCCCATCAACAAAAGCAGAAATTTTGCTGTTGTTGCCCAAGTTCCACTCATTGGCAATTTTTAAGAACTGATTAAAATCCACTTTAATAGCATCGTTATCATAGTAGCGATAGCGAATAGGAGCATTAGGGGCAAATTCAGCCCAAATGATTTCGCCAAAATGTTTGCCTTCGTATCTGTTCCAACCACCTCCTAAAATGAAATTCCAAGTTTTTTGCGTATAATCCAAAGAATAAACACCTCCGTAGAAATGATTATCCAGCCAACGGCGGCGAATAATATCGCTTTTCTCAATAGTTGTTGAACCTATTACCACATCGGGCAAGCCGTATTTGGAAAACTTATCCTTTTTCTTAAACTCCTCGTAATAACCAAAGCCTCTTACGTAAAAAAGCGAAACATTAGCTTTGAGGTTACTAGTAATTTGCTGGTCAAGTATGGCTTGATAGTGGTTTTGGTTGTAGTTATCCACCTGATTTTCGTAGTCATAGACGTTGAAACGCCTGTTTTCTTTCAATCTATCCTCAGGAACACCATTCCAAGCCTGATAGGTACGCTCTCTGCCTTGCAAAGTAACAAGCCGCAAAGTAGTATTTTTGCCATAATAGCCTCCTGAAAGATACACTCCCAAAAGGTCTGAAAAAGCCCTTTCAATAAAGCCATCAGATTTGATTTTAGAAAGACGAGCATCTACCACGAAGCCATTTTGCATTTTTCCCGTAGAAGCCTGCAAGGTATGTTTCCAAGTATTGAAACTGCCCCAAGAGTTGTTAAATTCAGCGAAGGGTTGGTCGGTGGGTTTATCAAAGGTTTGTATGTTCAGGCTTGCCCCGAAAGCTCCTGCCCCATTGGTAGAAGTGCCTACCCCTCTTTGCAAGGTAACCGAAGTAGCTGAAGAAGCCAAATCAGGCAAATCTACCCAAAATACACCTTGCGACTCGGCATCGTTGAGCGGAATGCCATTGATAGTAGTGTTGATGCGAGTTGGGTCAGAGCCTCGCACACGCATACTCGTATAACCCACCCCTGCTCCTGCATCGGAAGTAATCACTACCGAAGGCGTAAAATTGAGCAGAAATGGCATATCTTGCCCGTAATTACGCTTTTGCAGGTCTGTTTTTTTGAGCGTAGAGCGTGTAAGTTCTGTAATGTACGGAATACCCGTAACGGTTACAGCTTCAATTTCTTTTTCTTGAAGCAAAGTGTCGCGAGTGGCTTGTTGTGCAAAACCTAAGTAAGGCACAAGCAAGCCTGCTGAAAAGCAGACAATTGTAGATTTCATAAAAAATTGAAAAGTTAAATTGTGAAACAATAGGAGCTTCAAGGGGGTAGCTCCACCTGCTTCTTACCTTAACTCCCTGCGGCAGCATTATCTGCATCAGGTTCAAAGGGTATGTTCTCAGCCCGTTGTATTAAGGCACCCCTGTTTCGGAAATTTGCAAGGCAAAGGTAAAAAAAAAACTTTTTTTCTTGTTTTTTTTTTTTTTTTTTGTTATTTTGTATCGCAACGTTGCAGAGTATTTTTAAACTTAACCATTTATCATTATGAAATATCTTTTATTTTTCTGCTCGATTTTCTTTTTTTTCTCATTTTATTCAAATGGGCAAGAAGTATCTACCTTTTTTAGCCCTCCTCCACCAATAGAGTTACCAGATCCAGATAACCCTAATGATATTATTATTATGGGCAACTGGAAAGGAATTTCACCAGGTCCTAATGGTACTCTTATAGTAGAATGTGGAAGTGCTATAATGCACAAGTGTATGACTATTAAAAACAATGGAAAATATCAAGATTCAAATCCTACCTTGATAGTTTATGATGAAAATAAAAATATAGTCCTGCAAATTAAAATTTCTGATATTAAAGAGGAAATTCAAACTAGTTTTAGAAAGTTTTTTGTAAAAACAGAATAGTTATTTTTAGAAACTTTATTTGCAATTGTATTGTATACGATAAATTATTTCCCAAAAATTAACATATAACTTACAAAAAACGAAAAGAAAATTTTATAAAGACAGCCTCAAATATCTTTAAGAATTTTTATGTTTTTTATCAAAAAACACAAAGTAAGTTTTTTATTCGCTAAACTTAAACATTTATGAAAGAGTTATATTTGTCAATACTACTTGGAATAAGCATATTCCATTTTTCGCAAGCTCAAATGGCTATTGAACCTGCAGACGAACCTGGATTGGGCGGGAATGACGGAGTGGTTTTAGGTGATTTAATAAGTGTAAAACCTGGCAAAACTCCTGGTACATACATTATTACCTGCTCCAATAATCCTAAGAAAACTTGTTTTTCCTTTTATTCAAAATCTAGCAGTCAAGTTTCAAATAAAGATGAAAATCTCATCTGGCATATAGATATGTATAGCCCTGAAAATAACAACTTTATTTTTGGATACTTAGAATCCGCTGAGATTTATGTAAGAAAAGGGAAAGAAATAAAAAAAATTGATAAGTAACATATACTTCCTACTTGAAAAGAAGTTCTTTTCAAGTAGGAAATTGATTATCTAAAATTTTATTTCTAATCTAAAATTTCAAACTCTTTATGGTTTAACCATCAATATTTCTATATGGTTTCTCTTATAAGTTATTCAAAAAATGTTTACATATTATCATTATTATTTTTTCTCAAAACCTTTTATGCTTATACACAAAGCAATAAAAACTTCAGTGTTTATTTTGCTATCAGCTTAGAAGATTGTATAAATTGTATCCAACCTATCAAAGAGTTTAATAAAATTCCAAAAGACTTCTCTCCACAAATCGTAATGAAGGAAAATGACAAAAGAGTTGCGAAGTATTTTTTTCAAGAAAATATGAATTTTGAGCTACCCTTAGCCCATACAGTATTTTCAGACTCTCTCTATAATGCCTTACAAAAAAACTCAAATCGTTATGAGTCATACATTCACATCACTTGGAATGCAAAAGTTATTAAGTCAATAAAATTGAATAAATTTACACTACAAGAACTTCAACCGTATAAAGAAGTAAAAATTACACTTACTCGTTTACTTCCCCAAGAGATTTTACTTGGCAATTTTATTTCTGTTTCATTAAACCAAGATTTTATTTACTTATTTGATTATCAATTTGATAAATATTATATTCTTTCCAAAAACTCTAAAAAACTGTTAAAAGTTTTTACATCAAAAGATTTTGACAAGTTAGAAATTTACAAAAAAATATTCGGTGATACCACAAACTATCATGAATCTGTTGTTAAATATTCAAAAATATTGAGTCAGGTGAATAAACAAAATATTGATTTAGGATCTCATCACCGTTCTTTTGAAAGCAGGGATTTTATTGAACTAGGTTTATCATATGTAAAAATTCAAGATAGAAAATATCACATTTACAAAGAAATTGTCATTGCAGAATGGATTAAAGATAATACATTTAATGTCTACAGCCTTGAAAAATCTGATAAGCTACCTAGTAATTACATTATGTCTTTTAACTTACTAAGTTATGACAAAAAAACAAAAAAAATATTTGGAAGTATCCAAAATGTTCAACCAGATACAAGTACCAAGCTAATAGCGGAACTACATATAGATGAGAAAAATAAGAAAATCATTTTTCAAAAATTAAAACCTCTTAAATTTCCTAATTTTGTAAATACAAACACGGAATCATACAAATATATTTATGGTTATATTCATTACCCATTTTATTTTTTTATTTATGAAAATCTAATTGGTAATATCGAAACAGGTGAATTTTTTCAGCTATTAAGAAACCTTTATCCTAATAATTCTGATTTCTTTAATGGTAAAGATAGCTCTCTAAACTATTACGTTTACGATATCATTCCTATATCCCAAAACTTATTCCGTATTCTCTTAAAATATCAAGAAAAATACATAATAGTTGAACTAAACACTAAAACAAGGGAACATAAACTCGTTAAGGAAATTGGTATTCCGGCAGATAAAAACTATAGCCTTGTAATAAGCAGTTTTATATTCTCTTCACCTAACTGCATATGGGCTATTACACCTGATAACGAACTTATGGAAATTATATTCTAAACTTTTCAATCCTTTACTAAATTTCTTTCTTTGGTTGATTAGATTTTTAGTAAGCAATTTCAAAATCAATGAGAGGAAGTGTACTTTTTATCTCAAATATGGTTTTCCTCATACAAATCAAGGATTAGGCATTATTAAACATAATATTTTGAATTTCAAAAAATTTTTCTTATACTTGCAAGTAGATTTGTATTCAAAGTTTTTATGATGCAGATTTTTCTAAACAAGCGAGCCTAAAATATAATATTTGGCGTTCTTTCGGTATAAATTTACAATTAGGCTACAAAACCGAAGACTATCCATCTAGGCGGAGACCTATCAATGAAGGTTTATTAGGCTTTGTAGAGCTACATTATGTATGGCAATTATGTTCCACCGCACTCGTCATATTCCTTTACCTTTGCTTATCAGAATGTTTTTTGAAAGCAATTTTCTCTTGCTTTTCGGTTGGATATTTTTTACCTTTGGGAGTATCATTTTTTGTGTATTTGCTTCTATTTCCGATTTCAGCGATTTCGTTTTATCCAAAGATAGTCCCCGTACCCAAGCCATTATTTACAAAAAGGAATATGCCAACGCCCGTGAAAATAGAGTTTCTATTTATGCGTATCATTACAAATTTCAGGTAGAAGGACAAGAATACACAGGCATTTCCTACGGCTACTCTTCTGATTATCAAGTAGGTAATACTGCCACGGTAATTTACAAAAAAGGCAAACCTACTTACTCTCGCATTGAAAACTTGCGTCATAAGCAGTTTCAGCCATATTTCCTGCTTTTTATTGTTATTTTTCCACTCATTGGCGGGATAATACTTGCCATTGCTATTCCTAAGGTTTTTTCTAAAATTCGCATCTTACGCGAAGGTACAATGGGTGAGGCTACTTTTAGTGGAATGAAGCCTACTAACACCACCGTCAATAAGCAAAGGGTAATGAAAATGTCTTTTCATCTACAGAGTGGAGGAAAAACCTATACAATACACCACAACACTCATCAAACGCATAAGTTTTTTACCGATAAACCGCTGAAAGTATTGTTCTTACCCCACCAGCCTGAAAAAGCTCTGCTTATTAACTCTCTACCCGGTAGCCCTGAAATTTCAGAACAAGGGACTATTCTCACGCAATACGCTTTGTTTCCTGCTATTCTTTATTTACTTTTCCCTGCAACTTGCCTTTTTGCCTATTGGCTAGCTTTTTTCTGAAGTAAAAAGCTGTAATTAGCACAAAGTTCTACTTAACAAATACCACCCAAAAGTTGGGAGTGCTTTCGTGACGGTAGAGGAGTGAGCTGAAGCACAACCTGCCCACCAAATTCTTAATACTAATCGCTTTGTAAAAACTTGATAGTTTCATCAATTACCTCTTCGGTATGAATAGGGAGCAAGGCATCGGTGTAGGGCTCTTTTCCTCCAAAAGTATGGTCTGCATTTTCCAGTAATATCATTTCTGCATTTTTAGCCCAAGATGATAATTGGCGAGCATTATCCACCGAAACAGAAGTATCCGCTTTTCCGTGTATTACGAGGATAGGTACTTGAATTTTAGGTACTTGTTTTTCTAAATCGTAATGCAACCAGTTTTTTAGTAAATCTTCGTATACTTCTCTGTAAATAGGCATTTCTTGTTTGGTGCGGGCATTTTCAATATAAATTACCCCATTTTTTTCAATTTCGGCAATGCGTTCGGGGGTAAATAAAAATTTGGTGTTGGCAATAGATGCCCAAGTAACTACTTTCTTGATGCGATTATCTTCGGCGGCTTTCAACAGAGCCAAAGCTCCGCCCCTGCTGTGTCCGATGACAAACAATTTATCCAGCAATGTAATTCTTTTGAACAAATAATCTTCGGAAAAGAAATAATCCAAAACCGCCGTAATGTCGTCTAAATCTTTGGTATAAGTTTCTCTGCCGAAAGCATCTAAATCTACAAACTCTTTTTTATGGGTAGGCGTAGTGCCGTTGTGTGAAAGATTGATTTTAGCAAAAATAAAACCTCTTTGAGCAAACTGCTCGGCAATCAAATTGAAATGCCCCCAATCTTTGAAACCTTTGAAGCCGTGAATAAAAAGAACAAGTGGCTTGGGAATATCATCAAAAATAAGGCGAATATCCAAACCAATAGGACGAGGGTGTTTGTTGGAAGTAATTTGAATTTCTTGCTTAAATAGCGGTTCTTGTAAGTTCTCTGAATACATTTTCAATATTTTTTTCCTCTTGTTTGATTTCCAAGATTGTCCAATTTTGCATTTTAGCTAGTTGGAACAAATCGGCTCGCAAGTCTATATCGGCGGGTGTTCGGATTTCCCACAAATTGCCCGCAATATGCTGAATTTGCAAGATTTTTTCAAAGTTTTTCGCAATAATATTTTCGTCAATGCTTTCTGCAAATTCTACTTTTAAAATTCGCTCAGTTTGAAAAAGTTTGGTAATTTCACTCACAGGGGCATCCGCCACAATTTTTCCCAAATGAATAATCACCACTTTATCGCAAATCGCTTGCACTTCTTGCATAATATGCGTAGAAAGCAAAATAGTTTTTTCTTGGGCAATTTGCTTGATAAGATTGCGAATTTCAATGATTTGGTTAGGGTCTAAACCAGTGGTGGGTTCGTCAAGAATCATCACCGATGGGTTATGTATCAAAGCCTGTGCCAAACCTACTCTCTGGCGGTAGCCTTTGGAAAGCATTCCTACTTTCTTATGAGCCTCACGCTCCAAGCCACACATTTCTATTACTTCCTTGATACGATTTTCTAAACGGGCTACCTTGTAAATTTTACCCATAAAACCCAAATACTCACGTACATACATATCCAAATACAGCGGATTATGTTCGGGCAAATACCCCAAAGCTCTTTGAGCTTCTTTTGTGTGAGTTGTTATATCAAAACCTGCTACTTGCACAGTGCCTGAAGTCGCTTTTAAATAACCAGTGGCAATTTTCATAGTAGTTGATTTTCCCGCTCCATTCGGACCTAAAAAGCCCGTGATTTTACCACTTTCAGCCACAAAATTGATATTATCTACTGCTCTCTGCTTTCCGTATATTTTTGTAAGATTTTCAACGACTATCATCTTGAATAGATTTTAAGAAACTAAACCTCTAACTATATTTTCATTTTCTCCTCCCACTCTTTTGCAAAGGACTTATCAGCAATTTGGGGCATAGTACGATGCTTTCCCCAAGTTTTTCCGAAAAATTTTTTCAGCCATTTGTTTTTGATTTTAGCAGAAAAAAAGTCCATTATTTTTCGGCTTAGCATTGCTTTTTCCCAAAACTTGAACCCCAAACGCTCTAAAAAAGTAGTTTGCTTTTCTTCAACACTCTGCTTACGATTGAGCAAGAGCAAGTTATGAATAGGAATTTTTACAGGACATACCGAGCTACACGCCCCACAAAGCGAACTTGCAAAGCTCAAATGTTTGTATTCTTTCAGCTCTGCAAGGTGTGGCGTAATCACCGAGCCAATAGGACCGCTGTAAGTGGTGTTGTAGGTATGCCCACCAATGTTTTTATACACAGGGCAAGCATTCAGGCAAGCACCGCAACGAATGCAATTCAGAGCCTCTCGTTTTTCAGCATCGGCAAGCAGACGAGTTCTGCCATTATCCAGAAGTATCACGTACATTTCATCGGGTCCGTCTAATTCATCGGCTTGTCGCGGTCCGAAAAAAATAGAATTATACACCGTGATTTTTTGCCCCGTGCCGCTAGTGGCAAGTAAGTGCCAAAATAAATCCAAATGTTCCAGTTTGGGAATAACCTTTTCAATGCCTACAATCGCAATATGTACTTTTGGGAAAGTGGTTGCCATACGGGCATTTCCTTCATTTTCAGTAATTGCCACCGCTCCTACATCTGCAATCAGGAAATTGCCCCCTGTAATGCCAATTTCAGCCTCTAAATATTTTTCTCGCAAAATTCTGCGAGCTGTAAGCGTAAGTTCTTGGGCATCATCGGTAGGCTTGATACGCAATTTTTCAACAAAAATATCGGCTATGTCTTTTTTAGAAAGGTGCATCGCAGGCGTAACAATATGATAAGGTTTCTGCCCTGCCAATTGCACAATAAATTCTCCCAAATCTGTTTCTATGGGTTCAATAACTTTTTTTTCCAGAAACTCATTCAAATGAATTTCCTCCGTAGTCATTGATTTAGATTTTACTACGGACTTGGCTTTATATTTTTTGCAAATTTCTTCAATGCTTTTCAGTGCCGAGTTGGCATTTTCCGCCCAAATTACCTTACCACCACGCTTGGTAAAATGCTCCTCAAAATCCAAAAGCAATTCGCCTAAATGATTGATAGTTTCTGTTTTCAGATACGAAGCCCGCTCACGAGCCAAATCGTGATTATGGTACTGCTCCAAACCTTGCCGAACAGCATTATTGTATTTACCAATATTGTAATTGATGGTCTGTCGATGCTTCAAATCAAAAGATTTTTGTTCAGCATCTTGCAAGAACTTTTCTGCCGTAGGGTTCATTTTTTTGTACGCTTTCACAAAAATTTCACAAAGAAAGTAAAAATTTGTTTTGAATAGGAAAAAATTTAGATAAGATTTTCAAAAAATGTTGTAACATTAAAAGTTATTACATATATTTGCAAACAAATTTCATTTTTTAACATTAAAACCTCTTACAGCAATGAAAAGTTTAGAAATTCTTGGAATTTTCTTATCAGGGGCAATTCTTTTCGCTTCTTGCGAATCGGCTCCTAAAAGCGATGAAGCCAAAACAGGCGAAGCCCAAAAGGTAGATAGCACCAAAGCCGCTGAAGCTCAAACCTTGAAAGTAGATGTAGCTAATAGCGTGATTACTTGGGTTGGTACCAAACCCACAGGCAAGCATAACGGCACTTTTGCTCTTTCCGAAGGCTCTGTATCAGTAAAGGAAGGTAAAATCGTAGGGGGTAAATTTGTAATTGATGTGAAATCTTTGAAAGTTTTGGATATTCCTGAAACTGAAAAAGAAAATGCTAAACTTACAGGTCATCTCAAAAGCCCTGACTTTTTAGATGCCGAGAAATTCCCCACAGCTACTTTTGAAGTAGTTTCGGTAGAACCTTACAAAGCCGATACCACTCAAAAAGTAAGCGAAAAAGATAAAGAATACACATTGGAAAACCCTACTCACAGCATTACAGGTAACTTGACAATGAAAGGCGTTACCAAATCCATTACGTTCCCAGCGATAGTAAAATTGGAAGGCGGAAAAATGGAAGCCGAAGCCAAATTCAACATCAATCGCAAAGATTGGGGTATGGAGTGGGGTATTACAGATAAACTCATCAGCAACACGGTACATATGGGCTTTAAGATATCGGCAGGTGTAGCAAAATAAGTAAAAATTCAACCTCTGACTAAATTTGAAAAAATGTCAGAGGTTTTTTTCAGATTTAAGCCCATATTTTCTTGGAAAATTTTTCTTAAACATTTAGTTTGCGAAAAGATTCTCAAGAAAAATTATCAAGCCTATGGAGTATATTTGGAAATTAGACCCTTTACATTCCAATCTGACTTTTGCTGTACCTCATATGGTAATTGCAGAAGTAGTTGGCTTTATGCAAGATTTTGATGTTACTATTCGCACCACACACCTAGATTTTTCTGATGCCAAAATAGTAGCGGAAATCAAAGCAAACTCGCTTTATACCAACAATACTCAACGCGACCAGCATCTTGTTTCACCTGATTTTTTAGATGCTGAAAAATTTCCTATCATACGATTTATCAGTATTGATTTTAAGAAAGTTGCTGATAGGAAATTTCAAGTTACAGGAAATCTCACTATCAAAGGAAAAACATTACCTGTGATTTTAGAAGCTGAATATACAGGGCAAGCCCGCGACCCTTGGGGCAATGTAAAAGCAGGTTTCAAAGCGAAAACACTTATTCGCCGTACTTCTTTCGGCTTAACCTGGAACCAACTTTTAGATAATGGTGCTTGGCTGGTAGGCAATGAGATTAAGCTAAATTTTCAAGGAGAGTTTATCAGAAGTAACTAAGAATGTATGAAAACCATAGAGGAAGCTATCCAAAGCCGTTTTCGGAACGAAAAGCATAAGGCTTTGGTCAATATTCTTTATACAGCCAAATTTATTGAAAACAAAGTACAAACACACATCAAGCCGTATAAAATCACTATGCAGCAATACAACATTTTGCGTATTGTCAGGGGGGCGGGCGGAAAGCCCGTTTCTTTGAAATACATCAAAGAACGTATGCTTGATAAAATGCCCGATGCCTCTCGGATTGTAGATAAACTCTACAAAAAAGGCTTACTCAAACGCAAAGAATGCCCCAATGACCGCCGCAGCGTAGATATTACCATTACCAACAAAGGTTTAGAATTGCTTGAAACAATGGACAAACAAGCCCAAGAATTAGATGATATTTGCCAAAATCTAAGCGATACACAACTGCAAGAATTAAACTATTTGCTCAACTTCTTGCGAAATGAATAGTTGAGTTTTACTCATTTTTATTTCGCTTGAAGCCTTTGAAATCAAAATCAAATTTTTCAGGCGTGCCTTCTATCAAGACATTTGCCAAACGCTTTCTTTGGCGTGTTAAAGCAACTTTATCTCGCAAAAAAATCCTCCAATCTTTTGAAAAACAAACTGAAATCACTTATATTTGCTTGTATAGGCAAAATATTGATTTTATGCAAACTCGTGTTTTTTTACTTGTTTTTTGCATAGCCTTAGCAGGGAGCTATGTGTCTTTTGCCCAAAGCTGGGGAGAGTTAAATAAGCAAGGAGTGAAGCTACTTAATGAAGATAAGTACTCAGAAGCAAAACCTATTTTAGAAAAAGCCCTCAAACAAGCTGAAACAGAATTCGGCAAAGAACACCCCGATTATGCCACTGCTTGCAATAATTTGGCAGGGGTGTACGAAAACCAAGGTCGCTATGCCGAGGCTGAAAACCTCTACAAAGAAGCTCAATCTATTTATGCCAAAAACTCGGCAAAGAACACCCCGACTATGCCAACTCTTGCAATAATTTGGCGGCGTTATACAAAGACCAAGGTCGTTATGCCGAGGCTGAAAAACTATTCAAAGAAGCCTTAGCCATTCGTGCCAAAACCCTCAGCAAAGAACACCCCGATTATGCCCAATCTTGCCATAATTTGGCATCGTTATACAAAGACCAAGGTCGCTATGCCGAGGCCGAAACCCTCTACAAAGAAGCTCACTCTATTTATGCCAAAACCCTCGGAAAAGAACACCCCGATTATGCTAACTCTTGCAATAGTTTGGCTTTGTTATACCATTATCAAGGTCGCTATGCCGAGGCCGAACCCCTCTACAAAGAAGCTCACTCTATTTTTGTCAAAACCCTTGGCAAAGAACACCCCCTTTATGCCCTAGCTTGCAATAATTTGGCAGGGGTGTACGAAAACCAAGGTCGCTATGCCGATGCCGAAACCCTCTACAAAGAAGCTCACTTTATTTATGCCAAAACCCTCGGAAAAGAACACCCACTTTATGCCCAATCTTGCAATAATTTGGCGGCGTTATATCAAGACCAAGGTCGCTATGCCGAGGCCGAAAACCTAATCAAAGAAGCCTTAACCATTCGTGCCAAAACCCTCGGAAAAGAACACCCCGATTATGCCCAATCTTGCAGTAATTTGGCAGGGGTGTACGAAAACCAAGGTCGCTATGCCGAGGCTGAAAACCTCTACAAAGAAGCTCAATCTATTTATGCCAAAACCCTCGGAAAAGAACACCCCAATTATGCCTTATCTTGCAATAATTTGGCAGCGTTATACAAAGACCAAGGTCGCTATGCCGAGGCTGAAAACCTCTACAAAGAAGCTCAATCTATTTATGCCAAAACCCTCGGAAAAGAACACCCCAATTATGCCTTATCTTGCAATAATTTGGCAGCGTTATACAAAGACCAAGGTCGCTATGCCGAGGCTGAAAACCTCTACAAAGAAGCTCAATCTATTTATGCCAAAACCCTCGGAAAAGAACACCCCAATTATGCCTTATCTTGCAATAATTTGGCAGCGTTATACAAAGACCAAGGTCACTATGCCGAGGCTGAAAACCTATTCAAAGAATCCTTAGCCATTCGTGCCAAAACACTCGGAAAAGAACACCCCGATTATGCCCTAGCTTGCAATAATTTGGCAGCATTATACAAAGACCAAGGCCGCTATGCTGAGGCTGAAAAACTATTCAAAGATGCCCAATCTATTTATGCCAAAACCCTCGGAAAAGAACACCCCAATTATGCCTTATCTTGCAATAATTTGGCAGTGTTGTTTAGAGCTCAAAGTCGCTATGCCGAGGCTGAAAGCCTATTCAAAGAAGCTCAATCTATTTTTGCCAAAACTCTCGGTAAAGAACACCCCGATTATGCCACTGCTTGCAATAATTTGGCAGGGTTATACCAAGACCAAGGTCGTTATGCCGAGGCTGAAAAACTATTCAAAGAAGCCTCCCAAACCCTAATTCACAACATTCAACGCAACTTCGTAGGGCTTTCTGAAAAAGAAAAAGAACAATACCTTGCTACTTTGAAATATCATTTTGAGATTTATCATTCCTTTGCCCTTAAAGCCCAAAAACCTGAACTCTCGGCTTGGCTACTGGAAAACAATCTTTTCACCAAAGGGCTTCTGTTTTTTTCTACCCAACAACTCCGCAGAACCGCCGAAAAATCCCAAAATCCAAAACTTCAAGCTACCTACCACGAGTGGATTAACCAACGCCGCCAACTTGCCAAAGCCTACGAAATGACACAAGAGAAACGTAAAGAACAAAACATCAGCCTCGAAAACCTTGAAAAACAAGCCAACGAACTGGAAAAACAACTCTCCCTGCTCCTTGCCCAAGAAGGGTATAGCTTTCAGCTCAGCCCTACCCAACACTCGTGGCAAGAAATCAAACAAAAACTTAAATCTGATGAAGCTATTGTAGAAATAAGCAGGTTCAGGTATCACGATAAAAAATGGACCGATAGCGTGCTGTATATGGCTTTGGTAGTAAAGAAAAATAGCCCCTACCCCGAAATGGTTCTCCTGCCCAATGGAAAAGATTTAGAAACAGGTGAAATTGCTTTCTACCGAAATCATATCCGTTTCCGCAAGCAAGATAAAGCCTCCTATGGTGTATTTTTTGAGCCTATTGCTCAAAAATTGAAAGGCATTCGGAAAATCTATTTCAGTGCCGATGGTGTCTATCATCAAATCAATCTTGCTACTCTCTACAATCCCAAGACCCAAAAATACTTAGACGAGGAATTAAGCATTCAACTTATCAGCACAGCTCGCGATTTTATTGAGCTAAACACAAATAAAAAACTTCAAAAACAACTCAAAGAATACCGCCTGTACCTTTTCGGATACCCTGATTTTGCAAACAAACCCGCTTCCCAACAACCCAGCGAAAACAGAGCAGTGATTGATGTGGCTCTTGTCAGCAGAATTGATAAAAAACAACGCTTTTTTGACGAGCTTTCAGGAACGGTAACCTACCTGCCCGGCACCAAAAAAGAAGTAGAAGGCATTGCAAGCATTGCCAAGCAGGCTAAAATAGAAAACAATGTTTTTTTAGAAAAACAAGCAAGCGAAGAAAATCTGAAAAAAATCAGCTCTGCAAACATTCTACACATTGCCACGCACGGCTTTTTCATTGAAACCCAAGAGGACAATAAAAACAAAGAAGCCAAATTTGATAATCCGCTCTTGCGAGCAGGCTTGCTCCTATCAGGTGCAGAGCTATCACTCAATAAAAAAGAAACAGGTAGCACGGAAAATGGCATACTCACTGCCCAAGAAGCTTTGGGCTTAGACCTACAAAGAACAGATTTGGTAGTTCTTTCGGCTTGCGAAACAGGCTTGGGCGAGGTGAAAAGTGGTGAGGGTGTCTTTGGCTTGCAAAGAGCCTTGCAAGAAGCAGGGGCAAAAAGCGTAATAATGAGCCTTTGGAAAGTAGATGATAACGCCACCCAAGAGTTTATGAACCTATTTTACAAAAATATGCTCCTCAAAAAGCAAGATAAACGCACTGCTTTCCAAAATGCTCAAAACAAAATGAAACGCAAATACTCCGCACCTTACTACTGGGGTGCTTTCGTAATGGTGGGCGAGTGAGGAAATTTTTTATTTTTACTCCCAAAAATTCACACTTTCACCTTTTGAGCGGGGTTACCGAATAGAGTTTCCCCCGCTTCAACATTTTGCACTACTACCGAACCTGCTCCTATCCGAGCATTTTTTCCTACTTTCACCCCTGAAACAATCGTAGCTCCAGCTCCTACAAAAACTCCCTCTTCTATGGTTACGTTATCGCCTACAATGCTACCTGTTCCTATTTGGACAAAATCGGCAATTTGGGCATTGTAGTCAAGGATTGCCCCCGCACGGATAATGTTGTGGTTTCCTATTTTTACGCCTGCATTCAGTATGGCTTTGGCATCAATAAGGTTGCCGTGTCCCATAGCCAAATGGCTGGAAAGAAAAGCCTCTGCGTGAATAGCGTTGGTGGGCATTACTTTTCGCCGCTCAATAAGCATTTCTACGAGTTTCTTGCGAAGTTTATTGTCGTCAGTGGCTACAAAAGCTTCGCATTTTTTGCCGATAAGTTTCAAAAAGCCATCATCATCAGTACTTCCGAGTACGCTCACAAAGTTGATTTCAGTGCCGTGCAGTTTTTCATCATCATCAAGAAAACAATACACATCTATTTTGTGGCTCTGAAAAATTTCCAAAGCAACTATGCCTAAGTTTTTTGCTCCTAAAATAATTACGGGATTATCCATAGCTTTCAGCTGATAATTTGAGTGCAAAAGTAGGAAATTTCAATTTTTGCCAAAAAAATATTTTCAAAACTCATCAAAAAGCCTTTTATTTGCATTTGAATTCACCAAAAAAGTAAATGTATGCCCGGAACCGAATTATTTGGAGCAGAAGAACGCAAAGAAATCAATGATGTTTTAGAAACAGGGATTTTGTTTCGTTACAATCACGATAACCTACGCAACGGACACTGGAAAGCAAAAGAATTTGAAGCCGAAATTGCAAAATTCACAGGTGCTAAATATGCTCACTGCGTTTCAAGTGGCTCTACTGCGGTAGCTACCGCTATGGCGGCTTGTGGCATTGGAGCAGGCGATGAAGTGATTGTACCACCTTTCACGTATGTAGCTACTATTGAAGGAGCTTTGTTGGGAGGAGCTTTGCCTGTATTCGCCGAAATAGATGAAACCCTTTGTCTTTCTCCCGAAGGTATTCGCAAAGCTATTACGCCCAAAACAAAAGCCGTAATCGTAGTGCATATGTGTGGAAGTATGGCTAAAATTGAGGAAATCGTACAAATTTGCAAAGAACACAATCTGTTGCTCATTGAAGATACTGCCCAAGCTCTTGGAGCAAGCTATAAAGGCAAAGCCGCAGGTACTTTCGGCGAAATGGGCTGTTTTTCTTTTGATTTTTTCAAAATTATTACTTGTGGCGAAGGCGGAGCTGTTATCACGAATGATGAAAATTTATATCATTTAGCCGAGCAATTTTCCGACCACGGACACGACCACATCGGCGATAATCGTGGAATGGAAAAACACCCTATTGTAGGCTTCAACTATCGTATTGGTGAAATCAATGCCGCAATTGGTTTGGCTCAAATTCGGAAAATCAACTATATTTTAAGCCAACAACGCAAACACAAAAAAGCCTTACAAGAAACACTTGCTAAATTTGACGTGGTGAGCTTCCGCCATATCCCTGACCCACAAGGCGATGCCGCTACTTTTATGGATTTCTTTTTGCCTGACGAAGCAACTACTCGCAAAGTTTTGCAAGCCCTTCGCGAGGAAGGGGTAGGCGAACTAACAGGCATTCAATATTGGTGGGATAACCAGTATCATTACATACGCAACTGGGAACACGTAAGAGGTCTGAAAACCCCAATGAAAACCGTGGCTCATCTTTTAGGCACACCACAAGATTATGAAAATTTGGACATTCCCAAATCAAATGATTTAATTAGCCGTCTGATTTCCCTTGTGGTAAAAGTTGCTTGGACAGAGGAGCAGTTACAAACCCTTTGCAGTCGTATTGAAAAAGCTATGCAGAAAGCACTTGCTCAAAGTAAAGTAGGATAGTTTTTTACCAAAACTTGGTATGTATGAAACAATTATTTGCTTGCTTCCTTTTAGGGCTAACATTGATTGCTTGTGATAGAAAAAACACAACTCAACAGCAGCAGCAAGTCAAAGAGAGCAAAACAGATACTATGCAAAAGACAAACCTTGCCAAGTCTGATTCAGTTTCAGTAAGCAATAATGAAGAAGAACCCAAAAAAACCTCTGAAACTATTGAAGAAGAGCCTTGATATAAAAAGCCTTGTATTGACTGCAAGGCTTTTCTTTTTGGCTTAAATCATAAACACCACTCTCTTAAATTTTGAATTATTTAATGATTCATTTTTTTACCCAAGCTATCTTCATAAATACGTCTTGCCTCTTTAGCAGAAAGCACTTTTTTGCCATCAATTTCAAAATCGCCTATGGTTACTCTGCCTAAAAAAGTGTAAGGAATTCCCCTCTTTTCTAAAAATTTTTCAAACTTCATTGTCTCACGAGCTTTTCCACCCACCGAAACTATAGCTCTACCTTGACTTTCACCGAAAAGAAAAGCATCTTTTCTATAAAGAGGATTGGTAGCAATGCTAAAACCGAAATTTCTGGGTAAAGCCGATTCCACAAGTGCCACCCACAAACCACCATCAGAAACATCGTGAGCAGAACGAATAAGTCTATTGCGAATAAGCCCTTTGATAAGTTCCTGTAATTGATACTCTTCCTCCAAACTAAATTCAGGAGCAGGCGAACCTTTTACACCCAAATACGAATACAAATACTCCGAAGAAGAAATACAATTTTTACTATATCCCAAAAGGTAAATCCAATCGCCTTCCTCTTTGAAGTCCAAAGTAGTTTGCCAACTTCTGTTCTCTAAAATTCCAAGCATTCCGATAGTAGGTGTAGGGAAAACGGGTATTTCTTTGCCGTCTATGTTGGACTGATTGTAAAAACTTACATTTCCTCCTGTTACGGGCGTATCAAACTTACGACAAGCCTTTCCCATACCCTTGATAGCTCCTACAAATTGCCAATATACTTCGGGGTTGTACGGATTGCCAAAATTTAAGCAGTTTGTAATAGCCACAGGTTCGCCTCCACTGCATACAATATTTCTTGCCGCTTCGGCAACGGCAATCATTGTGCCAATTTCGGGGTCAGCTTGTACGTAACGAGAGTTACAATCCACAGTTATCGCAATAGATTTATTCGTACCTTTTACCATTACCACCGCCGCATCAGAGGGAGCATTAGTACTTTGGTTAGCAGTTCCTACCATTGAGTCATACTGCTCATATACCCATTTTTTAGAGCAAATGTTAGGATGGGAGAGTAAGAATTTAGCAATTTTAGGAATATCTTTATCTGTAACATCAGGAACATTATTGATATTAAATTTATGATATTCAGCATAGTAAGCAGGCTCTTTGTACTCACGTACATACACAGGGGCTCCCCCCCCTAAAACCAAACTAATAGCAGGAATTTTAGCAACCGTATCGCCTAAAATCATAAATCGCAATATTCCTGTATCAGTTACTTCACCAATCTGACTGCAATTCAAATCCCATTTTTCAAAAATAGCCTCAATTTCTTTTTCTCTGCCTTTCTCCACAACCATTAGCATACGCTCCTGCGATTCGGAGATAAGAATTTCAAAGGGTTGCATATTTTCTTGCCGCAAAGGCACTTTATCCAAATGAATATCCATACCTACGCCCCCTTTGGCACTCATTTCTGAAGTAGAACAGATAATACCCGCCGCACCCATATCTTGCACGCCCACCACGTAACCTGTGGCAATAGCCTCCAAAGTGGCTTCTAAAAGCAGTTTTTCTTGGAAAGGGTCTCCTACTTGCACTGCGGGCAAATCTTTAATGCTTTCGCCTGTAATATCTTTGGAGGCAAAAGCCGCCCCTCCTACTCCGTCTTTACCTGTCGCCGAACCTACGATATACACGGGGTTGCCCACACCTTTGGCTATGGCTCGGGCAATTTTATCTGTTTTCACTACCCCTGCCGAAAAAGCATTGACAAGCGGATTGATAGTAAAAGATTCATCAAAAAAAACTTCCCCCCCTACGGTAGGCACACCAAAAGCATTACCATAATCGCCAATGCCTTTTACAACCCCTTTGAGCAAAAAACGCACCCGCTCATTATCCAGATTACCAAAGCGAAGAGAATTGAGCTGAGCGATAGGTCTTGCTCCCATTGTAAAAATATCACGATTGATACCCCCAACCCCTGTTGCCGCTCCTTGATAAGGCTCAATAGCTGAAGGGTGATTATGCGATTCAATCTTGAAACTGATAGCGTATCCATCGCCAATATCTACCAAACCTGCGTTCTCTTCACCTGCTTTGGCAAGCATACGAGGCGAATCTTTGGGCAAAGTTTTGAGCCAAACAATGGAATTTTTGTAAGAGCAATGCTCCGACCACATTGCCGAATAACAACATAACTCCGTAAAATTAGGCTTTCTGCCAAGAATTTCAACGATTTTATGATATTCTTCCTCTAAAAGTCCGAGTTTGAGGGCGGTTTCCAGTAAATCGGGACGAGTTGCCATTGAAAATTTTTTTTAGATTTGTGAAAAAACCTTTTCAAGGCTCAAATTTCTAAAAAATTTTGAAGCCTGCAAATAATTACCGAAACTTGTAAGATTTTTCCACAGAACAAAGAGGCTATAACTTTTGTTTGCTTCCAAACAATAAAGATAATGGAAACGATAATTCCCTACAAATCAAGTCAGAAAAATAAAAAAGAGCAAGTTGCTGAAATGTTTGATAAAATTTCGCCTACATACGATTTGCTCAATAGAGTTTTAAGCGGTGGCATTGATAAAAGTTGGCGAAAAAAAGCCCTCACTATGCTCCAAAGCAGTCAGCCACAAACTATTTTAGATGTTGCCACGGGTACAGCAGATTTAGCAATTTTGGCACAAAAAATGCTTAACCCTCAAAAGATTGTAGGCATTGATATTTCCGAAGGTATGCTTGCTTTGGGTAGAGAAAAAATTCAAAAACTCGGCTTGCAAGATAAAATTACCCTCCAAACCGCTGATTCAGAAAATTTGCCTTTTGCTGAAAGCAGTTTTGATGCCGTAATGGTTTCGTTTGGAGTGCGAAATTTTGCAAATTTAGAGCAAGGGCTTTCAGAAATTTACCGAGTAACCAAACCACAGGGCAAAGTAATGATTTTAGAATTTTCTAAACCTTCGGCTTTCCCTGTTAAGCAATTGTATCAGTTTTATTCAAAAACCTTTTTACCTTGGCTCGGAAAGCTCATTTCCAAAGATAAAGCCGCCTACGAGTATTTACCTGCTTCGGTGGAAGTCTTTCCCGAAGGGAAAAATTTTGTAGAAATATTAGAAAAAATTGGCTTCAAAAACGTAACTTGCAAACCGCTTACTTTTGGAATTTGCTCAATATACATAGGTGAGAAAAGTTAAATTTCGGATTGATTTCAAAAACTTATGAAGAAAATT
This sequence comes from Raineya orbicola, assembly GCF_002843425.1. Lineage (GTDB taxonomy): Bacteria > Bacteroidota > Bacteroidia > Cytophagales > Thermonemataceae > Raineya > Raineya orbicola. Next base: position 65,565 of record NZ_NKXO01000016.1, read on the forward strand.
GTATTCTTTTTGATTGGTATCGCTATCCACTCAAATTTTATTTTTGCCCAAGGACACATCACCCATTTAGATGACTATGATGAACAACCTATGCATTATGGCTTTGTGTTGGGGTTAAACCATAGTTGGTTTTCTATCAGAACCTCTGATTTGAATGCCTCATCTAACTGGATAGTCAATAATAAACCTACGTGGGGTTTTTCGGTAGGGCTTGCGGCAACCTTCCAGCCCGCTGAACTTTTGGCTATTCGGCTTTCTCCTACGGCGGTTTTTGGTCAGCGGATTATTCAATTTCAAGATGCAACTACCAAACAAATCACTGAAAAAGTCGTAGAAAATACTACTGCTGAATTTCCGCTTATGCTTAAAATCAAGTCTTTACGCAGGCACAATGCCCGTATGTTTATGATTGCAGGCGTAAAGCCTTATTTCTCGCTTGGTACAAAAGCCTCCCAAGAACCTGAACGCATACGCATACGGAATGCAGGTTTTGCTATTGAATATGGGTTCGGCATAGAGCGTTTTTATGAAATGTTCAAATTCGCTCCTGAAATTCGTTTTACGCATACGCTTGGGAATTTACTTGTTCCTGATGACAACCAATTTACCAATCAAATAAGCAGTTTGGTTTCGCACAGCGTTTCGGTCTATTTGTTTTTTGAATAAAATTTACTTTTCTTTGGAAAATTTTTTGCAAAGCTATGAAACTAAAAATCAGTAATGAGTTCAAAGTAGGTGTATTAGGGCTCGCCTCGCTTACTTTGCTGTATTTGGGGTTTAATTTTTTGAAAGGAAAAGATTTTTTTGCCGCAAGCCATTACTATTATGCTTTATACGATGATGTACAAGGGCTTGCCCCCGCCAGTTTGGTAAAAGTGAATGGCGTAACCATTGGTAGAGTGCTTGATGTAAAATTTTTACAAAACGCCAAAAATCCTCGTCTGAACGGCAAAGTATTGGTTACCATTGATTTGAACGAAAAAATCAATATGGGTAAAAATACCGTAGCCCTTATCAGCAAAGACCTTTTGGGAGGAACAAGTATAGAATTAAAATTAGACTATAAAGAACCTTATCTACACTACGATGACACTCTCAAAACAGGCATTAAAAAAGACCTAATGAGCAGCGTACAAGACCAAGCCAGCCCCGTTCTTGCCAAAGTAGATAGCATAATGATAAAAGTTAATGGCATTTTGGCTGATTTTGAAGGTATTGGAAAAAATGTAAAAAGCACCTTGCAAACTTTTGAAAAAACAGCCCAAACATTGGAAGGAACGATTGCTGAAAATAGAAATAATCTTTTAGGCATTACAAACAATTTCAAGCAACTCTCGCAAGACCTCACCCAAACCAGCAAACAACTACCTGATGTTGTCAAAAAAATAAATACTTTTGCTGATTCTCTGCAAAAAATCCATTTCAACAAAACTTTGGACAAGGCTGAAAAAACACTTGCGGAGCTACAAAATTTGCTTGCCAAGCTCAACAAAGGTGAAGGAACATTAGGTTTATTGCTCAAAGACCAAACTCTTTACGAGAATCTTACCAAAACCTCCGCTGAACTCACCAAGTTACTCATAGATTTACGTCAGAAACCGCAGAGATACATTCGGTTGAGGTTTTAATAATTGGTAAAAGCGTAAAAAAGAATGTTAGCACCCATTTTGAGGGCTTGTTGGCGTACCTCTTCGGGGTTGTTGTGAATGGATTGGTCTTCCCACCCATTACCCAAATCACATTCATAAGAATAAAAACAAACTAATCTACCTTCATAAATCAAGCCAAAACCCTGTGGAGGTTTGCCATCGTGTTCGTGAACTTTGGGTAAGCCGTTCGGAAAGCTGTATTTGATATGATAAATTGGGTGATTGAAAGGCAATTCTACGAAATCCAGTTCAGGAAAAACTTTTTTCATTTCAGTGCGGATATATTTATCCAAGCCATAGTTATCGTCAATATGTAAAAAGCCTCCTGCTATCAGATAACGTCTTAAATTTTGAGCTTCTTGGGGCGAAAAAGTAACATTGCCGTGTCCTGTCATATACACATAAGGATACGAAAAAATTTCAGGACTGCCTACCTCCACCACTTCATCTTTGGGGTGCAGATTCATACGCAAATTTTTTCGGCAAAAGTCTATCAGATTGGGTAAAGCCGTTTTATTGGCATACCAATCACCCCCACCATTGTATTTGAGTTTGGCAATTTTAATGGTAGCCATTCTTTGCGAAAAAGCCCCATTTACACAAAACAACACCACTAAGCCTACTAAACCTATGTTAAAAAACTTTCGCATCAACTCTTTCTATACCTGTTTTTTGTTCAAACCAACGAAGCGACTCTTGGTTTTTATCACCTGTTTGTGTATCACAAACGAAAAAAAGATAAAAAAGTTGCAAATTTTCACCTAAACGTTCTAAAAGTTTTTGCAGACGCTCTTGGGCTTTGAAAGAGTTTTTACAAAAATACTCCTCTCGCCAAGCGTGATAGGCTTCGTCGTGCAGTTCAATAATATCCAAAGTAGCTTTATCCCAAACATATTTTTCCGCAAACTGACGAGCTATAAATGCGTGATGATTAGCCCCTATGCGGGGTTTGCTTTCATCAACTTTATGCTTAAAAGTATCGTGAATGAGGGCAATTAAGCGTAATTTATGATAATCTGTTTCGGAGATTTTCCAACGCAAATTATCTACATTCGCCAAAACTTCATAAATATGGGCAATGATTTTCCCTTCGGGGTGTCCGTAACGAGGCTTTCCAAAAAATAAGCCTTCTTGCCATTCTATATCTTCTACAATAGCTCGCTCTAAATCGGAATGTATATCCAGCTCAAAATAGCCCCAAGGTGTTTGAATGTATTGTAAAGTTTTTATCATAGGCAATAAAACTACATTTTCGGAAAATAATTACAAAAATACTGCCAAAAATGCAGTTTTAGAAAGTAAAAATTAGACTTTTTTCACTTTTTGAGGTAAAGTGGTGAGTTTTTATACTTTTCAAAGAGCAATTTTGTACTTTTTTTATTTGTAAAATTCAGCTACTTTTTGGGCTGTCAGAAAAACTTCTGTAAAAGTATTGTAAAGCGGCACAGGTGCCATACGTACCACATTAGGCTCTCGCCAATCGGTGATAATGCCATTTTTGAGCAGGTATTGATGCAATTCTTTGCCCTTACTTTTGGCGAAAATTGAAAGTTGAGCGGCTCGGTGTGGTGGATTTTTAGGGGTAATAATTTCAATATGCTCACCTGCAAATTCTATGAGCCATTCGTAAAGATAATGCGTAAGTAAATTACTTTTTGCCACTAATTTATCCATTGTAGCTTCGTGAAAAACTTGAAGCGATGCCTGATGTAACGCCATTGGCAAAATCGGTTCATTGGAGAGTTGCCAGCCATCGGCATCGGGTATAGGTTTGAAGCCTTTTTTCATTAAAAAGCGTTCGCTTTCTACTTGTCCCCACCAACCGCCAAAACGTGGTAAATCTTTGTTGTGGTGTTTTTCGTGAATAAAAATTCCCGAAACGCCCCCAGGACCCGAATTGAGATATTTGTACGAACACCAAGTCGCAAAATCTACTTGCCAAGCGTGTAAGTCCAGTTTCACATTTCCAACGGCGTGAGCCAAATCAAAACCCACTACTGCCCCTACTTGATGTGCCTTTTGCGTGATTTTTTGCATTTCAAAAACTTGCCCTGTATAATAATTTACCCCCCCAAATATCACCAAAGCAAGTTCATCTGCGAGTTTTTCAATAGTTTCTAAAATTTGTTCAGTTTGTAAAATGTGTTCATTTTTTTGAGGTGCAACTTCTATAATATTTTCATCAGGACTAACACCCCTAAAATGCAAATGTGTTTCCAAAGCATATTGGTCAGAGGGAAAAGCTCCCGCTTCCATCAAAACTTTTTTACGCTTGCCTTGCGGATTGTAAAAACTCACCAAAAGCAAATGCAGATTTGTAGTGAGGCTATTCATAATGGCAACCTCCGTAGGTTTAGCTCCCAAAATCTCCGCAAGTAAAGGTTTGATAGGTTTGCGGAATTGCCACCAAGGTTGCTCGCCCACAAAATGCCCCTCCACACCATAATCTGCCCATTTATTCAATTCTTTTTGTATGGCTTCACTTGCAGTTTTCGGCTGAAGCCCCAACGAGTTCCCACACAAATAAATTACTTCTTTTCCTTCGTGTTGGGGAATAAAAAAACGACTGCGAAAATGCTTCAACTCATCTTGGGCATCTAATTCTTGTGCAAAAGCAAATTTATCAGACATACATTTGAGTTATTTTTTTTCAGTGTTTAGTGTATAAATTTGATTTTCAATATTTTGTTATATCTATCATCTTATGCTTATGTCTCTTGTCTAATGTCTGAAATTTTATTTTCTGCTTTTAGCCATTTCAAGGCTTTTTTTCATTTTTTCGCTTACTTTGGAGATTTTTTCTTTTTCTTTTTCTAGATAAGCCTTTTGCTCATCGGGAGATTTTTTGTCCCAATTTTCATCAAATTCTCGCATCCATAAATCCATAGCCTTGTAAGCATAATCTAATTCTTGGTGAATTTGCTTAAATTTTCCTATTTTAGCTGTATCTTTTTGTTTTTCAAGCTCTTGCAATTCCATTGTGAGTGTATCTCGGTATTTGGCAATGATATGATGAGAAGGCATTACCTCATCGTGAATAGCCATTACCTCTTCAAATAATTTTTGGTGCGGCGAGTTATTTTCTTTTTTGGTTTCACTCACCTGACAAGCCGAAAGTAAAGCTGAAAGTAAAATTAGCTTTTTCATTGATTTTTAGATTTTTAAGTTACAAAATTAAGCAATTAAAAGCATAACGCAAACAAGTAACGCCCAAAGCACAATTTTAATTTTTGAAGGACTTTCTCTGAACTTTTCCAACACTTGTATAAGGTATCTGTGTTACAAATTCTATTTTTTTCGGAATTTGAAATTTTACCAATTTATCAGCAAGCCACAATTTTAATGCTTGTTCAGTAACTCCCTGATTGGGCTTAACTACAACAAATGCCTTCAAAATTTGTCCAAAATCTTCATCTGCAACTCCTACAACCACAACCTCTGCAACAGCGGGGTGTTTGAGCATAACTTCTTCTGTGTAAATAGGATACACATTCTCCCCACCCGAAATAATCATATCATCTTTTCTTCCATAAAGAAAAACAAGTCCATTATCATCTAACCGAGCCAAATCACCAGTATAAATCCAGTCTTTGGGATTGATTGTCCAATCACTTTTGATGCATAGTTCGCCTATGCCTTCTGCATTTGGGCTATCAATACGAACTCTTACGCCTTCAATAGGTTTGCCAATAGTTGCTATATTTTTTTCTAAATCCTTGGGGTTTGCTATAATGCAAAATCCTGCTTCAGAGGAGCCATAAAGATTGTACAAAATGGTTCCCAATTTATCAATAACTTGCTTGGCTGTTTCCGTAGGCAAAGGAGCGGCACCGCAAACTATACATTTAAGAGAAGCTAATGCCTTTGTATTTTCCAAAAGCAATCTGCGAAGCATTGTAGGCACAAAAGTTGCCACCTCAATACGATATTTTTCTATACTCTCCAGCGTTTGTTTCGTTTCAAATTTCTTGCAAATATACATACTTTTTCCCAAAGCAACTGACATCAGTAGAGTAGCCAATCCGTAGCCGTGAAATATTGGAACTGCAATATAAACTGACTCATATTTATCAATCTGTAATTCTTTGATGAGAGCATAAGTGGGATAAATAAATGCTTTGGCAGAAGCCTTATGCTTGGCTGTCTTAAAACCACCTGTTGTTCCACCAGTGAGTACGATAATTTTTCCTCCAAAACCTTTCGGTATAGTATCTATTGGGGAGGCAGTTTCCAACTGATTGATATTGATTAGTTTTTTTGATATTTGCCCCGAAAGCCTATCCAAATGCTGATTTTCGCATATAATTGGCTTTAATTGGTGTTTTTCTTGTAGCGGCTGCAATTGCTCTGCTGTTATATCTGGATTGAGTAAATAAATATCTGCCCCTAAATACGAAAGAGCAAAAATAGTTTCTATTTGCTCAACAGAATTATGTAGTAATACCCCTACTTTATCTTTTTTACGAATATAGCAAGCGGCGTGCAAAACATAGGCTATTTTTTGAGTATTTTGCAAGAATTCTTTATATGTAAAATTTTTATTTTCAAAGCATATAGCAATCTTTTGGGGAAATCTATAAGCCGAATAAGCAAGTAAGGTCATCAGATTGAAGCCATACTTGTAGATGCTAATAAACAAATACCAAAATCCTTTCGGAGTAAAAACATTTAGCAGGTTTAGAATAAAAAATATTCGGCTTATCATTATCATCTTTTTTTGATGTATAAAGAACTTATCCAAGCCCAGAAGTTATTACGCCACGTGAATTATAAGTCTAACTTATTGTTTTCAAGGGATTTAAATAAAAAAACTTAGGGTAATTGAAAAAATGATTAACTTTGAGTTGTACTTTTTAAATATTTAATCATATGAGTCAATTACCTCTA
>NZ_NKXO01000017.1 GCF_002843425.1 Raineya orbicola
ATGCCAATCTGATAAATATTTTTGCAAAACAGCTAACATTTCATTACCTTTGCGTAAAGCTTTCCCTTGTGTGTGAGCCATATAAACTTTGTTTTTTCTCTCAACAATTATATGGCTCTTTTTTTACTTTTTCAAACTAAAAATTTTGTCGGAGGACTGAATGTTGGTTTATTGTTTCCCTTCGGCATTTCGGCTCAAAATATTGTAGGCAAAGTAACTAATCTCAAAAAAGAACCTCTCGCAGGGGCAAGTGTTTTTTGGCTCGGGACTACCACAGGCGTAACCACTGACGAAAAAGGAACATTTGAAATTTCTGCACAAGGCATTTCAAATAAAAAACTTATTGCCAGTTATGTAGGTTATACGCCCGATACACTTGAAATTACTCATCAAACCATTGTTGAGTTTGTATTGCAAGATGCCTCAAACCTCAAAGAGATAGTCGTTCGCGGTGAGCGTGAGGGCGTAATTATTTCAGACCTTACTCCGATTAAAACCGAGCAAATCACCCAGACCGAACTCAAAAAAGCCGCTTGTTGCGACTTATCGGGCTGTTTTGAAACTCAAACCACCGTACAACCGCAGGTTACAAATGTGATAACCAATTCAAAAGAACTTCGCATTTTGGGCTTGTCGGGCGTGTATAATCAGGTGCTGATTGACGGCTTTCCTATGATACAAGGTCTGACTTACACCTATGGCATTAGCAGCATTCCGGGTACATTGGTAGATAACATTTACGTAGCCAAAGGAGCAAACAGCGTATTACAAGGCTTTGAGAGCATCAGCGGGCAAATCAATGTAGAAACCAAAGAACCTGACCAAACCGACCGTCTTTTGCTCAATGTGTATATGAACAATTTTTTGGAAAAACACTTCAACGCAAACTATGCCTTCAAAAAAAACAAATGGAGCAATTTAACGGCATTGCACACCGTTCAACCTGCCCAAAAAATTGATAGAGATAAGGACAATTTTCTTGACTTGCCTCTGCTTACTCGTTATATGATTTCTAACAAATGGAAATACGGCAACGAGAAAGAATGGGGCTGGCACAGCCGAGTAGGTGTACGGTTTTTGAGCGAGCAACGCATCGGTGGGCAAACTTTTTTTAATCCTGAAACCGATAAAGGCAGTAGCATTGTGTATGGGCAAAGCGTAAATATCCATCAGCCCGAAATTTGGACAAAAACAGGCTATCGCTTCAACGACAAAAGCAGTCTTGTCGGGTTTGTTTCGGCTTTCCACCACCAACAACATTCTTTTTTCGGCACGGTGAAATACCAAGCACAGCAAAGCAATTTTTACGGCAATATTCAATACGAGCATAGCTACGCCAAACACGACCTCAAAACAGGTTTCAGTTTTCGCCATCTCAATTTGAATGAAAATATTGCTTTTACCGATACTTTTTTGCCACGTACCTACGTAGGAAACTACCACAGAATAGAAAACATTTGGGGGCTTTTTGCTGAAAATGTGATGCGATTTTTCAACGACAAACTGACGTGGATTGCAGGCTTTCGGGGCGACCAGCACAATCAGTTTGGGTTTCAACTTACGCCACGAACATTGCTAAAATACGACCTCACGCCTCAAACCATTGTGCGAGCCAACATAGGCACAGGTTGGCGAACCGTTAATCTTTTCAGCGAAAATATTGGGCTACTCGTTAGTTCAAGAGATATTATTTTTGCCGAGCCATTGCAACCCGAAAAAGCTATCAATTACGGCATTAACCTAACCCAAAAATTTGAAACTCAAAATGAAAACCTTTCGGGTTATTTCAGTGCCGATTATTACAGAACCGATTTTCAAAACCAAATCTTCCCCGACTACGATACCGATGCCACCAAAGCCATCATCAAAAACTTTACGGGCAGGAGTGTTAGCAATGGTTTTCAGGCAGAATTGTATTTGAAAATTTACAAGCGTTTTGAACTGAAAACAGGCTATAACTACCTCAACGTATATCGGGAAGTTGGCGAAACCAAGCAATTGCTACCTTTCAACCCGATGCACAAGATACTGACAAGCCTGAGCTACAAACCGCTCAGCAACAAATTTCATTTTGATATGAATGTGCATTGGTACGGAAAGCAGCGTTTGCCCAATACCCAATCCAATCCTGTGGAGTTTCAACGCCCAGATTTTTCACGTCCTTTTGCTCTTGTAAATGCCCAATTTACCTACAATTTCAAAAGGTTTGAGGTGTATGCAGGTTGCGAAAATATTTTTGATTTCAGACAATTGCAACCCATTATCAGTTGGCAAAATCCGTTTAGTCCTTATTTTGATACTTCTTCTGTTTGGGGTCCCACACGCGGACGCGAGTTGTATCTGGGCGTGCGGTTCAGGTTAGAGGACAAAATGGATAAAGAATAATCAATTTCTATGTAATAATTTTTCAGATAATTACAAAAATTCCTCCAAGCGAAACTCACGAATAGCTCTGCTTGCGAAAAAGCTATCTATGTTTTTACGTTCAACTTGCAGATTTTCGTCTTTGGGGTTGGGGTATTTATTTACGCCAATCAATACACTTTTTTTCTGCTGAAAATCCGCAATTTTCTGCTTGGCTACATCTTGAATTTGCCTGCTTAATAGTCCTTTACTTTCGTAGGCAATCAATCCGCCTTGTTTTTCAATTTCTTGCAGTAAAGCCCAACTTCTTTGAGCAAGTTCGTAAGCCAAATATTCTACAAAATAAGTGCCTTGTGTAGCATTTTTTACAAAATCAATTTTGCTTTCGTGATGCAGAATTCTGTCTATGCAAGTAGCAATATATTCACTTTCTCTATTTTCTGTTCCGCCTAAAAAATAATCGTAGGGGATGGCAGAAACTTCATCAGCCCCTCCCAAACGAGCCGCCATTACTTCCAAAGTGCTTCTGATGATATTATTATAGGCATCGCGAGCTGATTTATTGATAAAAGCATTTACAGCAATCAAACGGGGATAGATTTCACTTTCTCTGCCCAAATATTGCACCAATAGCCGATTTACCAAGAGAGGAATTACTTGCAGTTTGGCGATTTCCATAAAAAAATTACTCCCCACAGCTACAACGATTCTAATTTTTCTTGTAAATGCTTCAATATCAATACTTTCTGAAATCAATTTTTGTAGATATACATTCAAAATGGCCAGAATGGTAGCAATTTCTTGAATAGCATTCGCTCCTGCGTTATGTAGAAACGAGGCATTGATAGTAATGTAATCTTCTTGCAATACACTTTTCAAAAAAGTTTCAAAAGCCGTTTCGTTCCAGTCTCTACCGCTATTGAGCCAATCGCCGATGTATTCCACGGCTCGTCCCATTGTTCCTTCGGATAAGGTGAAATTTTTATTTCGCAACATACTTTGAGCAAGAGCCTGTGAAAATACTACATTTACATCTGCTTGTGTGTAGAAAGGCTTGATAGGTATATTTTCGTAATTTTTGGCTAAAATTTCCTCCAATGGCTTGCCTTTCAGGTCTTTTTCAATTTGCGAAAGCCAATCTTGGGGTGTAATGGATTGAAATTCAGAAAAAAGCATATTTGATTTTGTTAGAAATTTATTTTTGCAAAATTACCCATTCCAAACGATTTTTTTCATTTTTTCGTACGATATTCTGACGAATAATGCGTTCGGGAGCAATCCCCTGCAAGATAAGTTTTTCTTTCAAATCATCTGCCTGAATTTTCAGAAATTCAGTTTCAGAGTACTCTCTATTGGCAAAAATAACAATCTTGATTTTGAAATCTTCGTTTTTTTCTAAAATTTGGGCTATCTGATAAATTTTCGCCTTATCTATTTCCAAAAAGCCATCTTTATCAGGAAAAACGGGCTTAAACATTTGTTTTTCCAGTGGTGAGAGCCTGCTTTTTGATTTTTTAGCAGAAATTTCTATCGGCTCGCGAATAATGACTTTCAAGCCTCCTTTTTGCTCTACTCGGTTGGCTTCGCCTGCTTGTTTAGTCATTTTCTGAGCAGTATCTAAACGAATTTGGCTATCTTTGTTAAGTGTGTCTTGGGGCTTTTCGGTAGGATTGGGTTTATCTATTTGCGAAATAGGAGGCTTGCCAGTATCTTTTTTTTCTATTTTCTGCTTTTTAGTTTTTGATTTTTGGTTTCTTTCAAAAGGATTTCGCCAAAGCAAACTGATTTCAAAAGCACTTAAAGTTTGTCCTGCTATGTTTCTATTGCCCAAAGCAAAATCATAGCTAAATGAGAATTGATAATTTTTCTGCCAAAAATCAAGACTTGCTACCAGTGCTTTATTGGTATTGTACCACAATCCTGCCCCTAAACGATATTTTTGTTCGTTACGTTCTTTGGCATTATAGCGAGCCAAAGCCCCCAAAGAAAGATTTCGTCTGCTACTTTGTTCCATATAACGAGCCGTAGAGTGGAATGTCCAATTATCTTTTTCTGCAAGAAAAAACTCTCCTGTGATGTTCCAGAGCAAAGGAATACGGCTCACTTCTGCAAACCAAGTAGTATTGGGGCGGTTGAGTGTGTAACCTGCTACACCTACGTAATAAAGCAGTTTTTCATCATCTTCGCCATACCACAAAAGTCCTGCATTGACCGCAGGAAAATCGGAGCGAAAGTCGGAGAGGGGTTCATTCAGGGGAAGCGAAGCATCAAAGCCATTGATAGTGTACTGACTTTCAGTAGTAAGTAGATTGGCATTCAATCTGCGAAAAAAATAACCTCCCTGCAAGCTGAAAGCCAAGTGGTCATACTCGGTGAAATTGACACGATAGGCTAAATTTGCTAAAATAGCGTTGGTTTGCAAAAGTCCGCCTTTGCCTGCTCTCTCATTGAGAGCCAGTAGACCAAAACCTCCTGCCTGATAGTTAGAAGCATCAACCAAAGGAAATACAAACTGAAAAGCAGAAGTGCTAATACCTTGCCCTATACCGATTTGCTGTCTGCGAAAATTCAGCGAAGCCCATATTTCTTGCCTTGCCGCCGCCCAAGCAGGGTTTTGTAATAAAGGGGTAGGCTCGTAATATTGTGAAAAAAGAGCATTTTGTCCTTTTGCTAAAAAAGGAAAAAGTATGATACTCAAAAGAAAAAAGGATAAACTAAATTTCAGTTTCAAATTTCAGCCAATTTTTTCATATTTTCGCTACACGAATTTACTAATTTTTGCATAACTTCGTAATAGTTTTGCAATTTTTCCCAATTGGTGGGGGCTTGAAGCGTCATTTTTTCCATTTCAGTGGCTATGCGAGAAAGTACTTCACTGCCAATCAGTGTGGTAGAGGGTTTGAGCTTATGAATAGCTTTGTGTAAATTGTGTTGGTCTCGGCTATTGAGAAATTCCCCAATTTTGCTAATATCTTCGGGGATACTTATCATCAGCGAGTCAAGCATTTCTTGCATAAAATCTTTTTGTCCATCTGTGATTTTTTGCAAATAATTCATACTGCACAAGGTACGTTTTTCTTGTGGTATTACTTGTTCCAAGATAAAAAGTAATTGTTCCTGCGAAAAAGGTTTCAACAGAATGGGATAATTGACTTTGCGTAGCCCCAAACTACCCGTAGCGTAAAGTATGGCGGTTTTATTTTTGTGAGGATTGTTCATTTCAAAGATTTTTACCATCTCATCTCCCTGTAAATTAGGCATTTGTAAGTCGGTAATGAGTAAGTCATAATATTGATTTTTGAGCATTTCAAGGGCTTTGTTACTTTCGCTACATACGCTTACCTCAAACCCTAATTGTTTAAGCAGTTTTTGGGTGTAAAGTCTGCTGATATCCGAGTCATCAACCAAAAGAGCCTTGAGGGCAAAAAATTGATATTTTGGGTGAGTTTCGGAAATTTCTTGTTTGGGTAGAAACTCAAATGGAATAGTAAATACAAAAGTTGTTCCTACATTTTTCAGACTGCTAACCTGAATATTTCCGCCAAAAATTTCTACGAGTTGCTTTACTACCGAAAGTCCTAATCCTGTACCGCCAAGTTCTTGATAAGAAAGGTTGCCTACTTGCTCGTATGGGTCAAAGATGCGTTTTGTTTCTTCTTCGTTCATTCCTACGCCTGTGTCAGCGACTTCAAATTTGAGCTTACATTGGTTGGCTTGAAGGCTCTCTAATGTAGCTTTTACACTAATTTGCCCTTGCTCTGTAAATTTGACAGCATTGCTGATGAGATTGTAAAAAATTTGTGTCAGACGTACCTCATCACCTATAAGCGTATGAGGAATTTGTTCGTCAATTTCAAAATACAATTTCAGGTGTTTTTTCTCTAAAATTTGCAAGAAATTGAGTTGTAGGTGCTGAAAAATAGTATTAAGCTGAAAATGTTGCTTTTGCAGGCGAATAGAGCCACTTTCTAATTTGGAAAGGTCTAAAATATCATCTAAAATAGTTCTTAAATGCTTTGAGGCAGTATAAATACTTTCAATGTATTCTTTAAGCTCGCCTGTGGGGTTTTCTTGTTCTAAAATGATTTGCGAAAGTCCTAAAATACCATTTACAGGAGAGCGTAATTCGTGGCTGATTTTAGAGAAAAAAAGGTTTTTCAAATCACGGCTTTTGCGTAATTCCTCGTTACGCATTTGTAAGATTATATTTTCTAATTGAATATTTTTATTTTGCAAGTTCAGGTACTCGTTTTCAAGCATAGCTAGCCGTGCTAATTGCTCCATTTCCAAAACACTTTTTTCACTACGGCTCACATCTTTGATAATACAAATAATGGGTTTATCAGGGAAACGTTCCTCACGGAAAAGCAGAAAATCAAAAAACTTGTTTTCGTCCTCATTCTCCGAAATGTCTATGCGTGGCAGAAAAATGGTTTTTTCAGTTTGTATAGCTTGGCTAATACTTTCCAAAAAGGGGAAAATTGTTATCAAACTTTCCCCGATAGGTATTTCAAAAATACTTTGGCAACTATCTAAAATTATCAAGTCATCATCAAGTTTTAAGAACTGATAAAATGACTGCTCCGAAAGATAGAGTTTTTTATAGTCAAAGATGCTTAGCATAGTTATTTGATGAGAACTTTTACATTCTAACTTACTTCCTCAAAGTTCAACTTTGTGAAAGTAGGTTTCGGTACTTTTCAGGCGTTATTTTTCAGGCGAATGTAATGTTTGTAAAAAAGTGGTATGGTTTCAATACCTTTGAAAAAATTAAAAATTCCGTAATGCTCGTTAGGGGAGTGGATAGCATCAGAATCCAGTCCGAAGCCCAAAAGCACCGATTTCAAGCCCAATTCTTTTTCAAAAAGAGCTACAATCGGGATACTTCCTCCACCACGCGTAGGAATAGGCTTTTTGCCAAAAGTTTCTTCCAAAGCCAAATTCGCCGCTTGGTATTCTATGGAGTTAGTGGGCATTACGTAAGGGAAACCGCCGTGATGAAAGCGAACATCAACCTTCACAGATTTGGGAGCAATGGCTCGGAAGTGCTGTTCAAAGAGTTCAGCAATTTCGTCGGGGTGCTGATGTGGCACAAGCCGCATACTAATTTTGGCGAAAGCCTTGGAAGGAAGCACTGTTTTAGCACCTGCCTGTATGTATCCACCCCAAATACCATTCACATCAAGCGTAGGACGAATAGAAGTGCGTTCAATGGTAGAATATCCATCTTCGCCTGCTACGTCATCAATACCTAAATCTTTTTTGTAAGTTTCTAAGTCAAAGGGCGTTTTTGCCATTTCGGCACGCTCTTCGGCGGAAAGTTCTTGCACTTTGTCGTAGAAATGAGGAATGGTAATTCTGCCTTTTTCGTCTTTGAGAGAGGCAATCATTTGGCAAAGCACATTGATAGGATTAGCTACTGCCCCGCCATACACACCCGAATGTAAATCGCGGTTGGGTCCTGTAACTTCTACCTCTACATAACATAAACCACGCAAACCTATTTCTACTGAGGGAATATCATTGGCAATAATACCTGTATCAGAAATGAGGATAACATCGGCTTGGAGGCGTTCTTTATTTTGTTTGATAAAAGGCTCTAAATTACCCGAACCACATTCTTCTTCGCCTTCAACCATAAATTTTATGTTGCAGGGTAAAGAGTTGGTTTTTAGCATCATTTCCAATGCCTTGACGTGCATATAAGTTTGTCCTTTATCGTCGCAGGCACCACGAGCAAAAATAGCTCCTTGCGGGTGTAGAGCTGTCTTTTTGATGACAGGCTCAAAAGGGGGCGAGTCCCAAAGTTCATAGGGGTCGGCAGGTTGAACATCATAATGCCCGTACACAAGCACCGTAGGCAAATTTTTATCAATAATTTTTTCACCATATACAATGGGGTGTCCTGCGGTTTCGCAAAGCTCTGCTGTATCGGCACCTGCTTCTAATAGTTTATTTCGCAAGAACTCAGCGGCACGTCTTACATCTGCTTTTTTGCTTTCATCAGTACTTACCGAAGGTATTTTTAGCCATTCTATCAGTTCTGCTAAAAAACGCTCTCGGTTGGCTTCAAGGTAAGTTTGGTGAGTTTGCATAAATGATAAAAATTTTGTTGGTCTTTTTTGGAAAAAATCAGTTTTTGTAAATCAATGCTATTGCGGTGGCGGTAATCCCTTCTTTTCGCCCTACAAAGCCTAATTTTTCGGAAGTAGTAGCTTTAATGGAAACCTCATCGGGGCTGATGTGCATAATTTCGGCAAGAATTTTCTGCATTTCAGGAATATACGGATTGATTTTAGGCTCTTCAAGGCATACCATAGCATCTACATTGCCAATTAGGTAGCCTTTTTCGTGAATCATAGCTACTACTTGGGTTAGAAGCTTTTTGCTATCAATATCTTTATAGCGGGGGTCTTTGTTGGGAAAATGATAACCAATATCACGCAGAGCCAAAGCTCCGAGTAGTGCATCGCAAATAGCGTGAATAAGCACATCAGCATCGGAATGTCCTACGGCTCCGCGTGTGTGGGGGATTTGCAAGCCCCCAAGCCAAAAAGCACGCCCTTCGGCTAATTGATGCACATCATATCCCTGTCCTATGCGAAATTTCATAACAATCATTTCGTTTTACCATAATATCCACATAGCCATTAGGCAGGCTATAAAATAAGGTACTAATCCTGCCGCACCCGTGTAATCTTTGGCGATGCGTTGTCCGAAAAAGAGCATAATAATATTAGCGGTTGCCAAAACTGCTCCATAATAAGCCCAAATGCTTTTGGGGGTAATGAGTAAATGTAAAAAACCTATCAAAGAGAATACTCCTGCCGCCACTTCTGTAATGGTGATGATACCTAAAAGTAAAGGCACAGAATTTTTAAGGAAAGTTTTTGAAAAATGGCTTTTCAGCCACGAAAGATTGCCTTTCCAATCCAATACTTTATCCAAACCCGATTGCAAAAATAAAATAGCCAAAAATGCACTGCAAAATATTTTTGAAAGAAAATTGATTTGAAAAAATTGTTCTAACATAAACGTATGCGTTTGGGTTGTTTTGCTTCAAAGATAAGGAATTAAGTTGTAAATTCTAAATGAAGGCTTATGGCTTTTGTTTTTGAGAATCTTTATCAGACAAACTTTTCTCGTAAAAGGGCTATTTCTTTGCTTGGGGAAGCCTTTTCATACAAAATTCTGAATACGGCTCTGGTAATAGGCATATCTACTTTGTATTTTTGCTCGTTGATGGTATAAACACTTTTTACAGCGTAGTAGCCCTCTGCAATCATATTCATTTCCATTTGAGCCGATTTTACGCTATATCCTCTGCCTATCATATTACCGAATGTTCTATTTCGGCTGAATTGAGAGTAAGCAGTTACAAGCAAATCGCCTAAATAGGCAGTATGGCTCAAATCTCGGTGTTGTGGGTAAATGGCATCTAAAAATGCTTTAATTTCTTTCACAGAATTAGTTACCAAAACCGCCTGAAAATTATCGCCATAGCCTAATCCGTGGCAAATACCACAGGCAAGAGCAATGATATTTTTCATTACGGCACTGTATTCTACGCCAATCATATCGTCGTAGGGAGTGGCTTTGATGTAGCGGCAAGTAAGCATTTGAGCTACTTCGCGGGCGAGTTCTTCGTTGGAAGTGCCTATGGTCAGGTAAGATTGCCGTTCTAAAGCGACTTCCTCGGCGTGGCAAGGACCGCCAATGACTGCCATTTGCTTAAATTTTATGCCTTTTTCTTCGTGAAATAAATCTGTTACCAAGTAATTTTTGTTGGGGATCATTCCTTTTACGGCAGAAATGATTTTTTTGCCTTGCAAATCTTCTGCACTAATATTCTGAACGGCTTCTTCCACAAAAGCCGCAGGAACAGCTACAAGTACATATTCAGCTTGTGCAATTGCCTGCTTGGGGTTGAGCCAAACTTTTACCTTGTTTTCATCAATATACACATCGCTCAAATAATTCGGATTGATGTGAAAACGGCGAATGAAAGCGGCGGTTCGGCTATTACGCATCCACCAATGAATGCGAACATTATTCTTTTCGGTAAGAATTTTAACCAAAGCAGTTGCCCAACTGCCTCCCCCTAAAACGGCTATGGAATTTGTTTTTTCCATTTTTAGAAACTATGTTAATTCGTTAATAATTATAGACATTCCTACTTTCAAGACATCTTTCAGAAACACCTCTAAGTTCTCCTTTGAATTTTCAGAAAATTCATTTTCAAGTGATATGGTATAGGGTTTTATATGAATAGGGATAGTTTGTTCTATTCTTTGATTTTTTCTGCTTTTATCTATAAATTCAACAAAAGAACCAAGAGCAATTACTGAGTCAAAATAGCCGAAATAATGGAGCGAAATAATAATATCATAACGTTTGAACTGCGAGATATGAAAAGATATTCTAAACCATTTTCGTGGTCTGTTTTTATTGAAGAAATAATCGTTTTCTTGGGCTAATGCAATAATTTGTTTCGTGTAGTAATAGGAATTTTCGGGTTTAGAAGCAATTGTTTGAATATAAGTTTTCTCTTTGGGTATTACTTCAAATAATTCTTGTTGAATTTTCCCGATGATTTCATACACACTTTCTGATAAGATATTCCAATTCTTCTCAATCGTTTTATCACGTTCTAATTTTTCTTGCAAGCTCATTTTTTCTACCTTCTCTTTGAAGGTTTGAGCAAGTACTGAGAGCGTATCAAAGCTCATTTGAATATTGAGGGCTTTTTCAATGTTTCTTTTTTGTACTTTGCAGAAAAGAATTACTAAATTTTCAGGATTTCCCTTATCAGCTTGTTCTAACGCTTCAATATATTCTTTTCTTTCTGTTCGCAAAATATTTAGGGGGAACAACTGATGTTTTATGAGAATTAGACTTGCGAGCAATCTTGCCATTCTCCCGTTCCCGTCTTGAAAAGGATGTATTTGAGTAAAAGCGTGATGAAACCAAGCCGACAAAATGATAGGGTGGATTTGTTTGGCTTCTAACCCGTTTGATATTTCAAGCAGTTTGTCTATTTCGCTATCCACTTGAAGTGGGGGGCAATACTCAAAAATGGTTCCATCACTTCGCTTAGGATTATTAGGGTGCATTTTGAACTTCCCTTTCAACACTTCTACTTTTATTTCTCTTCCCAAAGAGTCAATTGCCCAAGTATATTCCTGCCCTTTCAAAACAAGTTGGTGAAGTTCTAAAATGAAGGACTTGTTAATAGGTCTATTATTCGTAACAACATCAAAAACAAAATCTATTGCTTCAAACTGATGTTTCAAATAATTCATCAGTTGATTTGGGGAAATATTGGTATCGTTATGGCTGATATAACTTTCAATAAAGCCTTCTTTTATGAAGGTTTGAGTGATGCCTTCACTTAAATCGTATAGTTTTTCAATAATGCCTGTTTCAATAGCGTGTTGTCTTTTCAGTTGGTTAAGAAATTCATCAAATTCTTTGCTATTTTTTTTTAATTGACTTCTTTTTTTATACCAACTTGGGGCAAGCTCGTCAAATAAAGAAGTGTTGGTTTTTGACCACTTTTCATTAAATTGGATAGGTTGCCAAACTTTAATGTACTTATTTTGCATATCCAATCAAGTAAAATTTTATTTTTCAACGAATAATTTGGCTAATTTGCAAAGATGTTTCTAAAAAAACAATTTTTGGGTTTGCATTTCTTTCTAAATGAAAAATGGCATTGTTGAGCAATTCGTAAAATTTAGCGATATTTTCTGTATGAATGGTTTTGGAGAATCCTTGTACAAAGGTCATTCCTTCTTCGGAAAGACGATTGAGTTTGCCTTCAGCAAAGCGATATACCAAAGTTTCTTGGCACATATTTAAGCCGTATTGCAAAAGATTTCTTTGAGCTTCTTTGGGCATTTTTCCAAAGTCTTCCATCATTTTACAGAGTTCGGCGTATTTGCGAGAGTAGCAGATTCGCATCCAATTCCGAAAAAGACTATGGTTATCATCTACAATTTCTTGGGCTAAATATTGTGCTTTTAGTAAATTACCTTCTGCCAAATGAGCGATTTGTTCAGCTCGGAGAGGCTCTACTTGCATTTTTTCTTGTAAAAACTCTTTTACCTCACTATCCTTGAAATTGCGTATGCGTACAGGTTGCAGACGCGAAAGAATAGTAATCAGGAGTTTTTCGGGTTCCTGACTTACCAGAAAAAAAAGCGTTTGAGGAGGCGGCTCTTCCAAAATTTTAAGCAAAGCATTGGCGGCTGTGGGGTGCATTAGTTCGGGAAGCCAAATCAGCATTGCTTTGAAATCACTTTCAAAAGGCATTAGCGAAAGCGTAGTGATGATTTTACGGCTTTCTTCGGCACTGATATTAGGCATTTTGCTTTCTGCCCCAATATGCTCCAGCCACTCACTTATGCCTGCGTAAGTTTTTTGCAAGGCAAATTCTCGCCACTCTTTGAGCAAATCTTGGCTCAAAGGTTTTGTGATTTTGGGGGTAGAACTTGTGGGAAAAACAAAATGCAAATCAGGGTGCGTGAGTTTATCTAATTTACGGCAGGCGGGGCAAGTGCCACAGCTATCATATTCGCCTTTGTTATGACAAAAAATATAACGAACATAAGCCAGTGCCATTGCCAGATTTGCCGAGCCTTCTGCCCCTGCAAAAAGTTGAGCGTGTGCAACGTGATTTTGCCTAAGGGCTGTAATGAGTGTTCTTTTAATTTCTTCTAAACCAAAAATATCCCTGAAATACATCGGAAAGTATTTAGGCGGTGAGTTTTGAAAAAAACACCCCTCTCTACAAGTTTTTATGTAAAAGAGGGGTATGTTGTAATAATTAACCCATCAAGCCAATATCTATCAAATCTTGTACATCTAACATTCCTTTGAGCTTGCCTTTTTCGGTAACAATCAGATTATCTACATTTTTTTGCTTAATAAGTTGAACGGCATCATTCAAAAGGGCATCGCTTTCAATGGTAAGCGGCGTTTTGAACTCAAATTCGCTCATTTTCTTTTTGAGCAAATCTTTTCCATTTTCTTTAAGTTTTCTACGCAAATCGCCATCGGTAAAAACGCCTACAAGGTTTTTCTTACTATCAATTACAGAAACAGCACCAAAGCCCGATTCTGTCATTTGCACAATTGCATCAAGCACGGTTTCGGTGAGCTTGACGGTAGGGTTTTCCTGACGAATAATATCTTTGACACGCTTAGTCATTAGTTTGGTGTGTTCTTCAAATTGTTGTGTGCCAATAGCCGTGAAATGGTTTTCGGTGAGTTGTTTCATTATTTTCCAAGGCACGGTAATGGTATGCACACCTATATTGATAGCATTTCTGACGTGTTCTACATTACGCACAGAAGAGAACATAATTTTAGAACGATAGCCATAATAATTTACAGCATCTACGCATTGCTGAACAAGAGCCAGAGCATCGTGTCCTTGGTCTTGCAATCTGCCCACCAGTGGGCATACATAAGTAGCCCCTGCTGCCATAGCCATATAGGCTTGTTGGAGGGTATAAACCAAATGAATATTTACTTGATAGCCTTCGTCTGTGAGTTTTTTACAGGCTTTTACACCTTCCAAAGAGACAGGTATTTTGAAAACGGTTTTTTCTTTGCTTAAACCCAATTTTACAAGTCTTTTGGCTTCTTTTACAATTTCATCTGCATTATCGCCAAGGGCTTCTACTTGTAAAATAGGTACCATTTTTGAAAGTTTGAGGATAATTTCATCTACATTTTTTACGCCTTCGCGGTGCATAAAAGTAGGAGTGGTGGTCAGTCCTGTGAGAAATCCGAGCTGGAAGGCTTCTTCAATTTCTTTGATGTCTGCTGAATCAAGATAGAGTTCCATTGCGTACAAAAGTTTATTTTCCAAAATTACGCCCCAAAGTAAAGATTTTTCTTGTAATTCTCAAAATGGATTTTACTACAAGGCAAAATTTTCTGTAATTTGCAAAGCAAAATAGAAGCAGGAGGTAGGAAGCAAGAAACAGGAAATCTATTACTATTATGCTATACTATCAGGAATTAGGTTCAAAAGGTAAAGAAATTGTGATTATTCACGGGCTTTTTGGTTCATCAGATAATTGGCTTACTATCGGAAGAGCTTTGGCTGATGAATATAAGGTTTATCTCATAGACCAACGCAATCACGGCAAATCTTTTCATAGCTCTGAATGGACTTACGAGGCTATGGCGAAAGATTTACACGAATTTATAGAAGCTAAAAATCTGCAAAATCCTACTCTTTTGGGGCATTCTATGGGGGGCAAAACAGCAATGTATTATGCTTGCAACTACTTTCCAAGCAAGATTGAAAAGCTCATTGTAGCAGATATTGCTCCTAAAAGTTATCCGCTTCATCATCAGCATATTTTAGAGGGCTTGCAGGCAATTGATTTACAAAAACTGACATCTCGCAAAGAAGCGGAGGAAATTTTAAGCCTTTATGTAAAAGAAGATTCTACCAAAGCCTTTTTACTCAAAAATCTGTACCGAGAAGGAGAAAAATGGGCTTGGCGTATCAACTTAGCTGTTATCGCTGAACAAATTGCCAATGTAGGTGAGGGTTTGCATACCAATCTTACTTTTGATGAACCCACACTTTTTGTTCGGGGCGAAAAATCTCATTATATTCTTGATGAAGATTTTGAGCTTATTCGTTATTATTTCCCCAAAGCAATTATAGAAACCATAGCAGAGGCAGGGCATTGGCTTCACGCTGAAAAGCCCCAAGCATTTTTAGAGGTGGTGAAAAACTTCTTAAAAAGTTGATTTTTTCTGAAAGTTTTTGCTTTTTTTATCGTTTATACAAAGTTGTTTCCCTAAAAATAAACAACCGCATCAAGCTCTTTGGTGCGGTTATTTATTTTTAATTTTTGAGGCAATTATTTACCAAAATATTTTTCACGCAATTTATCATCGTATAGGTCGGCATAGTAGCCAATTCTATCCAACATAGCGGCGGCTTCGGTTTTATCCAGTCCTTGTGCTTCGCGTATCATTTTGATATAGGCATAATTATCCTTGATTGTAAAAGCTACACCATACAAAGTATGATTGATTTGCAAAAGCTCTTGGTAAAAAGCCTCACGATTGGTAGGGGGAACGCCTACCACAGGCGAAAGCAGTTGGAAATAAATTTGCTTGTTGCTTTCCATTTCCCAAACATCTACCCAAACGCTTGCCGAGCCTCTTTTCAAGTTCCATTGTCCTTCTAATTCGCCTCTGCAAGCTACGGGGTCTTCGCCCATATCACGGATACAACTTTCAATAATTTCGTAATAGTATTTGATAGGTTGTTGCATAATTTTTAGAATTTTTGAGGCTAACGCAAATCAAAACAAATACAATTTGGGCAAATATGCAAAAAAACTTTGAAAAATATTTTTTTTACCTCAAAAATTTTTGAAATAAAAGTAAGGAAATCAGAAAGCCGTTTTTACTGAGCTTCAAGCTCATATTAATTGACTGCTAAATTGTTTATTGGCTTCATCAGTTTCTATTAAGCCATCTCGTAGGCGTATGATACGATGAGCGTGTCGGGCAATATCTTCTTCGTGAGTAACCATAATAATGGTGTTTCCTTTTTGGTGTAAGGCATCAAAAAGAGCCATAATTTCTTGGGAGGTTTTTGTGTCAAGGTTACCTGTGGGTTCATCTGCTAAAATAATACTCGGATTATTTACCAAAGCCCTTGCAATAGCAACTCTTTGCCGTTGCCCGCCCGAAAGTTCGTTGGGGCGATGTTTGGCTCGGTTTTCTAAACCTACATTTTTCAGTGCTTCCATAGCTCGTTCTATGCGTTCCTTCTTGCCTACTCCTGCATAGATGAGTGGCAAAGCAACATTTTCTAAAGCTGTAGAGCGGGGCAAAAGGTTAAAAGTTTGAAACACAAAGCCAATTTCTTTGTTGCGAATTTCGGCGAGTTCATTATCGCTCATATCGCTTACTTCCGTGCCGTTTAAGATATAAGTGCCTTCATTGGGAGTATCCAGACAGCCAATAATATTCATCAGGGTTGATTTTCCCGAGCCCGAAGGTCCCATAAAAGCCACGTATTCGCCTTTACGAATGGTTATGCTAATATCTTTCAAGGCGTGAATTACCTCGCTACCCATTTCGTATCTGCGAGCCAAGTGATGCGTTTCAATGATAATTTTGCTCATAATAGTTCAGATTTTGAAAGTTCAGAAGTTTGAGTTTCAAAAACTTTGTTTTAACTAATTTCTTGCCTCTTGTTTCCGTAATTATTTACATTCAAAAAGTTTAGCATTGGGAGTTCAGGATTTTAAGAACTTTATCTCTTATTCCTTTTGTGTATAGCATCAATATGTCTAAAATCCTGTTTCCTGCATCTTGTTTCTTGTTTTGTACTAATCAACGCTTTTTTTCTGTAAGCATTGTCTTGTAACGAGGAAAATCTTGGGGAGCAAGACTTTCTATTTTGCTTAAAGCCTCTTGGGCATATTCCCAGAATTCGGCTTTTAGGCATTGTTCAAAATACAATTTCCAAGCAAGTGGGTGAAGTTCGTTGAAGCGAGTGGCTTGTACTGCCCAGTCATAAGCCTTGCCTTGTGGATTTTTGTCCAATTCATTTGAAAGGGCAATTATATTGGGGTAAAACATTATTTCAAACGGATTGCCCCAAATAGCTTCTTGGTACAATTTATAGGCATTATCAGGCTGATTTTTTTCTGCAAGAACTCCTCTAAAAAACTTCTGATAAGGCTCGTACAAAGCATTGAGCTTGTAATTTTCTACTAAATTTTTTAACGTGCTTAAATCATTTTTGTAGAAAGCTACTTTCATTTTTACCCAAATGAGTTCGCTTTGGGCATTTGGCGAAATAGAAAGGTTATTAGGGATTTTCTGCAAAAAATTATCAGCTTCTGCTATTTTTCCTTCTTTGAGCAGTAAGTTGGCTGTTTCGGCAAAGGCTTTGGCTTTCAGCGTTTCGTTCTGAATACTTTCTGCCATTTGCATTTTGAGCTGATTGTCAAGGTCGTTTCGGTAGTAAATCATTCCATAACGCACCGAGTCGGAGTATTCTTGCCATTTGTTTTTTTCAGCATAATGTATTTTGAACATTGTTTCGGCAATTTTTTTGCGTTGTGGCTTTAAGCTATCCAAAGCAACCAATTGCCATAGTCCTACACATTCTTCTAAATTTTTATCTTCGCTCAAAGCCACTGCCCATAAGTAGTTGATTTCAGATTTACTTTGTGAGGCAAATTCATTTTTCTGCAATTTTTCCACTGCTTGCACAGCTTGCCAAGGTTGTCCTAATCTAAGTAAATGTTTTACAAGATTGTACTGGTAGTCTGATGCAGATATGTAAGCCAAAAAGCGGCTCGCTTCAACGGCTTGTTGATGATGGTTTTTCTTGTAAAAATGATTAAGTTTGGCTTGTAAGAGAAAGTCGTTCAAAGAGATATTCTGATTGCTATTGAGCAAACGATTGATAACGTGTAAAGCATTGGTATCTTGGGCGTTAGCTGATAAAAAATTATACAAATAAATTGCTTGATTTTTGTTCAGAAGTGTGGTATCATCAAGATTTTTTCTTGCAAAACTTACATTAAAGGGGAAATTAGCCATTTTTTGGTAGGCATTAAAAGTGGCAAAAAGATTGCTATTAAAAGTAGCATCATTTTGGGGGGAAATTTTACCCAAAGTATCCTGTGGCAGAAAAGGCTTGCGAGCCAAAAGCCCCAGTACATTGGTTTGAATTTCAAGGGGATTTTTGGTATAATTTTGAGCTTTTTTTAGATAAAAATAGGCAGAATCTATCTTGTTTTCCAAAGAGTACATCACGCCTAAATTGTTGTAGAGGAAAGCATTTTGAGGGAACTTTTGCACACCTTGCAAGTAATAGGCAATAGCCTGCGGAATTTGATTTTTATCAATATACTCTTGGGCAATAATAGCATAAGTAAAGGCTTGTGGGTCGCGGAGAAGAGCTTGTTTGAGTGCTTTGACACGTTTTTCAGTTTGTTCTTCGCTTAAATTTTCTTTTTTTCCTATGATAGAAGCCTTTGCAAGCCACAAACGATGACTGACGGGGTCGCGTGAAAGGGCTGTTTCGTAGGAGTCGTTTGCAAGCAAATGTTCAGTTTCACGAGGACTTTCTAAATACAAATCACCTACACCACTGAAATACGCCGCAATAGCTTGATTGAGAGCAATCGCATTTTCTTTGTAAATCAAAAGTCCCATTAGTAAAAATCCTAATCCTCTTGTCAGATACCAAGGAATGGGTTTGGCTTCTTGGTTGCCATAAAATATTTGTGAAAAGTTTTGATTAGCTTCCTGAAAGTTAATTTTTTGCAAGTTAAATGTAACATACACCCACAAAGCCACAGCAAAACCTGCGTGAGAATACGTGATAAAATCTTCGCTTGCGGCGATGGCATCTTCGTTGGCGGTGGTATTGAAATAAAAAAGTGTAATGTTGGTAATAATGACCATAGCCAAATACACCCAAATACGCATTCTTTCGGGGACAATGGTTTGAAATAAAGGGTTGTATCTAACGCCCCAAAAGCCCGCTATTTGGGAAATAGCTAAAATGTAAAAGTCGTCAATGAGTAAAAAATTAGTGTTATACTGCTTGCTATTGCGTAAATAAAGCAAAAGCAAATTGGTAAGATACAAAACTATAAAAAGATGAAAGCCTAATTTTTTGGGTTGAGTGGCGGTAAGCGAAGCTACTAAATAAGGAATTTCAGAAGCCACTAAAAAAATAGTACTAACTGCAACAATAGCAGGCAAAACAATACCATAGCTGGATAAGTAAAGGGTTGGGTTACTTTCTTTGGCAAAAAGAAAAATAAGTAAATCAAGTAGTAGCCAAAGAATGAGGTTAATGCCAAAGCGTTGCAAGAACGAATATTTTTGTCCAAAAGCGTGAAAATAATAATTAGCCCCTACAATCAGTACAATCCAAATGCCACTCCATAGCCATTTGGCATAAATTCCAAAAATTCCGAGCAAATGAATTTGCAGTGTGATGATAAAAATTATCATTAGTGTAGCAGAAAGTAGGAAATAAGTTCTATTGAAAAAACTTATGCTTGCTCCAAGCAAGCTGATAGCAAGCGAAATAACTATCCACCAAACTTGCGAAGCCCAAAAGGGAATTTTTAGGTCAGTAGCTACATATAAGTATTGCTGAAAGTAAGAAGGAACAAGAAAATCAACTTGTAAAAGCCCTTTTTCAAAAGTTTCCAGAGGTATTTCTTGGTTTTGTGTAGTGATAAGCGTTTTCCATTCATAAAGCCACTGATAGCCCCAATGCCTACTAATAAGCATAGCTATGAGAGTAGCCACAGCAAAAATCATAAACCAATATACGAGCCACTTATTAGGGAAATTACGCCAAAAGAGAAGGTGTTTTTTTTGCATAGCTTGTTTGCTGAAAAATTATTTTCCCGCAAAAATATTTGTATTTCTTGAAAAATGTGTAATTTTGGTTAAAGTTTATTTTTGCGTTAATCAAAAATCAAAATTTTACAGAAAAATGTTAAATTTAGTCATTTTCGGTCCGCCGGGTGCAGGCAAAGGCACACAAAGCGATAAACTCATCGCCAAATACAATTTGTTTCATATTTCCACAGGAGATTTGTTCCGAAAACATATCAAAGAGCAAACAGAGCTTGGAAAAAAAGTGGTTGAATATACCAATAATGGTATTTTAGTACCTGATGAAATTACTATTGCGATGCTCAAAGAGGTTTTAGATGCTCACCCCGAAGTAAGTGGTTTTATTTTTGATGGTTTTCCACGCACCGTTGTGCAAGCCGAAATGTTGGATAAATTTATGAAAGAGCGTGGTACGGCAATTCACGCTGTCGTAGCTCTTGATGTCAGTGAAACAGAAGTAAGAGAGCGTTTAGCAAAACGCAAACTGATAGAAGGACGCTCTGACGATGAAGAAGAAAAAATCAACAAACGCATTTTTGAATACTACAACAAAACAATGCACGTTTTGCCTTATTATCATAGCAAGGGCAAACTCTGTAAAATCAATGGCATTGGTGATATAGAAGAGATTTTTCAGAATATCTGCCAAGCCATTGAACAGGTGAAAGAAAAAGTTTAACCAAAAATATTAGGCAGGTTTTTTAGCCTGCCTTTTTAATTTACTTCATCACTTGCACCCAGCCATTACAACTTACTCCCGAAGGGCTTTCCAAATAGTAGTAATATACACCTGCGGTGATGTTTTCATCTTTGCCCCAATTGTTTTGATAGTTATCAGATTTGAATACTAATTTCCCCCAACGATTCCAAATCTGAATTTTAGCATTTTTTTCGGCAATTTCAAAAGTATCATTGATGCCATCGCCATTAGGGGTAATAACATTCGGCGGGAAAATAGGGGGCTTGGGGATAATTACTTGTTTCGTGGCTCTTGAAATACAGCCATTTGGATTTTCAGCAAGCAGAGTGATAGTGTAAGTTCTATTCATTTCGGCGTAGGTGTATTCATCAGGTCTTGTGCCTTCTAAAATATTGCCATCGCCCATATCCCAACGGAATTTTACGAATTTGGTGGTATCTACATTATCAGCAAGACGCAAACGCACTCGGTAAGGGCTGTTACATTCTTTGAGTAGTGTAAAGTTGAAATCCGCAGGAGTAGCAGGTATAACTTCTACTCTAACATTTTTTACTCTTTCGCAAATGCCATCACGCATAGTGAGCGTATAGGTAATGCTTTGAGTAGGTGAGGCAATAGGGTTAGGAATATTCGGATTATTTAGCCCTGTGGTAGGTCTCCATTGATAAAAAGTTGCTCCGCTGGCTTGTAGTTGTACGCTTTCTCCTCTGCAAAGATTGATTTGGTCAGGAGGAAAGGTAAAATTGGGAAAAATCACCTTTAAATCTTTAATCGCTTGGCTTACCTGATTGCAATTCGTAACGGTGAGGCGAATTTTGTAGTCGCCGGGAGCAGTGAAAGTATATGAAAAATTGCGGTCGGTGTTTTGAGAGAAAATTACATTAAAATTCACGTCTAAAATTTCCCACAAAAAGTCATCAGCATCAATAGCATTGAAAACAAAACTTACCCTTTGTTCGCAAGTTTCCGAACCACTGCTAATTAGTTGCGAGTTACGAGGATTGACCATTTGGAAATCAGCGGTTACATTGAGCTTGAACTTAAAAACGGCATTATTGCAATTGGTGCTGTTATTGGTATTAGACCAAGCCCCGGGCGTTGTAGGAAAGCCATTAGTGCCTCCACAAGAGGCACAAGTAGAGTGGTAAATAATACCATTTTTAGAAAAACGGCTTGTTCCGCCATCTACGTGGTCGCCTGTTTCGTTAGAAGCATTTTCACCAAAGAAAGTAGCATATAAAAGTCTTTCCATATTGCGTTTATAGACGGCAATGTAGAAATCTCTGCCATTTATCGTGGTACGTCTGTAAGCGTCTTCGGTGGTAGGCATATTGGTTACGCTACTACCCGAACCATTCAGACTGCCACCCCAACCTGCAATGTAAATATTGTTGCAGTTATTTTCAGTAACCACCAAAAAAGCCGTAGGGGAAATATCAGGATTGCCATCGCCTGCACCTATACGCGTACTCCAACGAGAAGTAGCCAAATCGGGGCTAATTTTATGGATAAATTGTCCGCTGTTGGGGTTATTATACACCCCCGAACTCACAGGATAATTACCGAAAGTCTGTCCGAAAGCATAAACTTCCTCATCAGAGTCTAAATCTATAAAAAAGGAAACATCAGCGGCAGAAGTGCCTAAATAAGTGGTACGAATGATATTTCCCAAAGCATCAAAACGCATAATAAAGCCGTCATCACTGCCCAACGCAGAAGGATTGAAGGCTCCTGTGGTATTGGGCAAATTGGTGCTATTAGTACCTCCACCTACATACACTTCGCCTGCTTGGTTGGTTTTTACGGAAAGGGCGTAATCAATGCCTGAACCGCCAATATATCTGCCCCATAAAATTCCTAAGCTATTGTTCATTTTTACAACTAATCCGTCTGCTACACCGCTCAAAGAGCCTGTTATACCTGTAATACTTGCAGAGCGGGTAGTAGAGGCGATATAGATATTATCATTAGCATCGGCATAAATATCTCCTCTAAATTCATCGCCGTAATTATTGATAACCATTCCCCCCGAAGGTTTGATACCATCGTTGCCTGTACCGCCTATGAGCCGAGAAGCATTCAGCGTTCCTGTGGGATTAAGTTTTACTACAAAAATATCACTTCCGTTGTTGTAGGAAATTCCTGAAATAGGGGTGAGACCCGTTCCGCCTGCGAAAGAACCAAAAGTGGCAGGAAAGTTCGTAGAACTGGTTGTTCCTAAAATCCAAAGATTATTTTGGCTATCCACTACCAAGCTATGAGGCACTTCGGAGTCTGATCCACCAATGAAAGTAAGTTGTTGTAATGTTGTGCCTGTGGCATTGTATTTGAAAATGCCAACATCAGTAATTGTTCCCCCTGAACCTGTACTGCCAATAGTGATGGCTCCTGTAAAATTAGGAAAACTTAAACCAAAAAGCGTAGCTCCCGAATATAAGTTGCCTGCATTATCAAAGGCGGCGGTATTACCCCAATTATCAGAAACTCCACCAGAATAGGTTGAAAATACAAGTTCAGGGTCTATGATAAGGTCGTAATTTTTGTTATATCCTTTTGGAAAGTAGAAAGAAAGTATATTGCCTTGCAGGCGAAATTCAGTAGGT
Organism: Raineya orbicola; assembly: GCF_002843425.1. Classification (GTDB taxonomy): domain Bacteria; phylum Bacteroidota; class Bacteroidia; order Cytophagales; family Thermonemataceae; genus Raineya; species Raineya orbicola. The sequence continues at coordinate 23,095 of NZ_NKXO01000017.1, forward strand.
ATTTCAACTTTTTTACCTCTGATGATTTGGTAACTTATGGGCTTTTTTTCATACATATCGCCCACAGAAGTTTGAATGAGCAAAGTACCATCAGGCAAGATTTTTACACTTTCGGCGTGTTTGTATTCCATTTGAATAGATGCAGGATTTGCCCCTGCTTTTACATAAAATTCGTACTTCAAATGATTTTCCCCCTGAAAAATCGCATAATCAATGCCTGTGTAGAGGTTTTTGTACAAAATGCCCTCATATCCCTTTACATTTTCAGCCCAACGACTTTTTTCACCTATGTAGTAATGATAAATTGTGGGTTTGGCTTTGCCCAAGGCTTGCACTTGCACAGGGTTTGACCCTAAAAAATCTATTACAAAGCTATGAGCCTTGATACCTTTTTGTTTTTCATAAATGGCAAATTCAGGATTATTCTGATGGGCGGGCTTGTGGCGTAAATATTCAAGGGCTTTACTATCATAGAAACTGAATTGCAGGGCATTGTTGTAGGCGAAAAGAAAGCCACTTGGCAAATCGGCACGAAAAGCAATAGATTTTTCCCATTGATTTTTGTTTTCAATGAAGGTAATACCTTGCGGACTTGTTTTTGCCCAAACTTTTTTATTAAAATCCTTTGTGCTTTGTGGAAAGGAAATGCTTATACTAACGCACACGCATACAGAGATGAGTAAAAGTCTTTTCATATCTTTGCTACTTTTTATAGCAAAGTTAAATAAAATACAGAGATATGCAAGTTTTTGATAATGAAAAAATTAAAAGTTGATGTAAATTTACCCCAATTACCGATTTTTGACAATTCAGTGTTTTTTTTCCAAAAAATGTAGAAATTCAGTGGTATAGTTTGCTTTGTAAGAGCGTTGGGAAGGTTTATCAGCCATAAAGCGGTTGTAATTTTGGGAAAATACCTCGTAAGTGCCGTATTTACGCATAATTGTTTGAATTTTTTCTAATGGTATAATGCCTTCATTATTGTAGCTTAAAAAAATGTATTTGAATTGAGCTTTGGCAATGATTTTTTCAAGTGTTTCGGGGGCTTTTTGTTTAGAGCAAAATAAAGATTTGTAATAATTGGGTCGTAAGCCTGTTTTGCCTTGTGGCTCAAAATGGTCATAAAGAGCAATAGTATTAAGTAAATGATAATTGCTACCATACTGGCGAGTATTGTAAGGCGGGTCTAAATATAAAATATCTCCTGATACCTTTTCTATTACTTTTTCGGCTTCGCCGTGATATACTTCATGAGTTTGATGATTGACTTCAAAATGAGCGGGTTCTAAAAAAAATGGTTTTTGAGCAGATTTTTTCAATTGCTTCAAAAAAGCACCATATACGGAAGCTGTATTAGCTACTTTATCCGCACTTTCTAAAAGAGAGCAAAGCAGGAAAAAGTATTCATCTTCAGAAATGCTATTTTTTAAGTTTTCAATTTCTGTGCGTATAGCATCTATTTTTTTTCCGTTTGGGGCTGAAAAATAATTACGTAAGCTACCTTTTTCAGAGTAATTTTGGTATATAAATCCTTCTTTGCCTTCAAGAGTATTGAGATAATACAAATTTTGCGAAGAAACTTCTTGATGATTTTGGATATAATTTCTATTAAGCACAAAGGCATAATATTCAGTATCGCTGGCTATAATTTTTTTTACTTTGCTTTTGAAAACTCTTCCTACTACGCCTGTTCCTGCAAAAGCATCATAAAAAATAGCTTTTGATAGCTTTTCTTGACCAACAACTTCCAAGATGGTTTCACGTATAAAGGGGATAAGTTTGTATTTTGAGCCAATATAGTTCATAAGTCATTGGTTAGCAAGATAATAAAGCAAAAGGTCTTGTAAGTTATTCTACCAAGACTTTTGTGTTGATAGGAAAAAGTAATTTCTAAAGGTGTTCGTATTGGGGCTTTATCAATAATGTGCTTAATTTGAACAGGTGTTATCCCTTCGTCCAAATATACTACAAAAAGGCGAGGCGATGCACCAAAGCGTCCTTCATCTTGGTATTGATATAAATATTTAGCTACTTCGGCAGGATTTTCCAAAGCAACTCTTTTCCATTGGTTGCCATATTGTTTTTTGAACTCATTTGTAGGACTTTTAGCTACTTTTTGGTCATAGCTAATACCATTGATGAAAAAATCTACGCCTCTGGTGTGGGAAAGTGTGGGGATTAAATCTTCGTGTTTTAAAAATAACAAAGTTTCTATAAAATCATTTCTTACCGTGTTAATTTCCTTAATTCTTCTATATCTTACGGCGGCTTCCTTTACTTGTTCGTCTTTTTGCAGGCGGCTAAAACGATTATCTCCATTGATTTTTTGCACAAATTCGTCAAAAGCTCCTTGTGAAAAAGGCCATTTTACTTCGCCTAAACCTAACTTTTCCCACTCTTCTAACAATATTTGTAAAGACCTTTCACCCTCTATCCCACTTGTAAATTTAGGCAATTCTTTGAACATTTCTCTAATAATGCCTTTGTGAGCTTCGTAATTCCATATTTTTACAATTTTATCATAAGGATTACTTTCTTTGGGTAAGTTAAGTTTTTGCAAAAAAAGATTTGCATTGGTTTTATTGCCAAAAATTTTCTTTACTATTTTGCTATCAATGGATTTTTTTATGTCTCTTACATCAAACATTTTATTTGCTATTTCCCTTGAAAATTCGGTTTTCTTTTTTGTAAAAAGGCTTGTACGCCTTCGGCGAAATCTTGGGTTTTGAAGTTAATTCCCTGATTTTCAGCTTCTATTTCCAAAGTTTTTTCCAAAGTTCCTTTGAAACCTTCACGCAAATTGGCTTTGGTATGTTTGATAGCCACCCAAGGACCCGAAGCCAAACGTTCTGCCATTTCTTTGACAACCTTATCCAGCGTTTCCTCCTCGCAAACCTTATTGAGCAAACGCAAATGATATGCCTCATCGGCGGTAAAAATACTTGCCATTGTCATTAGTTCAAAGGCTTTGTAGTAGCCAATGCGACGAGGCAAGAAAAAAGCACCGCCTCCATCGCTTGAAAGAGCGATATTGGTGAAAATTTCGCTGAAACGAGCATCTTCGGAAGCAAAAAGCATATCGCAAGCCAGTGCCAAATTAAAGCCCAAACCCACGCATACCCCGCGAATTTTGGCAATAATGGGTATATCCGTGTAATGCATCGCTAAAATCAACGGATTGACGCAAGTTTTCAGGTATTCTGTAACCCCCGACATCAGTTCTGCTCCGCCTGCCACTAAATCTGCTCCACTGCAAAAATCTTTGCCTGCCCCTGTCAGAATAATTACACGTGTGCCGTCGGTTTCACTGGCTTGGATAGCTTCGTGAATTTGCAAAACCATTTGCTTGGTAAGGGCATTTTTACGCGTGGGGTTATTGAGCGTTATGGTTTTGATATGATTTTCAAGACTTACTAAAACAGGATTTTCCATAAAAGCTATTTTTGATATTTGGCATAAATTTTATCAATTGCAGACGCCAACTTGCGGTCTTTTTCGGTAACGATATTGCCTGCATCGTGAGTGGTAAGGGCAATTTCTACTTTATTATACACATTAGCCCACCAAGGGTGATGGTTCATTTGTTCGGCAAGCAGGGCTACTTGCGTCATAAAGGCAAAGGCTTCCGAAAAATCAGAAAACTCAAATTTTGCCCGAAGTTCGTTATTTTGTTCTTGCCACATATACACAAAATTTTGTTTTTTTAACTTAACCACGAGGCTACTTCTTCTTTGGTAGGATTTTTGACATTATCCAACTTCATTTTCTTTCGCATTCCACAAATATCATTGAAAAGTTTATTGACTTCATATTTTTTAAGTTCCTCAATGGTGAGAATACCCATTTTTTGCAAAATAGGTACAAGTTCTTCCCTGATGCCCAAAGCGGTGTAATCTTCTATTTTAGCCATTTGAGGCTTTTTTTCAGGACGCATTTGCGGGAAAAATATTACTTCTTGAATAGAGGGCTGGTTGGTCATTATCATTGTGAGCCTATCAATGCCGATGCCAATACCTGCCGTAGGGGGCATACCATATTCCAAAGCTCGTAAGAAATCTTCGTCCATTGCCATAGCTTCCTCATCACCTCTTTCGGCAAGGCGAAGTTGCTCTTCAAAGCGTTCTCGTTGGTCAATGGGGTCGTTAAGTTCGGAATAGGCATTGCAGATTTCTTTGCCATTACAAATGACCTCAAAACGCTCTACCAAACCTGCCTTACTGCGATGTTTTTTAGTTAGTGGCGACATTTCCACGGGGTAATCTAAAATAAAAGTAGGCTGAATGAGGTGAGGCTCAACTTTTTCACCAAAAATTTCATCAATGAGCTTTGCTTTTCCCATAGAGTCATCTACCTCAATTCCCATTTTTTGGGCTTCTTGAGCAAGTTCGCTTTCAGAAAGTTTTTCAATATCTAAACCTGTAAATTGCAAAATGATTTCTTGCATTGTATAACGCTTCCAAGGGCGTTTGAAGTCAATGATATGCTCACCTACGCGTACCTGCGTAGTACCGTGTAAGTCCAAAGCGACTTTTTCAATCATTGCCTCAACGGTATCAGCCATCCAGTTGTAATCTTTGTAAGCAACGTAAATTTCTACTTGTGTAAATTCAGGGTTGTGAAAACGGCTCATACCTTCGTTGCGGAAATCTTTGGCAAATTCAAAAACCCCTTCAAAACCACCTACAATAAGTCTTTTGAGGTAAAGCTCGTTAGCAATACGCAAGTAGAGCGTCATATCCAGTGTATTGTGGTGCGTGATAAAAGGACGAGCCGCCGCACCGCCGTGAATAGGTTGCAGAATAGGCGTTTCTACTTCCAAGTAGCCTCTTTCTTGCAAAAATTGCCGAATAGAATTAACCAGTTTTGAGCGTTTAATGAAAATATCTTTTACGTGAGGATTAACAATTAAATCTACATAACGTTGGCGGTAACGTTGTTCGGGGTCGGTGAAGGCGTCGTAGGTTTTTACATTGCCTTGCTCATCTTTTACTTCTTTTACGATAGGCAAAGGGTGCAAAGATTTGCAGAGCAATTTGAAACTTTTGACGTGTATGGTTATTTCACCTGTTTTGGTGGTAAAGACAAAACCTTGTACGCCAATAATATCGCCAATATCCAAAAGTTTTTTGAAAACCGTATTATAGAGGGTTTTATCTTCGGTGGGGCAAATATCGTCCCTTTGTACATAAATCTGTATTCTACCTGTGGAGTCTTGCAGTTCGGCAAAAGAAGCCGAGCCCATAATCCGAAAACTCATCAGCCTACCTGCAAGAGATACCGCTTGATATTTTTCGGGTTGTTGAGGAAAGTTTTGCAAAATTTCTTGGGCATATGCCGTAACTTCAAAAGTTTCGGCGGGGTAGGGGTCTATGCCCATTTTCATCAGTTCCTCCCGTTTCTGACGTCTCAAAATTTCTTGTTCGCTTAAATTTTGCATAGCTTGATTTAGAAAATTAAGTTTTGCTCTTGTTTTAGGCTAAATAAAAACAAGACTGCAAATTTTGAAAAAATGTTTGGAAAAAGCAAAATCTATTGCAGTTACGAAGGTAAAAGTAAGGAAGAATCTCCGTAGCTTAAAAATCGGTAGTTGTTTTGTAGAGCGTGTTGGTAGATTTTTCGCCAGTCATTGCCTACAAATGCGGCTATAAGTAAAATAAGCGTAGTTTGTGGCATATGAAAATTAGTAATTAGTCCCTTGCAGACCTTGAAATCATAACTTGGGTAAATATAAATTTCTGTGCTTCCTTGCAGTTCGTTTATTTGGTGTTGCTGCATAAGTTCTTTGATAGCTTGTAGAGCTTCCTGCAAAGGGGGGTGTTGAGAGACGGGTATTTGATAAGGAACTTGTTGCTTTATATGCAAAATAGGAGAGTGGCTTTTTCCTAAAATAATTTCTGTTCCGAACCAGTACAAACTTTCAAGCGTACGCATTGAGGTTGTACCCACAGGGATAATATTTTTATGAACATTGTTTATTAAATTTTCAATATTTTGTAATGAAACTATTAAACGTTCTGAATGTATTTTATGTTCTTGAAAATTAGCCACTTTAATAGGTTGAAATGTTCCTGCTCCAACGTGTAAAGTAAGAAAATCATAAGAGATATTTTTATTTTTGAGATTTTCAAAGACATTTTCAGTAAAGTGCAAACTTGCCGTAGGGGCGGCAACAGCTCCTTCTTTCAGAGCAAAAATAGTTTGGTAACGCTCCTTATCTTTTTCGCTTACTTCTCTTTTAATGTAAGGAGGTAAAGGAATTTTACCTAAACATTCTAAAATTTCAGCGAAACTAACTTTTTCATTTTCCCACTCAAAGAGCACTCGGTTTTCGCTTACAAGTGAGCATTTAAGGCTTAATTCTTCTTTTCTGATAGTGATAGGAACTTCAATAGCATCTTTGAAACGTTTTTTATTACCAATCATACATTCCCATAAGCATCGCCTACGAGCCTGCATAGCTATGGTTACAAGGCTATGAGGTTCTACGGGTTCAAGCAAGAAAATTTCAATCCACGCTCCCGAAGATTTTTGCAAAAGCAAACGAGCAGGAATAACTTTGGTATTGTTAAAAACTAAAAAGCTATTTTGGGGTAAAATTTGAGGCAATTCGTAGAAAATATGGTCGGCAATAGTGCCTTTATTGTAAAATAGCAACTTGGCTTGGTCGCGTAGGGGTAAAGGCTCTTGGGCTATAAGTTCAGGGGGTAAGTGGTAGTCAAAGTCAGAAAGTTGCATTGGTAGAACATTTTAGTTAAGGGTAGCATAGAAAAAATGCAGATACGCACTGATGTACATATCTGCTGTATAATTTTCGGAATTAGCAGGTGAGAGCGATTATGCTTCCTCAGAAATTTTTTTCAGTCCTTTTTTGCGAGTAGTTTTTTCTTCTGCTACTTGTTGTATTTCTTCTACACCTGCCAAAATTCTTCCACAATGTTCGCAAACAATAATTTTTTTTCTTTCGCGAATATCTACCTGTCTTTGAGGAGGTACCATACTATAACAACCGCCACAGGCATCTCTTCGTACAAGAACTACTGCCAAGCCATTAGAGGAGTTTTTGCGAATTTTCTCATAAGAAACAAGCAAACGTTCATCAATCTGATTTTTTTGCTTTTCTCTTTGAATCAAAAGATTTTTTTCATCTTCTTCGCTCTCTTCAATGAGTTGGGTAAGTTCTTTCTGTTTCTCTTCTAAAAACTTTTTACGCTCTGTGAGGGTCTTTTTTACGTTTTCAATTTCAGCTTTTTTAGCATCAATTTTCTCTTTGGCTTCTTTGGTTTTTTTGTCGCATAGTATAATTTCTAGCTCTTCGGATTCTATTTCTTTGGCAAGGGCTTCGTATTCGCGGTTATTCTTTACATTCATTTGTTGCCCTTTGTATTTATCAATGAGCTTTTCAGCTTCTTTTTTGCGATTTTTCATTTCGTTGATAACCTGTTCCCACTCCTTGATTTGCTCCTCAAATCGCTGTATGCGTGTCTGATAACCAGCAATTTCATCTTCAAGGTCTTGTACTTCATTGGGCAAATCCCCACGCAAGCGTTTTATGCTATCCAGTTCGCTATCAATTTTTTGCAACTTCAAAAGAGCTTCTAATTTTTGCTCAATGCTTTTTTCTGCTATTTGTGCCATACAAATTGGGATTTCGTTTCAAACCGCAAATTTAGAAAAAATAATCAATAGGATTGGTAGAAATTTGAGAAATTTTTAATGGAATATGAGGATTTTTTTCTTGTAAAATTTTTGTGATTAGATTTTTGGTAAAAACTTCGCTTTCGTAGTGTCCGATATCTGCAAGCAAAATTTGCCCATCAGCATCAAAGAATTCGTGATACTTGATATCTGCGGTAATAAAAACATCTGCTTTTTGTGCAATAGCTTTTTTGAGTAAAAAGAAACCACTTCCACCACATAAGGCTACTTTTTGAATTGGCTTTCCGAGTAAAGCGGTGTGCTTAATGACTTTCAGATTCATTTTTTCTTTCAAATAACCCAAAAAATCTTTTTCGGTCATTGGATTTTCTAACATTCCTATCGCTCCCGCTCCTATTTCCTGATTTTCATTTTCCAAGAGGTGCAAATAGTAAGCAATTTCCTCGTAAGGGTGAGCTTTGCGTAGTGCTTTGAAAATATCATTTTTGGCGTGAGCAGGTAAAATTACTTCCAACCTTGTTTCGGGGGCTTGCTCCAAATAGCCTTGCGTACCTGCAAAAGGATTAGCTTTTTCGTTGGGGCGATAGGTACCCATACCTTCCAAACGAAAACTACAATCTTGATAATTACCGATTTGACCTGCCCCTGCTTGCCAAAGTGCTTCTAAAACCTTTTGTGCGTAATCGGGTGGGCAAAAAGTTGTGAGTTTGTACAGATTTTGCGTAGTGGGTGCTAAAACTTTTATATTTTTCAAACCCAAAATAGAGGCAATGTGGAAACTTACACCATTTTGTACATTATCCAGATTGGTATGAATGGCATACAGAGCGATATTTTGCCGAATAGCTTTGATAAGTACTCTTTCAACATAATTTTTGCCTGTAAAAGTTTTCAAAGGCTTGAAAACGATAGGGTGATGGGCTACTATGAGATTACAATTTGCACGAATAGCCTCGTCTAAAATGGCTTCTGTGATATCTAAACTTATCAAGATGCCTGTAATGTTTGCTTCCAAATTACCATAAATCAGACCTGCATTATCATAGCTTTCTTGATAAATAGTGGGTGCAAAACCTTCCAAGAGGTTTATTACTTCTCTGATTTGCATAAAGCCAAACTTTAAGTTTTGAAAAAAGATGTAATTTTTCTTTGCTTTTTGCAGTTGCTTGAAAATAAAATTTTATTAGCTTTGCAAAAATAGAAAATTTTACTTCTGCAAATTGCCTTGCTATGGAAAACTTAATAATTAAGGCTACCGAACAAACTGCTGATGTAGTGCTTAATGCCAATGAAGGAAAAATTGAGTTTTCGGGGGTTTCTATACCCGAGGATTCTTACTCCTTCTTTACGCCTATTTTGCGATGGCTTGATGCATACATCGAAAAAGCACCTGCTAAAACAATAGCGACTTTCAACATAATGTATTGCAACACTAGTTCCTCAATGTATATTTCCGAAATTTTGCGAAAACTTCGCAAACTCAAATCCACGGGCAGAGAAGTAGAAATACATTGGTACTACGAAGAAGACGATGATGATATGCGTTTGCTTGGAGAAGATTTCAAACGAATCAGCCAATTGAACTTTAAGATTTTGGTTGCTCCTTCGGCTATTTGAGTAGTTTTTTGAGTTCAGGTTTTATTACTTTTCCCATAGCATTGCGAGGAAAATCCTCTACAAAAAGAACCTTGGAAGGGATTTTATAGTATGCAAGGATTTCTTTCAGCCAGTTTTTCAAAGAGGTTTCATCAAGCTCCTTATTTTTAGCAATAACAAAACCTACAATTTTTTCGCCTTTATCATCATCGGAGATGCCTATTACTGCACAATCGCTAATTTGTGGGTGTTGGCGTAAGGTTTCCTCAATTTCAATAGCTGAAACCTTGTATCCTGCGGTCTTGATAATATCCGTAGATTTTCTGCCTAAAATTTTGTAGTAGCCCTCGTCATCTTTCAGGGCTATATCACCTGTTCTAAAAAAGCCATCAGCAGTAAAACATTCAGCAGTGGCTTGTTCTTTTTTCCAGTAACCCACAAACACGTTATCTCCTTTTACTTGAATTTCACCTGCTTCGCCTTGTGGTACTGGTTGGTTGTTGTCATCAACCAAACGTATTTGAATATCAGGTAAGGGCAAACCTACCGAGCCTGCTTTTCGTTTTCCGTGCAAGGGGTTACTGATAGCCATACCTATTTCGCTCATTCCATAGCGTTCTAATAGAAAATGCCCACTGATGTTTTTCCATTCCTCTAAAATACTTACAGGTAAAGCCGCCGAACCCGAAATCATTAGCCTCATAGATTTACAGGCATTTTGCATAGCGATTTTTTCAGTTTCGCTGGCTTTATGCCATTCGGCAATGAGGCGGTTGTAGATAGTAGGCACTGCCATAAAAACCGAAAATACTTCTTTTTGCCACATTTGCCAAACTATTTGAGCTTCAAATTTAGGCAAAAAAACAACCTCCGCACCTGCATACAAAGCACATTGTAAAGCATTAACGATGCCGTGAATATGATGTAGTGGAAGTACGTGTAAAATTTTATCGTTTTCTTTCCATTCCCAAGCTTTTACAAGGGTTTCAATCTGAAAAGCCAGATTTTTGTGTGTAAGTATTACACCCTTGGGCTTGCCTGTGGTGCCAGAGGTATAAATCATTAAGGCAGGGTTTTCTAAATGTACTTTGGGTAGAGCAGAAAAACCTTGTAAATTTTCTGAACGATATTCAATTTCTTGCCAAGTAAGACTTGGTACGGAAAAGTTTTCGGAAGTAAATTGATTGTGTAAGATTACCAAAGAAGCCTCACTATCCTGAATAAAATATTCCATTTCTGCCTTGGGGTGAAGTGGCGAAAGTGGTACGGCGATTCCTCCTGCCAGCCATATACCCCATTGTACTGCTACGTACTCCTTGCAAGAAGGAAATAAATAGGCAATTCTCGCACCTTGCAAAGAATTAGTGTGTAGTTGGTGCATCAAAAAGTAAGCTACTTTTTGAGCATTTTCATAAAGCTCTTGATACGTATAATGCCCTTTTTCATCGCAAAGTGCGATTTTAGAGCCAAATTTGGAAGTTTCTTGAAACCAAAGCATTTGATATAAAATCTTTGTATCACAAAGTTAAGCACTTTGAATGTTACGAAAAAATGTTTTTTCAAAACTGATAAAAATTTGCTTTATACGGAATTTTTTGTATTTTCAGACCGCACCTAAAATTCGTATGCTTATGGAAAAAATTTCTGAATGGATTGAAAAAATTATTCAGTGGGAGGAGTGGAGCTTACATTTCTTGTGGCTTCTTATCCCCATAATCCTGATTTATATGCTTATCAGCGACCTAACGAACAAGGCTCAAACCATCAAACGCAATTTTCCCGTGATAGGCAGGTTGCGGTATTTGTTGGAATCTATTGGTCCTGAACTTCGGCAATATATTGTGGCTAATAACAGAGAAGAACTACCTTTCAATCGTAGTGAGCGGTCTTGGGTGTATGCCTCTTCCAAACAACAAAACAACTTAGAGGGCTTTGGTACAGATAAAGACCTTTATGCCGCAGGACACGTGTTTATCAATCCAGCTCTTTTTGCCTATCGTATGCCAGAAGACCACCCTAATCGTAAAGACCCTTATTTTGTGCCTTGTGCCAAAGTAATGGGACTTTACAACAAACGCAAACGCCCTTTTAGACCTTACTCTATTATCAATATTTCGGCGATGAGCTATGGTTCGCTTTCTAAAAATGCCGTACAAGCGATGAATTTAGGAGCGAAAATGGTTGGTTGCTATCATAATACAGGTGAAGGTGGGCTTTCGCCTTATCATTCCAACGGAGCAGATGTAATTTTCCATTTCGGTACAGGGTATTTTGGTGTGAGAGATGAAAAAGGAAATTTCTCAATGCAAAAAATGGTGGAGTTAGTTGAAAAAAATCCTTTTATCAGAGCTATTGAAATCAAACTTTCACAAGGAGCTAAACCGGGTAAAGGAGGAATTTTGCCCGGGAAAAAAGTAACTGAGGAAATTGCCCAAGTAAGAGGTTTGAAAGTGGGTGAAGATGCTATTTCGCCTGCTTATCATAAATCATTTAGCAATGTTCCTGAATTATTAGATTTTATTGAAAATATCGCTGAAAAAACAGGGTTGCCTGTAGGTTTCAAAGCCGCCGTTGGGAAAATGGAAATGTGGGAGGAACTAGCAGATTTAATGCTCAAAACAGGAAAAGGACCTGATTTTATCACTATTGACGGAGGCGAAGGGGGAACGGGTGCCGCTCCTCACTCTTTTTCTGCTCACGTTTCTTTGCCTTTTATTTTTGCTTTTACAGAAGTTTATAAAGTATTTCAGAAGAGAGGACTTACAGACCGAATTGTTTTCATTGCATCAGGCAAACTAGGGTTTCCTGCTAAGGCTCTTATGGCTTTCGCTTTGGGGGCAGATTGCATACACGTAGCACGTGAGGCGATGCTTTCTATAGGTTGCATTCAGGCACAAGTTTGCCATACCAATCGTTGCCCCGCAGGGGTGGCTACACAAAACAAATGGCTTATGGGAGGATTAGACCCCGCTCTCAAATCTGTTCGTTTTGCTAATTACATCAAAACTTTTCGGAAAGAAGTTTTGGAAATTGCCCACGCTTGCGGCTATGAGCATCCTTGCCAAATGACTATGCACGATGTAGAGGTAGGTATGGGGGTAAGCGAAAGCACTAAAACACTTTTTGATAATTTCGGATACGAAAAAACGCCTGTTGCTTTCACGAGTGTAGCAGATTTGATGAATTGCCCATATTTGGGAAGCCCACCTCAAAAAATTAACTTTAAATAATTTATCAGCAGGCAAGCTCGTTGGGGCTTGTCTTTTTCTTGAAAGTCTAAAAAATCATTTTAATCTTGGCTTAATTTATTGTATCTTTGCCGTCCCAACTTAATATTACAATGGACAAAATCATTATTTTAGACTTTGGCTCGCAATATACCCAGCTCATTGCCCGCAGAATACGAGAATTGAACGTTTTCTGCGAAATTTATCCTTTTCACCATTTGCCAACAATAAGCCCAGAAATAAAGGGCGTTATTCTTTCTGGAAGTCCTTGTTCTGTAAGAGATAACAATGCCCCAGACATAGATTTGCAAGCTATTCGTAAAAAAGTGCCTGTTTTAGGAATTTGCTATGGTGCTCAATTGCTTGCTCAAAAATTTGGCGGAAATGTTGAACCATCGGCTACACGCGAGTATGGCAGAGCTAACCTGACGGAATTTGAAGCGGATAATCCCCTTTTTCATCATATTTCGCCTCATTCGCAAGTGTGGATGAGCCACGGTGATACGATTACCCAAATACCTTCTGATTTTGTAACCATTGCCCGTACCGAAAGCATACCTGTTGCGGCTTTTCAAGTGCAAAATGAAGCAACTTTTGGTTTGCAGTTTCACCCCGAAGTTACACATTCCTTGGAAGGGAAGCAGATTTTGCAGAATTTTGTTTTGGAAATTTGCGGCTGTCAGCCTACTTGGACAGCCACTTCTTTCATTCAGAGCAGTGTAGAGGCTCTGAAAAAAGAATTAGGAAATGATAAAGTGGTATTAGGTCTTTCAGGAGGAGTGGATTCCAGCGTAGCGGCTTTGCTTTTGCACAAAGCTATCGGGAAAAACCTGTATTGTGTTTTTGTTGATAATGGACTTTTGCGTAAGAATGAATTTGAAAGCGTATTACATTCCTACCAAGATTTAGGTTTGAATGTAAAAGGGGTTGATGCCAAAGTAGAATTTTACCAAGCCCTTGCAGGTCTCACCGACCCCGAAGCCAAGCGAAAAGCTATCGGGAAAATATTTATTGATGTTTTTGAACGTGAAGCAGGACAGATTAAAGATGTAAAATGGCTTGCACAAGGCACCATTTATCCTGATGTAATAGAAAGCGTGAGTGTTTCAGGTCCTTCGGTTACTATCAAGTCGCATCATAATGTAGGAGGCTTGCCCGAAAAAATGAACTTGAAAGTGGTAGAGCCGCTTAAAATGCTTTTCAAAGACGAGGTGAGAAATATCGGGAAAGAATTGGGCTTGCCTATTAACATTTTGCACAGACACCCTTTTCCTGGACCAGGGCTTGCTATTCGGATTTTGGGCGAAATTACCGCTGAAAAAGTCAAACTTTTGCAAGAAGTAGATGCTATTTTTATTGAAGGCTTGAAAAAAGCCGAACTCTATGACCAAGTTTGGCAGGCGGGGGCAATTTTATTACCAGTGCAGAGTGTAGGGGTGATGGGTGATGAGCGTACCTATGAGCGAGTAGTGGCTTTGCGTGCGGTTACGAGTACAGACGGAATGACCGCCGATTGGGCAAGATTGCCCTACGAGTTTTTGGCTCAAATTTCTAACCAAATCATCAATCAGGTGAAAGGGGTGAATAGAGTGGTATTGGATATATCCTCTAAACCGCCTGCTACTATTGAGTGGGAATAAAAAACTCTTAAAATGAAGCACATTGCAGTAGAATCCTCAATGATTACTTCGGTAGCTTACGATGCTAAAAAGGAAATTTTAGAAGTAAAATTCAAACAGGGACAAGTATATCAATATTTTGAAGTACCTTCAAAGGTATTTGAGGAGTTACTCGAAGCAGAATCAAAAGGTAGGTATATGAGAAGCCACGTGATTGATTGTTATCCGTATGTACGTGTGCGATAAAACTTTGTGATTAGGAAATGTCTGATAAATTTGATTATATATTTGCAGAAAATTCGTTTTTAGCCCAACTGGCTCAAATTGTCCAAGAAATTGGCACAGAAGCCTATTTGGTAGGTGGGTTTGTGAGAGATTTGCTTCTGGGACGTATAGGTAAGGATATTGATATTGTTTGTGTGGGTAGTGGGGTGGAGTTTGCTCTGAAAGTTGCTCAAAAGTTAGATGAAAACATTTCTGTAACCACTTATCGTAATTTCGGAACGGCAATGTTTCGCTATAAAGAATGGACTTTGGAGTTTGTAGGAGCAAGGAAAGAATCGTACAGCCGAGATTCTCGCAAGCCTGTTGTAGAAAATGGTACTTTACAAGATGACCAACATCGCAGAGATTTTACTATCAATGCACTTGCCATTTCTTTGAATAAGCAGAATTTTGCTACACTCATAGACCCTTTTGGCGGTGTGGAACATTTGCGTAAAAAAATTATCCAAACGCCGCTCAATCCTGATATTACCTTTTCCGATGACCCTTTGCGAATGATGAGGGCTATACGTTTTGCCTCAAAACTTGCTTTTGATATAGCCCCTGAAACATTTGAAGCAATTATTCGGAATAAAGAACGCATACAGATTGTCTCCCAAGAACGTATCACTGATGAACTCAACAAAATTATTCTTTCCGATAAGCCGTCTTATGGCTTCAAGTTGCTTTTTCATTCGGGGCTTTTGCATTACATTTTCCCTGAAATGGTAGAATTGCAAGGGGTAGAAGCCGTAGGTGATAAAAGGCACAAAGATAATTTTTATCATACCTTGCAAGTGTTGGATAATTTAAGTGAGAAAACTAAGGATTTATGGCTTCGTTGGGCGGCAATTTTACACGATATAGCCAAACCTGCCACCAAACGCTTTGATGAAAAGGTTGGCTGGACTTTTCACGGACACGAAGAAAAAGGTGCTAAAATGGTACCGCATATTTTCCGAAAACTCAAATTGCCTATGGGTGAAAATATGCGTTTTGTGCAAAAATTGGTGCGTTTGCACCTGAGACCCATTGCTTTGGTGAAAGATAATATCACAGATTCAGCTTTAAGACGTTTGCTTTTTGAGGCAGGAAGCGATTTGGAGGCTTTAATGCAACTATGCCGTGCTGATATTACCTCCAAAGACCACCAAAAAGTAAAAAAGTATCTTGCTAACTTTGATAAAGTAGAACAAAGACTCAAAGAAATTGAGGAAAAAGACCGCTTGCGAAATTTCCAACCGGTCATTACAGGAGAACTGATTATGCAAACTTTTGGCTTGAAACCTTGTCCCGAAGTAGGAAACATCAAAGCAGAGGTGCGAGAGGCTATCTTGGAAGGAGAAATCCCCAATGCCTTGCCCCAAGCCTTTGAATATATGCTTAAAGTAGGTGAAAAACACGGATTGAAACCTTTGAAAAAGGATACTCCTATGCAGTAATTGATTATCTGTAACCTTTTTCTAAATTTGTATAAAACACTTTTTACAACGAGCAAATAAGTTTTTTTCTTACAGAAAAACAATTTTTCACAGCGTTTATCTACTTGCTTGCAAAAGTAGAATAAAACATTTTCAGGCAATCAGCGTTTTACTAACAAATTTTTTATATTTCATTTCAAAATTAAATGCTTATGAAATCACTCTATTTCAAAGAAGAGCACAACTTATTTCGTGATAGTGTTAGAAAGTTTTTACAAAAAGAGGTTATTCCCTTCATCAATGCTTGGGAGGAAGAGAGGCGTATTCCCAAAGAAATTTTCAAAAAAATGGGAGAGCAGGGTTATTTAGGTTTGAATTTCCCTGCTGAATATGGAGGGGTAGGGGCAGATTTTTGGTATTCGGTAGTATTTTTGGAAGAAATTGCCAAAGTAGGAGCAGGGGGCTTCCCAACAGCCGTAAGTGTTCATCAGTATATGGCTATCAACCACATTTTTAGGGCGGGAAGTGATTTTCTGAAACAAAAATATCTTGTTCCTGCAATTGCAGGTGAAAAAGTTGCCGCTTTGGGCATCAGTGAGCCAGGGGCGGGTTCTGATGTAGCATCTATACGTACCAAAGCCGTAAAAGATGGCGATTTTTATATTATCAATGGTGCGAAAACCTTTATTACCAATGGCACTTATGGCGATTTTATTACGCTTGCGGTTTCTACCAATCCTGAAAATAAGGCGGGGGGGATAAGTCTGATAGTGGTAGATTTGGATAGTGAAGGTATCACACGTACCAAGCTCAAAAAAATGGGTTGGCATAGCTCTGATACTGCTGAAATTAGTTTTGATAATGTTCGCGTACCCAAAGAAAATTTGGTAGGTGTAGAAAATTTTGGGTTTTACTATATTATGGAAAGTTTTCAGCTGGAGCGTTTAGTGGCGGGAATTATGGCGGTAGCGAGTTCTAAATGGATTTTGGAGGAGACCATTCGTTATATGCACGAAAGAGAAGCTTTCGGCAGAAAGATAGCTAAATACCAAACCCTACGTCATACGATAGCCGATTTGGCTACCGAGTTGTATGCCGCCGAGCAAATGGTGTATCATACTTGCTGGCTACAAAATGAAGGCGAAGTAGCTGTAAAGGAATGTTCTATGGTGAAACTGCATTGTTCTGAACTCGCCAACAAAGTAGTAGATAGGTGTTTGCAAGTTTTTGGAGGCTATGGCTATATGGAAGATTATTTGGTTTGCCGAGCCTATCGTGATGCTCGTGTAGGTACTATTGCAGGGGGAACGTCTGAAATTATGCGAGAAATTATTGCTAAAATGATGATTGATGATGTAGAGTACAAGCCTGTCTATTCTTAAAAAAACGCAAGAAGGAAGGTAACAAAATTACCTTCCTTACTCCAAGAGTTTTACACCTAAGTTTTTGATAGCAAGGTTTGAATAAAGGTTTTATTCAAATCTTTGTAGCAAATCTAAATGAAAGATAAGTTAGAATGAATGACAAAAGTCAGTTTTTAGAATGATTTTTACTTCATTACCTGTATCCATCCTTTACAAACAGCACCCGAAGGAGTTTCGTATTGATAGTAGTACAAACCTGCTACAATTTCTTTTTGCATACCCCATTCGTTTTGATAATTATCGGTTTTGTAAATAGGTTTGCCCCATCTGTTCCAAATAGTGAGTTTAGCTCCTTTTTCTTCTATGGCAAAAGTGTCGTTAATGCCGTCTCCATTGGGGGTTATGGTATTGGGCGGAATACGTAGCGAAGGAATTTCAAACTCCCTTTGCACTACTTTTTGACATTTTCGGCTGGCATATGATAGAGTAACCGTGTAGTTTTGCCCTTGCTCATCATTCTGATTGGGAAAAGTATAAAGCGGAGGTTCAATGCCTTGCAGAATAACCCCATTGCTCAAAGTCCAAGTAACTCTATCGTCAGTTACATCTAAAAGCAAGCTATCAGGGACAATAAGTCTGAATTTTACACTATACGGCGAAAAACAATCTTTTACTAAACGAACCTCATAGTCTAATTCAGGTAGTTTATCTACTTTTATGATAATCTTTCTTTGAGCCGTACAACTATCATTTTGAAGTAAAAGCGTGTAAGTAATATCTTCCAAAGGCGTAGCAATAGGATTAGGAATATTAGGATTGTTGAGGTACGTAGGAGGAGACCACTGATAACTCACTGCACCGCTTGCGGAAAGTTGCACACTTGAACCCTGACAAACCGAAAGGCTATCCGTAATAACAAATCCGGGAATAGTAATATCATATTTTTGCTCTACAATCAAAGGGGATTTGCAAGATGAATTATTGAAAATAGTAAGACGAACGGTGTAAATTCCACCTTTTGTAAAATCAAAAAAGAAATCGCGTTGGGTATTTTGGGAAAAAATCAGGTTGCCGTTTTCATCAAAAATTTGCCATAAAAATCCCTGTGCTCCTATGGAAAGATTTTTGAAAAAAAGTCTATCTACACATACTACGCTATCTTTTTTAATAACAGCAAAGCCGTTTTTAGGGTCTTGAGCCTGAAAATCTGCTGAAATATCAAAAGCTATCTTAAAAGCGGCGTTATTACAATTACTACTGCCGTTACTTCTTGACCAAGCCCCTTGGGTAGTTGGAAAGCCATTTGTGCCACGGCAAGAGGCACAAACCACGTGGTAAATTGTACCATCTTTGGAAAAACGACTGGTACCGCCATCTACGTGGTCGCCGTTTTCATCAGTAGAGTTTTCTCCAAAAAATGTAGCATAAATCAATCCTTGCATATCTTTCCGATACACTGCCAAGTAGAAATCACTACCATTTACACTATTTCTACGGATAGCGTCGCTTGTAGTAGGCATATTGCTAACATCACTGCCATTGTTATTTCCCCCTGAATTTCTATTTGTATTTCCGCCCCAACCTGCAATGTAGATATTTCCGCAATTGTTTTCCGTAACAACCATAAAAGCCGTAGGCGAAATATCGGGATTGCCATCGCCTGCACCTATACGCGTACTCCAAAGCGAAGCATTGAGATTAGCATTGATTTTATGAATAAATTGCCCGCTATTGGGGTTGTTATACACTCCTGCACTCACGGGGTAATTGCCAAAAGTTTGCCCGAAAGCATACACATTTTGCTCGGCATCTAAATCTATCAAAAAAACCATATCTGCGGCAGAAGTACCTACATAAGTGGCTTGCAGAAGCGTACCTGTGGGTGAAAATTTCGCTATAAATCCATCATCACTTCCTCTCGCAGTGGCGTGCATACCACTAGCGGTAGCGGGAAAGTTATTGCTGGTAGTGCCTCCGCCTACATATACTTCGCCTGCGGTATTGGTTTTGATAGAAAGAGCGAAATCCAGCCCGCTACCGCCCAAATATGTACCCCAAAGAAAATTGAGGTTTTCGTCCATTTTTACTACCAAGCCGTCTTGCGAACCTTGTAGAGAACCAGAAATGCCTGCAATACTACTTGAACGAGTGGTAGAAGCAATATAAACATTTTTATTTTCATCGGTGTAAATATCGCCTCGCAATTCGTCTCCGTAATTATGAATGAAGGTGATAGCTATATCACGAGGTTTAATGCCATCGTTGCCTGTACCGCCAATGAGGCGAGAGCGGTTCAGTGAGCCATTCGGATTGATTTTCATTACAAAAATATCGCTACCATTGGCATAATCATTGCCTAAAAGATTGACACTGCTACCACCCACGAAAATTGAACCCATCGTAATAGGAAAATTTGTAGAAGAGGTTGTGCCTAAAATAAGCAATCGGTTATCTTTATCCACTACCAAGCTATGAGCTACTTCGGAACTATTACCACCGATGAAAATAAGTTGCTCCAAAGTAGTTCCTGTGGCATTGTAGCGAAAAAGAGCAATATCGCTTCGTAGGTCTTGGTTATTCAAACCGCCCGAACCAATTTTGATAGCCCCTGTAAAGCGTGGAAAATCTGTTCCATACGTAGTGCCTGCTGAATAGAGTTTGCCATTGTTATCGAAAGTGGCTGTATTGCCCCAGTTATCGGAACGCCCTCCTGAATAAGTCGAAAAAATAAGTTCGGGGTCTATGATGAGCGGATAATCCTTGTCGTAACCTTTGGGAAAATAGAAACTTACAACATTTTTTTTCAAAACAAATTCAGTAGGAACTTCTACTTTTTTACCTTCAATGATTTGATAGCTGTAAGGTTTTTTTTCATACACACTGCCTACGGAAGTTTTTATCTCCAACGAGCCGTCAGGCAAGATTTCAACTGCATCGGCAAACTTGATGTGCATTTGAATTTTACGAGCATCAGCCTGTGGCTTGACGATAAACTCATATTTCAGATTTTCACCTTTACTAAAAATTCGGTAGTCAATGCTTTTGTAAAGATTGTGGTAATAAAGTTCTTGATAGCTTTTTACATCGCTTGCCCAATGCTTGGGGTTATTGCCTTTATAGAAAAAATAACTTTCAGCATTACTACGGCGTGCTTCTATGCGTGTGCGTGGATTAGCTTTCAAAAAATCTACTACAAAACTATGAGCTTTGATACCATTTTTCACTTCTTGTGGAAAAAGTTCGGGGTGTTTGCGGTAGAAAAGTGCTTTGCCATCATAAAAACTATATTGCAAAGCATTGGCATAAACAAACAGATAACCGCTATTCAGTTCTGCTCGGTAGCGAACGGTATCTTCCCATTGATGTTTGTTTTCTACGAAACGAATAGCATTATCGGTGTTTATATGCATTTGCTTAAATCCTTGTGCAAAAGATATTTGCAAAATTGCCACAAGTAAAATAAGAAGTAGATAGTTTTTCATTTTTGGAGATTTTATCTTACAAATGTAACAAAAAAACAAAAATCAAGCCAATCTGAATAGACGTAAAGTTTTTCTTTATGCTTCTTTACTTAAAAAAATTCAAAAAAATCTTTGAATATTCATAAAAGTTTCTTAACTTTGAGGTAATCATAGCTGGTTGAAGGATAAAAGACCTGTTGCACTTTGTGGCAGGTCTTTTTTTTCAAACCTTTTGGAAGTATGGCAGTTTTGTGTGTAAGTTTGCATAAAATTTTGTTTCAACCTCAAAACCCTGTTTTCTATGAAGCATTTAGGATTTTTTTTATTGATGCCTTTGATTTTTTTTGCTTGCGTACCCAAAAAGAAGCTCAAAGAATTAGAGGCAAAATATGCAAGTTTAGAAAAACTAAATAAAGATTATGTAACGGATTTAGCATCTACCAAAACGGCTTTGAATGCTTGCAACAATGATAAAGCCCGCTTGGAAAGTGAAGTGAAAGAATTGAAGGAAATGAATGCAAAGCTGATTCGTCAGGTAACGGAAATGTCCACGCTCTCTTCCGAGCAAGCCAAAAACTTGCAAGTTTCTTTGGAGCAAATGAAAGAAAAAGACCTGCAAATTAAAACCTTGAACGAGGCTATCAACAAACGCGACTCAATGACCATAGCTCTTGTTACCCAGCTCAAACGTGCTGTGGGTACAGATAACCAAGATATTGAGGTAAATGTAGATAAAGCAGTTGTGATGATTAGCATTTCTGAAAAGCTTTTATTCAAAACAGGAAGCTATGATATTCGTACGGATAACCCTCAAACCCTTCGTCAGATAGAAGCTATTGCCGCAGTACTCAAAGACCGCCCTACTTTTGATGTACTGATAGAAGGTCATACTGATAACGTACCCTACAAAAGAAAAGGTGATATTTACGACAATTTGGATTTGAGCGTGAAAAGAGCTACTTCACTCGCTCGCTTGCTCTATCAGCGTATGGGGGTAAATCCTGCACGTCTTATTCCTGCGGGTAGAGGTGAGTTTTTGCCATTGGTAGCTAACGATACTGACGAAAATCGTGCTAAAAACCGCCGTATCCGTGTGGTAGTGATGCCTAAAATTGAAGAATTTTATGGTATGATTGAAAAAGGTATGAAAGGAGGAAAGTAATTTTTTCATAAAAATTTTGCCAATCAAAAGCCTTTCTGTTGGGAAAGGCTTTTTGATTTGAGAAAATGTTTATCTTTGGGCAACCTTAATTTGTAAGCATATGAATTTTGTGCAGTATCATACGCAAGACCGCATAGCATACATTACGCTCAATCGCCCTGGTAAACGCAATGCTTTGAACGAACAAGTTGTAAAAGAACTAAAACAGGCTTTTGGGAAGGCTCAAAATGATGAATCCGCCAAAGTGATTGTATTACGTGCCACAGGAAAGGTTTTTTGTGCAGGGGCAGATTTAGAATATTTGCAAACTTTGCAAAATAATACTTACGAGCAAAATTTAGCCGATTCTTCTAATCTGAAAGAACTTTTTGAAATCATTTACACACACCCCAAAGTGGTAATTGCTCAAATTCACGGACACGCCATTGCAGGTGGGGCGGGACTTGCCACTGTTTGTGATTTTTCTTTTGCTGTGCCTGATGCTCAATTTGGCTATACAGAAGTAAAAATTGGATTTATTCCTGCTATTGTATCGGTATTTTTACTTCGCAAAATAGGGGAGGGCAGAGCCAAAGAATTGCTTCTTTCTGGGGATTTAATTTCCGCTCAAAAGGCACTGGAATATGGTTTAATCAACGAAATTGTACCTAACGAAAATTTAGAAAACAGAGTGAAAGAGTTTGCTTTACATCTTTGCAAAAGTAATTCTGCAATGAGTATGCAAACCACTAAAAATATGATAGCCCAAGTGCCTACAATGCCTATCTCGGAGGCTCTTAGTTTTGCCGCACAGCAAAATGCTCTTGCTCGTCAAACCGCCGACTGCAAGAAAGGAATAGCCTCTTTTTTAGAAAAAAAACCTTTGGAATGGTGATTAGAGATTTCTTATTTTTTCATAAATGTAAAAAGTAAATATAAAGAAGTTAATTTTGCAAAAAATTGCAGGAAAAATGCTAAAAATTCATTATTGGCTATTGTTAAATTTATTTTTAACGCATTTTTGGGCAGATGCCCAAAATATCAAACTCAAAAAAACATTCCTGACGCCCGGTATCAGTATGCTTGTGCCTTCGGATTTTACGCTTATGCCCGATGAGGCTCTTGCCAAAAAATATCTGACAACTAAAAAACCTTCTGCAATGTATTCTGACCCCGCAGGAGAAATAGATTTGGGCGTAAATATTACGAACAATTATTGGCAGGAGCAAGATATTCCAATGCTCAAAGACCTCTACAAAGGTAGTTTGCGAGCCAGTTACACGAAAGTTCAATTTTTTACAGAAGAGGTACGAACTATTAACAGAAGACGATTTGTAGTTTTGGAATTTGTAGGCACCGTAGAAGATGATAAAGAAAGCATAATGGGCAAAAAAAATGCTTTGAGCCGCTACAACTATATGATGTACACGGTGGTAGAAAATAGAATTGTAGTAGTGAATTTCAATTGCCCTGCCAAGTATCAGTCTATTTGGCAGCCGTTGTTACCTAAAATTATGCAATCGGTAAAAATCAGGAATTTGAAAGAAAATGAACCTAAAAATCCAACAGAAGGAAAGTGATTTTTTTTGGATGCAAGTAGCCTATAATTTAGCACTTATCGCTTATGAAGAAAAAGAAATCCCCGTTGGAGCAATTGTGGTGGCTAACGAAAAACTCATTTCCAAAGGCTATAATCAGACTGAAAAATTGCAAGACGTAACGGCTCACGCCGAAATGATTGCTTTAACTTCTGCATTTAATCATTTGGGAAGCAAATATTTACAAGGTTGTACGCTTTACGTTACGCTTGAACCTTGTGTAATGTGTGCAGGAGCACTTGCTTGGTCGCAAATCAGTAGAGTTGTGTTTGGAGCAAAAGACGAACACAGAGGTTTTAGCCGTTGGGGCAACCTTTTGCACCCCAAAACAGAAATAATAGGTGGCATAATGGAACAAGAATGTAGCGAGCTATTAAAAAAATTCTTTGCTGAATTGCGAAACTAAATGTAATTTTGTTTGTTTTTACGGTGTATAGTTCTTTAACCTAAAACTTTTTCAACTATGGCATTCACACAAGCACCTTTACCCTACGCTGAAAATGCTCTTGAGCCTCATATTGATGCTCAAACAATGAATATCCACTATGGCAAACATCACGCCGCTTATGTAACTAATCTCAATAATGCCATTGCAGGCACCGATGCTGAAAATATGAGTATTGAGGATTTGTGCAAAAATATTAGCAAATATCCTGTGGCAGTTCGTAACAATGGCGGTGGGCATTACAATCATACACTTTTTTGGGAAATTATGAGTCCTAATGGGGGTGGTACGCCCACAGGAGAGCTTGCCGAGGCTATCAATAAGGCTTTTGGTTCTTTTGATAAGTTCAAAGAGGAGTTTTCCAAAGCCGCTATGGGGCGTTTTGGTTCTGGTTGGGCTTGGCTTTGTGTAATGGAAGATAAATCCCTGAAAATATGCTCTACTGCCAATCAGGATAACCCCTTGATGGATATTGAAGGAGTACGTTGTGGTACGCCTATTTTAGGTTTAGATGTGTGGGAACACGCTTACTATTTGAAATATCAAAACCGCCGTGCCGATTACGTAGCCGCTTTTTTCAATGTAGTAGATTGGAACAAAGTAGCTGAAAAGTACAAAAAAGCCATTTAAGACTTAAATTTACTTTTTTTCAATAAAGGGCGACTAAAAAGTCGCTCTTTGCATTTGAAAGATGAAAACTTTAATTTTTTACATTTTTACTTCCTCTACAAAAATTTCATCTTTGACTACCACTACGGCAAGCAGATGCAGTTGTTCTTTGCTTTTTAGCAAAGTATCTTGCTGATAGTAGTGCAAAATTTGCTCTTTGGCTTCTTGCATAGTGCTTTGAAGTAAATGGGTCTCCTCTTTTTTGAGATATTTCAGTTCAATAGCAAACTGATGATGCTTGAAAGGGTTATTGGGTCTGATGAAAAGCTCTAAATCCACATACCCGCCCCCGCTGATTTCTCGCTCACTTTGCACCCAAAAAATATTAGACTGAATGAAATACGCCATCAGCACCATTTTGATGTGCTTTTCATCAAAGCGAATAAAATCGCGATTGGAAAGATGTTGTAAAAGTTTCTGCACTAATGTAAAAAAACTTTCTGTTTTTCCACTGATAGCCATTTCTCTAACGGCTGATAAAACTAAATCTGCCTCTGCGGGCAAGTTGGCTTGTTCTTGCAAAATTTCGGCATAATATTGCCAGTATAATTCGGCAATTACTTGATTAGGGATTTTGAAAAGGATAGTTCCTGTAATGTCGGTTTCTTGAATAGTCAGGTTACCCAAGTAAAAGAGAAAGTTGATAAATTCTTTCCTGCCGAAGTGCTTTTCAAAACTAAACTGCAAAATCATTTGAGTATCTACGTACCCTTTTTCTAAAACATCATTTAGTACTTTTACATTTTCTTGCCAATTAGCGACTTCAAACATTGCTTTGAGTTTTCCGTAGTCGGGGGCGATGTTGGGGTCAAGCATTTGGCGAGGGTATTGTTGTTGTTGTTTGAAGTGGTCAAGGAAATACAAAACCATATCAGAATTGTAAATATTTTCTTGGCTTGAAGGGTAAAACCTGTATCCGTTGTAATACCGCCTCATATCGTTCAAAACAGCCTCTTCTTGCCTTTTATCTTGAAGGACAAGCCCAAGCAAGTTTCTGACTTCGCTTTCAGTGAAACCCATCATTGCCTCAAAGTCTTTCTCGTGGGTTAAGTGCCTCACGATATTAAAGCCACTGGTGAGGCTATCTAATGTAATAGGTGAAACGCCCGTGATAAAAAATCTATCTACGACACCTTGTTGTGTGGCATTTTTGATAGCTTCGTAAAACTTACGAACATAGCCATTCAGGGAAACGGTTTCTTTGAATTCTTGCAAATCACGGATTAAAATTTCATTGGTAAAATGGTCGTATTCGTCTATGAGCAGGTAGATTTTATGATTGAAATGATTTTTTTCATAAAAACCGAAGAAACTCCTTAAAATTATTTCAGGAGTTGGCTCATCAAGTATTTCTCTTGCTTCACGCAAAGATAGCAAGCCATATCCTATCAAAAAATCACGTACCGAAATTTTAATGCTGTTCAAAAAGTCTCTATAACTGCTTTCAGAAGTACGAGTATCAATTGCACTAAAATTAAAAAACAAAATCCGATAAGAATTAGCCAATGAAGTAGGATTTTTGCCGATATAGTATTTGCCGAAAAGCTCTTGAAATTTTTCTTTTCGGTTTATATCGTAATAATGTTCTAAAAGCGAAACAAACAAACTTTTCCCAAAACGGCGAGGACGCAGGAAAGCAATATTGGAATAATTTTCTAATAAAGGCAAATAGTTTGTTTTATCTACGAAAACGAGATTTTCTCGTACAATTTTTTCAAAATTGCTGATGCCATAAGGAAAAAATACTTGGCTATTCATACGATTTGAATTTTTACTTCCTCTACAAAAATTTCATCTTTTACTACCACTACGGCAAGCAGATGCAGTTGTTCTTTGCTTTTTAGCAAAGTATCTTGCTGATAGTAGTGCAAAATTTGCTCTTTGGCTTCTTGCATAGTGTTTTGAAGTAAATGGGTCTCCTCTTTTTTGAGATATTTCAGTTCAATAGCAAACTGATGATGCTTGAAAGGGTTATTGGGTCTGATAAAAAGCTCTAAATCCACATACCCGCCCCCGCTGATTTCTCGCTCACTTTGCACCCAAAAAATATTAGACTGAATGAAATACGCCATCAGCACCATTTTGATATGCTTTTCATCAAAGCGAATAAAATCGCGATTGGAAAGATGTTGTAAAAGTTTCTGCACCAACCCGAAAAATATTGTTGCTTTTCCACTAATAGCCATTTCTCTTACGGCTGATAAAACTAAATCTGCTTCAGTGTGCAAGTTGGCTTGTTCTTGCAAAATTTCGGCATAATATTGCCAATATAGCTCGGCAATTACTTGATTGGGAATTTTGAAAAGGATAGTTCCTGTAATATCGGTTTCTTGAATAGTGAGGTTGCCTAAATAAAAAAGAAAATTGATAAATTCTTTTTTACCGAAATATTTTTCAAAATTAAACTGCAAAATCAGTTGAGTATCTACGTACCCTTTTTCTAAAACCTCCTCTAATACTTTAATATTTTCTTGCCAATTAGCGACTTCAAACATTGCTTTGAGCTTTCCATAGTCGGGGGCAATGTTGGGGTCAAGCATTTGGCGAGGGTATTGTTGTTGTTGTTTGAAGTGGTCAAGGAAATACAAAACCATATCAGAATTGTAAATATTTTCTTGGCTTGAAGGGTAAAACCTGTATCCGTTGTAATACCGCCTCATATCGTTCAAAACAGCTTCTTCTTGCCTTTTATCTTGAAGGACAAGCCCAAGCAAGTCCCTAACTTCACTTTCAGTGAAACCCATCATTGCCTCAAAGTCTTTCTCGTGGGTTAGGTGCCTCACGATATTAAAGCCACTTGTGAGGCTATCTAATGTAATAGGTGAAACGCCCGTGATAAAAAATCTATCAACGACACCTTGTTGTGTGGCATTTTTGATAGCTTCGTAAAACTTACGAACATAGCCATTCAGGGAAACGGTTTCTTTGAACTCTTGCAAATCACGGATTAAGATTTCATTGGTAAAATGGTCATATTCGTCTATGAGCAGGTAGATAGGTTCTTTGTAAAAAGCGGCATATTTTCTAAAAAAATGACTTAGAATTTCACTTGTTTCTGAATGATTTAGAATTTCTTGTTGCAAGGTTCTATCAAAGAGGGCATACTTGATAAAAAACTCTTCTAATGCTGATTTGATGTTAGAAATAAATCCTGCCCGACTTTTTTCTTCTGTTTCAGTATTGATGCCACTAAAATTAAAAAACAAAATCCGATAAGCGTTAGCCAGTGGGGTAGGATTTTTGCCGATATAGTATTTGCCGAAAAGCTCTTGAAATTTTTCTTTTCGGTTCATATCGTAATAATGTTCTAAAAGCGAAACAAACAAACTTTTCCCAAAACGGCGAGGACGCAGGAAAGCAATATTGGAATAATTTTCTAATAAAGGCAAATAATTTGTTTTATCTACGAAAACAAGGTTTTCTCGTACAATTTTTTCAAAATTACTGATGCCATAGGGAAAAAACACTCGGTTGCTCATCGCTTTAACTTTTGAAGCAAAGTTAAAAAAAGATACTCAAATGTTTGTATTTAGTTGCAAAAAGCTATTTTTACACCAAAATTTATCTAACTTTTTGAATATTACAGATATATGCGAAGTTTTTTTTTCTTTTGTTTCTTTGTATTGATTTTGGGGGCTTGCAAGCAAGAGCAACTCTCGGAAAAAACAGAAAAAGATAGTACTCAAAATAAAGAAGTTGCTTCACAAAATACAGAAGCAGATAGCATAGAGTATGTTTTTCAAGAAAATAAGGCTAATTTGAGTGTTGAACAGCAAAAGGGGATTGTTATCAATATTGTTCAGCAGTATTGTCAGAGCCTCAATGAACAAGATTTCAAGAAATTACAATCACTTTTTGCTGATAGCGTGCAGTTTTACTTGGGACAAAAGCACATTACTAAGGAAGCAGTTGCTCAAATAGAAAAAGCAAAACTGAAAAATCGCAAAAACCCTCGCTTTTTTGCAGATTTAGCGAAAATACAAGTCTTTCCACAAAAAGCCATTGTACCTATCAAACAAATTGAGCCCGAGAAGAATAGAACTTTTGAAGCTGAATTTGTTTTTGATGAAGCCTATAATATTATAGCTTACCAAGAACGCCCATTTCTTGAACGAAAAATACCACTGAAAGAGCAATGGGAAGGTAAATTTGTAATAGAGGGAGGAAGGCAAATAGAAGCCTACTTAGAAATTAAGAATTTCAAAGAAAATACTTTTGATTTTTTCCTTGAAATAAACCCCAATACCGATTGCAAAGGCAAATATGAAGGAAAAGCATCTTTAAGCTCTGATATGCAAGCCAATTCATTTGAAAACGAGCTATGTAATATTTCTTTTGAACTGCGGAAAGACGGACAAATTTCTATTTCTGAAAGAAAGCCTTGCCGATTACATAGCCCTACTTGTAGTTTTGAGGGCATTTACACGCTTTTCGGGCAAAAGGAATTTCGTTGGCGTTAGGCGTAAAGTTGTCTCAATATTTTGATTTTAAGTATATTTTAGGGGCAAGCCTACAAAAGTTTCAAGGACTTTACTCTAAATGAGGTTTGATTTTATAACTCACTTTTTACTTTTGTCATCAGAAAGCATTGCATAGGCTACATAAGCACCAAACAAAAATATAGCAACCCAAATAAGCCAAGTAAAGGCTTTCCACAAAAATTTTACTACTACCACTACCACTAAGCCAATTAGTAAAGCTATTGCTATTTTTACAAATTTGTTATCCATAATTCTATAATTTTTGCTGAAATATAAGAAAATAATTGAAAATCTTTGGCAGTTTTGGGATTATTTTTCTTTGGATTGCTTCTAAAAAACTTACAAGCCTTAAAAAAAATCTTATTAACTGCTGGGGGTATCAAAAGATTTTTCAAATTTGCGGACATTTTGAGCTATCCTATTTCAAATGGAACGATTGCTACATATTCAGGAAACATTAGAGCAGTTGGGGGCTGAATTTTGTGTTTCTATCGCCGAGCTTGCTGAAAGGGCTTCGCAGTGGAATGGCTTTCTATGGGACTGGGACGGCGTTTTTAATACAGGCTACAAAACCAAAGAGCAAAGTAGTGGCTTTAACGAGTCTGACTCTATGGGTATCAATATGTTACGTTTCGGATATTGGCTGAAAAATGGAAGAATTCCTTTTACAGCTATTATTACAGGCGAAGAGAACCCAACGGCTATTCATTTTGCTCAAAGAGAGCATTTCAATGCCATTTGCCTTAAATTTTCCCATAAAACCGAAGCATTAGAAATTTTACAAAAAAAATACTTGCTTGATAGTCAGAAAATTGCTTTTGTGTTTGATGATATTTTAGATGTAGCTTTGGCTCAAAAAGTATCAGGACGTTTTTTGGTACAAAGAAATTCTGCACCTTTCTTTGTAGAATATGCAAAAAAACACGAAATTTGCGACTACATTACGGCTTCGCAAAGTGGGGAAGGGGCTATTCGGGAAATTTGTGAATTAATTCTTTCGCTCTTTGATAGCTACCATAAAACTATTTCCGAACGTATTGCTTATAGTTCAGCTTATCAAGAATATCTTTTGCAACGCAATACACTTGAAACTATTGTATTGAAAAAGTGATAGACCAAAATTTAAGCGAAAAAATTTCATAAAAGCTATGAAAAAAGTAGTTGTATTGGGTGCAGGCGAAAGCGGTACGGGTGCCGCCTTGCTTGCCAAAGCTAAAAATTTTGAGGTATTTGTATCCGATGGAGGCAAAATTTTAGAAAAATATAAAAAGATTTTAGAGGAAAATGAGATTCCTTTTGAGGAGGGAACACATACCCCTGAAATCATTTTTTCCGCTAATGAAATTATCAAAAGCCCGGGCATTCCCGATAATACCCCTATTGTACTTGCCGCTTTGGAGAAGCAAATTCCTGTTATTTCAGAAATTGAATTTGGCTTCAGACATACCAAAGCTAAAATTATTGCTATCACGGGTAGCAATGGTAAAACTACTACTACTTTGCTCACGTATCATATTCTCAAAAATGCTGGTTTGAATGTAGGGCTTGCGGGGAACGTAGGCGAAAGTTTTGCCCAAAAGGTTATTGAAAATCATCACGAATATTACGTATTGGAGGTGAGTAGCTTTCAGCTTGATGGTTGTTTTTTGTTCAAGCCTTATATTTCGGCTATCTTAAATATTACCCCCGACCATTTAGATCGCTACGAGAGTTTTGAGGCATACGCAGATGCTAAATTTCGCATCATTCGCAGTCAGAATGAAAATGATTACTTCATTTACAATGCTGATAGCGAAATTATTGAGAAAAAAATACTCAAACTCAAACCTGCTGTACAGCAACTGGCTATCACTCTTGCCGCCAAAGATGATTTGAAAGCCATTTCCAAAGTTTCTTACTATCAAAATGGTAAAATCATTACACGTTTGCCTTACAATCGCCCCTCACAGCTCACTTTCCAAGAAAGTGATATAGCTCTGCAAGGTAAGCACAATATTTTCAATGCAATGGTGGCTATTTTGGTGGCTCAAATTTTAGGGGTAGATAACGAAAAAATCAAAGAGGGGCTTGCTACTTTTCAAGGTGTGCCACATCGTTTGGAGCAAGTCAGAGAGGTGCGTGGAGTAAAATTTATTAACGATTCCAAAGCAACCAATGTAGATTCAGTTTTTTATGCTTTGGATAGTTTTGAAGAGGAGAAAAAAATAATTTGGATTGCAGGAGGAGTTGATAAAGGTAATAATTACGAACAAATCAAAGATTTGGTAGCAGGTCGCGTAAAACATCTAATTGCCCTTGGTAAAGATAATAGCAAACTCTGCAATTTTTTTGAAAATGCAGTAGATATTACAAAAACCGATAATATTGAGGAGGCAGTCAAAAAAGCCTATAAATTAGCGAAAAAAGGTGATATTGTTTTGCTTTCACCAGCTTGTGCCAGTTTTGATTTGTTCAAAAATTACGAGGATAGAGGAGAGCAGTTCCGAAAAGCAGTAGAAAGTTTGAAATAAGATTTGTTTTTCTAAATGAAAATTCCTAATTTCGGTGTAATTTTAGGTCTAACTTGCTATTAGAAAGCAAACAAAAAAAGATGTTAGATAATTTGTAAAAAGGAAAAAATTTAACCTCCCAATGAAAACCATTCTTATCGGAGAAGATAGTTCTGTGGTGCAAAATATGGCAAAAAAAGTTTTGGAATACCAAAATTTTAGAATTCTTACTGCCAAAAATGGGGAAAAGGTTTTAGAAATTTTACAAAACGAATCTGTTGATTTGATACTTTTAGACTTGAATATGCCCGTAATGAATGGCGAGGCTTGTGCAAAAGCTATTCGGCACTTGCCCGATGAGCAAAAATCAAAAGTTCCTATCATCGCTATCACGGGCAATGCCTCTAATTATACTATGCAAGACTTCAAGGAATTGGGTTTTAACGACTTCATTCCAAAGCCTATCAATTTTGATTTGCTTGTGGGTATGGTAAAAAAAATGACGGGAAACTTATAGCAATCATCTGATTTTCTGATTTTTTCTTGCGAAATACTTGCTTTCGGGGGGTGTTTGATATTATATTTGCGGGCTTGCAAAATCAAAATCTCTGAATGCCTATGAAATTATCGGATTATGCCTTTGATTTACCTACCAAACTCATTGCTTTGCACCCTACGCCCAATCGCGATGAATCTCGCTTGATGGTCGTTCACCGAAAAACAGGTAAAATTGAACATCGTATTTTCAAAGATGTGCTTGATTATTTTGATGACGGAGATGTAATGGTGGTAAATGATACCAAAGTTTTCCCTGCACGTTTGTATGGCAATAAAGAAAAAACAGGTGCAGATATTGAAGTCTTTTTACTTCGTGAACTAAATTCTCAATATCATCTCTGGGACGTGCTTGTAGATCCTGCTCGTAAAATTAGGGTGGGTAATAAGCTCTATTTTGGTGATGGTGAGCTAGTTGCCGAGGTTATTGATAACACTACCAATCGGGGTAGAACCATTCGTTTTCTTTGGGACGGCGAAGACGAAGAGTTTTACAAAACAGTTCATCAACTTGGGCAAACGCCTTTGCCCAAAGAAATTATCAAGCGAAGAAAAGTAGAAAAGGAAGACGAAGAGCGTTTTCAGAGTATTTTTGCCAAAGAAGTTGGGGCAGTAGCCGCACCAATGGCTTGCCTGCATTTTACCAAACAGCTTGTCAAAAGACTGGCTATCAAAGGAGTTGATATTGTAACACTTACAATGCATATTAGTTTAGGAACTTTCAAAACCGTAGAAGTAGAAGACCTCACCAAACACAAACCAGATTCCGAGCAGTTTCGTATCCCCGAAAAAACAGCTCAAAGGATAAACGAAGCCCTTGATGCCAAAAAGAAAGTTTGTGCCGTAGGTTCAAGCGTGATGCGTTCTTTGGAATCTTCTGTTTCGGCTTCGGGCAGGGTGAAGCCCGCTGATGCTTGGACAGATAAGTTTATTTTTATCCCCTATGACTTCAAAATTCCTAACGCCTACATTACTAATTTTCATTTGCCTGAAAGTACATTGTTTATGACTGCCTGTACCTTTGGTGGCTATGAACTCATTATGAAGGCTTATGAAATCGCAATACAAGAAGAGTATCGTTTCCATACCTACGGAGATGCTATGCTGATTTTGTAATTTTACTTTTTTCAAGAAAACGCTTTAATTTTGTTCAAAAATCAAGCTCCAAACATTATGTTCAAAAAAATCTCGCTCTCTGCTTTTTTTATTTGTGTATTGGTTGTGATGAGCTTTGCACAAGTTAATAATTTCACAATGAACTACAAAGGCACAGTGGGTAATGTAAAAGTTACTTTGAGTATTACTTCCGATTGGCATAACTATCAAACTACTTACACAGGTACTTACTACTACGACCACGTTGGCAAAGAACTTTCTTTGAGAGGCGTGTGGCTGGCAAGATTGGAAACCATTGAACTTACTGAGGTAGGTGATGGCAATGTTGTTACGGGATATTTTAGCTTGAAAGGAGACCCACAAAAATTTTATGATGTGCTTACAGGTACTTGGACAAGTTTAGATAAAAAAAGAACCCTGCCTGTGCGTCTTACGAAAGTAAATTAGGCAAAAAATAGCATTTGACGAACTGCTCAATAGTTTTCAACGGCAACATTATAGCTGTGTAATGTTGCCGCTTTTAATTTTCTATTTGAAGTTGTTTAGGATTAAAAAGGTTTTCCAAATTTATGCTTTAGAATCAAAAATAATCTTTTTGTACTTGATAAAACCACCCCTTAATCCCCTCCTTGGAAAGGAGGGGAGATTAGATATTCCTGAAATTTTGATTTTTAGGACTTAAAACTCCCCCCTCCTCGTTGAGGAGGGGTTGGGGGTGGTGTTTTTAATCCAACAATCACATTTTTTTCTTGTTTTTTTACAAAGAACAAATAAAAAATTACAATCCTAAACAACTTCTTTGAAAGGAACAGCATATTTGCCTTTTCTCCACGCATTCCACGCTATTCCAAAAATGATTAGAAACACTACGGGCAAGCCTACATTAAACCACTGCCAAAAGGTTCGTTGATTTTGCAGTTTCTTTTTATCCAATGGGCGAAGCATAATTTCTTTATTGCGAGAGAGAATAATTCCGTTTTCATCAAGCATATAGCTTAAAATATTTTGCAAAAATTGTTTATTGGCAAATTGAACGCCTGTAAATTTATCGTACCCCAAAGGTAAAATTTGTTTGGTTTTGGCATTTACGCTATTGCGTAGAAAATCACCATCGGCACAAACCAAGATTTTGGTAGGTTGGCTCTCGGGGATAAAGTTTTTGTAGCGAGGGTCGGAGGGTAAAATTCTTTTTTGGTACAGCGAAGTGAATTTTCCTTCCAAAAGATACATCAGAGTATAGGGTTTGCCACGCTTGTATTTTTCCATATCTGGATTTTGGCGGGCTTCGTCATACTTGATAATTACAGGGTAGGCTACAACCAAAGAGTAAGGGGAGGAACTGGCAAGCGGTATTTTTTTAATTTTTCCTGCTGATGCCACTGTATCCAAACTGCTCACGTATCTGCCCCAAAGTGCCTCTAAATTTTTGGTGGTGGGGTGTGTATAAAAATTGCGAATAGCTAAATAATGCCTCCAAGGTAAAGTTTCTATTTTGGGTTTTCCGCCGTATTCGCCTACCACCAAACCAATAATACCAAAGTTTTGCACATCTTCAATGAAGTTCATATTAAACCTTACTCCATAATTGAAAAAAAACTCTGTCATACTTTCTACAAACTCGGTATAGGGAATAGAAACTGCCCCACGTGGCGTATTGATGCTATCCTCACGAATATCTAAAGCATCAACAAAGAAAAGAGCCTTACCACCTTTCATTATGAATTGGTCTAATTTAAACTTGTCATCGTCAGAAAATCCTTGGGTGGGTTTGGCAACAATGATAGCGTCCAATCCGTCAAGGGAAGGGCTTTGCGGTAAATCTACGGGAAAAATCTCGTACTTTTGGCTTAATGTTTGGGCGGCGTCAGATACAAAGATTGGTGGTAGCTCGCCGTGTCCGTAGATAAAGCCAATGCGTTTGGGTTTTTTTTGGATAATTTGATAAATGCCTTCAATGAGGGTATATTCAATGTTTTCAATGGCATTGTTGAGTAAGCGTGCTTCTAAATCTTCATTTACAGCTACGGCACGCATATCGCTATTGAGCAAAGAAACAAACAAACTACCCTGACCACCAATGATTTCAGCGGCAGGAAAGATAAATTTTTCATTTCTTTCGCCTTCTTTATACACCGCCACAGGCGTAGGATTGATGCCATTTTGCTGGAAATTCTTAAAAAGTGTATCTTTTTCGGCTTTACTTTTAATAGTCAGTGGGTCAATGAATTTGAATTTGAGTTTTTTGCCTGCATATCGCTTAAATTCCTGCAAATGCTCTGCTATGGCATTACGAAACATTCGGTAACTGGCGGGCAAGTTTTCGCCTTCTAAATAAATTTTTACAAAAATTTCTTCTTCCAAATTCTCTAAAATGGTCTTGGTGGCATCTGAAATGGTATAACGCTTGTCCTCGGTGAGGTCAATACGGAAAACAAAAGACTGCGAAATAAGATACAAAGCTATTAGCACAAGTGGTACAGCGATTGTTTTCAGTAAATTCCGTTTGAGCATAGGTATTTAGGTTTGAGTAAAAGAACGAAAATAATTGTAAAATTATTCGTCTTTGGGGGCAGGTTTGGCATTTTTATTTGAGGAAACTTTCAAATCCACGATTTCACCTGCACGGATTTTATTGCGAGGTCGGGGGTCAAACTCTCCTTTTTGATATTTTTTCTTTTTCTTTTCATCAGGGTTGGTGGGGTTTTTAGCTTCTAATTCTTTGCGAATTTTTTCTCTTTCAGCTTTGGAGAGGGGTTTTCCGTCTTTATCGTACAAAGGCACTTTGTCAGCTTCCAAGCGAGCAGGGGGGGTCTGCTGAACTACAATGCCCGCGGGTTCTTCGGCGTTGGGGTCTTCGGTAACGTGTCCGAGTTGTAAATTATTTGCCTCCAAAATCTCTTTCGCTTCTTCTAATGTAAGTCCCTCTAATTCAGGCATATCAAATTCCTCATCACCTACACCACTACCAATCACAAGGTCTATGCGAGTACCTACGGCTACATATTCGCCGGGTTTGAGTGGCTTTCCTTCAATTTCTTGCCCTAACACGGCATCGGCGGCAATATCGGGTTTGAAACGAATAGCTCCTACTTCCAGTTGTAGGGTTCTGATTTTTGCCATAGCCATTTGGTAAGACATACCTTTCAAATCGGGCATTTTTACTTTGGGGGTAGTTTTGGGAGTAATTATCACATAAATTTTTCTACCTTCCTTTACATCGGTTCCTGCGATAGGTCTTTGTTCAATGATTGTATTAAGTTTGTAGCTTTTGTCATAAACCGTATCTTGTACAACCAACTGAAAGCCCGATTGCCTGAGTTTTTCTTCCAAGCCATCAAGATTTACACCTACCAAATTGGGCACTGTGATGCTTTCATTATGGCGAGTAACTATGGGTAAAACATTATAGAAAAAAAGAATGATTAGCAGGGCTAAAAGTGTTAGGGCAATAAGAATATGAATAAAAACTTGTCCAAGTGAATGGGTGCGAATTACTATACTCATAGTTGATGATTATTTTGGGCAAAGTTACGGCAAAAAATATGCAAATGCAAAGACTTTATTTTTGAAAAATTTGCTTATCAGACGATAATGTATTTATTTTGCGATTTCATTTTGAAAAAGTTTCTTTGAAATTATGCTCAATCGTAGGTTATTGCGAATCAAAGCGATGCAAGCCTTGTATGCGTATCAGCAGGCAAAACAGGCTCATCTTGAAATTGCCCAAGATAAAATTAGGCAGAAATTTCAGCCTGACCTCAACGCAATGGAAAAACAAGATACGCAACTACTCAAAAAACAAGCTCAAATTGCTTTGGACTGGTTTTTGAAAAGTTATGCCGAAAAAGAACTGAAAGCCCAACCTCAAGCTGATGAAAAAATCCGAAAAGCAGTTCTTGATGCTATTCAATATTATTATACTGCCTTACAAAACGAGCAAAAAAGCTATCTGCAAAGTATGATTGCTGAAGCTGAGCAAATCTATGATAGCTATTTACAGGCTTTACTTTTTGGCGTAGAACTAATGCGTTTTACCGCTCAGCTCAAAGAAAAACGACAACTTACCGCTTTTATCCCCAAAGATTTAAGCATATACCAACTTTCTGAAAATAAGATTTTGAACTTGATTGCTCAAAATAAACCTTTTCAGGATTTTATCATTCGTAGAAAAATTAGTATTGATGATGAAGTGCTTAAAACTTTTTGGCAAGAGTGGAAAGAGGACGAAACCTATTTGAATTATTGCCAAAACTACTCAGCTACTTGGGAGCAAGATTGGCAAGTAGTAGATTACTTGTATAGGCATTATTTATTTCATAAAGAAGCTGACGAAGACAATCCCGAGCAGAAAAACGTTTTCAAAGCGTTTTTTGAGGAAAATGATTTGAATTGGATAGAAAACCGAGAAATCTTGAAAAGCCTTATTCTCAAAACGCTCAAAAAAGCCAAAGAAAACCCTGAACAATTTGAACTACTTACACTTTCGACTAATTGGCAAGACGATAAGGATTTTTTCAAAGATTTATTCGAAAAAACTTTGCAGGAAAGTGAGCAATTAGAAAAGCGTATTGCCCAAAAAACTGAAAATTGGGAAAGCGACCGTCTTTTTCAGACAGATAAAATTTTAATTCTAATGGGGCTTACCGAGATGATTCATTGTCCCAGCATACCTGTAAAAGTTACTATCAACGAGTATGTAGAGCTTGCGAAAAGTTATAGCACCCCTAAAAGCAAGATTTTTGTCAATGGGCTTTTAGATAAAATCTCGAAAGAATTACTACAAGAGGGGATTATTCGTAAAAGCGGAAAAGGGTTGCTGGATAATAGATAGCAATTCAGACATTAGACATATAGATACAGAAATTTGGATACGGGCATTGAACCTTAAAATAATGTAAAATCAATTTTAGAGCAATGCGAGCCTATTTTACAGAAAATTACACAGAAGTAGGCGTAGATGAGGTAGGAAGGGGCTGTTTGGCAGGCAGTGTAGTAGCGGCGGCTGTGATTTTGCCTAAAAATTTTTACCACCCCACACTTACCGATTCCAAACAAATGTCTGAAAAAGTACGATTAGAAGTAGAAACTTATATCAAAGAAAACGCTTTGGCTTGGGCAATAGCAGAGGCAAGTGTAGAGGAAATTGATATGTACAACATAGCCTCTGCTTCTGTACTAGCTATGCACAGAGCTTTGGATAACATTTTTACTCAAACTACACCCGAACTGATTTTGGTAGATGGCAAATATTTTAAGCCTTATGGCTTTGTGCCTTATGAATGTATTGTAAAAGGAGATGCGAAGTTTTTTTCCATTGCCGCCGCTTCGGTACTTGCTAAAAACTATCGTGATAAACAAATGAGAGAACTTGCCCAAAAGTTTCCTTATTATGCTTGGGAGAAAAATGTGGGCTATCCTACTGCCGAGCATAAAAAAGGTATTGAAAAACACGGAATTAGCCCATTTCATCGCAAAACTTTCGGAATTTGCAAGCAATGGGCTAATGCCAAGAACCTTCTCATCTAACCAAGTGCTAACAATACTCTTCAAAAACTGCTTTTAGGTGTTCGGCAATCATTTGAGCAGAACGCCCCTCAATATGATGACGCTCCACAAAATGTACTAACTTGCCATTTTTGAAAAGTGCCATAGAAGGCGAAGAGGGAGGATAAGGCAAAGTGTATTCACGCATTTTGGCTACGGCATCTTTTTCCATTCCTGCAAATACCGTAACAAGCAAATCGGGCTTTTTATTAGAGATTTGTAAAGCTAATTTTGCCCCAGGGCGTGCCGTTCCTGCCGCACAACCACATACCGAATTGATAACCACAAAAATACTTTTGTCGGGGTTGTTATTCATTAGGTTCTCTACTTCTTGGGGTGTTTTGAGTTCCTGAAAACCTACCTGCACGAGGTCTTCACGCATAGGTGCTACTAATGCTTCGGGATACATAATTCGTAAAAGAGTTTAGGTGAAAGAATTTGTTCTTACGCAAAACAATAAAAAGCCCTACAAAGTTTCAAAAAAATCAAAAAGCAATAGCCATAGAGCTGGCTAGGAGAAAATTAGTATTGCTGAAATTTCTGTTCAAAATGAAAATCTCATCGTTACTTACAAAGGTTCTGCCTTCTATACGTACGAGCATATTTTCGGCGGGGGCATAATCTACATTCAAAGAAAATCCCAAAGCCCGAAAGCCATTTATAGCACTATTCGGCGAAACTATGAAAATACTTTCCTTATCCCAATAATGCTCTACCCGTCCGCATAGAAGCCACTGCTTATTCAGTTTGTATCGCAACATAGTAGAAGAGGCGTGCCAATAACGAACTTTTTGCGTAGCTTCATTATTTTGTGAGCCTATATCAAAACCTACAATCAAACCCCACTTTTCTGAAAACTCAAAAATGCCATAGAAATTATGAAAAAAACGCATTTGTTTGAGTGTATCAGTGCCTTCGTTGCCTACATAAGTGCTGGAATTGAGCGTTATTTTTTTATTAGGTATAAATTGCACTTGCGTACCCGCAGAAGGCATAGAATTGTGTGGCAAACGTTTTATTCTTTGCCAACCATTGAGCAAAAGTCCTCTGCAAATCCATTTTTCATTTTTAGAAGTGTAAGTGATTTTCAAGCCTGCTTCATAATAAGGGGTGTTATCGGCAAGCAGACTGCGAGTGAGTGTCCAACAATCTTTGGAAATAGCACTTTCAAAGCCAATATGCGAACTAAAAATACCTGCATCTACCCAGAGATTGTGCTTGTCTGAAATCTTAAATCCTACGTTTCCTTCGTAAATGTTGCGAATAAGTTCTTGCTCGTTAGCCAAATTGTATTGCGAGTAAGTGCCAATCATCAGGGCGATATGCCCACGTACCTTTTCTGAATGAATGAGCGTTTCAATAATGCCGTGATTTACATTAAATTCGTTATGCCTGCGATGATTAAAAAAATACTTAACTCTTTCGTTGTTTTCGGGCTGGGCAAAGTCAAACACGTAATAAGCCTCTACATACGCCGAAGTTTCAATTTTCCAATTCTTAAGACTATCGGTATAAAATTGAGCTTGTGCAGAATGAAAGATTATCAGCAAAAGCACAAATGAAAAGCAAAATCTAACGTTTTCTTTTATTTTTTTCATTTTTGGGGGTGTTGGTTTTTTCTTGCACCAGCATCAAATCCAAAGTACGTTTGAGCAAATCGGCTTGTAAGACTTTCACTTTTACCATATCGCCAAAGGCAATAATTTTTTTGGTGTATTTGCCAATGACACGATAGTTTTGCTCGTCCAGTTCGTAGAAATCATCTAAATCTGAAAGCCTTACCATTCCTTCGCATTTGGTTTCAATGATTTCTACATAAATACCGAAATCCGTAACCCCCGTAACAATACCTTCCCAAACCCTACCATCATCTTTGAGTTTCATAAATTCTACTTGCTTGTATTTGATAGAAGCTCTTTCGGCTTCGGTGGCTCGGCGTTCTCGCTCGGAGGCGTGCTTGCACTTTTCTTCATAAGTATCCTTAGGAACGCTTTTATTGCTTTGCAAGTAATGCTCTAAAAGTCTATGTACCATCAAATCAGGATAACGGCGAATAGGCGAGGTAAAATGTGTATAATGCTCAAAAGCAAGCCCGAAATGTCCGATAGGTTCGGTGCTATATTTGGCTTTTGACATTGTACGTACTGCTAAATTTTGCAAAACATTTTGTTCGGGCTTGCCTTCGGATTGAGCAGTCATTTTGTTAAATGATTCCGACATTTTTTTGCCTTGCGTTACAATTTTATAGCCCAAGCGAGCTACAAATTTAGCAAATGTTTCTAATTTTTCCTGATTGGGCGGTTCGTGTATGCGATAGACCATTGTAGGCGGGTGATTTTTGCTTTTGCCTTTATTGAAAACAAATTCAGCTACTCGCTTATTGGCAAGCAACATAAATTCCTCAATAAGTTTATGAGCTTCTTTGCGAATTTTAGGTTTTATGGCGAGCGGCGTACCTTTTTCATCTAAAACAAACTTGACTTCGGGAGTTTCAAAAGCAATAGCTCCTGCCTTAAAACGCTTTTCTGAAAGTTTTTTTGCTAAATTATTAAGAATTTGGATTTCTTCGGCAAAATCGCCTTTGCCTGTTTCTATGCGTTCTTGGGCTTCTTCGTAGGTAAAGCGTCTGTTGGAGTGAATAATTGTTTTACCAAACCATTCGTTTACTAGGTTTGCGTTTTCGTCTAATTCAAAAACAGCTGAAAAAGTCAGTCTATCCACGTGGGGGTTGAGTGAGCAAAGTTCATTAGAAAGCCTTTCAGGTAGCATAGGGATAGTTCTATCTACCAAATAAACCGAAGTAGCTCGGTTGTAGGCTTCTTTATCTAAGGCGGTATTGGGTTTTACATAATGACTCACATCAGCAATATGCACACCTATTTCCCAATTGCCATTTTCAAGTTTTTGAAGTGAAAGAGCGTCATCAAAATCTTTGGCATTATCGGGGTCTATGGTAAAAGTGGTAATTTTCCTAAAATCGCGTCTTTGTTTGATTTCATCTTCTGAAATTTCATCAGGGAGTTTTTTTACATATTGCAAAACGCTTTTAGGAAACTCATAGGGCAAGCCATATTCAGCCATTATTGCGTGCATTTCAGTTTCGTGTTCGCCGGGTTTGCCCAAGACCTTGATAACCCTTCCTACGGGTTTTTTGCCAATTTTGTGCCATTCTAAAATTTTCACCAGTACTTTATCGCCATTTTGGGCTTTTCCAATTTCATCAAAAGGTATGTAAATATCCAAGTACATTTTTTTGTTATCGGTAACTACAAAGGCGTGGGTTTTAGAAATCTGAATAATACCCCCAAACTCATCTGTTTTACGTTTGAGAACCTCCAAAACCTCCCCCTCTAATTTTCCGTGAGGACTTTCATAAATGGCAACTTTTACGGTATCGCCGTCAAGGGCATTACCTAAATCATCGGTAGCGATGCGTACATCTTCGGCGAGCTCATCGCAAATGAAATAAGCGTAACGGCTATTGACATAGTCAATCGTACCGATATATGTATCGGGGTGTTCTTCTTGCGATTTGTAGCGTCCTTGTTCATTGAGGTAAATAAAACCATCTTCCAATAGTTCTTCCAGAATACGTTCTACTTGTTTTTTGGCTTGCTTGCCTTCCAGTTGCAATTCTCTGATAATAGTACGCGAAGAATATCCCCAAAGTTTGGGACGTTTTAGCAGGTTTTTTATTTTTTCTAACAGATTTTCGTAGGAAAGTGAATTGCTTTTACGAGTATTTTTGTGAGATTTAGAAGTTTTGGGGTTAGCTGATTTTTTTTTCATACATAAATTATTTGGCAAGAAAAACTTTTTGGCAAGTTAAGTGTTTTTAGATTGAAAAACTAAATTTTTTTCTTATGTTCAAAGCAACGTTTATTCCTGTAATTTTGCTTTCAGCTTGCTTGGGAGCAAATACTATCAAATCTAAACCTGATAACTTACAAACTACAAACATTATGACTGAAGAAACTGCAAAAAAATCGTTTTACGATTTCAAAATGGAAGCCATTGACGGCAAAATGATTGATTTTGCTACTTACAAGGGCAAAAAGGTGCTTTTGGTGAATGTTGCTTCGCAATGTGGCTACACGCCTCAATATGAGCAACTACAAGCCCTACACGAAAAATATGGTAACAAGGTAGTTGTTTTAGGTTTCCCTGCAAATAATTTTGGCGGGCAAGAACCGGGTACTAACGAAGAGATTGCTCAATTCTGTAAGAAAAACTACGGTGTAACTTTTCAGATGTTTAAGAAGATTTCTGTAAAAGGTTCGGATATGCACCCACTCTACAAATGGCTTTCTGATAAGAGCCAAAACGGCTGGAATGACCAAGCTCCCACGTGGAATTTCTGCAAATACTTAGTTAATGAAAAAGGAGAGTTAATTAAATTTTTTGGTTCAGGGGTAAATCCGATGGGAGAAGAACTCTTAAAAGCAATTGAGCAGTAATTATTTTATTCTATATCTGTATTTTTGCAAAAAACCAAGAAAAATTTGGCAAAAAACACTTTTTGCCAAATTTTTTTGTAAAAAAATTTGCAAGATTGTTTTTTGTGTATTAAAATTGCAGACGTAATTTTTATGCAAAAAACGCAATTAAAATCAACTTAAAAATGAAAAAAAACTCACTTCTCTCGCTTGCCCTTTTTGGTCTTACTTCGTGGGCAGTTGCTCAGAACGAGCAAGAAAAAAGCAAAATTTTAAGAGAAACGAATGTAGCTGAACTTCAGCAATTCAGTCGTCAGTGGAAAGAAAAGCAACTGGCAGAAAAGAAAAAGGCATTAGAACTTGCTCATCGCAATGGTTGGCAAGTTTTTATTTCTATGCCTAATGGAACTTTTGCCGAATTGCAGAGAGTAGATGAAAGAGGTAAGCCTGTGTATTATGTAACTCAGGGTAACCTTGCCGCCGCTCAAACTACCCGTGCCGATAGACTCTGGACAGGTGGTAGTATGGGCTTGAACCTCAACGGACAAGGAATGATAGTCGGAGAATGGGACGGTGGTCCTGTACGTAGCACTCACCAAGAGTTCGGTACAAGAGTAACACAAAAAGATGGAGTAACTTTTGCAAGTGGTAGTGCTTCCAGTATGGGTTACAGGCACGCTACTCACGTAGCAGGAACACTCATCGCATCAGGGGTTACGGCTAATGCCAAAGGTATGGCTCATCAAGCAACCCTTTGGGCGAATGAATGGAATAATGATAAATCAGAAATGGCTTCCCAAGCCTCACAGGGTCTAATTTTATCTAATCATTCTTATGGTTATCGTTCAGACCTTTTAAGTCAGTGGCAGTTTGGTTTTTATGATGCAGAAGCCGCTGACTGGGACCAAATCGCTGTAAATGCTCCTTTTTATACCATAGTAAAAGCCGCAGGTAACGATAGAGGTGCAGGATACAACCCCGGTGGTGTATTTGGAACAACCGGTTACAACTTAATTACAGGTTCGGCAACTTCCAAGAATGTGCTTGTAGTTGCCGCTGTAAGTGCTGTAACAAATTATACTGGTCCCAGCAGTGTAACAATGTCTTCTTTTAGCTCTTGGGGACCTACCGACGATGGACGTATCAAGCCCGATATTTCGGGTTGTGGGGTGAATCTTAATTCCTCTACCAGTACTTCTAATACTGCTTATGAAATTATGAGCGGTAC
Organism: Raineya orbicola; assembly: GCF_002843425.1. Taxonomy (GTDB): domain Bacteria; phylum Bacteroidota; class Bacteroidia; order Cytophagales; family Thermonemataceae; genus Raineya; species Raineya orbicola. The sequence continues at coordinate 67,405 of NZ_NKXO01000017.1, forward strand.
TTCAATGGCAAGTCCGAATGTAACGGGTTCTTTGGTATTGATACAGCAACATTACAAAAACCTCAATGCAGGGCAATTTATGCGTTCTGCTACTTTGAGAGGTTTGGTAATTCATACTGCCGATGAAGCAGGTGCAAACCCAGGACCCGATTATGCCTATGGTTGGGGACTTTTGAACGCTCAAAAAGCTGTACAAACCATTACTAATAGAGGTACTTCTGCTATTATTGACGAAAGAACCTTAAACAATGCTACTACCTACACGCTGAATGTTGTAGCTTCAGGAAGCGGTCCTTTGGAAGTTACTATCGCTTGGAACGACCCCAAAGGCACTCCTTTGGCAAGCGGAACGCTTAATTCTACTTCTCCTCGTTTAGTGAATGATTTAGATGTTCGTGTTACGCAAGGTTCATCAACTTTCTTTCCTTGGCGTTTAGACCCTGCTTCGCCTGCAAGTGCCGCTACCAAAGGAGATAATATTAGAGATAATGTTGAAAAGATTACTATTGATGCCCCCGTTGCAGGTGCAACTTATACTATCACCGTTTCTCATAAAGGTACGCTTTCTGGCAGTGCTCAACCTTATTCGCTTATCGTAACAGGCATCAATGTAGGTGGTGGTACGCCTCCCCCTTCTTGTGCGGTTCCTAGTAGTCTGACAACTTCTGCTATTACTGCAAGTTCTGCTACTCTCAATTGGGGGGCTGTGAGCGGTGCAAGTAATTATGATGTAAGAGTAAAACCTACAAGTTCCAGCACTTGGACAAACTACACTGCTGTAACAGGTACTTCCTTGAATGTAACAGGTCTTACTGCTTCTACTACTTACGAGTGGCAAATTCGTGCTAATTGTTCAGGTAGTTCTAGTGCTTACTCGGGAAGTGTGAATTTTACTACTTCTGCCGCTTCGGTTTCTTGGTGTGCTTCTAATGGCAGTAACAATTCTTACGAATGGATTGATTTAGTGCGACTTGGCTCTATCAATCGCACCTCGGGTAGAGAAACAGGGGGATACGTGAATACAGGTTTATCTACGAATCTTGTTCGGGGTACAACTTACACAATTAATTTTAGTGCAGGGTTCTCTTCTACGGCTTACACTGAATACTGGAAAATTTGGATTGATTGGAACAGAGATGGAGATTTCTTAGATGCAGGAGAACAAATTGTGAATGGAACTTCCAGCAGTAGTGCTACGCTTTCAGCAAGTTTCACTGTGCCAACAACAGCCGTTTTAGGTAATACGCGTATGCGGGTTTCTATGAGCGATGCAAGTCAGAATAGTTGTGGCTCGTTTAGTTACGGCGAAGTAGAGGATTACACTATCAATGTGGTAAGCTCTTCTGCCCGTATGCTAACAACCGCATCAGAATTTGATGAAACCAACTTTGAGGCAAACGTTTATCCTAATCCTGTTATTAAAGGCAATTTGGTGAAAATTGAGCTACCTAATGAGGTTGGAAGTGTAAATGTGCAAATTTTTGATATGTCAGGTAGAGTAGTAAAACAAAGCATCTTTGAAGGCACAAATTATGAAATAAATACCAGTGAGTTCAGCAAAGGTATTTACATTATACAAATGGCTTCTGAAAAAGGAAAAACAACGAAAAAATTAGTAGTGGATTAAGCACTTTTGTTCATAGGATTTCTAAAACCGCAGGTAATTTATCTGCGGTTTTTTTATGGAGAACTAATTTGATTTTCGCAAGATTTTTACTAAATTTGCATTAAAAATAACGTGAGTTAAGCGGCAATATCTTGAAAAAGTTCAAAATTTGTAAGTAGATTTTTTTCTTGAAAATCTCTAATAGTGGGCTTTTTATCTAGGAATTTGTAGGCAATAATTCCAGACCACAAATTGAC
>NZ_NKXO01000018.1 GCF_002843425.1 Raineya orbicola
GTCAATTTGTGGTCTGGAATTATTGCCTACAAATTCCTAGATAAAAAGCCCACTATTAGAGATTTTCAAGAAAAAAATCTACTTACAAATTTTGAACTTTTTCAAGATATTGCCGCTTAACTCACGTTAGTTCTACTTATGCGGGACATTTTTCATCTAATTATGATGGTGCTTTGAGTGAAAGTTCATCTGTTTTAGATGCATTTGCTTTATGGGGGATTTTAGCAGGATCTAGTGGGGCGGGAGTAGTTGGTAGAAGTGGAGGAGGTGTTACCTCTTACTTAGCCAATACTGGCGGTTCGTTTAGTAGTGCTTCAGGAACAGGAGTTTATGGAATCAGTAATTCTGCATCAGGTACTGGCGGAGTATTTGTAGGTAATAATTTAACCCCATCTAGTACTCTCGTTGATGGCTGTGGGATTTCAGGAAATGGTTTGAGTATAGGAGTATATGGATATGCTACGGGTAATGGCAATGACCGTTGGGGAGGGTATTTTGTTGCGGCAACCAATGCGAACGCTTATGCTTACGTAGGAGGTAGGACTGGCGGAACTAACTATAAAATAAATGGACCTGGCACTGTTTCTACAATGGTTAAGGATTTGAATGGGGAGTATGTAAATATGTTTTGTCCAGAAAGCCCAGAAGTATTATTCCAAGATTATGGAACGGGAAAACTTGTAAATGGCAGAGCATACATTCAACTTGATCCGATTTTTGCAAAAAATATTTATGTAGATGAGGCACATCCTATGAAAGTCTTTATTCAGTTAGAGGGCGATTGCAAGGGAGTTTATGTAACAAACAAATCTAAAAATGGCTTTGAAGTGATAGAATTGCAAGGAGGAACCTCAAATGTAGCTTTCTCTTGGACTGTGGTTGCAAACAGAGCAAATACCTATGACGAAAATGGTAATTTAGACTCACGTTTTCAAGACATAAGGTTCCCGAAATCACCTAAAAAGCCATCAACCTTAGAATTAAAAAATCAAGTAAAAGACAAGGGAACAAAATAAAAATCTTAATAGATGTTTTGGGGCTGGTAAAAGATACCAGCCTTTTTCATTGCAACCATAAATACAATTGTACATTTTTTTATTTTTTGTTTTCCATTTTTCCGTTATTTGTAGAGACAAGGCATTGTCTTGTCTCTACAAATTGAATACGAATTGAATACGAATGAAAATGAATAATATTTTACCCCCAATCTATTATCATTTACCAAAAAATTTATCCTTTTCCCATTGTTGGGGGTTGTTGATGATATAATTTTCTATACGCTGATATTCTTCTGCATTGCGAATAATATGGTCATAAAAGCGGCTTTGCCAAGCAAATTCAAATCCTAAACGCCGAGCGTGCTTGCTTACAGCAGATTTATACGACCCTACAATGGACGAAATGCTATTCTTACCCGGATTTTGAAACCTATTTTGAGCAAAATTATTGCTTTCGCTATGTTTTAGTGATGTGGTTGGGAAACTATCTTCCAAAATCAAAATGCCGTGAATATGATTAGGCATTACAATATATTCACCCAAAGTTACTTTTTGAGCGTGAAAGGGAATTTCAAGCCAAAAAATATCTGCCAAAACACCCACCTGTGAGTATTGCATTTTACCCTCAATAATTTCTCCGAAGTAATGCCATCGGTCTTGGGTACAAATTGTAATAAAATACGCTCCTTGTGAGCCATAATCCCACCAAGAAGCTCTTGCCGAAGGTATCCGATATTTATTTTGAAACTTATCCAAAGTACTTTTCGTTAAAATTCCAAACAAAATGCCTTCGTTGCGTAGATACGAAGGCATTGAAAATATTTTGAATATACGATAGATTTACCCTACACTACCTTCCAAACTGATAGCAAGTAACTTTTGAGCTTCAACGGCAAATTCCATAGGAAGTTGGTTGAGTACCTCACGGGCATAACCATTGACAATCAAGGCAATGGCAGTTTCGGTATCTAAACCTCTTTGGTTGCAGTAAAAAATTTGGTCTTCGCCTATTTTGGAGGTGGTAGCCTCGTGTTCTATGGTCGCAGTTGGGTTTTTTACTTCAATATAAGGGAAAGTATGAGCCCCACACAAATTGCCCAGCAAAAGGCTATCGCATTGTGAGAAATTACGAGCATTTTCAGCTCTTTTATGAATTTCTACTAAACCTCTGTATGAATTTTGGCTCTTACCTGCTGAAATACCCTTGCTCACAATACGGCTTTTGGTATTTTTGCCGATATGTATCATTTTGGTACCTGTATCGGCTTGTTGCATATTGTTGGTAACAGCCACCGAATAAAATTCTCCCACAGAGTTATCGCCTTTCAAAATAACCGAAGGATATTTCCAAGTAATCGCAGAACCCGTTTCTACTTGTGTCCAAGAGATTTTAGAATTTTTACCTGCACAAATACCTCTTTTGGTTACAAAATTGTAAATACCGCCTTTACCTTCCTTATCGCCCGGATACCAATTTTGAACGGTAGAATATTTAATTTCGGCATTATCCAAAGCGATAAGTTCCACAACAGCGGCGTGCAGTTGGTTTTCATCACGCATAGGAGCGGTGCAACCTTCCAAATAACTCACATAACTACCTTCGTCGGCAATGATAAGCGTTCTTTCAAATTGTCCTGTTCCCGATGCATTGATACGGAAATAAGTAGAAAGCTCCATCGGGCAACGCACCCCTTTGGGAATATACACAAAAGAGCCGTCAGAAAATACGGCAGAATTCAAGGCGGCAAAGAAATTATCTGTTACAGGCACTACCGAACCCAAGTACTTTTTCACAAGTTCGGGGTGTTCTTGAATAGCCTCACTGATAGAACAGAAAATAATGCCAAGTTCCGCCAGCTTGCTCTTGAAAGTAGTAGCTACCGAAACGCTATCAATAACGGCATCAACGGCAACCCCTGTGAGGCGTTTTTGCTCCTCTAAGGAAATACCTAATTTTTCAAAAGTTTTCAGGATTTCAGGATCTACTTCGTCGAGGCTGTTTAATTTAGGTTTCTTTTTGGGAGCAGAGTAATATTTTATGTCCTGATAGTCAATAGGCAAGTAATGCACATTCTGCCAAGAAGGTTCTTTCATTGTGAGCCATTTCCGATACGCATTCAAACGCCACTCCAACATCCATTCAGGCTCATTTTTTTTGGCAGAAATAAAACGAATAATATCCTCATTTAAGCCTTTGGGGGCTTCTTCGGCTTCAATATTGCTTACAAAGCCATATTTGTAGTCAGAATTGATATGTTCAATCAAGATTTCGTCCATAAGGGCGTAATTTTTATTTAGAATGAGTTTAGATTACACAAAGATATAACAAATTTTTGAGAAAAAAGTTTGCTATCGGAAAATTTTTCAAAGAAGTTGTTTAGGATTGTAATTTTTTATTTATTCTCGAATTAAAAACACCACCCCCGCCCCTCCTCATTGAGGAGGGGAGTTTTTTTTTTTAAGTCTTAAAAATCAAAACTTTAGGAATATTCAATCTCCCCTCCTTTACAAGGAGGGGATTAAGGGGTGGTTTTTCACAAGTGCAATAAAAGAATATTTTGATTTCAAGCTACAAATTCGGAAATCCTTTTTTAATCTTAAATAACCTCTATTTTTGCATTAAGCTGATAAACTCATCAAACAAATAACGTGAATCGTGAGTGCCGGGCGAGGCTTCGGGGTGATATTGTACCGAAAAAGCGGGTTTATCGGTACGGCGTAAGCCCTCAACGCTATGGTCATTTAGATTGATGTGGGTAATTTGTATATGCGAACTTTGTTCAATTTCTTCTCTATTCACCCCAAAGCCGTGATTTTGAGAGGTTATTTCGCTTTTGCCTGTGATTACATTTTTTACGGGGTGATTTAAGCCTCTGTGTCCGTGATGCATTTTGTGTGTGCCTACACCGCTGGCAAGAGCTAAAATCTGATGCCCTAAACAAATCCCAAACAGAGGAGCATTGATTTCTAAAATTTGTTTTACGGTTTCAACAGCATAGGGCATAGCGGCGGGGTCGCCGGGTCCGTTGGAAATAAAATATCCATCAGGATTAAATTTTTGCATTTCGCTTAAAGGAGTTTTTGCGGGAAATACCTGCATATACACGTTTCTTTCTGCCAAACAGCGTAAAATATTACGCTTGACCCCCAAATCTAAAACAGCTACTTTGTAGGTTGCCTGTGGATTGCCAAAAAAATAAGGTTGCTTTGTACTTACTTGTGAAGAGAGTTCAAGTCCTTTCATTGGAGGGGTTTCTTGGAGTTTGCTTTGCAAAAAATCTATATCCAAATTTTCTGATGAAATAACCCCATTCATAGCTCCTTGGGTGCGAATATGTTGCACCAAACGGCGAGTATCTACTCCTGCAATGGCTACAATATTATTTTCCTCTAAATAAGATTGCAAAGATTTTTCGGCTTTGTGGCGTGAAAAAATATGAGAAAAGGCATTGCAAACCATTCCTCGGATAGTGGGTTTTTCTGCTTCTTGTTCCTCGTGGTACGTGCCATAGATGCCTATATGAGCAGTAGTATTTACCACGATTTGCCCAAAATACGAAGGGTCGGTATAAATTTCCTGATAGCCCGTCATTCCTGTATTGAAGCAAATTTCGCCTGTGGTAGTGCCTGTTTTACCAATTGCAAAACCTTCAAAGAGTGTTCCATCTTCCAATAGCAAGCGAGCAGGAGGTAGAAAGGTGTATTTCATCATAAAGGTAGGCTTAAAAAATTGTGCAAAGTTAGTGAGAAATTTGATTTGTAAGAAAAAAAAATTATTTTTGGTAAAAAACTGCTATGATTGAAATTTCCAAGAAAAAGCCTTTTTTTCCTGTTTCCAAAGGTTTAAGTGCATATTTGCAGAACTATCAGCGAAATTGTGTGTTGCCTGTAAGCTACGAGGATTTACTTCGCTACACAGATGCTTTTCCTGTTTTGGATAAAAAAGGCAAAGACACACTCTGGAACTCTGTTATTTACAGCCAAGATATGACGCAAGAACTTGATAAAGCCCTAACCACCGTCTATGCCTTGCTCAAAACTGATGGCGATATTTCTGTAATGGAGCATTTACACGTAGATAGAATTGATTTTTGTGTTTTTGGAAATTCTCACCCTTTTCGTATCAAAATCATCAATAACTACAACGACAATTACGATTATTTTTACGTAAAAAAAGCCGATGCTTCTCGGATTTATGGTTTGGAGTTAGAACATTTGCTTTCGCCGAATAGAATCAGCTTTTTGGTGCATAAAAATACACTTATAGAAGAACACATTGCAGGCATACCCGGTGATGCTTTTATTCAAAACTATCTCCAACGCCCCGAAATGAACCGAGTACGCATTGCCAAAGAGTTTGTTAAGTTCAATGAACGTTGTTTTATTCGTCTGCTCGGTGATATGCGTGCTTACAACTATGTAGTGGATATTACCCCCGATTTTGATAATGAGCAGTATCGGGTGCGTGCCATTGATTTTGACCAGCAATCTTACGAGGGCAAACACCGAATGTATTTACCTCAATTTTTCAAGGAAAACAATCCGATTGTGGAACTTTGTTTGAAGTATGTAAATAAAGAAACCGCCAAGCAGTACCAACACGAAGAGCGAACACTCATTGGTAGAAGGCTGGTTTCGGCACGTTATCGGGTGAAAGATTTGATTGATGTAATGCGAAAAGACACCATTTCAAGCCCTGAAAAAACTTATCAGCTCAAACACGAACTTGCCGAGTATCACAAAAATAACGAATTCCTTAAATGCAAAACGATGGGAGATGTTGTTCGGATTCAGCTCAAAGTGGCATTGTTGAAATAAAAATTATGAATTTCACCTATTTGAAAGCAAATGCAATAAAAAAACCTTTAAGATTTTCAGAATCTTAAAGGCTCAAGGTATAACTATCAGAATTTACTCAACGATTGCCTTACGCACTTCTTGTGTTTTGGCTTGTAGGGGTTTGAGGTCTTCGGTAGAAACGGGAATTTTATCGCCTGTTTTGTAAGAGGCAAATTTTTCGCCGTATTTTTTCTCTGTGTAAATTTTCTTGATTTCTTTCAAGCCATTAAGCAAATCTTGGGCTTTGCCTGTGGGTTTTACGGCTTCCAAAGAACTGATAGCATCATCAAGCGATTTTTCTTGGTCGGCAATAATTTTTACCATTCTGCTGAAAACCAAGTCTTTGGTATTTTTGTCCATATCCGAAGGCATCGTGATGATGCTTGTAGAAATATGCAAACCTTCTACAAACATAGCTCCCAAAATAATTGCAGAAATGTTGGCTCTTTCGTTTGCTTTGAGGTATTTATCAATGTTTTGCACGGTTTCGTTGGCAATCTTGATGAGCGAATCTTTTTTATCAAGGTTTTTACCGAAACGCTCAATTTTTTGTTGGTCTATGGCAGAGCTAACACCAATCTTATCAGCGAGTTTTTGGCAAGCATTCATATAATCACTACCCATCTGAATTTTTTCGTAATTCAGCACGTATCCCAAATCCATTACATAAGTACCGAAGTTCATTGCGGCAAGGTCATTGGTAGTGAGATATTTGTCTACATTTTTAGTAGGGTTAATGAGCTTTTCATAGAAATCATCAACGCCTGCCGAAGCAAGTAAATCAGGCAATTCTTGCACCGAAGGTAATTGCTTTACAGCATCAGAAACATTTTTAATTACTTCCTCTTTAACTTTCTGTGTGATAGTAGTATCGGGCTTTTGCTCGCCTGAGCCTTTATTTTCACAACCTACTATCCAACAACCTGATACAAGCAAAGTTACAATAGCGAAAACTCGTTTGGTTTGCATAAAAGATGTTTTTTTGGGTGAAAATTTGCAAGGCAAACATAACAAAAAAAATAAAAACACCAAGCAGTTTGCAAAAAAATTACAAACTTCTGTATCCGTAAAAAGCGAAATATATTTTTTCAATCTTTCAATTTTAGCAAATCTTTGTAAATAACCTTGATAACCTCCTTGCTTTCGGGGTTATACTGCCAATTGTTATCAAAATGATACACAATTTCGGGATTGGGTTTGGGTGAAATGGTTAGACTATGAAAGCGGGTATCTTTTTCTTGCTCCTGACGAATTTTCTTGATAATATCTTCTCGCAAAGAAAACATTACAAAGTCGGAAATCATCAGCACATCAGCTTCTTTGTATTCATTGGTTTGAAGCATACGAATTGCCTCTATGAGAGCAGGGGCAGCATCTGTACCGCCGTGAAAAGACATCATCAAAAATTCAATGAGTAAATCCATTGAATTTGCCAAATTCAAAAGATTGATAGTTTTTATACCCACCGAAAAATTGATAAGATAAGCCTTCCTATTTTCAGTGCTTGCCATTTTGAGAATAGCAAAACATAGCGTTTTAGCAATTTGCTCGGGCGTGCCTTCCATTGAGCCACTCGTATCTACGCATACGATAAAAGGGCCTTTTTCTTTTTTACGCACTTTTTGCTGACGAAAATACTGAATTTTATCGTGTTGCACCAAAGTTTTTCCCTGATACCGAAAGCTCAAAAGTTCTTTTTCAACATATTTTTTCCAGAAGGCGTTTTCAGTGGCGCTATCGCCCAAAAAAGCCATTTCCGAAGGCAACACGTTGGGCAAATAATTATCTTGAAAAACACCCCCAATTTCATCTTTTTTCTGAAAATCTGCTACCCAAGCCTTTCGGCTGATGATGTTTTCATAGATTTCTTCGTTCGTTTCGCTGCGAGCCTGACGCATTTTGCCCAGCATTTCGGCAAGTTCTCGCAAACCTTGTTCTTTTTGTAGAATTTGAGCATATTTTTCGAGTAGTTCAAACCCTGCTTTATGCCATTTGCCCGAAGACATATCCCAAAAATGCCCAACCTCGCTTGCAAAAGGAGAAATTAACTCTATAAACTTGCTAAATTCCTCAATTTTATTTTCCAAGATTTGCAGAAAAGTCTCTTGCTCTTTTTCAGTTTGTTCTATTTCCCACTGCAAACGCTTGGCAGTAAGTAAGGCTTTCCACTGCGTAAGTAAATCATCTGCAATCACTTCAAGCTCTTGTAGTTCTTTTTCATATTTTTTGCCTTCCTTTTCCAAAGCAAAAAGGTCTATGTGGCGTAAAATGGCTTCAAACTTTTTTTCATAAAAGCTAATATCTAATTCTTGCGTTGTGTAAATTTCTTTGAGGTAGTTCGTAAGGTAATACCATTGCTTTGCCCACCAAAAAGCGGGCGTAGCTTCCCAACGCTGAAAAAGGCTAATTTCATCAAGAAAAGGATTTTTCGTATCTAATTGAACTTGTATTTTTTTGAGCCATTTCAGCAAATCTACAAGTATTTGCTCGCTGGCTTGTTTGTATTTTTCTGCAATATCTCTGACTTTCGGGCTTTCCAAAATCTTATCAAGGGCTTGGGCTATGGGCAGATTGTAAATTTGCAAAGAAGCAGAGAGCCTTTCCAAATTATTGGGCAAATGAAGTTTCTTTTTCAGGTATTCCGTTAGGTATTGACGAGTAGGGCGGTCAAAGATTTTTCCAAACTCTACAAAACGCGTGATTTCCTCTTGCATAGCAGTTTTGTTTTCAAGAAAACTCCTTATGTGTTTTTTTGTTTGCCTTTAAGTCTTATTTGCATTTAAGGGTTTTTCTGCAAATAAGAAATTCCATATTTGTAGAAAAACGATTTTCTGCAAATATAAATTTTTATATTTGCAGAAAGTCATTTTTTATGATACGATTAAGTGAATTTCAAGCAGGTATTTGGCAAAAGCAATATCAGTATAAAAGTTTTGAGCCGACTTTTATCAATACAGCTTGGCAAATTGATGTTCCTGAAATTATTTTGCAATTGAGTCAAGCAGATAAAAAATTGGGCGAGTTAAATGCCTACTCTCAACTTATTCCTGATGTGGATTTTTTTATACAGATGCACGTTGTCAAGGAAAGTACATTGAGCAGTAAGATAGAAGGCACACAAACGAATATTGAGCAAGCCGTACAGAGAGCTGAACAAATTCACCCCGAACAGCGAAAAGATTGGCAGGAAGTTCAGAACTATATTGAGGCAATGAACAAATCTATCGTTGCTTTGCAGAATTTACCACTTTCTAATCGTCTGATAAAACAAGCTCATCAAATCCTTTTACAAGGTGTGCGAGGCGAATACAAACTGCCCGGTGAGTTCAGGCGAAGTCAAAACTGGATTGGTGGGGCAAGTCTGAATGATGCTATTTTTATTCCGCCTGCTCCTCAAAACCTTGATGAATTGATGAGCGACTTTGAAAAATTTTTACATAATCCTGAAACCAATTTGCCCCCTTTGCTTAAAATAGCTATTGCTCACTATCAGTTTGAAACTATTCACCCGTTCCTTGACGGCAATGGTAGAATAGGACGTTTGCTGATTACTTTATTTTTAGTAAGTGAAAATCAGCTATCTAAACCAACTTTGTATCTATCCGATTTTTTTGAGAAGCATAGAAATTTGTATTATGATAATTTACAAAGAGTTCGTACTCATAACGATTTAGAGCAGTGGCTTAAATTCTTTTTACAGGGAGTAATTACAACCTCCGAAAATGCTATTCGTACTTTCCGAAATATTATTGATATGAAAGAGAAAAATGAAAATCTTATCACGCATTTGGGAAAAAAGCATAGCAAAGCACGAAAGTTATTAGAATTTCTTTACAGCAAGCCTGTTGTAGAAATTGCAGAGGTAGCTGATTATCTGCAAGTAGAATTCTCCACAGCCAGCCGTTTGGTGAAAGATTTTGTACAACTTCAATTATTGAAAGAAACCACCAATTACAAACGTAATAGGCAATTTATTTTTCAGGAATATTTGCAATTATTTTCATAGAATTGCCAATTTTTAAGGATAAATTCTAACTTTGCACCCAAAAAACTTCACTAACCTTGAAACTCTACAATACTCTCACGCGTCAGAAAGAAAACTTTGAGCCGCTTAATCCGCCTTTTGTGGGCATTTATTTGTGCGGACCTACGGTGTATAACGATGCCCACATAGGCAATGGCAGACCTGCCGTAGTGTTTGATGTCCTTCGCCGCTACCTTACTTACAAAGGCTATAAGGTGCGTTTTGTAAGAAATATCACCGATGTAGGGCATTTGCTGGGCGATACCAACGAAGGCGAAGATAGAATAAGCAAACAAGCCAAACTTGAACAGCTTGAACCTATGGAGATTGTTCAACGCTATACGATTCGCTATCATAGCGTAATGGATAAACTCAACGTTTTGCGTCCTGATATTGAACCCACTGCCACAGGGCATATCTTGGAGCAAATTGAAATGACCCAAAAAATCTTGCAAGCGGGTTTAGCTTATGAAGCGAATGGTTCGGTGTATTTTGATGTGGAAGCCTATCAGAAACGAAACTATAATTACGGCGAACTTTCGGGCAGAGTAATAGAAGAACTCATTGCAGGAGCAGGCGAGGAGCGTAGAACCTTAGAAGGGCAAGATGAAAAGAAAAACCCTGCTGATTTTGCTCTATGGAAAAAAGCCTCTCCCGAACATCTGATGCGTTGGAATTCTCCTTGGGGCGAGGGTTTTCCCGGCTGGCATATTGAGTGTAGCGTAATGAGTACCAAATATTTGGGCGAAACCTTTGATATTCACGGCGGCGGTATGGATTTGATTTTTCCGCATCACGAATGTGAAATTGCCCAAGCCAAAGCCGCTAATGCGGGCAAAAATCCCGTAAAATATTGGATGCACAACAATATGGTAACCGTGAATGGGCAAAAAATGAGTAAGTCTTTGGGCAATTTCATCAGCCTTGCTGAACTTTTTGAAGGTTCTCACGCCTTGCTTTCGCAAGCCTACTCGCCGATGGTAGTACGTTTATTTATTTTGCAGGCTCATTACCGCAGTACCATTGATTTTTCTGATGAAGCCCTGAAAGCTACACAAAAAAATTATTTCAAACTTATCAATGCAGGAAAAGCATTAAGCAAACTTCAATACACGCATTTTGAGCCTTCGCAACACGATACTAAATTAGAAAGCGAAATTCAAACAGAGTTCCAGAAAATATTTGAAGCCCTTGACGACGACTTAAATACGGCTCTTGCTATTACACATTTACTCGCTATCACCAAGAAAATCAATACATTGCAAACAAATCAAGCAAAAATAAGCACCATTCAAGAAAGTACTTTTGCTTTTTTGCAAAAAATGTATCCGTTGGTGCTTACGGAAATTTTGGGCATTCAGGAAGGGCCTATCCAAGAAGTAGAGGCGCTTTTGCAGACTTTGCTTAAATTGTATGCAGAAGCCAAAGCCGAAAAAAATTACGCAAAAGTTGATGAAATTCGTGCAGAACTTAAAAAAATTGGTATCACACTCAAAGATACCAAACAAGGTATTGACTGGGCTTATACCGAAGAATAATTTTTAGAGATATGCCTAAAATTTTCAAAATTAGTATGCTTGCATAATATTTTTTCATAAAAATTTGAATTTTGCCAAACAAAATACTTAACTTGCGACTTAATTACTGAAAATGTTTCACTCTAAAATGAACGCAAATGAAAATTTTAGTTTGCATTACACACGTTCCTGATACCACCACAAAAATCAAATTCACGCCCGATGGCTCAAAATTGGATACCACAGGCGTACAATTTGTGATTGGTCCTTACGACGATTATGCTCTTTCGCGTGCCGTAGAACTCAAAGAACAATTTGGTGCTACCCTAACCGTACTAAACGTAGGTACTGCCGAAACCGAGCCTTCTATTCGTAAAGCTCTGGCTTTGGGTTGTGATGATGCTATTCGCATTGATGCTGAACCTACTGATGCTTTCTTTGTTGCCGAACAAATTGCTCATATTTGCAAGCAAAATAATTATGATTTAGTTCTGATGGGCAGAGAATCCATAGATTTCAATGGAGGACAAGTACACGGCATTGTGGGTGAGCTTTTAGGTATTCCTTCGTTTTCGCCTGTAATGAAATTGGATATTGAAGGCAACATTGCCAAAATGGCAAGAGAAATAGAAGGGGGAAAAGAATATTTGGAAGCTCCTCTGCCTTTGGTGTTGGGTTGCCAAGAGCCAATCGCCGAATGGAAAATCCCGAATATGCGTGGCATTATGTCGGCTAAAAGCAAGCCCTTACAAGTAATTGCTCCTGCCAACCCACAAGAGCTTACCAAAAGTCTTTCATTTGAGTTACCGCCTCCCAAAGGAGCTTGTAAGATGATTCCTGCCGAAGAAGCAGAAAAACTCATAGAACTGCTCAAAACCGAAGCAAAAGTATTGTAATGCAATTTTTTTCATAAACCTTCAAAAATTTGAGTCCGATGTCAGTTTTAATATTTGTAGAAACCGCCGAAGGAAAAGCCAAACCCTCTTCATTAGAAGCTGTTGGATATGGTGCCAAAGTAGCCGAAATGCTTGGCACAACTGCTACGGCTTTGGTACTTGGTGATGCCCAAGAATTGGAAAAATTAGGTAATTATGGAGCAAGCAAAGTGCTTCACGTTGCCGATAGCCGTCTGAATACAGGTATCATTCAGGCGTACAGCAATGTTATTGCTCAGGCTGTAGAAAAGGAAAATGCCTCTGTGCTTGTGCTTGCTAAATCCTCTTTGGGCGATGCTGTGGCGGCTCGTGTAGCAGGTAGATTAAAGGCAGGACTTGCCTCAAATGTTGTTGAGTTGCCTAATTTGAGCAATGGCTTTGTAGTAAAAAGAAGTATTTACACAGGCAAGGCTTTTGCCAATACAATGATTAGTACTGAAAAGAAAATTTTGGCAATCAAGAAAAATATCTATTCTGTAACGCCTTCAAGCAATACGGCAAGTGTTGAAGCCTTTGCTCCTACTTTGAATGATAGCGACTTTGTCGCAAAAATCACAAACACTGAAAAAGCCACAGGTACTATTTCTTTACCCGAAGCAAATATTGTGGTTTCAGGGGGAAGAGGCTTGAAAGGACCCGAAAACTGGGGCATTGTAGAAGAGCTTGCCAAAGTACTTGGTGCTGCTACGGGTTGTTCAAAGCCTGTTTCTGACTTGCATTGGAGACCTCACCACGAACACGTAGGACAAACAGGCGTAAAAGTAAGTCCGAACCTTTACATTGCCATTGGCATTTCGGGAGCTATTCAGCACTTGGCAGGGGTGAATTCTTCTAAATGCATTGTGGTTATCAATTCAGACCCCGAAGCACCCTTTTTCCAAGCCGCCGATTATGGCATCGTAGGCGATGCTTTCCAAGTAGTGCCTAAAATTATTGAGGCGGCAAAGAAAATGTAAAAATCTTTCCAAAACCCGAAAAATTATTTTTTCGGGTTTTTCTTTTTAGTGTAAATGCCATCTTACTCCTAAAAATCCTCTGATACCCTGCAAAGGTGCAAATCCATAGGCAGTATCAAAACTATCGCTGAAAGGATTTTGAGGATTAAAAAGCGGATTTTGAGGCATAAAATTCAGTAAGTTTTTTACGCCTGCATATATTTGCCACTTTTCTTTGACCGAAGTCGTAATTTGTAGGTTTTGTATGCTATACCAAGGTGATTTTTCAGGACGGAAGTCGTTTTCTACTTGAACCAAAGGCATAGGGCTGTACAAATTGCCTGTCCAATCAAGGGTAGTGCGAATTTTAGCAAAAGTATAACTTACGCTCCAAGTTGCCGAAAAAGGAGAAACTAAAACTTGATTTCGGCGTTCTTGCTCTTGTACAAAAGATTGCAGAAGCGTACAACCCAAATTCCAACGCAAGCCTTGTGGGCTTTGAAAATTTAAGTTACTTCCCCAGCCTCTCACTACTGAATAGCCTTGTAAGTTGTCATAAATAATTAAGTTATCATCTATTTCGTAGTTGGGCAAAATCCGATTGGTGAAGTACGTGTAAAAAAGATTGTTTTCCCAGGTAAGCAGGTTTTTGCCTGCAAGCAATGTTTTTTCATAACTTAAACTTACGTTCCAAGATTCTTCGGGTTTGAGCTGATTGGCAATTACTACTTGTCTTGCCCCAGTGAGAGCGGTGTGGTCTTCGGTAAAAAGATTGACTATTCGGAAACCTTTGCCGATATTGAAACGCAAGATGTTATCTTCATTAGCCGTAAATTTGTACGCCAAACGAGGCGTGAAAATATTGCCGTGAGCCGAGTTGTAATCGTATCGTAAGCCTATTAGAAGTGAGTTTTTAGGATTGAATTCGGTTTCGTTTTGTAGAAAAATGCTTGGTAAGTAGATTTTTGAGGGTTGGTTGCTATTGCCATCGGCGGTAGCTGTTGCGGGTGAGTTATCATCGTAAAAAGTGTAACGAAAAGCACTACCTGCAAGCAAATGATTACGATTATCTAATTTTTTCTCCCAAAGCATCTGAGCAAAAGCAATACTTTGTATAGCCTGATAAGGTGTATTTCCGTAAAAAGCATCTTGTAAGTGATGATTGAAAGAATATTGCAAAGAAAGTTTTTCAGAGGTAGGCAAGTCGTATCTACCGAGTAGTTCAAAGCGTTTGGTAAAAATGCTTTCGCCGTAAATTTGGTTAGAACCACGCAAAGACTCTGAAAAAGATATTTCGCCCCCTAAACGATTTTCATAAATGTACCGCCAAGCTATTGAAGTATTTTTTTTGTCTTTGCGTTCTACCTGCCATTTATTGAATATTGAAAAGCGTTTTTGCAAGGGAATATCTGTAAAATTATCAGCATTTACATCTCTTTTGCTATTGAATCCAAACACATTGGCACTCAACAGGGTAGAAAATTTGCCTATTTTTTGTGTAAAAGCTATATCAGCGTTGTATTCTTGATGAGAGGTAGCAAATACATCGGCACTGAGCTTTTCGGCTTGTTGTGGCGATTTGGTGATGATATTGATAAGTCCCGCAACGGCTTCCGAACCATAAAGCGTAGAGGCTGTTCCTTTGACAACCTCAACCCGTTTGATAAGACTTGTAGGAATACCACTGAAACCATATACAGTTCCCAAACCACTTACCATAGGCATTCCGTCAATGAGTACCATTGTGTAAGGGGCTTCCATTCCATTGATTTGTATGCCCAGCGTACCGCAAACACTGCAAGTAATTTGAGGACGTACCCCATTGATATATTGCAAAGCATCTGCAAAATTTGAAGTAGGGTTTTTCTGTAAAAAATTCTCGCTATACACTTCTACTAAAATAGGACTTTGGGTAGTTTCAGTTTCTCGCAATGTACCCGAAACTACTATTTCGCTAATATTTTCACTAATTGCGAAAAGTAATAAACTTTCATTTCTGCCATCATTTATTACAATTTTCTTGGCTATTGGTAAAATACCCACTCCTTGAACCCGAAGGGTATATTCTCCTATGGGTACATTTTCTATCAGAAAAAAGCCTGTGCTATCGGTTATGGTTGAAAAATTGGTTTTTTCTAACTTTACCATAGCTCCTACAATGGCTTGGCGGTTGAGGTCATCTTTTACAAAGCCTTGTAAAGTGCCTGTTTGAGCAAGTAAAAAATTGCTCAAACAGTAACTAAACAAAAAAGAAAGGTATTTTTCTATCATAATTCACCGTAATTATTCACTATACAAAAATAGAAATTCCGAATTTTAGGCAAATCTAAAAATTTTTATTGATAAGCAAAAATAAAAATATAGAATTTTAAAAAAATATTAAAGTTGTATGTAGAATAGCTTGAATTATGAGGGTAATCAATTGGTTTTCAAAAATTAAAGAAGCCCTCATTTTAAGTGAGGGCATCGGGGTTGTTCTACAATTTTACATTTTTCGGGCTCTTGTCATTTCACGCTTACCCAAGGCACCGGGTAATTTTTCTACTTGTAAGCCAAGCGTTTTCAAATCTCTGCGAAGTTGTCCTTTGGCAGAATAAGTAACCCAAAAAGCCCCTTTTCTCATAGCATTTGTAGTACGCCTGATTTGCTCTATTTCCCACAATTCGGGTTGTACATTGGGGGCGAAGGCATCAAAATACACAATATCAAAGATTGCATCGCTTTGGTATGCTTGCAAAGCAATTTTTCTTTTTTCCAAAACAAAATTATCTGCAATAGGAACAGGTTTATCCCATTCTGCTTGATGCATTGCTTCAAAATAGGTTTCTAAATGGCTATCAACTTGCTCAACATATCCCAAAGGCTTTATTTGCTCGTAGGTAAGGGGATAAATTTCCAAAGTTTGGTAGTAAATAGAAAGATTTTTCTGCAAGGCACTTTGTAGCGTGAGCAAAGCGTTCAGTCCTGTACCAAAGCCTATTTCCAAAATTCGGATAGTATCTTGAAAATTCGGATTTTCTGAAAGCCAATCGTGCAAGCCAGCCTGCAAAAATACGTACAGAGACTCTGCAATAGAACCATTCCGAGAGTGATAAGTTTCGTTGAGAGCTGTATTTAGGAGCGTTTTAGAACCATCGGTGGTAGTGTAGAGTGTGAGCATTTGTTTTTTGATTTTGAATTTTGCTTTTTTGCATAAATTTTAAGCATAACAAAATGAATGTTGCTATCGTACAATATAACGCAGGAAATGTACAATCAGTTTTATTTGCATTGAAGCGTTTGGGAGTTGAAGGAATTCTTACCGATAAGCCCGAAATTTTGCAAACTGCCGATAGAGTAATTTTTCCAGGGGTAGGAGAGGCAAGTTCTGCTATGAACTATTTGCAAAATAGAGGATTAGATAAGGTGATTAGAAGTCTTACCCAGCCTGTTTTAGGAATATGTTTAGGACTTCAACTGCTCTGCAAACACTCCGAAGAAGGAAATACAGAGTGTTTGGGTATATTTGACTTGAAAGTAAAGAAATTTCCTACTGATAGAGGTAGTAAAGTGCCTCACGTGGGTTGGAATAGCATTGAAAATTTAAGGTCGGAGCTTTTCAGCAATGTAGTTAGCGGTTCTTATGTGTATTATGTGCATAGTTACTACGCTGAAATAGGTTCAGCAACTATCGCCCAAACGGAATATATTTTGCCTTTTAGTGCCGCCCTGCAACATAAAAACTTTTATGCTGTGCAGTTTCACCCCGAAAAAAGTAGCAATATAGGAGAGCAGATTCTGAAAAACTTTCTACAAAAAAGCTGACTTTCTTTTGTCTTTGACAATCAAAAAATTGTAAAAAAATGTAGCAGATTTCAAAAAATCTGTAAATTTGCCACTCAAAATTTTATTTTGCGAAAAAAAGCGTTTTGTTTTACCGAAAAAAATATAAAATTTCTAAAACCAATGGCATATTTATTCACATCTGAATCGGTATCTGAAGGACACCCCGACAAAGTAGCAGACCAAATTTCTGATGCTATCCTTGATGCAATGCTCGCCCAAGACCCCAATTCGCGTGTTGCTTGCGAAACGCTGGTTACCACGGGGTTAGCTGTAATTGCAGGTGAGGTTACCACACAAGCCTACGTAGATATTCCCGAAGTTGTACGCCAAACCATTGAACGTATCGGCTATACCAAAGCTGAATATCAATTTGAATCTAAATCTTGCGGTGTAATGGTTACCCTTCACGCCCAATCGCCTGATATTGCTCAAGGTGTTGATGAAGGAAAAGGCTTGGATAAAGACCAAGGTGCAGGCGACCAAGGAATGATGTTCGGTTATGCTACCAACGAAACCCCTGAATATATGCCTATGGCTCTTGCTTTTTCACATAGAATTGTGAAAGAGTTGGCTCGTATTCGTAAAGAACAACCCGAACTAATGCCTTATTTACGCCCCGATGCCAAATCACAGGTTACTATTGAATACGATGATAAGGGCAAGCCTAAAAGAGTACATACTATTGTGGTTTCTACCCAACACGATGAGTTTGATACAGAAGCTAAAATGCTCAAAAGAATTAGCGAAGATGTAAAAAAACACGTCATTGCACGTGTTATTCCTGCGGAATTGTTGGATAAAAAAACCATTTATCACATTAACCCTACGGGAAAATTTGTAATCGGCGGACCTCACGGCGATACGGGACTAACTGGTAGGAAAATCATTGTAGATACTTACGGTGGAAAAGGGGCTCACGGGGGAGGAGCGTTTTCAGGTAAAGATTCTTCCAAAGTGGATAGAAGTGCCGCCTATGCCGCCCGCCATATTGCGAAGAATATCGTTGCCGCAGGATTGGCAGACGAAGCTCTGGTACAAGTAGCTTACGCAATTGGCATTTCTAAACCTGTTTCGCTCAATGTAAATACTTTTGGTACAGCCAAAATAAAACTCACTGACGCTCAAATAGCTGAAAAAATTGCTGAAATGTTTGATATGCGTCCCAAAGCTATCGTAGAACGCTTGGGCTTGAAAAATCCAATTTTTTCTCCTACTGCCGCCTACGGACACGTGGGCAGAGAGCCTTACAAAGCCAAAGTTGATGTTTCGTATGTAGAAGTAAAAGAAGACAAAAACAGCAAACAAGAAATCCGCAAGAAAACTAAAAAAGAAGTAGAGTTTTTCACTTGGGAAAAGTTGGATTATGTTGATGCTATTCGTAAAGCCTTTGGCTTAAAGAAAAAATAACCTGCAAACATCAGATTTTGTAAAAAAACCTATCAAGCTCTTCGGGTTTGATAGGTTTTGTTTTTTCAAACAATTTCATAAAGTTTTGGTTTCAAATAAAAAACATCTGCATTTATGGCTCATTTTACAAAGGAATCTTTGCTCACTTTGGAAACCTTGTACCGCCGAAACCTAATGAATACTCTACTCGGTTTCAAAAATGCTAATCTCATAGGCACAAGAGATAAAAAGGGGAATGAAAATCTTGCTATCTTTAATTCTTTGGTTCATTTGGGGGCAAATCCGCCTCATATTGCTTTCGTAATGCGACCTACCACCGTAGAAAGGCATACCTATGATAATATTCACGAAACAGGGTTTTATACTTTCAATCACGTACATACAAGTTTTGTAGAAAAGGCTCATCAGACTTCTGCTAAATACCCCAAAGAAGTTTCAGAATTTGAGACTTGCGGTTTGACACCCATTTACAGAAATCATTTTCCTGCTCCTTTCGTAGCCGAAAGTTCAATTCAGATAGGAATGAAATTCGTAGAAGCCGTTTTTATTCCCACAAACGAAGTGTATTTGATAATTGGCGAAGTGCAAGAATTCTTTGTGCCTGATGATTGCTTGCGTTCTGATGGTTTTATTGATTTGCAAAAAGCAGGAACAGCAGTGGTGAGCGGTTTAGATGCCTACTATGAAGCACAAGCAATAGCCCGATTCAGCTATGCACGTCCTCAACAAGAATTGAAAAAAATTTAAGATTGAAAAGAAAAGCGACAACACCAATTTATTATGATGTTGTCGCAAAATTTTGTTTTATACAAGTTCTTCTTCGGCGGTGAGTTTGGCTATGTAGTAATCTCTATTCATACGAGCTATGTTGCGAAGTGAAATTCCTTTGGGGCATTGAGCTTCGCAAGCCCCTGTATTGGTACAAGAGCCAAAGCCTTCGACGTCCATTTGGGCAATCATTTTTTGCACACGGCGTTTGCGTTCGGCTTGCCCTTGTGGCAATAAGCCTAAATGAGCTATTTTTGCGGCTACGAAAAGCATAGCCGAAGCATTTTTGCAAGAAGCTACACAAGCTCCGCAGCCAATACAGGTAGCGGCATCCATTGCTTCGCTGGCTACGTGTTTAGGAATAGGAATTTCATTAGCATCTACGGTTACGCCTGTATTTACGGAAATAAACCCTCCTGCCTGAATGATGCGGTCAAATGCACTTCTATCTACTACCAAGTCTTTGATAACAGGGAAGGCTTTGGCACGCCAAGGTTCAATATAAATGGTATCGCCGTCTTTGAAGCTACGCATATGTAGCTGGCAAGTGGTAGTTTGCTTGGGTCCGTGGGGCTGTCCGTTGATAAACAAACTACACATTCCGCAAATACCTTCTCGGCAGTCGTGGTCAAAAGCAACGGGGTCTTCGCCTTTACGAAGCAAATCCTCATTGAGTACATCAAGCATCTCTAAAAAAGACATATCGGGGGAAGCAGTAACTTTGTACTCCACCATTCTGCCTTTGTCGTTTTTATTTTTTTGTCGCCAAATTTTGAGGGTCAGATTTAATTTTTGGGTGCTATTACCTGCCATAGTTGTAATAGGTTTGGTTCGCTATTAAAAATAACTGTTCAGTCTAATTGTTTGTGAGTTGGCACAATATTAAAATAATTTTTAGCTAAAATCAATCTAAATAAGTGAAATTTTAAGGCAAAAATATACTACAAAGTAGGGTTAAATAATAGCTAATCTTGCAAAT
This sequence comes from Raineya orbicola, assembly GCF_002843425.1. GTDB lineage: Bacteria > Bacteroidota > Bacteroidia > Cytophagales > Thermonemataceae > Raineya > Raineya orbicola. The sequence goes on from NZ_NKXO01000018.1 coordinate 20,228, forward strand.
ACACATCTAGTAACCCTTCGGGCAGAGCAACGTGTAGCTTTTTTTCTTTCCTATCTACTTGCAGAATTACTTCATCATTGATAGGAATGAGTATTTCTTTGCCTTTGTAGAGAATTACTATGAGAGCTGTTTGCGTAGTAGTATAAACATCTTTGACTTCTGCTAAATCGCCTAAATTTTTATCTACTACCCAAAATCCAATAATTTCGTGGAAATAAAACTGCTTTTCGCCAAGTTCGGGTAAAAAAGAAAGTGGCAAAAAGAGTTTGTAACCTATAATTTCTTGGGCTTGTTCAATGCTATCAATGTTTTTGAGTTTGAGCAATGCGGTTTGAGGTTTGTTGGGTAATAGCCGTATTCCTTCTACTTCAAATTTTTGGAGTTTTCCTTCTATTTCCACCCAAACTTCTTGCAGTGTTTGGTAATCTTCGGGATAATCTACATCTAAAAAAATACTCAATTCTCCGTAAAGAGCGTGAGTTTTTAAGATTTTACCTAATTCAAAACAATCATCTTGGCGTAAGTCAGACATATATTTTGACATTTAGACATAAGATATAAAACACCAGACACGAGTTTTTTTAGGTACGAATAGGCATTTCAGGGTAAGGGATAAGGTTTTCTATCAAAAACACAATGCTTTCTTTTACAAACAATGAAACTACAATAATAATCGTTCCAACCAAAATACCTACTGCTATGTTATTCTGACTAATTTCCTGTAATTCATCTATTTCTGTATTGATAAAATTGAATAAGTACATACCCAACACTACCACAGCAAAAGAAAAAATATAACCCAAAAGAATAAAAATTAGGGTGTATTTTAATGCTCCAAAAAATACCGCCGTAGTTTCTGTTTCTGTGGTTCTTATGATATTGACCGCCTTAAAAATAGGCTCGCCTAATCCTGAAATGATGTAGCCCACCGAAAAAATAACCGAAGCCAAAAGCACAGCAAAAGAAACATTTTGAGGGGTAATCTGGTACTTACGGCGAATAAAACGAATAAAAATTCTTGTTGTGCTGAAAGTTACCAAGACTGCTAAAAGGAAGGTCATTATCAGATGTAAAATTGCTAAAAACAAACTAATTTTCATATATTTTCAGGAATTTAAGGGTTTTTAAGTAAACCTAATAGAATTGACATAAAACAATGCAATTCGCACAAAGATAATTTTATTTTTTCAAAAATCCTTTTCATATTTGCTCAAAGTTTTGTAAATTTTGAAAAACTTTTACAAAGAGCAATGAGCCAACTAAGTAAAAATTTACGTTATTTACGCCATATCAGCGATTGTACTCAGGAAGAGTTTGCTCAAATTTTGGGCATTAAGCGTTCAGCTTTGGGTTCGTATGAAGAGGGCAGAGCCAATCCGAATTTTGCTGTAATGATGCAAATTAGCAAATTGTTCGGTATTACTATTGAGCAACTGATGTCGGTTGATGTAAGCACTTTGGAAGTGAGTCCTATTAAAGTTCCTGAAAAGATAATCGTAAATAGCGAAGGAGAAACAGATGAGCCTTTGAGTGAGGAGATTTTAGAAGTATTACATAAAGAAGAAATCCATACCGAAAAGCCTGAAATTGAAGCCAAAAGTGATTGGCGAGCATTAGAAAAAGAAAAAATTCACCCTGAAACAAAAAAAATTCGTAGGGAAGAGAAACACGAAGAAATTAAAGAAAAATTTTATCCTACGCTTGATGACGGCTTGTTTTCGGAAGAAAATCAGACCGAGTTTTTTACAGATACGGATAAAGGCGATATTCCTTTTGTTAAGCAAAATAATCTTATCAATTATTTGGCTCATTACGCTGAAAAGCAGTTTGTGGAAAGTTTGCCGAAAATTCAGATAAGCCTGCTTCCTAAAAATCAGGAATACAGAGCTTTTGAAATGGACAAATCTTTTCCTTTGGAAAAATCTATTTGTATTGGTTCGTATCTTAAAAATTGGTACAATGTGCAAACAGGTGAAACCTACCTGTTTCTTACCCAAAAACAAGGCTTAATTTACGGAAAAGCTGAAAATCGTTTGAGAAATGAAGGTTACATTGCAGTTTCAGGACTTTCGCAACATTACAAAGTGTATTTGCGTGAAATTTTTGAAATTTGGCAGTTTCAACTTTTTTTGAGTGCAGGTAAAATTGAAAATATCTGATGAAAGAAGGCGTTTTCTTACGCAGAAACAAAAAAAAATGGGAAGCGATTGAGCAAGAAACCCGCAATGTAAGTTCTGTTCACCCTGATAGACTTGGTGAAATTTTTATAGAACTTTGTGATGACCTTTCCTATGCTCGTACTCATCATAGCAATAGCCCTATTGCCAAGTATCTCAATACCCTTACAGCACGCATACATCAAACAATCTACAAACAGCAAAATATCCGTTTTTCGCAAATCGCCCAATTTTGGACAAGAGATGTACCACTTGTAATGGTTTCTGTGCGTAAGCAAATGCTGGTGAGCTTTGTAATTTTTGCAATCTCTTGTGCCATAGGTGTAATTTCTACTCTCAACGACAAAGCAGGCGAGTATGAATTTGCACGAGGTATTTTAGGAGATGCTTATGTGGAAATGACATTGCAAAACATTAAAGAAGGCAAGCCAATGGCAGTGTACGAAAATAAAGAGTCTATCCCTATGTTTCTGGCGATAGCTTACAATAATATTCGTGTGGCTTTTATGAGTTTTGCTTGGGGAGGTTTTGCAAGTATTTTGGGGGTGTATGCTTTCTTTTTTCTTTCCATTGGTTCGGCTTATATTCTTTTTGTGAATGGTGTAATGGTAGGAACATTTCAGACACTTTTCTACAAAGAGAATTTGCTTTGGGAATCGGCAAGTGTGATTTGGCTACACGGCACTATTGAAATCTGGTCTATTGTTTTAGCAGGAGGGGCTGGTATTGTAATGGGGAATAGTATTTTTTTCCCTAAAACTTACTCTCGTCGTGAGTCTTTTAGGCGAGGGGCAGAAAAAGCGGGAAAAATAATGTTGAGCCTTTTGCCTTTCATTACGCTTGCCGCCTTTATTGAAAGTTTTGTTACGCGTTATGCAGATATGCACGTTATTCTGAAATTGCTTATCATATTAGGTTCATTGGCTTTGGTGGTGTTTTATTTCGTGATATATCCTTTTATAGTAGAAAAACGCGAAGAAATGCGTAAAGAGCAAGAAAAAATAGAGTTACCGAGCGTAGAACTAAACCGATAAAGATTTGTTACGGAGTTGAGAATAAGATATTGAGGCTTCTACAAATTTTCAATCTGTTTTTGTTTTCTTATGTCACGTTTGAGTTGTCGGAGTTCTTTGCGAGCTGTTTTTCGTTTTTTATTTTTTTTTTCAGCATATCGGGCTAATTTTTCCAAATATTCTCTTGCTTTTTCTAATTTTCTTTGCTGGCGGTAATACCTATACAGCCATTCCAAAGCAGTGTGGTAATATCCTGAATCATAAGCCTTTATACTTTCTGCAAAGAAAATAACTTTCTCAAAATACTCAATGGCTTTTAGCGTATCTTTGCCAATGTGTGTTTGGGCTAAAATGTAAGAAGCAAAACGACCACTAATAGCCTCATAACCAAATTGTTTTTTTTCAATTCTTGCTAAAATTTCTTTAGCAAGAGTTTCAGCTTCATCGCTACGTCCCATAAAAAAAGTACTGATAGCGTGAATGCGGTGAAAATAAGGGTTTTGAGGATAAGTTTCGTACATTCTTTTAGCAATGGGGGCAACTAAATGGGTTTTCCCTTCGCCATTGTAAATAAACATCAGAAAATAATTCGCCATTACACGCGTATAAAAGGCTTTACGAGCTACTTCATCAAGTTGTTTGATGCCCAGCTCTTTATTACCTTTGGGGAAGGCGGCTACAATGGGAGCAAGAAAAGGATAATTTTCGGGTATCCATTCGGCAAAATAATTGTAAAGTCCATCACCAAACAAAAATTCAGGGCTTAATGCATTGATTTCCTTGCCTCTACGCATATTACGCAAGGCATTTCTGCCCGCAGAAGCGGCTTTGAGCCACTGCTCGCGGTCGGCGTGTAATCTGCCCTTAAAACCATACGCCGCCGCCAAAAAAAAGGAGGCTTCCACGTTTTTGGGATTGGCTCGGTACAAATTTTCAGCTTTGCTTAGGGTTGTATCAATATAGGCTAAAAAAGTATCATCATAGGTGTTGTTATCAGTATCGGGCATAATTTTCCACCACTGGCTCAAAGCCATTAGAAAATAGGGGAGAGGGTGCTGTGGATAGCGTTTGCGTATTTGCAGAAACTCTTTTTCGGCAGTCTGAAACTGAAAATTATACATTTGGTCAAGAGCATCGGCAAGTTCAGCTTGTAGGCTTTCGTCCATCAGCAAAATAGGGGGAATGGTATCTAAAGCAGAATTAGCCTTGCTTTGTGCAAAAACGTTTTGAGGACAGAAATAAAACGAAATTAGCAAGATTTTACAAGTAATAAAACGAATTATTCTGTTTTCTAAAATATGCAGATATTGAGAATTTAGCATTTTTTTTAGTTTAGGTGCAGAAATGGTAACCACTTTATATTACCGCTTGATTGGGTTTTATTGTAAATATTCCCCTTCAAAGCTACAATTTTTGCACTTACTTTGCAAGTTTTTTATATTTGCACACAAACCGAGATTTTTGATGAAAACACTGGATTTGGCATTGCAAGGCGGAGGCTCACACGGAGCTTTTACTTGGGGAGTTATAGAAAGGCTTTTGGAAGATGAGCGGTTGCAAATTGATGGCTTGTGTGGGACGAGTGCAGGGGCGATGAATGCAACTGTTGTGGCTTATGGCTTAATGCAAGGCGGTAGAAAAGGTGCGATTGATTTGCTCTATAAATTTTGGAAAAAAATTGCTGATGAGCAAAAGTTTTCATTTATACAACCCAGTCTTTACGAAAAATGGTTTGGTGATAGTGGAAAGTTGGATTATTCGCCTGCTTATCAGATTTTGGATTTCTTTACAATGGTGTTTTCCCCCTATCAGTTCAATCTTTTAGACTACAACCCTTTGGAAAGTATTTTGGAAAACTTAATAGACTTTGAGGCTCTCAAATCGTATAAGGGCTGTAAGTTATTTGTGTGTGCTACAAATGTTTGCACGGGTAGAGCAAAGATTTTTTCGGGTGAAGAGATTAGTCTCAAAGCGGTGATGGCTTCGGCTTGCTTGCCTTTTTTATTCAAAGCCGTAGAAATTGATGGCAACTACTATTGGGACGGAGGCTATATGGGTAACCCACCCATTTTTCCGCTTATCAATGATACTGAAACCTCCGATATTTTACTCATACAAATCAATCCGATACGGATTAAAGATGTGCCTCGTACTGCTGATGAAATTCGCGACCGCATCAATACATTGAGTTTCAATACCAGTCTAATGCACGAAATGCGGCGTGTAAATCTAATACAACGTCTTTTGCAACTTGGGTTGAATTTAGATGGAAAGTCGCGTAAAATCAATATACACCACATCAATCCCGAAGAACTGATGAGCGAAATGAGTGTTTCCAGCAAACTCAATGCTGACTGGAAATTTCTTTTGCGTTTGCGTGCTTATGGCAGAGAAGCCGCCGAAAAGTGGCTTTCTGAAAATTATGAAAAAATCGGCGTAGAATCTACTTGTAACTTAAAGGAGGTATTTTTGTAGTCTGTGATTAGTAAGGAACACATACGGCTTATTTTTGGCTTAAAAATCAAGCAAGCAAGGCAAGAAAAAGGGCTTTCTCTTTCCGAACTTGCTCAAAAAACAGGTATTTCTGTTTCGTATCTCAACGAAATTGAAAAGGGCAAAAAATATCCTCAAAGTGAAAAAATTGCTACGCTTGCCGAAACTTTGGGCGTAAATTACGACTGGCTTGTTTCGCTCAAACTCAATAAAAAATTATTGCCGCTTAGCAAATTGCTGGCTTCGGGCTTTTTTGAGGAATTTCCACTTGAAATTTTTGGCATTGAGCCTGCTCAATTTTTAGAAATCCTTGTTAATGCCCCCGATAAAGTAACGGCTTTTATTAGTACACTTCTGGAAATAGCCCGTAGTTATGATATGCAAATTGAAGAGTTTTACTTTTCAGCTTTGCGTTCTTATCAGGAAATGCACGAAAATTATTTTGCAGATATAGAAGCAGAAGCAAAAAAATGTAGAGAAATTTATTTTGCGGCAAGCCAAATACCTCAAACGCAAACCCTACAAAAAATTTTAGAGGAAAAATTTCATATCCAAGTACAAGAATTTGAATTTGAGCCTTCTCTCCAACATTTACGTTCTTTACTGAAAGGTAAAACCTTGCTTATCAATCGTTTGCTTAATGAGGAGCAAAGACGTTTTGTGCTGGCACGTGAATTAGGGTATGCCATACTTAAACCAACTCACAGAACATATACTTTTTCTTGGGTTGAGGTAAAATCTTTTGAAGAAGTTTTGAGCAACTTTCGGGCATCATATTTTGCGGGGGCATTACTTTTGCCTGAAAATGAGTTGCTTGCAGATTTAGATGTTTTTTTTAGCAAAGAAAATTTTGAGGCGGATTTTCTGATAAACTTACTTGCTAAATATCACGTCAGCCCTGAAACTTTTTTGTATCGCTTTACAAATTTATTGCCAAAGCATTTTGGTTTGAATGAGCTTTTTTTCTTGCGATTTGATAATGCCGAAAATCAATTCAATCTCACCAAAGAGCTTCATCTTTCGGGCTTACACAATCCTCACGCTTCGGCACTTGGAGAGCATTATTGCAGGCGTTGGATTTCCATTAGTATTCTGCAAGATTTACAGCAAAAGCCTAATCCCGAAAGAGAAATTTTGTGTAAGGCTCAAATTTCGGAATATTACAATTCGGATAATCGTTACTGGGTGCTGGCAATGGCTCGCTCTCTTTCGCCTACGCCTGCTCTGAGTAGCGTAGCGGTAGGTATCAAAATTACTTCTCACTCTCAAAAAGTAATTCAATTTCTACAAAATGGTGCTTTATTGGTCAGAAAGGTAGGCGAAACTTGTGAGCGTTGCATTGCTCACAACTGCCCCGAAAGAGCCGCCAAAGCTACTATTTTACAAAAGTTAGAAAGACAAAAAGCAAGCCGAGAAGCTATTGCTAGATTGTTGTTGTGAGAAATAGAATGGGTATTTGAAACTTTGAAACAAATTCCCTCTTAAAAGTGTTACACTACACAATATAACTTACATTCATTATTCTGCAAGATATGTCAAAATTTTTGCGATATTTCAAGGTAGGTGAAGTTTTTGTGTATTTTATCAGAGTATTCAAAAAACACGACCCTCGCTATCCTATCAATCAGAACATTCGGATAATGCACGGTATCAATCGGATTTCTATTGTGATGTTCCTAATTTGTCTGGTAGTGATTTTCGTAAGAAGATGCACCTGAAAAATGTTTGATAGGATTGTAGCGAAAGCCAATTAGCGTAATATCGTCAGTTTGAGCTTCGTTTGCTTCTTTTTTCCATAAATATAAATTTTTGGAAAGTAAGTCTTTTTGTTGCTCTACGGGTAAGAAGCTAAACTCTTTGAGCAAACTTTTGAACTGCTTTGAGCCAAATTTCTTGTTTTGTTTTCCGCCAAATTGATCTTTGAAGCCATCGGAAGCCATATAGAAATAGGTGGGATATTCTAAATAAATTTTATGTTCGCTGAATGGCTCTGATCCTCGGAAATTACTACCTACCGAACTCTTGTTGGCTTCTAATACGTGTAATTGATATTCTTGCACATAATACAATGGTATGCCCGCTCCTGCATAATACATCATATTTTTGCCTCTATGAATAACTAAAACACCCAGTTCCATTCCGTCAATGAGTTGATTGACTTCTTTGTGCAAACGAATAAGGGTTTCTTGATGCATTTGCTCCAAAATTTCGGCGGGTTGTATGATGCCTCTTTCGTGAACTACTACATTGAGGGCATTTACCCCCAAACTGCTCATTAAAGCTCCGGGAACACCGTGTCCTGTGCAATCACCTACGGCAATAATAAGTAAATCCTCTTTTTCTGCTATCCAATAGAAATCGCCACTTACGATATCTTTGGGCTCCCAAATTACAAAATATTCCCCCAGAAGCCTATCCAGCATCGCTTTGCTGGGTAGCATAGCTTCTTGAATAACCAAAGCATATCCAATACTTTGAATAAAATCTTGGTTTTTCAGCTCAATTTCTTGGTTACGGACTTCAATTTCTTTGTTTTGAGCTACAATTTGGCGATTGGCTTCTTCTAATTCTTTCAAAGTATTTTTAATTTCATTATTTTTTTCAGCAAGTTGATAATTGATTTTATTGATTTTGCGATTGTTCAGGAAAATCCAAATACCTCCCAAAAGTACAACAAACGAAAACACCAAACCCAAAATCCGAATAATTTGCTCTTTTTGAAGCTTTTCTTTCAAGATTTGGTTTTCACTTTCTTTTTGCTGTAAATCAAAACGAACACGCATCTGGTCTATTTGCAGCATACGTTGGTTGCTGAAAATGGTATCACGCAGAGCTTGCCTTTTTTTGTAGTAGAAATAGGCTTTATCAATATTATTTTGCTTTTCGTAGAGTTCGCTCAGAAATTCGTAGATATTGCTTTCTTGCTCTTTGCTTTGAAAGTTTTTGGCAATTTCCAAGGCTTCCATCAAAGGTTTTTCGGCTTCTTTGTAGCGTTGGGTGCGAATAAAGACTTTGCCTATATCTTGCAAAGAAGAAACTTTGGCTGTGGCATCATTTTGATTGATAGCGATATTCAAGGCTTTTCGGTAGTATTCCAAGGCTTCGTTGTATTTTTCACGAATAGCTAAGACATCTCCTACTCTATTGAGTGCCGCTCCTAAATCTTGCTGATTGCCTAAATCTTGTCTCAATACAAGACACTTTTGAGCCATTTCTTCGGCTTTTTCTAAATCGCCAAGTTTCTGAAAAGCCTCGCTTAAACGAATGTATGTATAGGCTTCACCTCGCTTATCTTTGAGCTTCTTAAAAATCTCTTGGGCTTTCTGCATAAATTTGATACTCTCGGCGGTATTACCCGTTAGGCGGAGTAAATCGCCCAGATTGTTATTAGCATATGCAATTTCTTGTAAGTTTTGATACTTTTCGGCAATATGAAGAGCTTCGTAAAACTTTTTCTCGGCTTCGGGAAAGTCGCTAATATTGCGATATAAAACACCTCTATGATTGAATATTCTCGCTAAAATAGCTTCATTTTTTAGCTCATTGGCAAGATAAACGGCATCTCTGTTGTATTCAAAGGCTTTGTTGATATTGGAATTGCGATACTGCCAACCCAATTCTATCAAGATTTGCAAGCGTATGCTATCAGGTTTGGGGTGCTTTTCAAGCTCTTTTTGCAAACTATCAATGAGGGCTTTTTTCTGTGAAAAAAGCGGCAAGGCAAATATCCAAACTATCCCCAATACAAACCAACGCATAAAATAACTTCTCTAAGATTGCCCAATTAAATTTGAATAGTTTTTCCCCAGTTTTCAGGGTTTTTACGCCATTCTTGCAAAATAGCCATTGCCTTTTCATTTATCAAATCCCGCTTCATTGCTTCTACAATAACATCTTGAAAAGTGGTAAGTGAAATAAATGGTACATTTAGATTTTCAAAAACTTTTTCGGCTTGTTCAAAGCCATAGTTCATTACAGAAACAATTCCAAGTACCTCATAATTCGCTTTTTGAAGAGCCTCTATTACTTTTGCCGAACTGCCTCCCGTAGAAACCAAATCTTCAATAACAACTACTTTTTGATGAGGCGTTATTTTTCCTTCAATTTGGTTGCCCAAGCCGTGTTTTTTGGCTTCCGAACGCACATATACCAAGGGCAAATTCATTGTATCGGCAATGAGTGAGGCTTGTGGAATGCCTGCGGTGGCTACCCCTGCAATACATTCTACTTTGGGAAAATAATGCTCAATAGCTTGAACAAAAGCATTTTTAATAAAAGTGCGTATTTGCGGAAAAGATAGCGTAAGGCGATTATCGCAATAAATAGGTGAAAGCCAACCCGAAGCCCACTGAAAAGGTTCATTAGGACGTAGGCGTATCGCTTCAATTTCTAAAAGATAGCCCGCTATTTGTTCTGATATTTTTCTCATTGGTTTTTCTCACTTTCTATAACAAAAATAATATTGAATTTTGTTTCAAAAAATAGTTTTATTTCCAGGTAAGCACTAAAATTCCTGCAATAATTAGCAAAGCTCCAAGTAGTATTCGCCACGTAAAAGTTTCGTTCAAAAAGATAAAAGAAAGCAAAAGCGTAATGAATATGCTTCCTTTATCAATAAGGGCAACTTCTGAAACAGAACCTATCTTAATAGCTTTGTAGTAGAAAATCCACGAAAGCGAAGTGGTAAGTCCTGAAATACCCAAAAATAAAATGTCTTTTTTAGTAAGATTTGAAAAATCTTTTAATGAATTGAAAGCAAAGATATTGAGCCATACAAAGGTAAATACAAAAATTGTTCTAACAGCCAACCCCGTATCTCCTGAAACGTTTTTCAAACCTGTTTTGGCGACAACAGAGGTAAGTCCAGCAAAGAAGGTAGCTATCAGGGCGAATACGTGGTACTGTTTCATTTTATCTACCTCGTTTCAAATTGCAACGACTAATAGATTCTTGATAAATCTGAATATCATTATGATTGAGCGAGAGATTGATAGCCTTCTGGTAATGCTCTATGGCTTTATCGTAATCACCAAGTATTTCATACATTATAGCGTATTCATTGTAAATTTGATTCATAGCGATACCCGGCTGTTGCATAGCTTTCTCCAAATGAACTTTCAACTCTTCAAATTTATTCATAGTAGAAAGACAAATCGCATAGTTGATATAAGCAGGTAGATATTCGGGCGAGTTTTCCAAAGATTTCTTGTAATACTCTTCTGCTTTGAGATAGTCTTTCATTTTGGTTTCATAAATCCAGCCCAAATGATTATAGGCTCTGCCATAAGCGGGATTGAGTTGAATGATTTCTTGCAATTTGCTAATAGCATCACCTATGCGATTTTGCTTGATAAGCTCATCTGCTTCAAAGAACATATTATCTAATTCAGCATTTTCATAATAGTTACTCATACGATTTGTTTTTTTTGAGTTTATAGGAAAGTTTTACGAATATCACAAGAGGAGCGAACCCCAATACTATCGTAGTGTAGGTCAAGCCACTCGGAGGCATATTTTCTGCCCATCTGAAACAGATGTTCAATAAATTCCCAAGTGGCATTGAGCTTGCTGGAAACGTTGTATTCGGCAATATCTTTTTCGGGGTTGATTTGATGAATAAAAATACGCCTGAATTTGCCGTCAGGGTTGATACCCATATCCAGCAGTCTATCAATGAAAGCAACTTTACGCATTTCAAGCATCAGAGGCGTATTGAAGCTAATTTCATTGATGCGGTCGCGAATAGCGGCGGCTTCTGTGGGGCTTTTTTCAATATGAATAGGATTGATTTGCACGATGAGAATATCGCTACAATTTGTGCCATCAATGAGAGGAAACATAGGCGGATTTCCCATATAGCCTCCGTCCCAGTAGTCTTCGCCGTCAATGGTTACGGTTTTGAACAAAAAAGGCAAACAGCCCGAAGCCATTACGGCATCAATGGAAATATTTTTCAGGTCAAAAACTTTGGCTCTACCTGTGCGTACATTGGTAGCACAAACAAAAAGTTTGGTTTCTTGGCAAGATTTAAGCCTCTCAAAATCTACAATTTCTAAAAGTACATCTCGCAAGGGGTTGTAATCCATAGGATTGAACTGAAAAGGCGAGGAGAACATTGAAAGGAACTCAAAATACAAAAAACCCGGTGAGTAATCCATATTCCCTTCGCTATTGAGTTTATCAAGCCAAGTAGGTTGCAAAAGCGAAAAACGTGAGGACTCTGAAATTTTTGTCCAAAATGTATGTAAAAGCTCTCGAGCTTTCTCTCTCCCTCCAAGCATTAAACCGTACGCAAGCACGGTGGCATTCATTGCTCCTGCACTGGTGCCGCAAAAGCCGTCCAGTTTCAAATTATCCTCTTCTAAAAGTCTATCTAAAACTCCCCAAGTAAATGCTCCGTGAGAGCCACCCCCTTGTAAAGCCACTGCCAAGTGCTTTTCTTGGGTACGATTTTTACTTACACTTTTCTTTGCCATAGCATTTTTTGCGAAAACTAAATGGTTTTTCTGAAAAGTGCAATATTTTTTGCGTAAAAATCTGTTTCAAAAACAGCAAATCAACAAAAAATCTTTAATGCTTGCAGAGAAATCTTGCCTTCGTAAATAGCTTTACCGATAATTACTCCCTCTACACCAATATTTTGTAAAGCCTCAATATCTTGCAAAGAGGCTACTCCACCGCTTGCAATGAGTTTCAGAGAAGAGGATTTTTGTAGAATTTTCTGATATAAACTGGTGGCTGTTCCTTGTAAAAGTCCGTCTTTACTTACATCAGTGCAAATAACGTATTGTATGCCTTTTTTTTCGTAAAAATCCAAAAAATCCCAAATACTTTGGCTTGCTACTTCTTGCCAACCGCTTACGGCAATTTTTTCATTCCGAACATCTGCCCCTAAAATAATACGTTCTGCCCCCAGCTTTGCTATCCATTTTTGCACTAATTCGGGGTTTCGGACAGCAATACTGCCTGCTGTAATTTGCTTTGCTCCTGCATCAAAAACTTTCTGCAAATCCTCATCAGATTGAACGCCTCCGCCAAAATCTATGTGTAAAGTCGTTTGGCTTGCAATTTGTTCTAAAACTTTCAGATTGATGACTTTTTTAGCTTTTGCTCCGTCTAAATCTACTAAATGCAAAAAACGAAAGCCCGCCGCCTCAAACTGCTTAGCAACTTCCAGCGGGTTTTCGTTGTAAATCTTTTTTTGGTTGTAGTCGCCTTGAGTAAGCCGAACACACTTGCCCTCAATAATATCTATGGCGGGAATGATACGCATTTTCAAAATTATTGTTGGGGTAAAGAAATAGATTTCAGGGCGTTTTCCAGACGTTCTACTACTTCATTTTTACCTAAAATTTGCATAATGGAGGCTAAATCGGGTCCTGCACCTACCCCTGTAAGCGTTACACGCAAAACAGGCATTACTTGTCCCATTTTCAATCCTCGTTTTTCGGCTTCTTGGTGTAAGGCTTCTTTGGCTTTTTCGCCTGTAAAATCGCTTTCTTGGGAAAACTTTTCTTTGAGCGAAGCAATTACTTCAGCGGTTTGCTCATTCCATTTTTGCTTGATAACATTTTCATCATAAACAGCGGGTTTTTCAAAGAAATAACGAGCTTCCCGCCAAATATCATCAGGGAAAGTAGCACGCTCTTTCATTACCTCGCAAATAGAAATAAGTTGATCTTCGTTATATTTGGCATAATCTATACCTGCCTTTTGCAAGCCTTCTGTAAGGTATTTGAGCAGTTCTTTGCCTGATTTCATTCGCAAATATTGCTGATTGAACCACTTGGCTTTTTCAATCTCAAATTTTGAACCCGATTTACCTATACGCTCCACAGAAAATAGTTGAATAAGTTCTTGCATAGAAAAAATCTCTTGATTTGTACCGGGGTTCCAGCCTAAAAGAGCTAAAAAATTGATAATCGCTTCGGGTAAATATCCTGCTTCGCGATAGCCGATAGAACCTTGCCAAGTGAGTGGGAAAATCGGAAAGCCCATTGCTTCGGCATCGCGTTTGGAAAGTTTGCCGTGGTTTTCTTGAATGATTTTGCCTTTGGCATCTTTGAGGTCGGGTTTGAGGATTAGTGGTAAATGGGCAAATTCGGGGTGTTCCCAGCCAAACATTTGGTATAAAAGTACGTGAAAAGGAGCCGAAGGTAGCCACTCTTCGCCACGAATCACGTGGGTGATTTCCATTAAGTGGTCATCTACTACATTTGCAAGATGATAAGTAGGCATTCCGTCAGATTTAAGAAGAACTTTGTCGTCCAAAGTAGCACTTTCCACAGCCACCCAACCTCGTATCAGGTCTTTGAAGCGAATAGTTTGCTTGGCGGGTACTTTCAGACGTATTACGTAAGGTTCGCCGTTTTGCAAGCGTCTTTCTACTTCATCAGCAGGCAAGGTGAGCGAATTTTTCATCTGCATACGCGAAACCATATTGTAAGAGGTACTTTTTGCCTTTGCCGCCTCCAACCGCTGACGCATGGCTTCCAGCTCTTCTTCGGTATCAAAAGCGTAGTAGGCACTGCCATTTTCAATCAGTTTTTTTACATATTCCTGATAAATCGCTTTTCTTTCTGATTGGCGATAGGGGGCGTGTTTGCCACCTTTCTCGGGACTTTCGTCTGCTTCAATGCCTACCCAACGCAGAGCTTCAATGATATACTCTTCTGCACCTTCTACATAGCGAGTTTGGTCGGTATCTTCAATGCGTATGATAAAAGTTCCGCCTGTTTGTTTGGCAAGTAAATAATTGTAGAGAGCGGTACGTACCCCGCCGATATGCAAACCTCCCGTAGGACTGGGAGCAAAACGAACTCTCACAGGTTTCATTCTTGTACAGCTTAATTTTTTAGGACTGCAAAGTTAGCGTTTTTTAGGATACACTTGCAGGAAATTTCAAAAAACTTGATTGCAGATTTGTAGGATTGAAGCGAAAAAGATATTTTTGCGGAAATTTTGAGCAATTAGGCCCCGTAGTTCAATGGATAGAATAGAAGTTTCCTAAACTTTTGATGTGGGTTCGATTCCCGCCGGGGCTACAAAAAATTTCCTTATCATTCTGTACGAAAAGCCTATTTTTCACGCTTTTTCAGTGAGCCAACTTGCAATTTTTTGGAAATATTCTCCAAGTTACGTATTTTCACACCAAATTTTTTTTCAACCATAAACTTTACGGAAAATGCAGTTTCAATTTGATGTAGCCGTTATTGGTTCGGGTCCGGGCGGATACGTAGCCGCTATTCGTTCTGCTCAATTAGGTTTCAAAACCGCAATCATTGAAAAATACAATACACTTGGAGGTACTTGCCTAAACGTGGGTTGTATCCCTTCCAAGGCTTTGCTTGATTCATCAGAACATTATTACAATGCCTTACATACCTTCGCCGAACACGGCATTAAAGTAAAAGAAGTAAAAGTCGATTTTGAGCAAATGATAAAACGCAAATCCGAAGTTGTGAAAATGACTTGCGATGGCGTTCAGTTTTTGATGAATAAAAATAAAATCAGCGTTTTTAATGGCATAGGCTCTTTTGTAGATAAAAATACACTTAAAATCACGAAAGCCGATGGCTCTGCCGAGCAAATTACGGCTAAAAATATCATTATTGCCACAGGCTCTAAGCCTGCTACCTTGCCCGGCGTACAGATTGATAAAAAACGCATTATTACCTCTACGGAAGCATTGAGCTTAGAAAAACTCCCTAAATCAATGATTGTCATTGGGGCAGGTGTGATTGGGGCAGAGTTAGGTTCGGTATATGCTCGCCTTGGTACCAAAATTACAATGATAGAATACGCAAGCTCTATGATTCCCACAATGGACGGCACAATGGGAAAAGAACTTTTCAAAGCTACCAAAAAATTAGGAATAGATTTTCACTTCAATCATAAAGTTACTTCGGTAGAAAACACAGGCAAGGAAGTCATTGTAAAAGCTGATAACGCCAAAGGAGAAAGTCAAGAATTTAGAGCAGAATATTGTTTAATTTCCATAGGTAGAAAACCTTACACCGAAGGTTTGGCATTGGAAAATGCAGGTCTGAAAACTGATGAAAGAGGCAGAATAGAAGTTGATGAACATTTAGAAACCAAAGTAAAGGGGATTTACGCCATAGGCGATGTGGTACGTGGAGCGATGCTTGCCCACAAAGCCGAAGAAGAAGGCATTTTTGTTGCTGAAACTATTGCAGGACAAAAACCGCATATCAATTATTTGCTTATTCCGAACGTGGTTTATACTTGGCCCGAAGTAGCGGGGGTAGGTTATACCGAAGAAGAACTCAAACAAAAAGGTATTCCTTACAAGGTAGGACAATTCCCTTACAGAGCATTAGGCAGAGCCAGAGCCAGTATGGATATTGATGGACTTGTAAAAGTGCTTGCTCACAAAGATACAGACGAAATTTTGGGTATGCACATCATTGGGGCAAGAGCCGCCGATATGATTGCCGTTGGAGTTACAGCTATGGAGTTTAGAGCCTCTGCCGAAGACATTGCCCGTCAGAGTCACGCTCACCCAACTTATATGGAGGCAGTGAAAGAGGCTTGCCTTGCCGCTTCCGAAAATAGACCTTTGCATATTTAGAATTGTATTGGGGGCTTTACTGAATAGTGAAGCCCTCTTTAGAATGATTTTTTGATGTGTAAAGCAAATACTACCAATTTCGCAGAGCAATTACACATCTTTCTTGTGAAAGTTTCTGAATTTCATCGGCAATATTCAGTTCTGTTTTGGCGTCGTGAAAAAGTCTTAGATATTCTTTTTTGAGTTCTTTGCGTTTCATTGCTTCTAAGAAGCGTCTTATTTCGTCTTCGGTTTCAAGAAGCAAGCGAGGTACAAGGGTAGGTTTGCCTGTTTCATCTTTGGCAACCATCGTAAAGTAGCTAGTGTTAGTGTGCCTTTGCTCACCTGTTTTGATGTTTTCAGCGGTTACCTTGATGCCTACCACCAAAGAAGTTTTTCCAACATAATTTACTGATGCGGCAAAACGCACCAAATCGCCTACTTCCACAGGGCTTAAAAACTCAACATTATCCACTGTTACGGTTACGCAATACGCCCCTGCGTGTTTAGAGGCACAGGCATAAGCTACTTTATCCATAATAGAAAGTAGAATACCGCCGTGAATTTTCCCACCGAAATTGGCATAAGCAGGTATCATCAGTTCTACAAGTTCGGTTTGCGAGTATCGTACAGGCAAAATGTCGGCAATCATACCAGTAAAATTTTAACAAAATAACTCAAAAAATTAAGAAGGGCAAATCTTTTTTAGAGAAATTTCCATTTGAAAACTAATAAACGTTTTTCAAACTTTCCTGCTGTATTTGGCTTTTACAATAAAAATGTTTTTCTTTGCGTTAGCAAGAAAACATAAGAATTTCTGTGAAAATTTACACTAAAACAGGCGATAAAGGGCAAACCTCTTTGGTAAGCGGGAAAAGAGTAGCAAAGTTTCATTTACGCATAGAAAGCTACGGAACCGTAGATGAGCTAAATTCTTACATAGGTTTGGTTCGCGACCAAGAGGTGAATGAAAAACGTAAAGATATTTTGAAAGAAATTCAGGATAGACTTTTTACGATTGGCTCACTTTTGGCTTCCGAGCCAGAAAATCAAAAAAAGAAAGTTCCTGATTTACTGGAAACTGATGTAGAGCTTTTAGAAAAAGAAATTGATAAAATGGACGAAGAGTTGCCTGCTATGCGATTTTTTATTTTGCCCGGTGGGCATACTGCTATTTCTTTTGGGCATATTGCTCGTACGGTTTGTCGCCGTGCTGAAAGATTGGTACTAAAACTTTCTCACGAAGAAGAAATCATCGCAGGAGAGTTGATTGTTCGTTATTTGAACCGACTTTCAGATTATTTGTTCGTACTTTGCCGAAAAATGCACCAAGAATTAGGCATAGACGAAATACCTTGGAAACCTCGCATCTAAAACAATTAAAACAAATGACTTCTATGATTGAAACCCTGCCTTTGGAAATTGAACTCACCTCTCAATCTCGCATAGATGGCGTAGATTTTGAAAATCTTGGCTTCGGTAGAGTTTTTTCTGACCATATGCTTGTGGCAGAATATAAAAACGGCGAATGGGTGAGTGCCAAAGTGATGCCTTACGGCAATTTGTATATGAGTCCTGCAATGTCGGTACTGCACTACGGGCAAAGTATTTTTGAAGGTTTGAAAGCTCAATATATGAAAGATGGACGTATTTCGGTATTCAGACCTTGGGAAAATCATAAGCGAATGCTTGCCTCTGCTGAAAGAATGTGTATGCCTGCTGTCCCTGAAGATTTGTTTATCGGAGGAATTAAACAACTCATTGAAATTGATAAAAAATGGATACCCAAACAAAAAGGAGCAAGTTTGTATATTCGTCCTTTTATGTTTGCTTCTGAGGAATTTTTGGGGGTAAGACCTTCGCAAGAATACAAATTTATCATTTTTACCTGTCCTGTGGGGAATTATTACTCTGAACCTGTACGCCTGAAAATTGAAACACATTATTCTCGTGTAGCTCAAGGGGGAATTGGTTGTGCAAAAACCGCAGGAAACTATGCGGCTTCGCTATATGGAGCGGTAAAAGTGCAAAAAATGGGCTATCATCAAGCTCTTTGGACAAATAGCCTCACTCACGAGTACATTGAGGAAGTTGGTACTATGAATATTATGTTCCGAATAGGCAATCGTGTTCTTACTCCTGAACTTGGCGATACTATTCTGAAAGGTGTTACACGCGATAGCGTACTCACTTTGGCACGTGAGTGGGGCTATGAGGTAGAAGAACGCAAAGTGAGTGTTAAGGAAATAGCCGAAGCCTTGCAAAATGGTATGCTTGATGAAGCCTTTGGCTTGGGTACGGCGGCAGTAGTGGCTCACGTGAAAGTTATGCACTAC
This sequence comes from Raineya orbicola, assembly GCF_002843425.1. Classification (GTDB taxonomy): domain Bacteria; phylum Bacteroidota; class Bacteroidia; order Cytophagales; family Thermonemataceae; genus Raineya; species Raineya orbicola. The sequence continues at coordinate 38,817 of NZ_NKXO01000018.1, forward strand.
GATGGAAAAGATTACGAGCTACCGCCTCTTGAAAAACGTACATTAGCAAATAAAATATACGATTATCTTATCCAATTGCGTAACGGAGACATTGAAGATACGCATAACTGGCTACTGATTCTATGATGAATTAGAGTTCGTCTTTTTTACAAAACTTCTATAAAACGGCAGTGTTAAAAACATTGCCGTTTTTCATCATAGTTTTAAGAGAATTCCTTTTTTATTCTTTCTTTTGGAACAAAATTTGCCTTACCTTTGGCAGGAAAATAACCAGCTCTATGTATAAAAAACTTGTAGTAGTAGCTTTATTGCCTGCTTTTATTCCTTTGTTTCATTTATTACAGCACAGAAAAGTAGTTACATTTGCAGAAAAATATATTGAGCCAAGTTTTGTTTTTTTTAGTCAAGAGGAGCGTTGGGTAGATAGTGTTTTTCGTAAGATGAGCCTTGATGAAAAAATCGGGCAACTTTTTATGGTGGCAGCCTATTCCAATAAAGACGAAAAACACTACAGAGAAATTGAAAAGTTCATCAAAGAGCATCATATCGGTGGTTTGATATTCTTTCAGGGTAATCCCTACAAGCAAGCCCAATTAACTAACCGCTATCAAGCTAAAAGCGAAGTACCTTTGCTAATTGCCATAGATGCTGAATGGGGCTTGGCAATGCGTTTAGATAGCACTTTGGCGTATCCTTATCAGATTACTTTGGGAGCTTTACGAGCTGAAAATGACTCTCTCATTGAAGTTATGGGTGAGCAAATCGGTAAGCAGTGCAAACGTTTGGGCATACACGTAAATTTTGCCCCTGTGGTGGATATCAACAACAACCCCGCTAACCCTGTGATAGGTTTTCGTTCTTTTGGTGAAAACAAAGAAAAAGTAGCTCGCAAAGGCATAGCCTATATGAAAGGCTTGCAGAAAAGTGGTGTAATGGCGGTTGCTAAACATTTTCCTGGGCACGGCGATACCGACCAAGATTCGCATTACGCTTTGCCGCAACTCAAACATAGCACAGAGCGTTTGGATAGTCTTGAACTTTATCCTTTTCGTAAGCTCATTGAGGCAGGTGTGCAGGGCATAATGGTTGCTCATCTGAATATTCCCGCTTACGAAACGCGTCCCAATTATGCTACAACACTTTCCGAAAATGTCGTGAAAAATCTGCTTACGCAAAAAATGGGCTTTTCAGGGCTGATTTTCACAGATGCCCTTAATATGAAAGGTGTTAGTGATTATTTTCCCGCAGGTGAATTGGAAGTTTTGGCTTTACAAGCAGGAAACGATGTTTTACTTTTTCCAACCAATATCCCTTTGGCAGTGAAAGCTATCAAAAAAGCATTGAAAAAGAAGAAAATAAAAAAAGAAGTCTTTGAGCGAAGTGTCAAAAAAATTTTGAGAGCCAAGTACCGAGCAGGGCTACATCGCTACGAGCCTATTGCCTTGCAAAACCTCACTCAAGAACTTAATCCCGAAAAAGAGTTTGAAAAACTTACTGAAAAAATTTATCAGAAATCTATCACGTTGGCTTGCAATCAGGATAGTTTAGTGCCTTTTGTACATTTAGATTTGCATAATTTTGCTTCGGTGGCAATCAACGCAAATCCTAAAAACGAACAGGCTTGGCAAGAAATGCTTTCCAACTATACCGAATTTGAGCATATTGGTTTGCAAACTACCAAAGAAAACTGGCAAAATATTTCTGAAAAGTTACAAAAATTAGATAGCACTAAAACTTTAATTGTGGGTATTTTTGGAATGAGTAGGCTGGCTACTAAAAAATATGGCATTGATAGCCTGACTATCAGAGCGGTAGAGCAAATTCAGCGTAGGCATAAACACGTTTTAGTATGTGTATTTGGCAATCCGTACAGTTTGCGATTTTTGAAGGCTCGCAATGCTTTGGTGGCTTATGAAGAGAATGAATTTACGCTTAAATACGTGCCGCAAATGATTTTCGGGGCTTTCGGAATAGAAGGACAAATACCTGTTTCGGTAGGAAATATTAAGGAAGGAGAAGGGCAAAAGACATTAGAAATAGCACGTTTGCAATATGGCTTCAGTCCTGAAAGTGTAGGAATGAGCAGTGATACGCTTCGTAAAATGGATACGCTCATTCAGAGTGCTATTTTGAATAGGGTATTCCCTGGTTGTCAGGTGCTTGTAGCTCGCAAAGGTAAGGTAGTTTGGCATAAAGCCTATGGCTATCACGCCTACGAAAGTACTCAAAAAGTAACTTTACAAAGCATCTATGATTTGGCTTCAATCAGCAAGGTAGCGGGTACTACGCAGGCATTGATGTTTTTGTTTGATATAGGCAAATTAGACCTTTCGCTAAAAGCCGCTGATTATCTGCCCGAGCTTGCCAAAAGCAACAAGAAAAATATGATTATTCACGATATTTTGCTTCATCAGGCGGGGCTGAAACCTTATGAACTTTTTTACAAACGCACTTTGGGCAAAATGCGAGAACCTTCGGAAAAGTATTTCAGCTATACTAAAAATGATACCTTCTGCGTACAAGTAGCTCCTAATTTATTTGCTCGTAAAGATATTGAAGAAATTGTTTGGCAATGGGTTATTCAGAGTGATTTGCTTAAAAAGAAAGGCAAGCGTTATCCTTACGAATACAGCGATTTAGGCTTTTTCATTATGAAAAGAATAGTGGATAAATTGCTCAACGAGCCGATGGATAAATTTTTAAGGCGAAACTTTTATCTACCTTTGGGGGCAAATACGCTTTGTTATAAACCTTTGGAACATTTTCCCAAAGAACGAATTGTACCCACTGAAAATGATAAATATTTTCGCAGGGAACTTCTTTGGGGAACAGTTCACGACCCCACTGCCGCACTAATTGGCGGAGTAGCAGGACACGCAGGACTTTTTGGCACTGCCAACGACCTTGCCAAACTCTTGCAAATGAACCTTCAAAAAGGCTATTATGGAGGCATTCGTTATCTTGTTCCTGAAACTATTGAGCTTTTTACTTCACAAACTGATAGTCTCAATCGTAGAGGTTTGGGTTGGGATAAACCCCCGAAAGGAGCTATTTTTACTTATATTTCGCAATTTTCTACTCCCAAATCTTACGGACACGCAGGCTATACAGGCACAGTAGCCTGGGTAGATCCTGAAAAAGAACTCATTATTATTTTTCTTTCCAACAGAGTTCACCCCAACGATAATAATCGTATGATTAGACAACATACGCGTCGTAAGGTGCAAGATATTGTTTATCAGGCACTATTGGAGTAAAAGCGGACGATTCAGACGCTCTTCTAATGAAATAAATGTTTCGGTACGTTGTACTCCCGGTACGGTTTGAATTTTCTCATTCAAAACCTCTCGCAGATGCTTGGTATCTTTGCAAATGATTTTCGCAAAAATACTATACGCCCCTGTGGTGTAATGCAAATTTACTACTTCGGGAATTGCCTCTAAGGCTTCTACGGCTTCCTCATAAAGCGAACTTCTTTCTAAGTAAATTCCAATAAATGCCGTAATATCCCAGCCTAATTTGTGATAATCTACTTTGAGCGTGGCTCCTTGCACTACTCCCAAACGCTTGAGTTTTTCCATACGTACGTGTACGGTACCATTGGAAACAAAAGCCTTTTCTGCTACACTGCTGTACGGCTGATTAGCATCTTGCAAAAGTAAATTGATAATGCGATAGTCGGTTTTGTCAAATTGATAATTTTCAGACATAACAGAAATGTGTTTTTGAAAATTTTTCAAATAAAATTAAATTTTTTGAAAAAATAATAATTTTTTGAAAGTTTTTTTGAAAAAATTTGCAACAAAATAGGCTTTCGTTTAATATTGTAGCAGAAATTCAGTTATTACTTTGTAGGGTGGTGAAATTTTGGCAGACACACCCTCCTCTCTCGGGGGCGGGGATACAGAAAGAAAGCTATGGCTCGGTAGGTGTAATTATTACGGCTACGAAGCCTTTTGCCTAATCTCCTCGTGAAGGTTCGAGTCCTTCCCCTACAGCTACGAAAGGTTTGAATGAAAGTTCAAACCTTTTTTTATTTTGAAAAATGTAGTGTGGTATGAAAATTTGTTAGTTTTGCGTTAAGGTGCTAACAAAACTTAAATGCTTATGCAACAGACTATTTCTGCTCAAAAAATCTGGCTTACCGTAATGGTAGCGGCTCTGGGATATTTTGTAGATATTTATGATTTATTGCTTTTTAGCATTATTCGCATAGAAAGTTTGAAGGGTTTGGGCTATACCTCAGCCGAAGATATTGAAAACTATGGTCATTTGCTTATCAATACGCAAATGATAGGGCTTTTGCTTGGGGGGATTGTCTTTGGGATTTTGGGCGATAAAAAAGGACGTCTTTCGGTGCTTTTTGGCTCTATTATTACCTATTCGCTCGCCAATATTGCCAATGGTTTTGTAACAAGTATTGAGCAGTATGTTGTTTTACGCTTTATTGCGGGTATTGGGCTAGCGGGGGAATTGGGAGCAGGTATTACGCTGGTCAATGAAATAATGAGTAAAGAAAAACGAGGTTACGGAGTTACGGTAGTAGCTTCGGTAGGGCTTTTGGGGGCGGTAGTAGCTTCATTGATAAGTAACAAGTTTGGCTGGCGACCTGCTTTCTGGATAGGCGGAGGTATGGGAATTGCCCTGCTACTTTTGAGAGTTGGTGTAGCTGAATCAGGTCTGTTTTCACAATCCAAAGTAGAAGGTGTGCAAAGAGGCAATTTTGCTATGATTTTCAACAATTCTAAAAGGTTGAAAATTTATCTCTATTCTATTATTTGCACCATTCCTGTGTGGTATGTGATAGGACTTTTAGTTTCTTTTTGTAAAGAATTTGGCGAGGCTTTGCAAATGTCTGAAATTCCTTTACCTCGTTGGGCGATACTTTTTGCTTATTCAGGCTTGAGCGTAGGAGATATGGCAAGCGGACTGATAAGTCAATGGACACGCTCTCGGAAAAAAGTACAATACTTGTTCCTAACGCTTGGGGCTATTTTTAGTGCCATTTATCTGTTGAGCGGCGGTATTTCATTGGAGATGTTTTATGCTTTGTGCTTTGTATTGGGAGTAGCTTCGGGGTATTGGGTGATTTCCATTACTTCGGTTTCGGAGCATTTTGGTACAAATTTGAGAGCCACCGTAACTACTACGGTGCCAAATTTTGTAAGAGGCTCTTTTGTACTCGTTGATGTGAGTTACAACCTGCTTAAAAGCTCTTTGGGAAGGTTGGAAAGTGCGGCTGTGGTAGGAGCAGTGGTATTTGTACTGGCGATTTGGTCAGTAAGGCAGTTAGAAGAAACTTTTGGCAAAGACCTTAACTTTCAGGAGTATTGAGTAAAAAATGTTCAATTTGCCTTGATAGGTAATGAGCTAAAAAGTTTCCACAAAAAAAAGTAAATCTTACAAGATGAAAAACGTTTTTTTCCCTTACGGACTGAGTAATTTTCCGCAGGTAGTCAGCGAGTATGTGTATGTGGATAAGACTTCCTACATAGAGCTACTGGAAACAAGGCGTGAGCGTTTTTTAGTGTATTTGCGTCCTCGTCGTTTTGGGAAAAGTTTGTTTGTATCGCTTTTGGAGCATTATTATGATATAAACCGCAAAGCAGATTTTCAGAGGTTGTTTGCTAATTATTACATTGGTAAAAATCCAACTGCAAGGGCAAATAGCTATCGGATATTGTATTTCAATTTTAGTGCTATCAATACGGATACGTGTGAAAGCAGTCAAGATGGTTTTAATAGCCGAGTAGCCAATCAGGTGAGTGGTTTTATTATGAAGTACAAAATCTTTGAGCAAAAAATAGTTGATTTCATTCTACAAGACAATGATGCAGAAAAGATTTTAGACCGCTTATTTGATAAATACGTAGTTCAGAAAGAAAAAGTGCCTATCTACATACTCATAGACGAATACGACCACTTTACGAATGAAATACTTGCCCGCAGTATTCAGGAGTTTAAGGAAACGGTATCTTTGAATGGTTATGTACGAAAGTTTTACGAAGCTATCAAAAACGCCACTCAGCAGGGTGTTGTAGATAGGTTCTTTATTACGGGGGTTTCGCCTATTACAATGGACAGCCTGACGAGTGGTTTTAATATTGTTAAGCACCTAACCCATCATAAAAATTTTGAGGCAATGATGGGCTTTTCGGAAGCAGAAGTACGAGAACTATTGAATTTGGTGCTAACCGATAAAAGCCGCGAGGAGCAAATAATGCAAGATTTACGAGATTACTACAATGGTTATCGTTTTTACCCATTGAGCGAGCAGAATATTTACAATTCAGATATGGTGCTGTATTTTCTTGACCATTTCAAGCACGAGCAAACTTATCCAGGTCAGATGTTAGACCCGAACATCGCTCCTGATTATGGTAAGCTCAAAGAGATGTTCAAAGTAGCGAATTTGCAAGAAAACTTACAGGTTTTGGAGGAGGTTTTAGAAAAAGGCAGTGTAGAAAGCGAGCTGATATATCAGTTTCATTTTGAAAAAGATTTTGGCAAGAAAGAATTCGTAAATTTTCTGTTTTACTTGGGGAATTTAACTATCAAAGAAAGTGATTTGACGGGGGCGGTTATTTTCAAGATACCTAACAAAGTGATAGAAGTGCTATATTGGCAATATTATGCGGAAGTATTGCAGACTTGGGCAAATTTACCTCGTGAGGAAGATTGGGTATTTCCTGCGGTACGAGAAATGGCACTTACGGGCAAATATGAGAAGTTTTTTGCATTGATAGAAAAGCTGTTGCAAAATCTTTCAAACCGAGATTATATTCGTTTTGACGAAAAGCACGTAAAAATGGCAATGATAGCGTATTTTAGTCAGTCTAATATTTTTTGGGTACAGAGTGAGCGAGAAGTAGCAGGAGGGGGCTATGTGGATATAGAGTTATTTATTCGTCCTAATAATCCTTTTACGCATCATCAGTTTGCGATTGAGTTAAAATATCTGAAAAAAGAGCAAGAGGCTTTGCTTGCAGAGACAATGCAAGAGGCGAAAGAGCAAATTTTGAGTTATTACCGAAACGATACACTTTTACAAAGCAAAAAAATGCTCAACTTGCTGGCAGTGGTAGTGGTGAAGGATAAAATTTGGGTAGAAAAAGTGCACTTATCTTGAAACAAACTTCTCTAACAGAAAGTAACATACAGGGCTATAAAAAAGTTTTTTGTTTAGAAAAATTCTAAATTATCTTTGTATTTTTTAGCTAAATCTTGTAAATCAGAGTTTTATGAAAAGGCTAAAAAAAACTGCTTCAAAAATTTTGAATTTGTTGCGAATTGTGTTTGTAAGTAAAAAAACGCCTATTATTTTTGTACTGCTAAAAGAACCGATTTTTTCAATAGAAAAAATGTACGCTAATAATTTTACTTCTATGCACAACAAAACTTTTACTCGGTATATCTTGGCGATAGCAACTTGTTGGGTATTGCTTTGTTCTAATACCCTGACGGCTCAAAACGCGGGGAAAGCCGATGCCGCCAAGGGTAAAGATTTATATGCACAGAATTGTGCCACTTGCCACAAAATTCATAGCAACGCCACTGGACCTGCTCTGAAAGATGTAAGCCAACGCCGTACCGAAGCGTGGCTTATCAAGTGGATACGCAATTCGCAGTCCGTAATAAAAAGTGGAGACCCCATTGCAGTTAAGCTCTACAACGAGTGGAATCAAACTGCAATGAATTCATTTCCCGATTTTACCGACCAAGATATTAAAAATATTTTGGCTTATATTGATGAAGAAAGTAAAAAAGAACCCGTAAAAGCCACTGCAACTGCTCAAACAGGCGGAGGAGCAACAACTGCTGCGGCTACTGATGGGGGATACACCAATATTATATTAGGTGCTTTGGCGGCGATTTTGCTTGTGATTTTAGCCGTGCTTTTGGTGCTTACTTCATTACTTACTAAACTGCTCAAGCAAAGAGATGATTTAGATGAAGCAGATAAAGAGATTGTGGAGTCAAAATTTGATTTGGCTAAAATATTAGGTAGTAAAGCCTTTATTGGTACCGTAGCGGGTATTGTTTTCCTTGTGATTGCCAAAGCAGGTATTGATAAAGTAATGGATATAGGTATGCAGATTGGCTATGCTCCTACACAGCCTATTCCTTTTTCTCATAAATTACACGTGGGTAAGTACGAAATTGCTTGTCAGTATTGTCATACTACCGTAATGAAGGCAAAATCGGCAGGTATTCCTTCTGCAAATATTTGTATGAATTGCCATAATGCTATCAAGACAGGTTCGCCCAATATGCAAAAAATTTATAGCTACATTGAAAATAATCAGCCTATTCCTTGGGTGAGAGTACATAATTTGCCTGACTTGGCATATTTCAACCACTCACAGCATACTGTTGCAGGGCAAATCGCCTGTGAGCAGTGCCACGGCGAAATCAAAGAAATGGAAGTCGTACAGCAACGCTCACCGCTCACTATGGGTTGGTGTATAGATTGCCATCGCCAAACACTTGTAAGCTACACAACCAAAGATGCTGATGGCAAAGATGTCTTGAATCCTTATTACGAAAAACTTCTCGCTTTCCACAAATCCAAAGGAAAAACCAAGTTCAAAGTGGAAGATATGGGTGGTTTGGAATGCTCAAAATGTCATTACTAATAAATTTTACATAAAACTTACTTCAATCCTCATTACGAGGCTCACTTAAAGCAAGTTCAACGTATGGAAAACAAAAAGATATATTGGAAAGGTTTTGAAGAATTAACCAATGACCTTGAATTCGTGAAAAAGGCAGATAAGGAGTTTCCTGAATTTCTACCTATTGCCGAAAAAGATGATAATGGCAATACTTCACGACGCGATTTTTTGAAACTAATGGGTTTTAGCGTTGCGGCAGTATCGCTGGCAGCTTGTGAAGCTCCTGTAAAAAATGCTATTCCTTATTTGAACAAGCCCGAAGAGATTGACCCTTCTATTCCAAATTATTATGCCAGCACTTATTTTGCTGATGGTGAATATTGTAGCATTTTAGTAAAAACCCGCGAAGGCAGACCTATCAAAATTGAAGGTAATACGCTTTCCAAAGTTACCAAAGGAGCTACTTCGGCACGCGTGCAGGCATCTGTACTTAATCTGTATGACCTTGCCCGCCTCAATTCTTTTATGAAGGGCAATCAGAAAATAAAAATTAAAGATGCCGACCAAGAAATTATCAATGCTTTACAAAGTACATCAGGTACTATTTACATTGTAACTCACACTATTATCAGCCCTTCTACAAAGGCTGTATTGGCTGAATTTACCAAGAAATACCCTTCTACCAAAGTAGTTACTTATGATGCCATTTCGGCGTATGGTATTTTGAAAGCCAATGAAAAATCTTTTGGTGTGTATGCTTTGCCGACTTATGATTTTAGCAAAGCTGATGTGATTGTAGGCATCAATGCCGATTTCTTGGGTACTTGGCTCAATGCTCTGGAATACAGCGGACAATATGCCCAAACTCGCCGTTTGAACAAAGAAAAAATCTCTATTTCTCGCCACTATCAGTTTGAAAGTGGAATGTCGCTTACAGGTGCAAATGCCGACTACCGCACTGCTATTCGCCCTTCGCAAGAGGCTTTGGTGGTAGCACATCTCTATAATGAAATTGTTGGTGGTTTGAGTGTGCCTGCTATTAGTGATAATGCGGTAGTAGAGAAAATCAAGAAAGCCGCCGCTGACCTCAAAAATGCCAAAGGTAAAGCTCTCGTAGTTTGTGGTTCTAATGATGTAAATGTACAGATTTTAGTGAATGCCATAAACAACGAGTTATCAAGTTACAGCTCTACCATAGATTTAGCTCACCCCAACTACACCAAACAAGGCAATGACGAGGAAATGGCTAAATTCGTTGATGACCTCAAAGGTGGTAGTGTAGGTGCAGTAATTTTCTATGGCACAAACCCTGTATATGACTACCCTCGTGGCAAAGAAATTGCAGATGCCCTGAAAAATGTGTCTTTAAGTATTTCTCTTGCCGACCGTGCCGATGAAACCGCCAAACTTTGTAAATATATTTGCCCTGATGCCAACTTTTTAGAGTCTTGGGGCGATGCAATGCCTTGTGCAGGACATTATAGCTTACAACAGCCTGCTATTACGTTTATTTACCCCGAAGGCACACGACAAGCACAAGATAGTTTCCTTACTTGGGCAGGTTCAAAAGCCACTTACTACAATTTCTTACGTGGTTACTGGAAGAACAACTTACTCAAAGGCACTGACTTTGAAAATGCTTGGATAAAAGCACTGCACGACGGCGTATTTGAAACTACTTCGGTAGCTATCACTGATGATACCAAGAAAGAAGAGAAGCCTACAACTACTGCGGTTGCCTTCAAAGCCGATGTCAATGCGGCAGTTTCTGCGATTGCTTTCAAAGAAGGTAAGGGTAAAGAATTGCACTTATACACAAAAATCGGCTTGGGTAGTGGCAAATTTGCTAATAACCCTTGGTTGCAAGAACTACCCGACCCTGTTACTAAGGCTACTTGGGATAATTACGCCGCTATTTCCAAAACCTATGCCAAAGAGTTGGGTGTAGAAACAGGGGATATTGTAAAAGTTACTGCCAAAGGTATTTCTTTTGAACTTCCTGTACTCGTTCAACCCGGACAGCAAAAAGATACGATTTCAATTGCTCTGGGTTACGGACATACCGATGTAGGTAAATGCGGCAATGGTGTAGGGCAAAATGCTTATCCTGCTGTTGCTTTGAAAGGTGAAAGTTTAGTGTATGCCTCTGATGAAGTTGCTTTGAGCAAAACTGATAAAAAAGTGCAAATGGCTCTTACGCAAACCCATCAAACCCTTATGGGTAGAGGACACGTGAGAGAGGCTAAACTTGCAGAATATAGCAAAAACCCTAAAATTATTCGTGAAAAATACGATGTGTATATCCAGACTTCGGAAGGTCCTAAAAAACCTACCGAACTGACAATGTGGAAAGGACACGAAGAAGCCTACAACAAAAATCACTGGTGGGGACTTGCCATTGACCTGAACGCCTGCACGGGTTGTAGTGCCTGTCTGATTGCCTGTCAGTCTGAAAATAATGTCCCTGTGGTGGGTAGAAAAGAAGTGGTGTATGCTCGTGAAATGCACTGGATACGTATAGACCGCTACTATAGCACCGATGCTGATTTGAATGATAAGAGCATCGGGGGCTATAAGAAAATGGAAGAACCTTCGGATAATCCTGAAGTATTATTCTTGCCTGTGATGTGTCAGCATTGTAACAATGCTCCTTGCGAAACGGTTTGTCCTGTGGTAGCTACTACGCACAGCTCCGAAGGTTTGAACCAAATGACTTATAACCGTTGTGTAGGTACGCGTTATTGTGCCAACAACTGTCCTTTCAAGGTTCGCCGCTTCAACTGGTTCAATTATACCAACGACGAAAAATTCACCACCGTGAATTTTATGGCTCAATCTGATTTGGGTAGAATGGTACTCAACCCCGATGTAACTGTGCGTTCTCGCGGGGTTATGGAAAAATGTTCGCTTTGCGTACAACGCATTCAGGCGGGTAAGTTGGAGGCGAAAAAAGAGAAACGTAAAGTAAAAGATGGTGATATAAAAGTGGCTTGTCAGCAGGCTTGCCCCACAGGAGCAATTGTTTTTGGAGATATGAACGACCCTGAAAGTGAAATCGTGAAACTTGTGGGTATCACTAAAAACGAAAAGAAAGACATAGTGGCTAACGACCCTCGTGCTTACCATTTGCTTGAAGAAATCAATGTGAAAGCCAATGTTACCTATTTAGCCAAAATTAGAAATCAAGACGAAAACAACAAAAAAGCCTAATTTTTTCATAAGTATTCAAAAACAAACAGGATATATGCAAGTAACATCAGCCATAAGAGAACCTCTCGTAACAGGTGGTAAAACGATGCACGACATCACCAACGACATCTGTAAGAGGGTAGAAGAAGCCCCCAGCAAAAGCTGGTTAATGGCTTTTGGAGCATCAGTGGTGCTTTTTGTGGTAGGCGGTTTGTCACTAGCTCAAACGTGGTGGTATGGAATAGGCGTGTGGGGGCTAAATAAAACCGTAGGTTGGGCTTGGGACATCACCAACTTCGTATGGTGGGTAGGTATTGGTCACGCAGGTACGCTTATTTCTGCAATTCTCTTGCTTTTCCGTCAGAAATGGAGAACTTCTATCAACCGTGCCGCCGAAGCGATGACTATCTTTGCTGTAATTTGTGCGGGTTCGTTTATCCTGATGCATATGGGGCGTACTTGGCTGGCTCATTGGGCTTTGCCACTACCTAATACTTACGGCTCGCTTTGGGTAAATTTCCATTCGCCACTGGTTTGGGACGTGTTTGCGATTTCTACCTATCTTACCGTTTCCACGGTGTTTTGGTATGTAGGGCTTATTCCTGATTTAGGTACTATTCGCGACCGCTTTGTGCGTACTTTGGAAGAAAACCCTTTGCTCCCTACCGATACTCCCGCAGAACGCAAAGCTAAACTCAAAAAACGTCGTCCTATTGCCGCATTTATTTACAGAATACTTTCTTTTGGTTGGGAAGGCGGTTCTAAAACTTGGGCAAGATACGAGTACGTGGCTCTTATTTTAGCAGGTCTTTCTACACCTTTGGTACTTTCTGTGCATACCATAGTAAGTTTTGACTTCGCAACTTCCGTAATTCCCGGTTGGCACACTACTATTTTCCCGCCTTATTTCGTTGCAGGGGCGATTTTCTCTGGGTTTGCAATGGTGCTTACGCTAATGCTCGTAACACGTGTAGTGTATAAATTGGAGGATTATATCACAATGGAACACATTGAGCTAATGAATAAAATTGTGATGCTTACGGGTTCTATTGTGGGTGTGGCGTATATCACAGAGTTTTTTATTGCTTGGTATTCGGGGGTAGAAGCAGAAAGTTATGCTTTTATCAACCGTGCTTTTGGTCCTTATTGGTGGGCTTATTGGGCAATGATGAGTTGCAACGTTATTTCGCCACAGCTTTTCTGGTTCAAATCTATTCGTACCAATTTGGTTTGGACTTTTGTGCTTTCTATTGTGGTAAATGTGGGTATGTGGTTTGAGCGTTTCGTAATTATCGTTACCTCTTTGCACAGAGATTATCTGCCCTCCAGCTGGACATATTTTGTTCCTACTATTTACGATGTAGGTGATTATGTATTCAGCTTTGCTTTGTTCTTTGTTTGCTTTTTCTTGTTTGCAAAATACTTGCCTGTAATCAATATGGCAGAAGTAAAAACCGTGTTGAACTCTACCAGTGAAGAGGCAAGAGCGAAAGCCTTTGCAAAACTCAAAGCAGGAGCAGAGGCTTTGAAAGCAAGTCCTGCTTACGATAAAGGAAACCAAGTATAATTCTAAAACTTACAAAAACCAAGTACAATGGCAGCAAGTAAAGAACCTAAAAAATATTTGGTAGGCATCTACGACCACGAAGATAAAGTAGTAGAAGCCGTTAAAAAAGTACAAAAAGATGGTGTAAAAGTTGAGGAAGTATATTCGCCTCACCCCATTCACCACATAGATACATACATTGGGCATCCACGTACGCGTATACCTATTGCGGCTTTTATGTTTGGTGCTACGGGTACGATACTAGCTATCACGATGATAGTCTTTATGATGAAAATAGATTGGCCTATGATAATTGGTGGGAAAAACCCACTCTATCCGCCTACTATGGTGCCTGTAACTTTTGAGGCAACCGTACTGATTTGTGCTTTGGGTATGGTAGCTACTTTCCTGATTACCAACAATATGGGTCCCGGTAAAGTGGAATTTATGTTTGATAGACGCACCACAGATGATAAATATGCTTTGGTAGTTGATTTGGAAAAGAACACCAAGTCTGCCGAAGAAATTAGCCAAATTCTTATCAAATATGGTGCAGAAACTACACCTCCCCCACGTATTGTTGAAAAGTCTTAACACCTTAAACGAAAACGCACAATGAACTTGAAAAAATATATTGCTTTTTCAGCGGTTGTAACAAGCCTCGTACTACATTCGTGTCAGCGTGGTCCGAATGACCCTGGTACTGAGTTTGCTCCTAATATGTATGTTTCTACGGCGTATGAGCCATATAGTATGGTAAAAGATAGTACCAACAAAATCAATCCTTATGGTATCAATTTACGTGAGCCTGCACAAGGTACAGTAGCCCGTAGAAACTATAAAACCACTTATAAAGACGCAAGTACGGGTGAAGAGTATGATTTGGGCTTAATGGTTTATCGCACTCACCCTGATAGTCTGGAAGAAGCGGCAAAAACTTTGAAAAACCCTCTAAAAATTACCAAACAAGTAATAGCAGAAGGTAAAGTTTTGTATGAATATTTTTGCCAACATTGCCACGGAGCCGAAGGCAAAGGTGATGGTAAAGTAGGACAAAAATATGGGGGGGTAGCTAATTTGACAGGAGGGCAAATTGCCAAAGCAAATGGTGGTCATATTTTTCACGTTATTACTCACGGAAAAGGTAGAATGTGGCCTCACGGCTCACAAATGAATGCTTTGGAGCGTTGGAAAATTGTGAGTTACGTACACGTATTGCAAGGGCAAATCAATCCTGATGGTACGCCTGTAGTAAAAGAGGAAGAAAAGAAAGAGGAGAAAAAAGAGGAAACTAAAAAGTAATTTCACACAAGAAATTCTTATCTTGTGCTTGATGTCTTGTGTCTAAAATTTTTAACAAACTATACTTATGGCAGAAGTACACGTACATTACGATTTGAATGAGAAATATACCTTTACTCCCGAGCTCAAAAAGAAACTGATGATAGGAATGGGTGTGGGGCTTGTATTACTTATTTTGGGAGTTATTTTAGCATATGCAGGTATTGGCTTTGGTCATCACGAAGCTCACGAAGCGGGTAAAGCCGCCCAAGAGGCGACTAAACACGCCGAAGGAGGGCATCACGGGGCTACGCCACTCACACGTCTTTGGGCAAATTTGTGGCTTAATGGCGTATTTTTTACCTACATAGCCGCTATGGGTGTCCTTTTTGTAGCTATTCAATATGTAGCTTACGCAGGCTGGTCGGCTACTATTCGCAGAGTAGCGGAGGCTTTCGGGGCATTTTTACCCTTTACTGCACCTGTTTTGCTAATTACTTTCTTTCTTGGTGGGCACGACCTTTTCCACTGGACACACCACGACCTTTACGAAAAAGGCAAAGCTACCTATGACCCCATTATAGCAGGAAAATCAGGATTTTTCTTTTTCCCTTTGGAAGCAGGTTCATTCCCTTTGTTTTGGCTTTTACGCTTGGTAGCTTTTATAGGGATATGGTATGTCCTTTATCGCGTACTAATTAAAAATTCAGTTGCGGAAGATTATTTGACAGATAAAACAGATTTTAGCTATCACAAGCGTAATATCACTATTGGAGCTATTTTTGTTGTTTTCTTTGGTTTGAGCGAATCAGTTTCGGCTTGGGACTGGGTAATGAGCATTGATACCCACTGGTATAGCACTATGTTTGGCTGGTATGTTTTTGCAAGTTCTTGGGTTTCGGCTCTTGCTGTCCTTACGCTTGCAGTGGTATTTTTGAAAGAAAAAGGTTATTTGAAAATGGTGAATGAGAACCATTTGCACGATTTGGGTAAATTTATGTTTGCTTTCAGTATATTCTGGACTTATATTTGGTTTGCTCAATATATGTTGCAGGCTTACTCCAACATTCCCGAAGAAATTGAATATTGGGTGGCTCGCCACGATGGTTTGGAAGGGGTGTATTCGCCTATGATTGTGATGAATGTAATCATCAATTTCCTTTTTCCATTCCTATTCTTGATGACAAGAGACGCTAAACGCAAAGAAATTTTCTTGAAAATTACAGCCTTTGGCATCTTAATGGGGCATTATTTAGATTTCTTTGTGATGGTTATGCCTGGCACTGTAAAAGGCAATGGTGGATTTTTCCTTATGGAAATAGGTACGCTAATGCTTTTTGCTTGTGCTTTTGTGTATGTGTTTGCAACCCAACTTTCAAAACAAGGCTTGATTGCGAAAAATCATCCTATGATGGAAGAAAGTTTGCATCACAGCATCTAAAATTTTTGATGTTTGAAAACAAACTCGCTAAACATTTTTTTATAGCAAAAAATAATTTTCAAAACTTATGAACGGCTTGCTTCTAACTTCTATTGCAGTTTTGGTACTAGTGATGTTCTTTATTGTGTTTAGAATGTCAAATCTGGTATCCATTTTACGTACAAAAAGCAAGAAAGGGGAGGAAATTGATGTATCTACCAACAATTTTCACGCATATTTGTTTTTGCTTCTGCCATTGGCAGGTACTATTTGGGCTTTTTGGTATGGCATCAAACACTCGGGATTGTGGTGGCAACCTGACGCGGCTATTCACGGGGCTGAATATGACTGGCTGTCTAAGATTGCTCACGTTATTATCATACTTATGTTTTTGGTAACGAATGCGGCGTTATTTTACTTTGCTTACAAATATCGTTACAAAAGAAATCATAAAGCTACTTTCTACCCTGATAATATGAAATTGGAAGTAGTATGGACAATCGTGCCTGCTATCATTCTGGCTGTTTTGGTATTTACTGGGTGGAATTTGTGGAGAAAAGTTACCAAAGATGCTCCTGAAAATGCTATTCAGATTGAAGTGGTAGGAAAGCAGTTTAATTGGATTGCTCGTTACCCTGGTAAAGACGGAAAATTTGGTGGTTATAACTTCCGCTATACCGATGATGTGAATGAGCTTGGTTTAGATTTTACAGATAAAAATGTAAATGACGACTTTCAGGCTACTGAATTAGTTTTGGTGAAGGGGAAACCCGTTCAACTCAAAATTCGTGCAAGAGATGTGATTCACAGTGTAAGTTTGCCTCACTTCCGCCAAAAAATGGACGCAGTACCCGGACAACCTACTACTATGTGGTTTATACCGACCAAAACTACCCAAGAAATGCGTGAAGAGCTAAAATCCAACCCCGAATATCTGAAACCTGACCCTTCTACTACCAAAGGAGACCCCAAAGATATGAAGGCTCGCTGGGAAACCTTTGACTACGAAATTGTTTGTCAGGAAATTTGTGGTAGAGGGCATTTTAGTATGCGTATGAGGGTAATTGTACTTGATGAAAAAGAATATGAGGCTTGGGTTGCTAAACAAGAGCCTTTCGTAGTGAAAAACAAAGAATACGTTTCAGAGGCTATCAAGCGTCAGACTAAAATGAAACAAGCATCAGGACAAGCTCTCGTAGAAAATACCTCTATGAGTAACTAAAATTTTGGCAAAAGTATTTGTATTAAAATATTTATTTTTGTAAATTTGTATAACAATTTTTTTCGCTTACGTACTCTAACTATTTGAAAATACTATGGCATCAGCAGTTGCACACGCTCACGATGTACATACTCACGAAGAGCATCACGAGCATCATCACGAAACATTTCTAACCAAGTATGTTTTTTCTACCGACCACAAAACGATTGCCAAGCAATTTTTGGTAACAGGTATTTTGTGGGCTTTTGTAGGCGGTTTGCTTTCTATTTTATTCCGCTTGAAACTTGGTTTCCCTGAAATGGATTATACTTGGCTCAAACCACTTTTGGGCAAGTGGGTTACTGGCGAAGCAGGACAAGGACAATTAGACCCCGAATTCTATTTAGCTTTGGTTACTATGCACGGAACAATTATGGTGTTCTTTGTGCTAACAGCAGGTTTGAGCGGAACATTTTCTAATTTCCTCATTCCTTTGCAAATAGGTGCCAGAGATATGGCTTCGGGCTTCTTGAATATGCTTTCATACTGGTTTTTCTTTGCTTCCAGTGTGATTATGGCGGCTTCTTTTTTCCTTGACGGCGGTCCTGCGGCAGGAGGTTGGGTAGTTTATCCGCCATTGAGTGCTTTGCCACAAGCCCTAAAAGGTTCAGGTTCAGGAATGACCTACTGGCTCGTATCAATGACCTTATTTATTATTTCATCATTACTGGGAGGTATCAATTACATCACTACCGTTATTAACCTTCGTACCAAAGGAATGACCTTTTCCCGCTTGCCGCTTACTATTTGGGCATTCTTTGTTACAGCAATAATTGGTTTGCTTTCTTTCCCTGTGTTGTTTTCAGCGGCTTTGCTTCTTGTATTTGATAGAAGTTTAGGAACAAGTTTTTATCTGTCAGATATTTATGTAGCAGGTCAGGCTCTTGACCACACAGGTGGTAGTGCAATTTTGTATCAACACTTGTTCTGGTTCCTCGGACACCCCGAAGTGTATATAGTACTTTTACCTGCTTTGGGTATTACTTCTGAAATCATTGCAACCAATGCTCGCAAGCCTATATTCGGTTATAAGGCAATGGTTGGCTCAATTCTTTTCATTGGTATTCTTTCTTTTATTGTGTGGGCTCACCATATGTTTGTAACAGGTATGGACCCTTTCTTGGGTAGTATCTTTATGTTCCTAACACTCATTATTGCAGTACCTTCGGCAGTAAAAGCCTTCAATTATATCACTACGCTTTGGCGAGGAAATATTCGTTACACACCTGCAATGCTATTCTCAATAGGTCTTGTATCTTTGTTTATTTCAGGTGGTGTAACAGGAATTATTTTGGGTAATAATGCTTTGGATATTTACCTACACGATACTTACTATGTAGTAGCACACTTCCATTTGGTAATGGGTTCGGCTTCGTTCTTTGGAATGATGGCGGGTGTGTATCATTGGTTCCCTAAAATGTTTGGCAGAATGATGGACGAGAAACTGGGTTACATTCATTTCTGGCTAACATTCATAGGGGTATATTTGGTATTTTTCCCTATGCACTTCATCGGAATAGCAGGTTTCCCTCGCCGTTATTACGAATTTTCAGCTTATGCCGCTTTCCGTGACGAAGTATATTTGAATTTGAACCAATTTATCAGCGTTGCCGCCGTAATAACTTTTGGTGCTCAACTTATTTTCGGCTTTAACTTCTTCTATTCTATGTGGAGAGGTAGAAAAGCTACTCAAAATCCTTGGAATTCTAATACTCTGGAATGGACTGCTCCGCTTGAACCCGGACACGGCAACTGGCCTGGGCAAATTCCTTTTGTGTATCGCTGGGCTTATGATTACAGCAAGCCTAATGCTGAAAAAGACGGATTTACTGATTTTATCCCTCAAAATGTTCCATATTCAATGACACCTCATTCTAATTTGCCCCACGAAAATGAGATGATAGCATTAGAAAAAGAGGAAATGTTACCTCACGATACAACCCTTGAACTTGCAGAACTTGCAAAAAAGAAAGAAGTAACTGCATAAAGTTTAGATAAATCAAACTGAAATGACAGGCTCACGAGCCTGTCATTTTCTTTTTTTACCAAATTTTCATCACCTCTCTAACAATTTCTTGGGCGGCATTGGGTTTGGCAAAACGTTTGATATTTTTCTGTAATTCTTTTTGCAGAGCCTCATCAAAAAGTAAATCAATTGTATCGCCTACTAAAAAAGCTTCGGCGTGTTTATCGGCAACCATCAAGGCGGCTCTATTATTTACAAGTACTTTGGCGTTTTTAGTCTGGTGGTCTTCGGCTACATTGGGCGAAGGTACTAAAATACAAGGTTTCCCAGCAAGGCATAGCTCTGAGATAGACAAAGCCCCTGCCCTTGAAACAACCACGTCTGCGACCGAATATGCCAAGTCCATTACATTGATGAAGTCAAAAACTTTGATAAGGCTTGTTTTAGCTTCGGCTACACTTTTTTTAGCAGTTTCGTAGAAGTGTTTGCCTGTTTGCCAAATCACCTGAATATCGTTTTCTATTAGCCTATTTATGTTTTTTTGTATGCTCAAATTGATAGTTCTTGCTCCAAGACTACCACCTATCACAAGGAGCGTTTTTTTATGCTCTTGCAATCCAAAATGTTGCAAAGCGTTAAGGTGTTTGTTTTCAAGCTCTAAAATATCTTTTCGTACAGGATTACCTGTGAAAACAATTTTTTCTTTCGGAAAATATTTATCCATTTGAGGATATGCTACGCATATTTTTTTAGCTTTTCGTGATAGAAGTTTGTTGGTAATGCCTGCGTAGCTGTTTTGCTCTTGAATGAGTGTAGGTATTTTCATCAAAGAAGCCATTAGCAGTGTAGGAGCACTGGCATATCCTCCTACACCAATACATATATCGGGTTTGAACTCTTGCAAAATTTTGCGAGCTTGTGTCAGACTTTTCAGGAGTTTCAAGGGGAAGCGTAAGTTTTCGGTACTGAGCCTTCTTTGAATACCCGCAATATCCAAACCAATAATTTTATACCCTGCCAGAGGTACCTTTTGCATTTCCATACGATTATTTGCACCTACAAACAAGATTTCGGTAGCAGGAGCTTGTAGTTTGATTTCGTTGGCGATAGCTATGGCAGGGTAGATGTGTCCGCCTGTACCCCCACCACTAATGATGACTTTTTTCAATTTGCTTGCGTTTTAGGTGAGCAAAGTTAAAAATGAACTTGGAAAACGCCAAAAGAAAAAACCCTCTTTCAAGAGGGTTATGAGAACCACTAATAAGCATACGTAAAAAGACTATGCAAAAGTGTAACAAAAGTCTAACAAAAACAAGAAAAACTTAAAATTTTTTTAGGATAATGTTTGTTTTGACAAAATAAAGTTTTACAATCTTATACCCATTACCAAAATATCATCTCTTTGGGGGGCATTTTTTTGAAACATTAGGAGTTCTTCTTTCAAAAAATAACATTGTCTATCCATCGGTTCTTTACCATAAAGTAAGAGCAAAGTTTTGAGCTTATCGGTACCAAACTTTTGCCTGTCAGGATTCGGATTATCGGTATAACCATCAGTAGAAAGATAAATAACATCTCCTTTTTGAAGCGAGTATTGGTAGGTTTCGTAAGGAGTTTGCATAATTCCCAAACCACTTCCGCCGATATGACTACGTGAGCCTTTTAGCTCAATAATGGTATCATCTTTGAAAATGTATAGAGGGCGTCTTGCTCCTGCAAAATACAATTCAAATTCTTCTTCATTTTTAATATCTATGCGGCACAGGCATACGTCCATACCGTCATTGTTACCTGTTTCTCTTTGTCTGAGCGAAGTAATCACTCCTTCATTGAGGGCAGAAAGCACTTGGGCAGGGTCAAAAATTTTGTTTTCGTTAATGATTTTATTAAGCAGAGTGTTACCTATCATACTCATAAAAGCCCCAGGAACGCCGTGTCCTGTGCAATCTACGGCAGCAAAGAAAAGATGATTTTCTATTTTGGAAAACCAGTAGAAATCTCCTGAAACCACATCTTTGGGGAAATAAATCAGGAAAAAGTCATCTACGTAGTTTCTGATAATGGTTTCGTCAGGTAAAATGGCTTTTTGTATATGGCTTGCATACTGAATACTTTGGCTCATATGAGTATTCAGTTCGGTAAGTTCTTTGTTTTTAACTTCAATAAAATCTCTTTGAGCCGTAATTTCCTCTCTTTGTTGCTGTAGTTCTTCATTTTGAGCTAAAATTTCTTCTTGTTTTTGTTTTAATTCGTGAGTTCTTTCGGCTACTTTTCTTTCTAGCATTTCGTTTTGTTCTTTGATGATGCGAGCATTTTCTTCTAAAGCCTTCAAGGCTTCGGCTTGTGCCAACGCACGCTCTTTACGAATGGTGTTTACTCTATCAGCGAGAGCAAAGGAAAGCCCCACCACTTGAAACATCGCTCCGATAAGATGAGAAACCCTCAAAAATGGGTGATTAGGCACAACTCCTGCAGCAATTAAGGCTACCGTCATAATGCCTATTAAGAAAAATGCCCAAGAAAGAATAAAGTAAATAGCTGATTTATTCCCAATACGCCAAACCACAACCCCTGTAATCAGTTCTACAATGCCTACAATAAGCATAGCGATGGTGCCTATTCTCACCGAAATAGAGTAGGGAAGTACCAAGCCAAGTAGAGAAAACATTCCCAGTAAAGCTGCCAAACTCCACAAAACCTTGTTAAAGCGAGGTAGATACTTTTCTGTACTTAAAAACGAAATCATAAACAAAATCGCTCCAGCTCCGCCTGCACACAAACCCATAGGCACTACGGTATTGCCCCACCAAGTGGCATTAGACCACAAGTATTGGAAGGCGTGTCCATTGAGTGCTGCTTGAACAGTTCCATAGAAAACGATATAAATCACATAATACAGGTAGCTATTATTGCGAACTGCAAAGAATAGCACTAAATTGTAAATACCCATTATGAGCAATATGCCATAAAAAAAGCCAAACAAAATTTCTGTAATAGCAATGTGTTTGATAAGTCGGGGTGGGCTGTAAAGATAAGCAGGGAATTGAAGGGAACTATCGCTATCAATTTTTATCAGAAAAGTGCGTGTTTCAAAAGGTTCTAATTTGAGCGGGAAAACTAAATTTCTGTAAAAAAAAGGTCTTCTACTAAAAGGAACAACATCTCCGACTGTATTTATTACTTTTTCCCAAGAGCTTTCTCCATTTTGGCTAAAAATATCTACTTTATCCAAAAGAGGATAATCAAATTCTAAGTAGAAAGTTTCTGCTTTGTTGTTTTTGTTGTGTAACTGAAATTTGAGCCATAGATTGATTTTCTTGAAACCTAAGTTAGGGTCATCTTTAGTAATAGGTTTCCACTTTTCTGCTTCCATTTTGCTGATTTCTTTCAGTGACATTAGCTTGGAAGCGTCTTCATAATACATAAAATACTTGCTAATGTTTTCTACTTCAATACTTTCAGGAATTTCATAAGGCTTTGTTTGGGCGATAACGAAGGATATTGAAAAAAGCCAGCAAAATACGACTAATTTCAAAAAATATGATTGCTTCATGTTGTGTTTTAGTATTTTAATAAACAAATTAGATATTACCTTGCAAAATAACTAAAATAATAGCACTCCTTGATGGCGTTTCTATAAAACTGCGTATTTCGGTATTTGTTTTTGAGATTTTGAAAATTGGTGCGATATTCAGGTACAAAGAAGTGGTCTATGGTATTACTAAACATTTTATTTTCTTGTTCTTTTCTGAATTTATCACTCTGAAACATTTGATTTTGTTCGGCTTTGGCGGCAAGAAACATCAAGCGAGCCGCCATTTCACGATTGCCTGCTTTTTCATAGAGTTGAGCGGCTTTTTCGTAATATTCTTGGGCTTTGGAGCAGTCGGTATGTTTGCCTAAATACGAACTGCTGCGAAAATAATCCATAGCTTTCCAAGCGTGTCCGAAATAAGTAGTGTTGTAGTAGATATTGCCAAGTCTGTGATGAGCATCAGCCGAGTTTTTGCGAGCTTGTGCCTCCAATGTCCTGATTTGACTGATTAAATTGAGTTTAGTATAAGTTTTCTTGCGAGAGCAGTTGATACAATCTATGATTTCATCGCTGGTAGGGTCGCCTTCAAGTGTCAAGTTGATGCCTGATTGTTTGAAAAGTTTTTCTGCTTCCTCTAAATTGCCTTCACGAAGCAAAAGTGTGGCTTTGATTTCTTGTAAAATAGCTTTGGGCTTTTGTGTATCTATTTTACTCAAAAGCTCTTTTTCGTAGCTGGTGTAACTATCTTGCGAGGCAAAAGCAATAAGTTCATCAATAAATTTTTGTTCAATTTTAATATCATAAATTGTTTTAGAAGAAAGATAGGCTTTGGCTTTTTCGCCTTGTCTTTCATAGAGGCGTGCAAAAGTGCCTCGCATAAGTTCTTTGAGGGCTTTACTTTGTGTAGCTACTATTTTCTGATAAATTTTCTCTTCGGTATCTTTTTCTAAAATGTTGAGCTCGGAAAGTTCAAGCATTGTTTCAAAAACTTGCATCTGTTTTTGGGCATCAGGAGAAAGACTTTCTTTTTTGAGCAAAGCGAAACTTTTGCGTGCTTCTTGGGGTTTTTCAAGTAAATAATCACAATAGCCCAAAGCCATTACCCAAAGAGCTTGCTTTTGAGGATTTTTGGCTGTTTTAAGATATTGCATTACAAAAGATTTGAGTTTAGGAATATAAGCACGGTATAAAGCGACTTGGTCGGTATTAGCAAAGCCGCTTTCCGTACTACGTAGAGGCATAAGGGTCATTTCAATTTTATTGATTTCACGCAAAAGAAGCATATCCAAGTAGTCGGATTCAGGCAAAAGGCTGTAAATAGCCATCATTTCGGGGAGTATCAAATTTTGAGGGTGTATGCCTCTGATAAAAAACAAAGTCGCTTTTTCCTGATTATTTTTACAAAGGCTTAAAGCCTTTTTCCAGTCTTCGTCAGTAAAAATTTTACAACTTAAAAATGAGCTAATTCGCTTGGCAGCAGATTTTTCAAATACTACTGCAAAAAGATAGGCAGAAAGAGCATTTTGTCCCATTTTTTGCAAAGCTCCTGCTTTGTGAGCCATTGCCCAATATTTTACAATATTTTCAGTTTTGAGTGGTTCGAGTAGGTTGTCGTAGAGTAAAATAGTTCTTTTGAAATCTTTGGCATAATGAGCCAAACGTACTGCCTGATAACCATAGCGAAGTTTAATGAAAACATCTTTGGCAGAAGCAAAGCGCTTTTCAGCTTCTTTGGAATAGGCTAAAAGGTTTTCCTGTGCATTGGGGGGCGTTTCTGCCCAAGGGTTTTCAATGAAGGTATAACGCTCACATTTTTTGGCAAAAGAAAGATATTCAATAGCTTCGGCATCTTTTTTTTGAGTAGCCCAATACTGCACTACACTATTTTCGGCGAGCTTTTTATCGTTGAGCGATTTTTGTAAAAGAACAAAACTGCGAATTTTATCCCAATCGGCTTGGGTAGATTTATAAATGATAGTTTCTAAATCTTTCGTAGAAACTTTGTTTTCCATAAAAGTTTGCCACTCTATTAGATTTTCGTCTCTTTCGTTTTTTTGCAAAATATCTTCGCTTTCGTAGAAGCGGCTGAATGAAAAATAAAAAGGACGAAAGCGGCTATTTTGTGAAAGCTCGGGATTGAAAAAGCGATATAATTCCCAATCAGGTTCAAAGTAAGCACAACTTTCTACGTGCCAAGTGTTACAAAGGAAAAATACATTAAAACCAATAATGAACCAGATTTTGAAGTTTTTCATAAGGATATTGTTGAATAAGTTGGTTATCTAAATGGTAAAAAATCATTTCAGTAATAGGTATTTTAGAGGCAACTTTCTTGGTAAGTTTTTCTATATTTTCAAGGCTTACACTTTCCCAACGCAGTTCATCTTGTTCATACAGAAAAACACCCCCAAAATAATGATTTTTTTGCACTTTGTAGCGTTTTTCTTGAATTTTTTTTAGATGCGGGTTTTGCTCTAAATCTTTTTCTGTAATTTCAGAAAGCAAATGTACCACTTTCCCCATACGTTTCACAACTGCCCATTGAAAAACAGGCAAAGCAATTTTCAGGGGCAGGGGATAAGTTTCAGTATCTTGCAGATACTTATCAATGAGTGAAAGGTCTAAAATGGAGTTTTCGGTATTTTTTCCTTCAATATCGCCTATATTGTATAACATTAAAATTCCTTCATCGGCATCGGGTACGCCCGTTTGCGAAAAATACTTGTACTGGTGCAAGCGAATAGTTACTGAAAAAGAGAGTTTTTGGTCTTTGCAAATTTTTTTGAGTGTTTTGCATAGTAAAAAAAAGTTTTCTTTTGATTTTTCGCTCCAGTCGCAATCTATTTGTATGCCTTGCAAGGATAGTTTGTTGTTTTGTGCCTTGCTAAAGATTTTTTGGGTGATTTTTTCTGCTAAACTTTTTATTTCGTTGGGTGTACTTTGCAGTATTGTGCGATTAGTAATAAAAATCACTGCTACAACTTCTTGAAAGGGTTTTATATCTGAATTTTGTATTTGTAAATCGCCAATAGGGATAGCTTTTTGCTCGGGGTGAAAATCCACATCAAAAAAGCGTAAATAAAGTGTTTTGCTTTGTAATTGTTCGGCATACTTGCGTTCCAAGCTATCAAGTTGAAGCGTACCTTTCCAATGATACCAGTTTTGGTTTATTTTTTCTTGATTTTTACAGGCAGAAAAAGTCAAAATCAAATAAAAAATCCACTTTTGCTGAATTTCTAAAAGAAAAGTCTGACTTTTTTTATACCAAAAAATATTTTTTAAAAAAACAATAAAATATCCAAATAAAATTTTGTTTGACATTTTTGTGGTATCTTTGAAAAGTACAATGAAATTATTAAAAAATGGAAAAAATTGAATTTTTACAGCAAAAAAAAGTAAATATTTCTTTGAAAGCAAGAACATTCTCACTACTTTTGCGTTATGAAATTAAAACATTTATGAACCAAAGCAAAGAGGTGTTGGAAATTCTGACGAAAGTGCAATCCAAGCAAATGGAGTTGTTCTTGGAAGCGGTTCGTCATATTGCAGAGGCTTGGGGAAAAGAAAATTTTGTAGAAGAATTTACGCAAGCCTATAAAAAATGGTTTGATGAACAAACCAAATTGATGCAAGAAATGAATGGGCTTTTACAAAAGCACGCGGGTATTACAATGCCCAATCATCTCTTGGATTTACAAAAAATGCAGGAAAATTTTGGAAAGAATTGGTTTGAATACATCAAAGAACACGCAGGAAACTACGCCGATATTTTCAAAACAGGTAGCATAGACCAAATCAATGAAGTATGGAACAAAATGTATGAGTCTTGGTTTGAGCCATTTATGCGTCCTTTCAAAGAGTTTTCGGCATCGGGAGTTGGAGGCTACAATGTGATGATGAATGCCGTAAAAGATTATCTCAAAGCATTTTCAGGTAAAAAGCAAAAATAAACCAAAATAAGTTGATTTTAATAAGCATACGTAAAAAGACTGCTGTTTCTGACGGCAGTTTTTTTTATTTTCTCTGAAAAACTTGTTTTTGATATACTTATTTTTTACATTTGAAAAAAACAGAAAATCAAAATGTTACGAGTTACTTGTTTGGTATTCCTTTTAATAGGATTTTCTTATTTACGAGCACAACCTACTCAGGATTTTGAAATGGAAGTGTTAGTCCCTTGTCATAAAGTAGAAAATCAAGCTTATTCGGGTACGTGTTGGAGCTTTGCTACTTGCTCTTTTTTTGAAAGTGAACTAATGAGACAAAACAAACCAAGTGTAGTTTTATCTAAAATGTTTGTAGCCCGAAAAACCTACCCTCTGAAAGTAGAAAAATATTTGCAGACAGCAGGAAAAAGCTTCTTTACGGCAGGCGGGCAACCTCACGATGTACTTTACACTATTCGTCATTTTGGTATTGTGCCTGAAAGTATTTACAATGGAAAAGCCTTTTTTCAAGAACATTACCACGCCCCCCTCGATTCGCTGATGTGGCAAGCTACGCAAAACTTTATTGCCAATGGTAAAAAGTCTTTGAATGAAGCCGATAAGGCGTTTTTAGAAAAAGTTTTAGACCTTTTCTTGGGCAAAGTACCCGAAAAATTCGTCTATGAGGGGCAAACTTATACACCGCAGACTTTTGCCAAAAACTACTTAAAAATCAATCCTGATGATTATGTACAGATAACCTCTTGGCTCGGTGAGCCTTTTTATCAGAAAATAATATTACCCGACAAATACAACTGGATGCAAGAAGGCTACTACAACGTCCCCTTAAATGAATTTTTTGAAATTACTCAACAAGCTATCCGCAAGGGCTTTGGAGTTGTATGGAATGGAGACAACGTAGAGCCAACTTTTTGGGCAGAGCAAGGAGTAGCATTTTTACCTGATACAATGAAAACAAGTCCCGAAAGCAGACAAAGATACATCAAAAATGGCTCAACGCAAATAGAACACGTAATGCATATTGTAGGCATTGCCAAAGAAAAAAATGAAAAAAATCCGACTCGCACCAAGCGAAACAAAAAAACAATCCAAACACCTATCAAAATTTGGTTTTATATCAAAAACTCTTGGGGTGAGATAAGCAAATTCCACGGATTTTTGTATATGAGTGAAGAGTTTTTCAAAATGAAAACCATTTCAATAATGCTTCATAAAGAGGCTCTGCCAACTGAATTACGTAAAAAGTTGAAAATATGAAAGAATTTAGAGAGTCAAGAAATGTAGGATATGCAGATATTAGATACAAACCTTGAAGGCTTTTAATCCTTTGTATATCAAAATTTTTGAATATAAATAGTGAGGTTGTTTAGGATTTATTTTTTTTGATAATTCTTCGGATAAAAATGACCATAAAGGATAAAATTAACAAATTTACCCACGTATCTACTCTGGTTTCATAGCGTATGATTAAAGCCTTGAATTGGT
>NZ_NKXO01000019.1 GCF_002843425.1 Raineya orbicola
ACATCCTGGGGCTGGAGAAGGTCCCAAGGGTTGGGCTGTTCGCCCATTAAAGTGGCACGCGAGCTGGGTTCAGAACGTCGTGAGACAGTTCGGTCTCTATCTGTTGCGGGCGAAGAATATTGAGGGGGGCTGACCTTAGTACGAGAGGACCGGGTCGGACGAACCGCTGGTGAATCTGTTGTGGTGCCAACTGCACGGCAGAGTAGCTAAGTTCGGAAGAGATAAACGCTGAAAGCATCTAAGTGTGAAACTCGCCCCGAGATGAGTATTCGTTGAGGGTCGTGGGAGAAGACCACGTAGATAGGTAGCAGGTGTAATCGTAGTAATACGTTGAGCCGAGCTATACTAATCACCCGAATGTTACTTGGAGTTACTGCGGTGGAGTTATTGTAGATTGAGCAACTTGTTAAGAAAAGAAAAATATTGTAATTGAGCAAGTTATTGAGGAGAAGGAAAAGAAGAGAGAGGAGAGAAGGAAGTGAAGAGAAAAAAGAAAGAAAGGAAGAACTTGCTGGAAGGTCTTGCGGGTGGCTATGGCTAGGGTGATCACCTCTTCCCATTCCGAACAGAGCAGTTAAGCCCCGAAGCGTTGATGGTACTGGCGTAACAGCTGGGAGAGTAAATGCCGCCCCTTTATCATTTTTATCAAAAATCCTGCACTAACATCAGTGCAGGATTTTTGTGTTTATGGAAAGTATATTCTTTTACGTTCATTCTTTTCTTACAACCTGTCAGCAATTACGAAAAACTTCACTTACTCCCTGCCTGTTTTGTCAAAAGATTAAGTAATAATTCAAGAGGAAGCGACATTTTGTCATAAAATTCTTTTTGGCTTATCTTTTGAAGAATGCTTATTAAAATTTTACCACTATGAATTTCAATCGTTATACTATCAAGAGTCAGGAATTGTTGCAACAGGCAAGCCAAATGGCTTTGGGCAATCAGCAACCCATCATAGAAACAGGACATTTGGCAAAAGCTCTTTTGGAAAGTGATGAA
The DNA here is from genome assembly GCF_002843425.1 of Raineya orbicola. GTDB lineage: Bacteria > Bacteroidota > Bacteroidia > Cytophagales > Thermonemataceae > Raineya > Raineya orbicola. The sequence continues at coordinate 1,000 of NZ_NKXO01000019.1, forward strand.
AACACCATAAACTTTCTGTTTCAGAAGTGCGGAGCAAGCAAAAACTTTGTTAGAAATAAAGTAGAGGAACTTATTTCCACTTATCCCAAGTCATCAGGTGAAAGTCCTTATCTTTCGAACGAAGCGGCGGCGGCTCTGCAACGTGCCGAACGCTATTTGAGTGAATTCAAAGATGAATTCGTAGCCATAGAGCATATTCTTTTGGGCTTGCTTGCAGGTAAAGATAAAACTGCCCAAATTCTCAAAGATGCAGGTTTTACTGAAAAAGCTCTCATTCAGGCTATCAAGGAATTGCGGGGCAATAGCCGTGTAACCGACCAAAACGCCGAAGCTAAATATCGTTCTTTAGAACGCTATTCTAAAAACTTAAACGAATTGGCTCGTCAGGGGAAAATAGACCCAGTGATTGGGCGTGATGAGGAAATTCGTAGAGTTTTGCAAATTCTTTCCCGCCGAACCAAAAACAACCCTATTCTTTTGGGTGAGCCTGGGGTAGGTAAAACAGCTATCGTAGAGGGCTTGGCTCAAAGAATTGTGAATGGTGATGTTCCTGAAAACCTAAAAACCAAAACCATTGTCGCTTTGGATATGGGGCTTTTGGTTGCGGGAGCAAAATACAAAGGAGAGTTTGAAGAGCGTTTGAAATCGGTTATTAAAGAAGTAACCGATTCGGAAGGTGAAATAATTCTTTTCATTGATGAAATTCACACGCTCATAGGAGCAGGTGCAGGAGGCGATAGTGCAATGGATGCCGCCAACCTTTTGAAACCTGCCCTTGCCCGTGGCGAATTGCACGCCATTGGTGCTACAACACTCAATGAATATCAAAAATACATTGAAAAAGACAAAGCCCTTGAACGCCGTTTCCAAGCGGTAATGGTTGATGAACCTAGTCCGCAAGATGCTATTTCTATTTTGCGGGGTATTAAGGAAAAATATGAATTGCATCACGGCGTTCGTATTAAAGATGATGCCATAATTGCAGCGGTGGAACTTTCGCATCGGTACATTTCTGATAGATTTTTGCCTGATAAAGCCATTGACTTAATGGACGAAGCCGCCGCAAAGCTCCGTATGGAAATTGACTCTATGCCCGAAGAGTTAGATGAACTCAACCGCAAAATAATGCAATTAGAAATTGAGCGTGAGGCGATTCGCAGAGAAAAAGATGTAGAAAAAGAAAAAATTCTTTCCAAAGAAATAGCCGAGCTTTCCGAAAAACGCGATAGCCTAATGGCAAAATGGAAAGCTGAAAAAGAAATTGTTGATAAAATTCGGGCTGAAAAAGAAAATATTGAGCGTTACAAAATTGAAGCCGAACAAGCCGAAAGAGCAGGCGACTACGGCAAAGTAGCCGAATTACGATATGGAAAAATTTTAGAAGCAGAAAAACGCTTAAAGGATTATCAAACACAACTTAAAGAGCTACAAGGGGAAAACTCAATGCTTCGCGAGGAGGTTACCTCTGAAAATATTGCGGAAGTTGTTGCCAAATGGACAGGTATTCCTGTGCAAAAGATGTTGCAATCGGAAAAAGAAAAACTTTTACATCTTGAAGAAGAACTTTCTAAACGTGTAGCAGGACAAGCACAAGCTATTCAGGTGGTAGCTGATGCGGTAAGGCGTAGTCGTGCAGGGCTGAATGACCCTAAACGTCCTATTGGTTCGTTCCTCTTTTTAGGAACAACAGGGGTGGGTAAAACAGAGCTTGCCAAAACCCTCGCCGAATATCTATTCAACGACGAAAACAATATGGTAAGAATAGATATGAGCGAGTATCAAGAACGCCACGCTGTAAGTCGTCTGATTGGAGCTCCTCCCGGTTATGTGGGTTATGATGAGGGTGGGCAACTTACAGAGGCAGTTCGTCGTAAGCCTTATAGTGTGATTTTGCTTGATGAAATTGAAAAAGCTCACCCTGATGTGTTTAATATTCTTTTGCAGGTGCTTGATGATGGTAGATTAACAGATAATAAGGGCAGAACTGCAAATTTCAAAAACACTATCATCATAATGACCTCCAATATGGGTTCAAGCATTATTCAGGAAAATTTTGCAAAAATAAATGAGGAAAACGAATTTGATGTAATTGAGGAAACCAAAGAAGAAGTGTTAGCTTTGCTGAAAAAACAAATTCGCCCTGAATTTTTGAACCGCATAGATGAAATTGTAATGTTCAGACCGCTCAACAAAAAAGATATTTTGCGAATTGTGGATATTCAACTTGCGGGAGTTAAAAAGATGCTTGCTGAAAATCAGGTGGAAATTGAATTTGATGAGAAAGTAAAAAGAGTGCTTGCAGAAGTTGGTTTTGATGCCCAATTTGGTGCCAGACCGCTCAAAAGAGCTATTCAGAAACGATTGCTCAACGAGCTTAGCAAGGAAATTCTTGCAGGTAATATCCAAAAAGATAGTGCAATTTACGTAACTACTGATGAGTACGATAGAATCGTATTTGAAAATATCGTAAAAGCAGAGGAAGTGTAGAATTGGATACAAGACAAGAAAGTAGCGAGAAAAGAGAAAAATAAAGGGCTTCGTTTTTAGCGAAGCCCTTTGTTTTTAGCCCAAAAATCCTTATTCATTTTTCACAATACGAATAGTTTTTTGCTCGCCATTGGAAGCAGTAACTTTCAAGAGGTAAATGCCTTTGGCTAAATATTCAAAATTTTGCTCAAATTCGTTTTTACCTTCTTGTAAAGAGAGTTGTTTTTCAAAAAGTTTTACACCTTTCATATTGAAAACCTGCATTGTAGCTTCTAAGTTTTCAGGAGCAAAACATTCTAAAGTGCCTTTTTCTTTGAAAGGAGTAGGATAGAAACTTACTTCCAAATCGTTGTAAGGCTTAATATAAACACTTTCTACGGGGCTAAAACTTTGCTTGCCATCTTTTTCTACAATACGCAAACGATAGTAGTAATGCCCAAATTCTACAGCTTTATGTTCGTAAGTATAAAAAGAGGCTTTGTTTTGGGCGGAAATTCTATCCAAACTCACAAAAGTTGAGCCGTCTTTGCTCCATTGAATTTCAAAATAAGATAAGTTGATTTCTTGGGCTGTTTGCCACATTAGGCGGTTGTAAGGTTTTTCTCTTTTGGCACGGAAAGAAATAAACTCTACGGGAAGCACCACACCTGAATTTTCAGGTACGCTCATACGATAGCCACATTCATCACCAGCAAAGCCGTCAAACATTATGTAGTAAGTTTTGCCGGGGGTAAGTCCTGTAACCGTAATAGAACCACTTGAACCCACAGGTCCCGTAGGGTCGGGGCAAGAGGAAATAGGCTTCCAAATGCCTGTTTCGCAATCTGTGCCAATTACTTCGTAAATTTGAATTTGTATGCCTTGGTCGCAAGGAGGACCGCCATTAGGAGCATTGGAAGTAATAGCCCATTCAAAAGTAGCTTGAATATCATTGGCTACGAATTTCAAGAAGGAGTTATTTTCAATAGAAGCAGATGTACTGCAAAAAGTTTGGCTCAAGTTATTTAAGTTATTGTAAAAGTTAGGGTTGTAAGATACGCTGGTAACACCACAATAGCCATTTAGGTTACTAATGGTAGGAGCGGCACTGCACGTATTGGCAGGGGCAGGATTTGCACCGCAAGGCGGCACAGTAGTTACTCTTACTCTAAAAGAACCTTCGCTTGTAAAACTATCATACTCACCATCTACGGCGATTAGATAATTTGCTCCTATGGTGAGCCCTGTGAGATTAAGAACTTCCCTACCTCCATACCCTACATTATCTCGGCAATTCAGGAATGTAATACCACATACCCCACTGGAATTGTGATACACATTAAATTCTACATCTAACCCTTGCTGATTTCCTGTACCACTAGGATTTCCCGCATCGGGTTCTACTTCTACGGTTACATTGGAGGCGGTAGCAATAAAATTGAACCAAACAGTATTGTCGGGACCGCTATCTGCTCCACAGAAAGTGAGGGCATCGGCATTCATTCCTTGCACAGCTCCAAGTACCCAACCTTTATTGATTTCAACAAGATTTCTATTAGTACAAACATCATTATTACTCATCACAGCTATGGAAAAAGGGGCTTGGTCGCTAGCGGTATAGCCTGTAACCATAATATGGTAAGTAGCTCCTACACTTAAACCTGAAAGAATAGCCATTTCGCCTTTGGCATTAGAATATGAGTCAGTGCAGTTTATTTGCGTGAGTGAGCCACAAGAGCCTGAATATACAGCCAAAGCTAAATCGGTATTTGTGGTGCTGGTAGTAAGCGGATGTACAATAACCAAATGGTTGGTTTTAGTAGCAATGAACTTGTACCATACAGAGCGATTAGGGTTTCCGCAAGTAATAGAGCCATCACTGGTTGCAAAAACATTTGTCCCAAAGATACCCGGCTTATCTACATCAATATTGCGAGCATTGGCACAAGCATCATTGGCAGGAGGTGCCGCAACACGAATACAAAAATCTGCTCTATCGGTAGAAGTTGCCCCCGAAACCGCTATGTAATAAACGCTACCTACGCTTAGTCCTGTAACCCATCTACTTTCCGTTGCCGAACCGCTTGAAAAGTTGTTAGTGCAATTGATTTCTGCTAATGCACTTGTATAAAATGTAAAACCTAAATTCCCCATATAGGCTATTGAATGTCCGCAGGGGTAAGCTCTATAAAATGATTGGTATGAGTAGCAGTAAATCTATACCAAACGGTTCTACTTGTACTCAGACAAGAAGAGGTACCATCAGAAGTTGCTAAATGGTTGTTGCCCGGTGTGCAATCGGCGTTGATAGTTAAGATTGTGGCATTGGCAAAAGCATCATTAGCAGGGGGAGCAATCACTTTGATATAAAACCAACCCTCGTGGGTAGTAGAAGGGGCACTGGAAACCATAATTCGGTAGGTTTGCCCCACGGTAAGCGATGTATAAGTGTAAGCCTCATCTATGCCCGCTCCATTAGCCTCTTCGGTACAAGTACCCAAAACCGGCGTAAGACTGCCACAAGAACCTTGAAACAAACGAAATCCTAAATTTGCGGTTGTAGTGAGAATATCTAATTCTATGCGGTGTGTGGTATGAGTAGCAGTAAATTGGTACCAAACACTTCTTGCTGTATTTAGGCAAGTAGTAGAGCCATCGTTGGTAGCTAAAATATTAGTACCTAAAACTGGACTACCATTGGGAGTAAGAGTAATAGCATTGCTACAAGCATCATTAGAAGGAGCACCTCGTACCGAAACGCAGAAGTTTCCATTTGTACTGCCATAGGCACTTACACGTAATCTGTAAGTTTGACCTATAGTAAAACTTGTATAAGTAACTTGCTCGTCTATATCAGTCATTCCTGCATCGGTGCATCCAAGATTTGTCAGTGAGCCACAAGTACCACTATACAACGTGAAAGTTACATCTAAACCCGCTGATATTACATCTACATAAATATGATGTGAGGTTTGAGTAGCTGTAAAAGTATACCAAACTGTACGGCTATTGGCACTGGTACAACCACCTGCATCTAATGCCTCCGAAGTGGCTGTATTAGTTTGTCCGTTGGTGCATATTGCGTTAATGGTCAGAGGGATAGCATTTGCACAATTGTCGTTAGAAGGTTGTGCGAAAGAAACTTGTAATACAATAAAAGCTACGATTGCCGTCAAAAGTAAATGTTTTAGCATAGGCATTTCAATTTTTTGCAAAAATAATAGAAAAAAAATTACACTTCAAAAAAATATACTAAAAGTTTTTGTTTTTGTTTTAGTGTATTGAAAATCAAATTTTTGTATTTGTATTTATTTGTTTTTTTGTGTATATTATTGTGTTTTAATTAAAAATATTGCAAGTAGTTGAGATGTGAGATAAACTTTGGCAATTTATACTTATACATTAGAAAAGGTAAATGAAAATTTGTGTAAATTTGAAAGTTTCTTACTTTTGGCATATGGATTTTGGTAAGCTCCAAGATATTAGCCGAGTAGATTTTCGCTTGCCTGCAAGCAAGCAGGCGAATGAAGCGGTTTTATCCAAGTTCCCCTCACAAACTTTGCAGGTATGGGTAGGGCTTCCTGTTTGGTCGCAGAAGGAGTGGGTAGGAAAAATTTATCCACCCAAAGCTCAAAGTAAAGATTTTTTGAAATATTACGCCGAGCAATTCAATAGTATTGAACTGAATACTACACACTATCGTATTCCTGATAAAGCTACCATTGAACTATGGAAAAAACAAGTGAATAAAGATTTTCACTTTTGTCCCAAGTTTCCACAGCCTATTTCACACGAGAAAATGCTTCAGAATTGTCAGAATCTTGTAACGGAATTTTGCGAAGCCATCAGTGGACTTGAAGAAAACTTGGGACTTTCTTTTTTGCAACTACCGCCTTATTTCGAGCTAAAACATCTGCCAATTTTAGAAAACTTTTTAGCTGAATTTCCTGTTGATATTCCATTAGCAGTAGAATTTCGGCACGCTTCGTGGTTTAAGGAGGAAAATTTTGAAAAAGCCGCTCAAGTTTTGGAAAGATACAATAAAAGTACCGTCATCACTGATGTAGCGGGCAGAAGAGATGTACTGCACCAACGCATTACCAATTCTGCTCTTATGGTGCGATTTGTAGGCAATGGCTTGCACCCCACCGATTATAGCCGTCTTGATGAATGGATTTGGCAAATTGGCGAGTGGCAAAAACAGGGTTTGCAGAGAATTTATTTCTTTTTACACGAACCCGATAATATTTTAGCCCCTGAAATTGCCTTGTATTTCATAGAAAAGTTAAATTTGACTTGCAAGACTAATCTGCTTTTGCCCAAATTTTTTGATAAAAATATTCAAATGAAACTCTTTTGATTGATTCTAAACCTTACCATTATGCGAATTTTTCTTATTGTTGTAGTATGCCTTTTTCAAGTGAGCTTTGCTTGGGGGCAGTTTAGTCAAAAGCAAAAGGAGGAAGTGAGAAAACTCTTGTCTTATCCCAGTGTTAATTATTCTCTTAACATCAATTTTAGCACAACGGATTATGTTACGCCCTTGTATCCTTCTTTGGATATCTATGAACTTTCGTTGGAACAATTGGAGCAAAAACTGCAAAACAACTATAAAGACGCTCCTATTTATGGTAGAATATCTACGCTTTACTATCAAAAAAAAGACCTAAATCAGGCTTCAAAATATTTTGATAAAGCCATTCCTTTATTTAGAGAATGGCAACAAAAAGAGCCTCAAAATCCGCTTGCTTATCTGTATGTAACTGACTACTTGTGGAGCGTAGGAAACTTCTCACTTTTGCAAGAAATCTTACAGGAGGCATCGCAAAAGTTCCCCAATGATAAAGCAATAATTGCAAAAAACTTTGAGTTTTCTCTGTTTGCCAAAAATGATGTAAAAACGGCACAAAATTACTTGGAAAACTTTGAAAAACAAGTTGAAACCAACAACCTGACTTTACTTGCTTACAAACAGAATTTGGCTTGGTGGAAATTTCTTTTGGGAGCAAGAGAAAATCCTGCAAACATCACTCAATCTGATTTTTCTTTTTCAGAAAAAGCCTTCAAAGCAAATCCCAATTCAATAGCTTATGGGCATTTTTATTACTATTGTGTTACTGCTTCAAGCTATGAAAATATGGCGAAATGGGTTTTACAGAATTCTAAAAAAATCAACAAAAATGATAACTATCTGGAAATCATTAGAGAAAAGGATAAAAATAGGATAAAACTGCTAAAAGAAGCAGAGCAATTTTTTTTGAAAAATCTTGATAAAGCTCCCAAAAGTCAAAAAACTTATATGTTGAATAACTTGGGAGTGGTTTATGCTTTCTTGGCTAATTCCCAAAAATCAACTGAATACTTTGAAAAGGCTTGGCAAATGGAGAAAACTAAAAACTTTATAGAAGCTACTATTTTGATGTCGGGCATAGATAAACAATGGATTACTGCTGAAAAATACTTGCAACAGGCTTTGAGCGAAAATCCACAAGAATTACAACATTTGGCGATGCTCATATTGATTTATGACGAAAAAAAGCCTAATCCCGAACTATTAAAAAAGTACGTTACACAAATTGAACAGATTGGTTCATCTGATGAGCTTCGCAGTAAAGTTTTAGCTGTTTGGAATCTCAAACAAAATAATTTGGAGCGGGCTGAATTTTATTTAGAATTGCTTCCCGAAAATAGTGGGTTGTTTTACAAAATGATATTTTCGGCTCTAAAAGATGATACCACGAGTGCCAAAAAATATTTTGAAAAGTTATGGGCAGAGGATAAAGAGGATAAAGATTTACTCAAAGCCAAGCAGATTTTGAATTTTTAGTTGGATTTAATTTCTTTTTACGGATATAAAATGCTCAATAACACCGAATTTAGAAAAATAGCTCATCAAGTTGCAGATTGGATAGCTGATTATTGGGAAAACGTAGAACATTACCCCGTAAAATCGCAGGTAAAACCACGTGAGATTTATGAGGCTTTGCCTGAAGAGATGCCTGCAAATAGCGAAGATTTTTCAGCAATTTGGCAAGATTTTCAGCAAATCATTCTGAAAGGCATTACGCATTGGCAAAGTCCGAATTTTTTTGCCTATTTTCCTGCAAATTCCAGTTATGAATCGCTTTTGGCGGAAATGCTTACAGCGGCTATGGGGGCTCAGTGTATGATTTGGGAAACCAGCCCTGCTGCTGCCGAATTAGAGGAAAAAATGATGAATTGGCTCAAAAAAGCCTGTGGCTTGCCCGAAACGTGGAGCGGGGTTATTCAGGATACGGCTTCTTCGGCTACGCTTTGTGCTTTGCTTTCGGCAAGAGAAAAGTTTTCTGACTTTCAAATCAACGAAAAAGGCTTTGAATCTTTTACGAATTTCCGTGTATATGCCTCCGTGCAAACACACTCTTCCATAGAAAAAGCTGTAAAAATTGCAGGTATTGGCAAAGAAAATTTTGTGCAAGTGCCTTGTGATGAGCATTTTGCTATTCGTACCGATTTACTTGAAAAACTCATAGAAGCCGATTGGCAAGACGACAAAAAACCCCTTTGTATAGTCGCAACACTCGGTACAACAAGCTCAACAGCTTTTGACGATTTAGAAAAATTATCTGAAATTGCTCAAAAACATCATTTGTGGCTTCACGTAGATGCCGCTTATGCGGGTACGGCTTTTCTTTTGCCTGAATTTAGGCACTACTTAAAAGGCATTGAAAAAGCCGATAGTTATGTATTTAACCCGCATAAATGGATGTTTGTAAATTTTGATTGTTCGGCATATTTTGTGAAAGAAAAAGAATGGCTTATCCGTACTTTTGAAATTTTACCCGAATACCTCAAAACACAAAATGATAGTCTTGTGAATAATTATCGCGATTGGGGCATACCTTTGGGCAGGCGTTTCAGAGCCTTGAAACTTTGGTTTGTGATGAGAAGTTGGGGCTTGCGAGGTTTGCAAAAACGCTTGCGTGAGCATATTCAACTTGCCCAAGACCTTACTCGCAAAATAGCCACACACCCCGATTTTGAAATTTTAGCACCTACTACGCTCAATCTGATTTGCTTCCGTTACAAACCTACGCATATTACAGACGAAAACTTGCTTAATACGCTTAATGAAAAACTTTTGCAAACACTTAATGCCACAGGCAAAGTGTATATGAGCCACACCAAGCTCAACGGCAAATACACTTTGCGAATGGTAGTAGCTCAAACTTATGTTTTGCAAAAACACATACTGAACGCTTGGCAACTTATTCAAGAAAGGGCTGAAAAATTACAGACGGACTATTTAGAAAATTTCTAAATTACGCTATTCTGATAAAAATCATTTATTTTTCTCGTTTCTACCTGCTATTTTTGTGCAAACATTTGATTTTTACAATCGGTTTGCCAGAAAAATAATTGAGCTATGTACGATTCTTTCAAAGCAATTTGCCTGACTCATCATAATGCTTCGGTAGAAGTGCGAGAAAAATTTGCTTTGTCTGAAAAAGAAACCCAAGACTTTTTGCTGTATTTGAAAGATATTTTTGAGCTGAACGAGGCGTTAGTGGTTTCTACTTGCAATCGTACAGAAATTTATTACCATTCTGAAAGAGAACTGAACGAGGCAATTTTGCAGGCTTTGGTAGCTTTCAAAGGTGATAGCTCACTGGCAAAATACATCAAGAGTTTTCAAATTTTTGAAGGCATACCTGCCATAGAGCATCTTTTTGAGGTTTCACTTGGTTTGAACTCTCAAATTCTGGGAGATATTCAGATAATCAACCAAGTAAAAAAGGCTTATCAGTATTCGGCAGACCTGCAATTGGCAGGGGCGTTCTTACATCGTTTATTGCACAGCATATTTTTCACCAACAAACGCATAGCTCAAGAAACCTCTTTTCGTGATGGAGCCGCTTCCATAGCTTATGCGGCAGTGGAGTTGTTGCAATCCATTCAGATGCTTTGGGAAAATCCGCAAATTTTGGTGCTTGGTTTGGGGGAAATAGGTACAGATGTTTGCAAAAACTTGCAGGGTAAATTTAATAATGTAAAAATTTGCAACCGAACCACCGAAAAAGCCGAAATTTTGGCACAGGAAACAGGTTTTGCAGTAGCCCCTTTTGCAGACATTTGGCAAGAAATTCAAAATGCTGATGTGGTAATTAGTTCGGTGGCGGTGCCTAATTTTATTCATAAAGCCTGTTTTACGAGCAAGGAAATTTTGAAACAAAAATATTTCATTGACCTTTCCGTACCCCGTAGTGTGTCTTTGGATTTAGAGGAAATTGCAGGCTTTTTGGTGTATGATATTGACCACTTGGAGCAAAAAACGCAAGAAACCTTACAACGCCGTCAGGCTGAAATTCCTGCCGTGAGAGCTATTATGCAAGAAGCTATCAATGAATTTCTGGATTGGAGCAAGGAAATGGAAATTTCGCCTGTTATTCAGAAAATCAAAAATGCTTTGGAGCAAATTCGTAAAGAGGAACTTTCTAAATACAGCAAAAAAATCAGCGAACAAGAAGCAGAACTTTTAGATAAAATCACAGGCAATTTGATGCAGAAAATATTGAAGTTCCCTGTTTTGCAACTCAAAGCCGCTTGTAAGCGTGGCGAAGCCGATACACTCATAGATGTTTTGAGCGAACTTTTTGACCTTGAAAAAGCAAAGTTAGTTCAAAAATAAAACTTGCTTTTTACCCTTTACCAAATAGTTTTTGATATACTTCTTTTTGCGAAAGTTTTCGTACTTCACCTACTTGCATATTTTCCAAAGTCAGATGTTGAATTTGATAGCGAATAAGCCGGAGGGTTGGGAAACCTACGGCGGCGGTCATTTTCCGAACCTGATGTTTTTTACCTTCCACAATACTCAAACTTATCCAAGACGTAGGGATATTTTTACGAAAACGTATGGGCGGGTTTCGTTCAGGCACTTGTGGCGGGGTTTCAAAGATAAAAGCCTTTGCAGGTAAAGTATGATACATTTTACCCTCAATACGAATATCTAAACCACTTTCTAATTTTTGGATAGCTTCTTGTGTGATTTGTCCTTCTACTTGCACCCAGTAAGTTTTGGTGTGCTTAAATTTCGGATTGAGCAAGCGATGATTTACGCTTTTGTCATTGGTAAGGAGCAGTAGTCCTTCGCTATCAATATCCAAACGCCCCACAGGATACACATCTTTGGGGAAATCATAAAGTGAGGCAAGGGTCGGTCTGCCCAAATCATCTGTGAATTGATTAAGCACGCCATAAGGTTTGTAAATAACGAAGTAATGAAGCATTTTTCAACCGCCCAAAATGTTTATTCCGACAAAATATCTAAAATTTCTTGCAATTCTTGCATTTTTTCGGTTTCGCCGAGTTGTTCGTAAGAAACAATCAGGTTTCGGCAAACTCTTTTGATAATTTCCAAATGAGAAGTAGGGGTGTAAAAACTTTCTTGGGGCATTAGTCCGAGTTGGGCGATGTAGTTATCTATATCCGATTTTGTAAAAATCAGCCCCCGATTGAAGGCGTTGATGTAAAAAGGACGCTCCGAACCTTGATAAATCAGAATAAAAAGATTAGGCATATTGACGCCATAAATAGGCAAATTCAACTTTTGAGCTACCAGCAAATACAGAATACATAAAGAAATAGGATTGCCCTTGCGAGTTTCAAGCACCCGATTGAGCATACTATTGGCGGGAGAGTGGAAATTTTGCGTATTAGCACTGAATTTCATTTCATCAAAAAGCACATAATTGATAATTCTGACCTGGTCGTAAGGGTGAAGGTTCTCGCGGAAATGCCCCCAAACATTGTAGTAAATTTGCTCAATTTGCTCTTTAAGACTTTCATAAGAAACTTCGGGGTATTGGTACGTAGCAATAAGCCAAGCCCCTTTGAGCAAATCTTCGCTTTCTTTGTTTTTCCATTCCTTAAAACGATTTTTGAGCGACTCAAAACGCAAAGAATGAATAATTTGCTCTAATCTTTCGTGCAAGAGGGGTTGCAAACTTCTGCTTTGCCATTCATTTTCTAAAAAAGGCAAAATGGCTGTTCCTGCGGCAAGAATTTGAGCTTCTACGTGTTTTACAATTTCACTATCTTCGTCGTCAAGTAATGTAATAAGAGCCTTTATTTCGCTTTCTGAAAGCATTTTTTGATAGTTTTTTGGCAAATTAGCATAAAAAAATTTAATTTTGCACAAAAATAAAAAATTGCCCGCATAGTTTAATGGATAGAATGTCAGATTCCGGTTCTGAAGGTGGGAGTTCGATTCTCTCTGCGGGTACGCTCTTTATTGTCCCATCTTTATTTCTTGAACAAAAATCTCTTTTTTTGTGTTTTAGCTTTGTAAAATTTTTCACCTAATTTTTTGTTTATGTTGAAAATAGAAAACCTTCACGCTAAAATAGACGATAAACCTATCCTCAAAGGTTTGAATTTGGAGATTAAAGCAGGGGAAATTCACGCCATAATGGGACCGAATGGTTCGGGAAAAAGTACGCTTGCTTCTGTTTTGGCAGGCAAAGAGGCTTACGAAGTTACCGAAGGCAGTATTACTTTTTTGGATAAAAATCTTTTAGAACTTGCCCCCGAAGAACGTGCAGGCGAAGGTATTTTTTTAGCTTTTCAACACCCTATAGAAATTCCGGGCGTTACTACTACTAATTTTCTAAAAACGGCTCTCAATGAAATTCGCAAATATCGTGGATTAGAGCCTCTGGATGCTGTGCAGTTTCTAAAACTACTCAAAGAAAAAGCGAAAATTTTACATATAGATGAAAGTTTGATGAAACGTTCTTTGAATGAAGGTTTTTCGGGGGGCGAGAAAAAGCGAAATGAAATTTTTCAGATGGCAATGCTTGAACCACGTTTAGCAATATTAGACGAAACCGACTCGGGATTAGATATAGATGCCTTGCGAATTGTGGCAGAAGGAGTAAATAAACTTCGCAATCCGCAAAATGCTTTTCTGATAATTACGCATTTTCAACGTATTTTAGACTACATTCAGCCTGATTTTGTACACGTACTTTACGACGGCAAAATTATTAAGTCAGGGGGTAAAGAACTCGCCCAAGAACTGGAAGCCAAAGGCTACGATTGGGTAAAAACGGAAGCAGTAGCAGGTGTGTAAAATTTCTAAATGATTATGAAAACGCTTAATGTTTCTATCTCGGAGGTAGAGTTTAATAAGTTCGGTATTGGCAAAGAAAATATAACCTTTACTGAACTTGTTGAACTTATTAGCAGAGAAATTATGAGGCAAAATCTACATAAATGTGTGGAGTTAGCAGAAAAGTACGGGCTGTCTTCAATGACTATGGACGAGATAAGCGAAGAAGTAAAAGCAGTAAGAAATGCAAAGAATAGTCATTGATACAAACGTTATAGTTTCTTCGCTAATTCAACGCAGTTATCCGTATAAAATCTTATACGAATTGTTTATTGAGGAGAAGTTTATTCTTTGTGTATCAGAACCTTTAATGGCAGAATACTACGAGGTATTATCAAGACCTAAATTTGCGAAGTATCCTGATTTTTTTGGAAAAGCTGAAAGTTTGCTCTCCGAATATAGAAGCAAAATCTAAAAAATTTGTTCCTACTAAGAAGTTAGAACTGATTTCAAACTCTTAAATCAACAAAACTCAATGGTTGCGACTGAAAAAAAACTTCACGATATATTTAATGATGTTGTGCTACAAGGTGAGGCTCGTCAAAAGGCTTTGCAAGCACTTGAAAACTTACAAATCCCTACTACCAAACACGAGGAGTGGAAATATACGAATTTGAAAGGCTTACTGAATGAAACGTGGCAATTAGCCTCAAAGAATGCTATTTCTGAAATAGAAAAGCATTTTGTTTTACAAGATACTTACCGAATGGTGTTTATCAATGGTTTTTTGCAAGAAAGTCATTCTATTTTGCCCAAGCAAGTAGAAATGCTTTCAATAGTAGAAGCAGAAAAAAAGGGTAAATTACAGGGCTATTTTGCTAAAACTTTGGATATTGAAAAAGACTATTTCAACGCTCTCAATACTGCTTTTGCTCAGAATGGTTATTTTTTGCATATTCCTGCAAAAGTAGTTTTAGATAAACCTTTGGTAATCTATCATTTAAGTAGTGGTGAAAGTACAGCTTTTTTACAGAGAAATGTAATTATAGCTGAACCAAGCAGTGAAGTTCAAGTTATCAATATGTATTTGGCGGAAGGCGAACACGTAAGTTTTGCAAGTGAAGTTACAGAAATATTTGTATCAGAAAACGCACATTTTTCTTTTTACAAATTGCAAAATGAGCAAAATAAAATATATCGTGTGGATACTACGCAGGTAGAACAGCAAAATTATAGTCATTTTGCAAGTTATACGTTTTCGTTGGCGGGGCATTTGGTGCGTAATAATTTGAATATGCTTATTGAAGGTGAGCATTGTGAAACTTTAATGTACGGACTTTCTTATCTCAAAGGAAAATCTCACATTGACCATCATACCCTTGCCGACCATCGCAAACCCAACTCATATAGCAATGAGTTGTATAAAGGGCTTTTTGATGAGAGTGCCACGGGGGTATTTAATGGAAAAATTTATGTACGTCCCGAAGCACAGAAAACTAATGCTTACCAGCAGAACAGAAACGTGCTTTTGAGTGAGCAGGCAAGTATTTACACCAAACCGCAGTTAGAAATTTGGGCAGATGATGTAAAATGCTCTCACGGAGCTACTACGGGCAAACTTGATGAAACGGCTTTGTTTTATATGCGTTCGCGTGGTATTAGTGAAGCAGTTGCCAGAAAAATTCTTTTGCAAGCCTTTGCCGAAGAGGTAATAGAAAAAATCCCTTTTGAGCCTTTACAGGAATACATTAAAAATTTGCTGTAAAACCCACCTCACTATAATTTGTTCATCTGATATTTCCTGATTGTTTGATTTAGCTATTCTGTATGGTGAGTAAAAGCCGAACCATACAGAATAGTTGATATCGTACATTCTATTCATTGAACTTAACAAAATTATCCCAAAAATATTGAAGTAAGTTAAAAAATATTTTTTTATTTTTTTGGAATATTAAGCCAATTTTAATAAATTGCACACGCTTAAAAACAATCTAAATAAAAAATGAAGTTTTATAGTATTGTTTTTCAGCAAAATGTAATTGTGAAAATGCTTACTAAAACAAAAAAAATGTAAGTAAATTTGCAATTACGCCAACAAATTTATTTCTTGGCAACCAAATTTTTTATTAATGTTAAACTAAACCTAAAACCCAACTTAACTCTATGAGGAAGTATCTACTGCTGGGTTTTGCTCTTATGTTTATGATAGTCTTTCAGACTTTCGCTCAAGAGCAAACCGTTTCCGGTAAAGTTACTGACAGAAAGGGGAACGCTATTCCCGGGGCATCTGTCTTTGTAAAAGGTAATCCCAGTATTGGTGTTGCTACTGATGCTGATGGAAATTACACCTTGAAAGTTCCTACGGGGGCTGTTATAGTTATCAAAGCCCTTGATTACGTAGAACAGGAAATTACCGTGGGTAATCGTTCTTACATTGCTACTACTTTGGAAGATGAAAAAATTGAAGACATCGTGGTAGTAGGGTATCGTACAGAAAGCCGTAGAGAAATTACGGGGGCTATTAGTCAAGTAAAGGGCGATGTTATTCAGAACTTGCCTATGCAAAGTTTCGACCGTGCCATTCAAGGACGTATGGCGGGTGTGCTTGTACAAGGTGCTTCAGGTACTCCTGGTAGTGCGGTACGTGTAAGAATTAGAGGTATCGGTTCAGTACTTGCAGGTAATGAGCCACTTTACATTGTAGATGGTGTGCAGATGAATAACCGAGACGACTCTTTCAATACATCTACAAACCCTCTTGCATTCTTGAACCCTAACGATATTGAATCTGTGGAGGTATTGCAAGATGCCGCCGCTGCTTCTATCTATGGTTCACAAGCCGCAAATGGTGTAGTACTCATTACTACCAAAAGAGGTAAAGTTGGTAAAGCAAAACTCAACTTCAACTATTATAGAGGTTTTGTAGAACCTATAGCCCAGCTTCCTAATCTCAATTCTCAACAATACAGAACTATCAGAATGGAGGCTTTGGGTAATCAAGCCGCAGCAGCAGGAGCAAATACTCTGAATGTTTTGGGAACCTATCTCAGTGAAATTCGCTCTACTGCTACTATAGACCAATTGGACTTGCAACCCAGCTACAACTGGCAAAATGAAAACTTCCAATACGGTAATATTGCTAACTACGAAGCAAATGTTTCCGGTGGAGCCGAAAGAGTTAAGTATTACGTTTCTGCTTCTTACAACCAGCAAGATGGTAATACAAGAAATGTTGATTTTAGAAGAGGTAATGTAAAAGCGAATTTAGATTTTCAAGTTTCTAACAAATTAAGTCTTGAAACTAACCTTACACTCGCTACCATCCAGCAAAATGCTCCTTTTACCCGTACTGTGGGTAACTTCTTGGGTGATGGTAACTTTGCTACCTTATTAATATTGCCAATGAATCCTATCTACCTAAGTGATGGCTCTTTCAATGGCGTGCCTCCTACAAATCTAATAGGTATTTTGAACCAAAACGTAATTGCTAACTATGTCTATAATAAATCTAATAATCTTACCAACCAAGCAGTAGCCAATGTTACAGGTAATTACGAAATTGCCAAAGGGTTCACTTTTCGCTCACTTTTTGGTATAGATTACAAAAGTACTAACGGACGCCAGTACCGCGACCCTCGTACTCCTGATGCTTTCAATAGGGCGGGGCTTCTTACAGAAACTTCTGAGCGAAATGTTAACTGGATTACCACACAAACGCTGAATTATACCAAAACTTTTGCTGAAAAACATTCCGTAAATGCTTTGGCAGGGGTTGAGTTTAGAGAAGAGATATACCAAGGAGTTAGCTTTTCTGCGGATCAGTTCCCTACTCCTGATTTCCAATATGCAAACTCTGCCGCTAATCCTTTGAGTGTAGGAGGTTTTTGGACAAGTTTTAGAAGATTAGGTACTTTTGCAAATGTAAAATATGATTTTGCAAAAAAATATATTCTTTCGGGTACTGTACGTTATGATGGTTCTTCCCGTTTTGGTATCAATAATAGATGGGGTTGGTTCCCTGCTGTTTCTGCCGCTTGGGTAATTTCAGAAGAGAACTTCTTGAAAAACAGCAATCTTATCAGCGACTTAAAACTACGTGCTAGCTGGGGGCAAACGGGTAATGACCAAATTGGAAATTTTGCTGCACGTGGCTTATACGGTTCAGGAGGGCAGTATAACGGACAAGGCATAATTGCTCCTTCTAACCTCTCTAACCCGGACCTTCGTTGGGAGAAGAACGAAACTGCAAACATAGCTTTGGATTTTGGTTTCTTGCGTAATCGCATACAAGGTTCTGTAGATTACTTTATTAGAACCTCCAAAGACTTACTACTTGAAAGACCATTGCCTATTACTAATGGCTTCAGTGCTATTACCCAAAATGTGGGCGAACTCCAAAACAGAGGTATAGGATTTAATCTCAATACTATCAATGTAGATAGCAAAGGAGGTTTCAAATGGACAACTAACTTCAATGTTACTTTCATTCGCAACGAGGTTACCAAACTCTTTGATGACTTGAAGGTACTGCCCGGTAATACAGGTATTCGCGTAGGTCATCCTCTTGGCACTATCTTTACAACTGAGTATATTGGCGTAAATCCTGCTACAGGAAGACCAATGTTTAAGGATAGAAACGGAAACATTATTTACCAGCCAGTATTTGCTAATGATGCTCGCGTGATAGGTGATGGCTTTGCTGAGTGGTATGGCGGATTTACCAATGTACTTTCTTACAAAGGTTTTGAGCTTTCAGCCTTTTTCCAATATGAGTTTGGCAGAATGGCATTTAATTCACTTGGCTCGTTCTTTAGCGAAAATGGAGGAAGACAATTTAATGGAGACACGCGTATTTTTGAAGATAGATGGATGGTACCCGGACAAATGACTTACGTACCTCGTCCCTTCAATGGAAATACTGAACCCGGTGGAGCTTCTCATTTGGCGGGTAGTCGCACAGTAGCCGATGCTTCTTATATTCGCTTGAAGCAACTTACATTAGCTTATACTTTCCAACCTGACGCTTTGGAGAGAATGAAACTAAGCAATGTTAGAATCTATTTACAAGCTATCAACCTACTCACTTTCACCAAGTGGCCCGGCTTCGACCCTGAATTTACAGATATTACCAACTTGAATAACCTCACCGGTGGTAATAATAACGCTGTACCTCAATCTCGTCAATATACTATTGGCTTACAATTTGGTTTCTAAACTGAAAACGCATAAAAAAGATGAAAAAAATATATTTGTTTGCTAGTATTCTTACAATGTTCTTGCTTGTTGCTTGCAAGAATGTGTTAGATGTGCAGCCAAGGCAGTCCATTGACTCTCAAAATGCTCTTACAAATGAAACAGCAATACTTGCGGCTTTAAGAGGTTGCTATGATAGATTGCAAAACTTGGATTTGTATGGAAGTAGAATGATTGTTTGGGCAGAGGCGCTGTCAGATAATGGTAGAGGACGTTCGGGAACTAATGGTAGTTCTACTAATTCTGGACGCTTACAAGGTCATTTGCAAAATGTACCCGGTAATCATGTAAACTGCTGGACTCAGCACTACACACTTATCAATCAAGTAAATTTGATTATAGAGGCAGTGCCTAAAGTAGCAGAAATAACCGAGCCTAATCGTAATGCTATATTAGGACAGGCTTATTTCCTCAGAGCTTTGGCATACCACGATTTAGTAAAAAGCTATGCTTACGATCCTGGTGCAGAAGTACCCGCTTTAGATAGAGGCGGAGTCCCTATTATTTTAGAGGGGGTTTTAGATGCTTCTCAAATCAAATTCCCACGTAGAAATTTAGTGTCAGAAGTATATGACCAAATCTACAAAGACTTAGATGAGGCCGTAGCACGTCTTTCTAATGCAGGTACAATTAGCACCCCCGCTTTTGCTGGACTAGCTGCTGCAAATGCTCTATATGCAAGAGTTGCTTTGTATAGAAGAGATTATGCTACTGCTATACAGCGAGCTAACATAGCTCTTACTTCGGGTGCTCCTGCTATGGTATCGGCGGGAAGTTATTTCCAAGCTTGGAGAAGCCCTGTTCATCCTGAGGCAATTTTAGAACTTCCTTTTCAAACTCCTGAAAATATAGGGGTGAATGAGTCTTTACAGGCTTCTTTTACTTCTACCGTTCTTAATCAATCTACTTCGGTTACTGGAGGTTGGGGAGATTTGGTAATGAATGATGCTTATGGTGTAAATTTGGTAGCTGATGGTGCTACGATGCCAGCAGGTACTACAGCGTCACCTTCTGCTCCTGCTGCTGATGTTCGTTTCCCTGCTGCTGTTTCTGGTGCTACTGATGGTATCGTAAGAAGAGGTTCTCCTGGTAGAGGTAACCAAGCATTGAGCGAGTTAACTAAGTTTTATGGCAAAAATGGACAGGTGAATTTGGACAATGTACCACTTATTCGCACTCCTGAACTTTATCTAACCTTAGCAGAGGCTCATTATCATTTAGGAAATACAGCACAAGCACAAGCTAATCTTGCATTTGTAATTAGAAACAGATACCTCGGCGGTGGTGGAGCGGCTCTTATTTCTGTATCGGTTACTCTAACAGGGGAGGCTCTGCTTAACGAAATTTTACGCCAAAGACGCTTAGAATTTGCTTTTGAAGGACATCGTTTCTTTGATTTGAAGCGTAATGGACTGAATATTGCAAGACCTTTGGGTACTTTGCCCTTTACAGATTTTAGAATATTAGCTCCTATTCCGCAGTCTGAAATAGATGCTAATCCTAACTTGGTTCAAAATGCTGGTTACTAAAATAAACAAGAAAAAGCAATGAAAAAGACATTATATTTTGTACTTTCTGTAATTCTTCTGACACACACTGCGTGTTTCAAAGACCCTGAAGTGTTATACAGCGGACCGGCTGTTGTAGAGTTCAATGCCGCTATTGTAGCAGGGGCTCCTGTATCTTTCCCTACTATCAACGTTAATAATGGTGCAGGAGATATTTTTGCACGCGTAAATTTAGTGGGCGAACAGAGACCTAATGATGTAACTATCTTGTATCGTGTAGATCCTACACGTACTACTGCGGTAGAAGGTACTCATTACCAATTACTAAATAAAGTAGGTAGCAATGGCTCTTTTGTAATACCAGCTAATAGAAGTACCGCAGAGTGTGGCGTTAGAATTTTGCAGTCGGCTCCCTCGCCGGGTAATGCTGTGCTGTTGGTACTTGAGCTACTTGGCACAGAAGACGGTAGTATCAAGGCAAGCGAAAACTACAAGCGTTTGACTTACAGAATTATGTTGTAACCTCAAAACTTCAAGAAAATGAAAAAAATATATTTGAGTTTATCGCTAATAACCATATTAGGATTTGCTTCCTGTAATTTCAAAGAAAGAAGCGATGATAATCAGTTGCAGCCGCTTCCCAAAGAATTGCAAAGTGCTACTCAAAATGCTATGGAAGTGATAGATAGCGACCCTGAATTAAGCACTTTTGCTTCGGCTATTCGTAAAGCAAAATTAGAGGGAGAATATAGCCGTTTCCCTGCAAAGTTTACTATTTTTGCTCCCACGAATGCAGCTTTTACAGCGGCAAATATCAATGTGGGTGCATTGCCCGAAGATGTAGTGAGAAACGTAATTCGCTATCACGTACTTGCCACAGAAAATTTCCGTTTTGCACGCCAGATAACTTCAGGGGTAAACGAAACAGGAGCTCAACTTCCTAATAACCAAATATGGATTAATGTACCTCGTTTAGGTGAAATTTTTGTAAATGGTTTCAAGGTTACTACTCCTGATGTACCTGCCAAAAATGCTGTGATTCACAAAATAGAGGGAGTGCTTGTGCCTCCTACTCAAACAATGTATCAGGTGATTGCCTCTGACCCTAATTTGAGCTTGTTTAGAATGATGGCAAATACCCGCCCTGATTTAACGGCTCCTAATCAAACTTTTATACCTGGTGCAGCAACATTGCGTCAAACCTTAAAAAGTACTCGTTTTGTAGGTATGCTTCCCGCTACTGGTGCAAGTACGGTATTTGCAGGACAAAATTTGACTATTTTTGTGCCTACTAATGCGGCTCTTAATGCAGTAGGTATAATTGATTCACTTTCTGCGGCGGCTTTTATCAACAGTGTTGCAGGGCAAAGAATCATAAATCACCATATGCATAATGCATCAGGTAGAATATTTACAGGAGGCTTGCTTTCAGGACCTTTTCTTTCATTCGTAGGAGGTCGTCCTATCAATGTAGAAGTAGGAACATCAGGAGTTACTCTGAATCGCCAGACTTATATTGGTACGACTATCAAACCCGGCGATCCCGTAGGTTTAACTGCCGGATACAATAATGCTAATGTAACTCAAGCAAATAGAAATGCTACAAATGGTGTAATTCACGTTATCAATAGAGTATTACAACCTGAACCTTAATAGGTAACATTTTCAATGTTTCACTCAAAAATCTTTGAAAAATGAAAAACAAATTTTTCTCATATACTGCAATTTTGAACTTGTTAGCCGCATTAGTGCTGACAAGTTGCTACGAGCGTAATAAGTTTCCTGAGCCTAAAGTAGAGCAAAGAACGCTTGCGGCACTTGTGGCTGATTTGCGTACTGCTCCTACTACCCGTACCTTTGACCCTCTGTTTGCCCATTATAGCACTTTCAAGAAGGCTTTGGAGAAAACAGGACTTATCAATCTCTTGCGAGATAATAGCAGAAGGTTTATTGTGTTCGCTCCTGATGATTTAGCGTTTGAACAATTGCCTCAGCAATTCAAAGATGCTCCCTCTATTGAAACTTTTATATCAGGAACAGTAGACGTAAATGGTAATCCTGTACAACCTCAGTACAATGATAGTATTCTTTTGAGAACCATTGTACTTAACCATATCGTGGAAATTCCTAACAATGCTGATTTTGATGTAAATACACAATCTACTTTTGGAACACTTGCCGCTCAAACAACAGCTTTCTTGCCTGCTAATAATCCCTTGAACACTCCTTGGGTAAATAATACGATTACTATTACCCCTCCAAAAGGAGTAGAAGGTAAATTGGATTTTGTTCCGCCTGCAGTAAATGGTGCTCCTATGTTTAGCTGGGGTACAAAAGCTTCCAATGGAATACTCAATACTGTATCTGCGGTACTTTTCCCTGCTACTGCTTATGAGTTTATCAAGAAAGATGGCAGACACAATGCTTTTGCTACAATGGTAGATTATTACACAGACTTAGTGGCTTACTTATCCAATCCTAACAATAACATTACACTATTTGCTTCAAGAACTACAACTTTGTTATCTAACATTCCTTCAACACAAACGCGTTTGCAACATCACGTTCTTGCGGCATCATTAGGTAGAGTAAGCAACTTAAATGCTTCGGGAGCAGTACGCTTTGTACCTAATCTAAATGCAGGCAGATTGACAGGAATACTTTTAGCTTCTGCTAGTACTTGTATTGGAACAACCACGGTAGTCGCTGTGCAAAACGATCCTACTTCTGCCTTCCCTGCTGCTACGGTTGTTGGTTTTCCCGGTATAGCCGCCTATGGAGCAGGAGCCTCAAATTGTGTTCCTCCAAGTGGATTGATGGGCTTTATTGCTACTGCAAATGCTATTGTGTATAGTACATCAGGATTGTTAAACGAATAAAATCTTTAAGAAAATGAAAAGAACAAACTTTTTATATTTAGCACTGTCAATTGCATTTTTGATAGGTTTGGGGGCTTGTACGTTAAAAACTAAACGAGATGACCTAAAGCCCGCAGCCTCCAAAAATATTATGGAAGTATTGGAGAGTATGCCTGAGTACTCTACTCTGGTAGAAGCTCTGAAAATTACAGAAATGGATAAGCAACTTCGTAATTCTACGGGTCCTTACACTATTTTTGCTCCTACCAATGCCGCTTTTCAAGCCGCAGGTATTACCAATCTCAACAATGTGCCTTTTACTACATTGATGAGGATTGTGAAATACCACATCTATATGATGAGAATAACTACGACTACTTTTACCCCTTTCCCTGCAACAGCTAACTTGACCACCAATAATAACTTCACCAACACAGATAACATTTATGTAACGTGGGTGCCAAGTATTGCTGATGAGGCTCCAACTAATGAAGATTTTTGGGATAAATACAACTACGCTTATATGGGGTGCTTGAATGGGCTTTCTATCAATGGTATCAAAGTTACTAAACCTGATATGGCAGCTACTAATGGTGTAGTGCAAGGGGTGGATAGAGTAGTATTGCCTCCTACACAAAACTTGTGGCAATACATTCAAGCTAATCCTCAGCTACAAAGATTAGAAGAAGCGGTGATAAGATTGGGCTTACAAGCAACTTTATCTAATTCTAATACTTCTGGTACAGGTTCAGGTAATGGTGCTTTTACTGCTTTTTTACCTACTAATCAAGCGTTTGCTGATGCTGGTTTCCCTGATGCTACTTCTATCAATGCGGCTCCTTGGGCTACATTAAGTAGAATAGTACAATATCATGTAATTAGTCCTGCTAACTATTCTGGTACTACCGGTGGTGGGGCTATTAATTACCGTCAGCGTTTGGTGTTTCCTTCAAGTGTTATTACCAATGGGCAGAGGTTTTTGACTTTGTTTGACCCCGTAGGATATTATGTTACTCCTACATTAGGTCCTAATAGTCCCGAACTTCTTAGCAGAAGATTAACCGCCACCGTAGATGCCAATGGTAATATTTCGCTAAACACTGCAAGACCTCGCACTACTAATTTGTTTGAAATAGCGGCTCAGAATGGTACAGCTAACAATGCTCGTGTGGTGCAGTCTGATGTAATGTTGCTCAATGGCATTGGTCACGTAATTGATAAAGTGCTGGATTTTTCACCACAACCTTAGTAGGCTTACTATACCTAACCTAAAAAAAACCCTCAATCAAGAGGGTTTTTTTATTATTCAAGAAATATGCTGAGGATATTTTTTCTATTTTACTTCCTATTCCCAACTATTGGTTTAGCTCAAAATATTTGGCAAAACAGACTACAAAAATATTTGCTCAAAGGTGAGCAAATTCGTAAAAATGTGTTGCTTCAAGATAGTGTGGGTTTGTACATCAAGACTTTGAAAAAAACTTATCGTTTTTCTTGGGATAGCTTGCAGAAATTAAATGCTTACTATCAAATCAAGGAACAAGAGCAACAGCAAAAATGGCTTTTATTACGATTAAGCAATCAATTTTTTGGCTTACCCAAATTCAGAGGGTTGCGTATTGCCATAGACCCCGGACATTTTGCAGGCGATTTCTCAACGGCTCAAATAGAAGGTAAATACATCAAAACTACTTTGCCCGATAGTACAGCAGTAGAATTTTATGAGTCTTCTTTGGCTTGGGCTACTGCTAAAATCCTTGCCGATAGCCTCCAAAAATACGGTGCCGAAGTCTTACTTACTCGTTCAGAACATAACTTCACTGCTTTTAATAAAACTTTTCAGGAGATTTATTCTGAATACGCAAATAACTTTATGAAACAAAGCAAGAGCAGAATAAGAAAGCAGAGACCTTTACCGCCTAATCTTTTCTTTCGCAACTATTTCAAAAAGGTAGAACTATTGGAGCGTGTGCGAAAAATCAACGCTTTTCAGCCTGATCTAACTATCATTATTCACTACAATGTAGATGAAAACAATGCCCCTTGGAAGCAAACCTCTTCTCAAAATTTTGCTATGGCTTTCGTAGCGGGGGCTTTTGAAGCAGAAGATTTGCAAAAAAATGAGGAAATAGAAAGTTTCATTCGTCTGCTTTGTAGCAAAGAAATTGAAAAATCTGCCGAACTTGCCGAAAAAATCTTACAATCCCACGAAAAAGTTGCAGATGTTCCTATTGTACCATTACAGAATAATCAGAATTTTCTGCAAAAATATTGCTTATGGACAGGAAGGAGAGGCGTATATGCTCGGAATTTGCTTCTTTGTCGTGAAATAAAGGGAATATTATGTTACGGCGAAAGCCTTTTGCAAGATAGCAAGCAAGAAATCAGAAAGCTCAATGAAAAAACGCTCAAAATAGCCAATTTGTACACCTCGCCTCGTGTAATAGAGGTAGGAAATGCTTATTGGCACGGGATTTGCAGTTTTCTTTGGTAAAATACATCTTAAAACTATGAAAACGAAAATTGCCTTTGTTTTGCTTTGCTTGATAATATTTGCTTCTTGCTCGCCCCGACCTTATTGCCAAAGGGGAAAAATTTATTATGTAACGCCTACTATGCGTTAGATTTTGACAATGATTTTAGCAGATTTTAGATTTTTATCAATATCTAGTTCAATGGTAGTATTGTTTTTGTAAGCGCTCATTGCCATAGTAATATTTTGGGCGATGAGAATGTAAATCATAGATTTATGAGCGGGTTTGCCAACCAGCGTAGCCGAGCATATTATCTTTTCTTGTTCAGTAGCATTTTTGGGTAAAAATTCCACAATGGTTTGTACTTTTTCACCTTTTTTGAGTTTTTCCCAAAAGCTTTCCCATTCAGCAGTTTTTTCTTTTATAAAAAATTCTCGTAAAGACCTGACACTCAATTCGGTAGGTTCTATTTGCAATGTTTCACAAAAAGTTTCATTTGCTTTCAAAATTTGCAGATTAGCACTATCCAGTTCTGCAACCATAAAACAATGTTCCAAAATATCGTTGCTGTGCGAAAAAAACTCTACTTTGGAATTGGAATGAGTTTTAGCAATTTCATTTTCTTCTTCAAATTTACCTAAATTTTCTAAAACGGCTGAAATATCATAATTAGGTTCAGAAAGCGTAAGATTTTGTTCTTTTAGTTCTTCTAATTCTTGTTGCAACTGATTATACACAATGCGATTGCGAACAGGTATCATTCGCTCACGTTTGATATTTTCGCCTAATGCCATTGTTATTCAGCCTTTTGTTGTACTTTTTCTAATATTTCTTGGGCAAGAGCCAAATAGTCTTCTGCTCCGTTGGATTGGGGAGCATATTCAAATACACTTTTACCAAAAGAAGGGGCTTCTACGAGCTTTACGTCCATACGGATAAAAGTTTGAAAAATGGGTACAAAATTATAAGTTTTTTTGATATGGTTATACACTTCTTGTGTAATTCTGCGGCGGGAGTTGTACATTAGTACCAAAATTCCCATAATTTCTAGATTGGGATTTACGGTCTTTTTAACTTGCTCAATGGTTTCCAGCATTAGTTCTAATCCGTGCATACTCAATACCTCCATTTGCAATGGTATCACAACACTATGAGCCGCTACCAAGGCATTTACCGTAAGGATAGAAAGCGAAGGAGAACAATCCAAAAGTACAAAATCGTAATCTTGGGCATTTTGTTCAATCATTCGCTTGACGATATGCTCACGCCCCTGATAATTAACGAGCGAAAGTTCCAAGTCCGCAAGTGTTACATCAGCAGGAATAATATGCAGACCCTCTCGCTGAATAAGTGCATTATGAAAAGAAATATCTTCCAAAATTACATCTGCAATGCTCCAAACGTTGCTATTGGCTCCTAAATAATACGACAAACTTCCTTGTGGGTCTAAATCTATCAATAATACTTTTTTATTCATTTGGGCAATAGCTTTTCCTAAATTTACCGTGGTTGTGGTTTTTCCAGTGCCTCCTTTCTGATTTACTATGGCAATAACGTGAGGTTTGGGCATAAGCGTTTCTTTTGAACGGAAATTTATACATTATTGCAATTTTAGCAAAAAATAACCGAGAAAAAAATTAAATTAGGCGGGATTTTTTATTTTTGCTTAAAAAATAATTGGAAATGCTTTTCACCGAACTGCAATCTATTTTACAAAGTCCTATATGGCAAACTGCTCCACTTTTGCCTATTGAACATATAGCCGTAGATAGTCGCAAATTATTCGTGCCTGAAAATACACTTTTTGTGGCTATTAAGGGTAAAAACCACGATGGGCATCACTTTCTTGCCGAAGCCTACGAAAAAGGAGTGAGAAATTTTGTCATAGAAAATGAGAAAGTCGCTTTACCATTCCGAGAAAGAGGTATCAACTATGTAGTGGTAAAAAATAGTATTAGGGCTTTTCAGAAAATTGTAGCTTGGCACAGAAGCAAATTTACCTATCCTGTAATGGCTATTACAGGTAGTAACGGCAAAACTATCGTGAAGGAGTGGCTAACGCAACTTTTAGCAGAGGAGTTTAACATTGTCAGAAGCCCTAAAAGTTTTAATTCTCAAATTGGTGTGCCGCTTTCGGTCTGGCAGATGCGTGCCGAACATACTTTGGGCATTTTTGAAGCAGGTATTTCGCAAGTAGGTGAAATGGAATATCTACAAAGAGTTATTCAACCTACCATAGGAGTAATGACTAATTTGGGTTCGGCTCACGATGAAGGCTTCAAGAACAGAGAAGAAAAATTAGAAGAAAAATTAAAACTTTTTGAAAATTGTTCGGTGGTCTTTTTGCCTGCGAATTTGGTAGAAAATTATCCCAAAGTAGTAGAAAAATTTCCCAAGAAAAATCCACAAGCACAAGTATTTTTTTGGAATTATGAGCTTTCGGTGAGTAAAAATGCCGTGAGTTTTGTGAAAAAAGGATTTCAACTTACTTGCAAACTCAATAGTACTCTACTGCCTTTTCAAGATGAAGCCTACTTGCAAAATATGGCTTTATGTGCTATTCTAATGCACTTTCAGTTCAAAATTCCTACGCAAGAAATAAACAAAAGACTTGCTTTGCTCAAACCCGTTTCTATGCGTTTGGAGCTTAAACAGGGCATACAACAAACTTATTTGATTGATGATTCCTATAACAATGACCTTGCAGGTTTGCAAATAGCTTTAGACTTTTTAGCAAACCAAGACCAAAAACCTGCCAAGGTAGTTATTCTTTCCGATATTTTGGAAAGTGATTTGAGTGGTAAAAAACTTTATCAGCAAGTTGCCCGATTGATTTCTGCCAAAAAAATAGGCTTTTTCATTGGGATAGGTGAGAAAATATTTGAGCATCAGGAGGCTTTCCGAGATATACCACTTACGGCTTTTTACAAAGATACAGAAGATTTTTTGAGCAAAGGTTTTTTCCAACAGCTTCGCAATTGCGTTATTCTTATCAAGGGGGCGAGAAAATATGCTTTTGAAAAAATTGTTCAGAAATTAGAGTACAAAGCTCATCGCACAGTTTTGGAAATCAATCTTGATGCCTTGGTGAATAATTTGAATTTCTACCGCAGTCGTTTGAAGCCTGAAACTAAAATTATGGTAATGGTAAAGGCTTTTGCTTACGGCAATGGTAGTGTAGAAATTGCCAATCTTTTACAATTTCATAGAGTAAATTATTTAGCGGTAGCTTATGCTGATGAAGGTGTAGAACTACGAAAAAATGGGATTCATTTACCTATTATGGTAATGAACCCTTCGGAAGAGAGCTTTTCTCTGCTTGCCGAATACCATTTAGAACCTGCGGTGTATAGCTTTGAAATTTTGCAAAAACTTGCAGATTTTTGTGAAAGCGAACATTTGAGTTTGAAAATTCATTTGGAATTTGATACAGGTATGAGGCGTTTGGGCTTTGAGCCACAAGATGTAGGCGTTTTGCTTGGTATTTTACAAAAAGTGCCTTTTTTGAAAGTTGCTTCACTGATGAGCCATCTTGCCGCCGCTGATGAAGAACAACACGACGATTTTTCGCTCAAACAAATTCAGACTTTTCAGAAAATCACGCAAAATCTTGAAAAAAAATTACCCTATAAGTTCTTGAAACATATTCTCAATTCACCGGGTATAGTACGTTTTCCCGAATATCAAATGGATATGGTACGTTTGGGAATAGGTTTGTACGGAGTGGAAGCAGGTGGAAAATTTCAGGGAAATTTGCAACCCATTAGCCGCCTGAAAACCGTGATTTCGCAAATTAAAACTATTTCCAAAAACGATACCGTAGGATATGGCAGAAAAGGAAAAGTAAATCAGAAAAGTAGAATAGGCATCATAGCGATTGGCTATGCCGATGGCTTGAGCAGGGCTTTTAGCAATGGAGTAGGGAAGGTGAGAGTAAGAGGGAAATTAGTACCTATACTTGGCAATGTATGTATGGATATGGCAATGATAGACCTTTCACAAGTACCTGATGCCCAAGTGGGTGATGAAGTTATTATTTTTGATGAAACACATACCATTCAAGATTTAGCCAAGGCTATTAGAACAATTCCTTACGAAATTCTAACCAGTGTCAGTGAGAGGGTGAAAAGGGTATTTTATAGCGAGTAATGAATGACAACTACCTACTCAACCACTCTTTCAGCAAATTTACCTTTTCTCGGCTTACGTCTAATAGCGTATTTTTGGGCGAAAAAAGGCTAATTTCTGCTCCTTTGTAGGTATTTCTGATGCTATTGATATTTTGGATATGAACAATATACTGCCTGTTTGCCCTGAAAAATAACTTGGGGTCTAACAGAGCCTCTATTTCGTCAAGGGTTTGATGCTCCGAAATAAAATTTTGCCCCTCAAAGGTTTGTACAAAAATTAGTTCTTGTTTGTAAAAACAAGCAATTTGCTTGACTTCAATAGGCACGAGTGTATTTTTGTAATGTACCAAAAAACGCTCTTTGTAAGGACTTTTTTCGCTCTTGAAAGCCATTTGAGCCAATAAATTTTGTAGATTATCCGTAAGCAAATTTACTTTTTCGGGCTGATTACGCCAATTTTTCCATTTTTCAATGGCAAATCTTAAATCTTCTTGGTTGATAGGTTTGAGCAAGTAATCAATACTATGTAGTTTGAAGGCTTGGAGGGCGTATTCGTTGTAGGCTGTGGTGAAAATTACATCTGTTTGGAGATTTACTTTTTCAAAAATCTCAAAACTTACCCCGTCAGAAAGTTGAATATCCAGAAAAAGCAAATCGGGAGCAGGGTTTTGCAAGAACCACTCTACCGCCTGCGAAAGGCTATGCAAAAAAGCCACTACTTCAAAATCAGGCTCTAAATCCTGAATTTTTCGGGCAAGTGCTTTGGCAACTAATTTTTCGTCTTCTACAATGACAACAGAAACTTTTTTCATCAGAGTAAAGGAATTTTTACTGAAAATGCGTTTTCGTTTTCTTCAATACATAGTGGCAAAGGGCTAAGAAAAGTATAAAGATTTTTCAGATGGCTTAATCCTAATTTGTTTGAATGTTCTACTACACTTTTCTTTTGCAAATTATTTTCAACCAGCAAATAATCTTCTGTATTGAAAATATGTATTTGCAAGGGTTTCGCTTCGGTCATTATATTATGTTTAACGGCATTTTCAAGCAAAATTTGAAGCGTTACAGGCACAATTTGCTTACTTAGTGCTTCATTATCTACACGAAAAGAGATTTGCAGGGCTTTGTCAAAACGAGTTTGAAGCAAAAAAAGGTAGTTTCCAATAAAATCCAATTCTGTTTGCAGACTTACCAAATTTTGTTCTTTGTTTTGAAGCACATAGCGATATACCTTTGCCAAATGCTCCAAGAATTTGGCTGCCAAATCCTGATTTTCGTAAATAAGGCTACTCAAAGAGGCAATGCTATTAAACAAAAAATGCGGATTGAGTTGATTTTGGAGGTTGGCAAATTGGGTTTGCGTATAGGCTTTTTGCATCATTGCATTTTCTTTTGCCAAACGCTCCGCCTCTATGATTTTTTGTTTCCAAGCCCTGAAAAAATATTCTCCGAAAAAACCCATATTGATACCGAAAGTAAGTAATACGACTTGCAAATAGCTCATTGGTGTATTGTATTGATGCGTGGGCAGACTTTTGATAAGATGAGGCATCAAAAAATTGATACCTATGTAGGTGAGTAGTAAAGTGCCTAACAAAGAAAATATTACCTGTACAAAAAGCCGAAGGGTGATTTTTTCTTCAAAAGGTAATTTTTTATTGAGGAAACGATGTACTACATAAATCCACTCAAAAATAAGTGCCATCACTAACATTCCTACCGACCATATCAGGAAATGCTCCCAAGCCGTAATGGGCAATTTGATGAGAAACTCTATCACGAATACTCGGATAGTGGCAATCAGTAGAATAATCAAATAGACAATTTTTCGCATAAAGGTTTATTGCAAAACAATGAAATTGTATTTTTATACACAAACAAAATTAGTTTGCGAAAATAAATTAAGCTAACCAATTGAAAATTAAATCGTTAAACCCGACGGGTTTCCCAAACCTGTCGGGTTTGAGTATAATAGAAATTAGCGTTTTGTAGTTTTTTACTAAACCAATATCACAAATTTTTTTGAAATGGAGCCTTCTTGTGTTTGAAATCTTTGAGAAAATTACTTCCCTAATTTTCCGATAGCCTTATCTAAATCTACTTTGGCGATAAGGGCATCGTAAAGGGCAGTGAAATAGTTTGTTTCAGCTTCTTTGTAGGCGGTTTCTGCATTGATTATCTCTACACTTGAACCTACTCCTTGCTTATATTTGACCTGAGAAACTCTTAAAACTTCTTTGGCAAGCTCCATATTACGTTTTTGGGCATCTAACGTAGTAAGAGCATTTTTGAGAGTAATTTGAGCCTGTCGGGTTTGGAAATCAATGGTTTTTTGTAGATTTTGCTTATCTTGCTCCAATTTCAAAAGTTCAAGACGAGATTGCTGGATTTGGTATTTGCGTTGCATACCACTAAAAAGCGGTACATTCAACTGCAAGCCTACGGTACCATAGCCCAGCCAACGATTGGAAAAGTCGCCAACATTGGAAAAATACCTTGCCCCTGTGGCATATCCCATTTGCCCAATTGCCACCAAACTCGGGTACGCTCCCATTTGCTTGTTTTTTAGATTGAGTTTATTCAAAGTTATAGCGGTTTCAAGAATTTGATACTCAATTCTGTTCCGATATTCATTTGGTACTTCACCATCAGGGATTTGCTCCAACTGATAGTCGCGTATTGAACCAGCCACCTCAAATTCCTCTTGTACAGGCATACCCATCTGAAATTTAAGCAGTTCTTTGCTCAATTCAATGAGGCGTTCAACTTTCATTTTTTCGGCTCGTAAGTTATTGGCGGTAACTTCCAAACGGCTAACTTCAATTTTTTCGGCTAAGCCTTGCTTATTGAGAGCTTTTACATCTTTAATCAGGCTATCCAAACGGGCAATGTTAGCATCAATCAGTTTAGCCCGCTCATTGGCAACAAGTAGCGAATAATAGGCTTTGCTCACATTTTCAGCCGTTGTAACTTTATTAGCTTGCGAGTTTTGTTTGGTAAGTTCTTTGTTCTTTTTTGCCGCCTGCAAACCAACAAAATATGAGCCATTGAAAATAAGTTGGCTGATGGTGATACCGACATCGCCTTGATAACGTGGGGCAAAAATGCCTCTTACGGCTACAAATTCGGCATCGGGGTCAGGTGGCGTGCCACTGCTTTGTGCCAGAAAAAAAGCGGGCAAAAAGGCGGGTCGCAACTCAAAATTATAGAGCATTTGTGCCGAGCCATTGATTTGGGGCAAGCCTATCCCCAAATATTCTTGATTTTGGGCTTGTGCAATTTGCTCATCAAGCATAGATTTTTGCATTAGGGCAGTATTCTGATAAGCATACGCGATGCACTGCTCCAAAGTCATTGTTCGTTTTTCTTGAGCAAAAGCATTTTGCCACAAGAGCAATCCTAAAAAACCAAAATTCAGAATAAATTTTTTCATAATCAATCATTGATAAATTAGTTAAATAATCAATCCGTCTTTCAATTCAATAATTCTATCGGAGTTTCGGGCAAATTCGTCGTCGTGTGTTACGGCGATAATAGTTTGGTGATATTTTGAAGTTAATTCTCTGAAAATATCAAAAACGATTTGGGTATTTGCCGAGTCCAAATTACCGGTAGGTTCATCGCCCATAATTACGGCAGGCTCGTTAATGAGGGCACGAGCAATGGCGACACGCTGCTGTTGCCCGCCCGAAAGTCGCGAGGCTTTTTTGGGAGCGTGTTCGGCTATGCCCAGAAGTTTGAGCTTTTCGTAAGCTCTATCTTCAATTTCACTTCGCTGATAACGCCCCAATTTGAGAGCAGGAAGCATTACATTGTGCAAAACGCTAAATTCGGGCAATAAATAATGAAACTGAAATACAAAACCAATGTGTTCGTTGCGGAAACGAGCTAATTCGTTTTGTTTTTTACCTGTCAAAGTTTCACCATTGATTTCTAAATTGCCTTCATAGTCGGTATCCATTGTGGAAAGCACATACAAAAGTGTAGATTTCCCACTTCCCGATTTGCCAATCAAAGAGACAAATTCGCCTTTTTTTACTTCCAAACTCAAACCTTTTAGAGC
Source organism: Raineya orbicola (assembly GCF_002843425.1). Classification (GTDB taxonomy): domain Bacteria; phylum Bacteroidota; class Bacteroidia; order Cytophagales; family Thermonemataceae; genus Raineya; species Raineya orbicola. The sequence goes on from NZ_NKXO01000019.1 coordinate 34,844, forward strand.
CTGAAACTCTACGGGTTCGTAGAAATATTTGATGATATTTTCGGCTTTTAGTGCAAATTCCATAAGTGTAGTATTTTTTTAACCTCTCAAAATCTCGACAGGGTCTATTTTTCCTGCTTTGCGAGCAGGGAAATAACCTGCAAAAATAGTAGTAAGTACACCGAATACGATGCCTATGGCATAATGGAAGGGATTAAAATTAACAGGAAAGGTTTCCGTTGCCAAAAAACCGCCACTATCAAAAGGAATGGTAGAAACCCACCAAGAAAGCAGAAATCCGATAAGCAAGCCAGAAACGCCGCCCAAAACACCGATTGTAAGGGCTTGTATCATAAAAATCCCTAATACATCTTTTTCGGCAAAACCTTGTGCTTTCAGAATGGCAATATCACGCATTTTTTCATAAATGGTCATATTCAAGATGTTGTAAATCCCGAAGCCCGCCACTACAAGCAAAGTAATAGAAGTTACGTATGTGATGATATTGCGAAGCGTAAAACTGACTAAGATCGTAGCATTGGCAGTTTCCCAATCTTCAATTTTATAGTTGTAGCGTTTTTGGTATGCTTGGGCGATGGTTTTGGCTTGGTAATAATCTTTTAGTTTCAGATTGATGTCGGTAATGTAACGCGTATCTTCTTTGAGCATTTTTTGAACGGTAGAGATATTGGCATAACTTCTCGTGTCGTCTATCGCTCCGATGCCGTATTTGAAAATACCTCTTACTTGCAGCACTTTGAGTGTGCCGTCAGGGGTAGAAACGGTAACTTTATCACCTATATTCATATTGAGTTTGCGAGCCAGACCCACACCCATCAAAATTCCGTCATTTGAGGTAAGTAAATCTTCTATGCGTCCTGCTTGCATTTTGCTGACAAGGTCAAAGAGTTTATTTTCCTCAAAAATATTTACCCCAACCACACTGCCACCAATCTGAATTGCCCCATAATTGTAAAACACCTGCGTACTGACTTGTGGCGACACCCCCAAAACTTGCTCATCTTTTCTGATGTCCTCCACTATTGCAAAGCCATTTTTAAGGTTTTTCTTTTCTTTCTTGGGCTTGATATGATGCACCACATTCACAAATTGTTTGCCTTGCTTCCACTCGTGTAATACAGAGCTTTTTTGCACGCCAATATCGTTGTAGATGCGTATATGAGGCGTAGCCGAAAGCATCGTTTCTTCCAGAAGTGTATTTACGCCTGTCATAAAGCTAATCATCAGGATAAACATACCTATTCCGAAGGTTACGCCCAAAGTGGCAATAATGCTCTGTTTGAGGCGAGAAAGCATTTGCGTTTTGGCAATTTCAAAAAGTAGCAACATAGCTTTAAGGTTTTAAGACTTTTGTATTATTTTCCAAACCTTTGGTAATTTCTACCCACTCGAAGTTTTCAATGCCTTTTGTTACGCCGATTTTTTTCTTTTCGCCGTCTTTTTCAATCCAGAGGCTATCTTTTTCAAGTAAAAATGCTTTCGGAATTACCAAAGCCTTTGCTTTGTTTTGGATAATGATGTTGGCTTCTGCTGTAAGCCCCGAAAAACCTTCTAAAACTTGGTCTTTATCCAACTCGGCATCTACCCTGAAAGACTGATTTTGCCTATTGAGGCGAGGATAAATTTTGCTTACTTTCGCCTTAAAAATTTTACCTTTGTGAATATCTACTTTGACAAGCACTTCCTGCCCGATTTTTATTTTATCAATATCGGTTTCGTCTATGCTCATTTGCAAATAAAACTGCTGATGCGAACCTAAAAGGGCTATTACTTCACCTCTGCGGACTGCCTCGCCTTCTTCTTTGTAAATTTCGTACACCTTACCTGCAAAAAGGCTTCGGACTACATAATCGCGATTGATTTCGGAATTGAGTTGTACTTGGCTTTGGGTATTTTGTAAATTGAGCAACAAGTCGTTTTTGGCTTTTTCGTAACGGGCTTTTTGCAAGAGAAAATTATTTTTTGAGTTTTCGTAAATGAGCGTGTATTTGTCGTATTCAATTTTGGAGGTTGCATTTTCTTGCCAAAGGTTTTTGAAGCGAATGTAATTGACCGAATCGTTCTGCATTTGCGTTTGTGCAACCCGAATGGCTGTTTCCAACTCCTTCAATACAGGTGAATGGGCATAATCGTAATTCTTTTGGGCAATCTGATAGGCTTCTTGGGCATTATTGAGCCTAATTTGCTGTTGTTGGTTGTTGATATGAAATAAAACCTGCCCGCTTTGTACGCTATCGCCCTCACGAACCATTTTTTGGCTCAAAATGCCATCAGCCATTGCAAAAACCTTGTATTCTTCTTTGGGCAGAATAGTTCCTGAGGCATACACTGCTTCGGTCATTTCTTTTTGCTCTACAATAAAGAAATTTTCCTTTTTGTTTTTTGTTTTGAGCGAAACCACCACTACCAAGCCAACAGGCAGTAGTAGCCAAAGCCATTTCCATTGGTTTTTTTTCTGCTTTTTCATATTTTTAAATTTTTAGAAGGGAACAAAAGCTAATTTTTCGTGTAAAATCTTGTAGTAAAGTAAATTTTAATTCTTTACTAAGGCAAAAATAGATGAGCGAAACCTCAAAAGAAAGGTTTAAAATGTAGGGTATAGCCGATGAAATGTTTTTAGTCTCCTAATAAGATATGGATACTCTTATACCTGTTGATATTGGTTTTCGTTCAAGAAAGAACTTTTTACACTTTCTTAAAAAAATCTTTCCCAAAACCCCACAAAAACCATTTTTTAGCGGGGACATCAGTTTCTTCGTTAGGTGGTTCGGAGGCGTATTTGGTGGCTTCTACGCTATAAAAGGCTTTGGGGTGATAGCTACGAACTATTTCTACAAGTTCTTTAAGGTCTTTGCGTTCAATAACAGAAAAAATTAAATTGACATTCCCTTTGTGTCCTTCGGCTTGCAGACTTGTAAATCCAAAACGAGTAGTGCGTAAATAATCCAATAAAGCTGTGGCATCTTGACGGGTTATAAACCGAACGATTACTTTGCCAACAGCTAATTTATTTTCCAAAGTCATTCCGATAAATGTACCTGTGGCATACCCGCCTGCGTAAGCGATATAAGCAAAAGGCGTTTTTACATACTTAAAAATGCTGGCAATCACGGTAAGCCAAATCAGCGACTCGCAGAAACCTAAAAAAGTAGCTATGTACTTTCTGCCATTCATCATTAGCAGTATCCGAATTGTGCCAATAGAAACATCGGTAATGCGAGCCAAAAACACAATCAGTGGCAAAATAAGCCACTGAAAAAGATTTTCGGAAACACCAAGATTTTCAAAAAATGCTTGCATAGTCATTCTAAATTTCAAAGGTTTGAAGGGTTTGTTTGAGTTTTTAGGCTTAAAGGGCTTGTTATTAGCGACCTTTATTTTTATCCAATTCCCCGAAAACTCTTTGCAAAAGGGCAGTAGTGCGAGCAATAGGATTTTGGCGGATTTTACTTTCTTCTTGGGCTATACGCCAAAAAAGTCCGTCAAGAGCTTTTTGAGTGGTATAAGCTCCTAAATCGGCATTGATGGGCTCACGTACTCCCAAAAGAGCACCTGCATTGCTACCAGCAAGTTTATTGTACGGATTGATAAGTGCCGCCCAAGCCTGTGTAGCCCCTACCTTGCTCAAAGCATTGTTGATTTTAGGGCTGTACGCTTGCAGAAGTTTTTGAAAAGTTTTTTCTCGCAGATAGTTTGTAGCGGCGGTTTCGTTACCGAAAAGTATATTTTTAGCATCAACGATAGTCATAGAGGTAATGGCATCTACAAAGATAGGTTTGGCTTCGTTGGCGGCGTCTTCGGCGGCTCGGTTCATTTTCAAGATAGCTTCATCAATGAGTTTTTGCCCCTGTGGAATGTGCTTTACAATTAAATCTTGCACTTTTTGGGCTTCGGGGGGCAAAAGTATCTTAATCGCCTGATTGCCAAAATAACCATCGGTTTTGATTAGCTCATTTACACCATTGCTGATGCCTTGGGTAAGAGCTTCTTTTAAGCCATTAGCAATTTCACCTTCGGTAAGAGGCTGGTTCGTAGGTAAGCTACTTACTACACCTTGCAAAGTGCTACACGCATTTAGAATAAGGCTGATAAACGAAATAAACAAAAATTTTTTCATTTTTACAAAATTTAAGGTTTTCAAAACAATTACTCAGTTTCTAAAATTTCTAAAACTTCTGCCAAATGGTCAAAGTCTTTTAGCCCGGGGGCTATTTCTGCCGAACCTTTGAGCGAAAAACCTTTGATAGAAGTTTCTGCTAAAATTTTTTCTACTTCAACAGCAGAAAAATCACCTTCCAACAAAATAGGATATTTTTCTGCCAATTCTTGACAAAAATTTATATCTGTTTTTGAAAAAACAAAAAAACTTATCCATTTTCGCCAATTTTCGGCTTTTTGTGTAAAAATTTGTTTGTTTTTTACTTTCCAAAGCAACTTTATAGGCAAATTTTCACTGGTTTCGGCGTTTTTAATGAGCATTTCTAATAAATTTTCATCTGCGATTTCCAGAGCATTACAGGGGTATTTTTCTAAAATGTTTTGTAAATCTTGCCAAGAAGTTTGCGAAATTTCCAAAATAAAATCTGTCCCTGAAATCCAAGACGTGATTTCCTGATAAGTTTCAGCAGGCATATAATTTTCGTCATTTTCTTGTACACGGAAACCTAACATCTCTACACCCATTCCTGCTGCATAACGGGCATCGGAAAGATTTGTAACACTACCTACTTTTACAACGCAACGCAAAGCCATAGTTTCGTTTTCTTGCAAAGTTAAGCCAAAACTTCAAAATGAATAGTTTTTTTGAAGGTTTTTTTACAAATTTGCAAGCCTAAAAACTACCTGTTTTGTTAGCTCAATTTTTACAACTTATTCGCAAGGAATTTCTTTTGGAGTGGCGACAAAAATACGCCCTGAATAGCTTGCTTTTGTACGTGAGCAGTGCCATTCTGATTGTCTATTTGAGTTTCAACTTGGAAACGCAAAAAATAGAACCCATTACTTGGAATACGCTTTTTTGGTTAATTTTGTTATTTTCATCTTTCAATGCTATTGCCAAGGGGTTTATGCAAGAAAAAGTTGGTAGAATGTTTTACTATTATGTGGTAGTAAATCCATATTTGCTGATTTTGGCTAAAATTGCTTACAATGTGCTTCTTATGCTACTCATTAGCTTGGTAGGTTTAGGGGGGTACATATTGTTTATGGGTAATCCTGTGCAAGATTTGCCTTTTTTTTTGCTAAATCTTGTTTTAGGAGCTTTGGGGTTTGCCTCTACACTTACAATGATTTCTGCCATTGCTTCTAAAGCCAACAACAATGCCGTACTGATGGCAATTTTGGGTTTTCCTGTAATTCTGCCTATGCTTTTGCTTTTGATAAAAGTTTCTAAAAATGCTATGGACGGACTTGCCCGAAGCAATAGTACCGAAGAAATTTTAGTGCTTTTGTGTATCAATGCTATTGTGATTAGCGTTTCTTATTTACTTTTTGGTTTTTTGTGGAGGAGTTAGAATTTTGTATTTTTGATAAAATTTAGTGTAATGGAAAAAATTGGAGATTTTCAAATTAACTCTATTGTTCAAGGAGATTGTGTTGAGTTGCTAAAAAAATTACCCAATAATTCGGTAGATTTAATCTTTGCTGACCCGCCTTACAATTTACAGCTCAATGGAGAGTTATTTCGTCCTAACCAAACGAAGGTTGATGCCGTAAATGATGGGTGGGATAAATTTGATTCTTTTGAAAGCTATGATAAATTCTGTTTGCAATGGCTTTCAGAGTGTAGAAGGGTTCTGAAAAGTACAGGAAGTATTTGGGTAATTGGGTCTTACCATAATATTTTCCGAATAGGTAAAATTATGCAAGATTTGGGTTTCTGGATTTTGAATGATATTATTTGGATAAAAACTAATCCTATGCCCAACTTCAAAGGGACTCGTTTCAACAATGCTCACGAAACGCTTATTTGGGCAAGCAAATCGGAAAAATCATCTTATACTTTCCATTATAAATCTATGAAAACTTTTAACGATGATTTGCAAATGCGAAGTGATTGGTATATTCCGATTTGTCAGGGGGAGGAGAGAATAAAAGTAAATGGAAAAAAGGCTCATTCAACGCAAAAACCCGAAGAATTACTTTTTCGGATTATTCTTTCAACTTCCAACATCAATGACCTTATTCTTGACCCTTTTTCAGGAAGTGGCACAACTGCCGCAGTAGCCAAGCGTTTGAAAAGAAAATTTTTAGGTTTTGAAAGAGAACTTTTCTACGTTCAGGTTGCTAATGAAAGGTTAAACAAAATTATTCCTTTGGCAGAACCTGTTTTAGAGTATAAGATTGAAAGACGAAAACCTAAAGTCCCTTTCGGGAGCCTTATTGAAAAAGGCTTTGTAGAAATTGGAGAGGTGCTTTACTCTAAAAATGGATTGCATCAGGCTGTTGTTTTGGCTGATGGCTCTTTACAATATGGTGATTTAGTGGCTTCTATTCATAAGGTAAGTGCTTTTATTTTAGGTAAAGAAAATTACAATGGTTGGTCTTTTTGGTATGTAAAGAGAAATGGTATTTTACAAAGTATTGACGATTTGAGAAACCTTTATAGCGAAAAATATTTCGGAACTCCTTTCAAAATTCACTCTAAGACGATTTCTAAAACTGCCTAGCTTCTTTTTTTCTTAATTCAAAAAAGTAAATAGTTTATGAAACTAGCTATTGTAGGTGCTACGGGCTTGGTCGGTAGCGAAATTTTGAAAGTTTTATCGGAACGGTGTTTTCCGTTTAGTGAATTGTATTTGGTGGCTTCGGAGAAATCCGTTGGCAAGGAAATTGAGTTTCAGGGCAAAAAGTATGTAGTAATGAGCATACAAGAAGCTATCAGCCGAAAACCTGATTTGGCAATTTTTTCGGCGGGTAGTGCTACATCTTTGCAATATGCCCCTCAATTTGCCGAAGTAGGTACAACCGTAATAGATAACTCTTCGGCTTGGCGAATGGATAAGGACAAAAAACTCATTGTCCCCGAAGTAAATGCACATCTGCTTACCCGAGAAGATAAAATCATTGCCAACCCCAACTGCTCTACTATTCAGATGGTAGTGGCTTTGTATCCTTTGCACTTGCGGTACGAAATTAAACGTATCGTGGTTTCTACTTACCAGTCGGTTACAGGCACGGGTAAAGCGGCAGTTGATCAACTTTTTAACGAGAGAGCAGGCATAGAGGGCAAAAAAGTATATCCGCACCCCATAGATTTGAATGTTTTGCCTCATATTGATGTGTTTTTAGAAAATGGTTACACCAAAGAGGAAATGAAAATGGTCAATGAAACCAAGAAAATTTTAGGTACTGATAAAATCGGAGTAACTGCAACCACCGTGCGTGTGCCTGTAATAGGCGGACATTCAGAAGCCGTGAATGTGAGCTTTCAGAAAGATTTCACGCTTGATGAAGTTAGAGAAATTTTGAGCAAAGCCCAAGGAGTAATTGTAGAAGATGATGTAAAAAATAATCGCTACCCAATGCCTATTCTGACCAAAGGACGCGATGAAGTTTTTGTAGGTAGAATACGCCGAGATGAGTCGCAAGAAAATACGCTCAATTTGTGGATTGTAGCGGATAATCTACGCAAAGGTGCCGCCACGAATGCCGTACAAATTGCCGAATATTTATTGGAAAAAGCATTGCTCTGAAAAATATTTTAGCAAAAATTCTTTTTTTTACCAAAAATTTCGTAATATAGTGCCTTGAAACTCTTATGATGGTACAACCTTAACCCCATAGATTATGAAGAAAATATTTTTACTCATTACTTTGGTGCTTTTTTTGGGTGTAGCGAAGGCTCAATCGCAAGCTACTGCCGAGCAGAGAGCTACTGCTATTACAGAGCGTATGCATAAATATGCCAACTTCACCCCCGAACAAAAAAGTCAAGTGTATGCAATCAATTTAGATGTGGCTCAAAGAATGATACAGGTACAAAATCAAGTGCAAGCAGGTAGCATTACAAAAGAGCAAGCTCGTCAGCAAAGAAAAAACCTTAACGAAGAGCGTGAAACTCGTATTGTAGCTATTCTTACCCCTCAGCAAAGAGCTATGTACGAAAGAAAAAAACAAAGACGTATGAATGGAGGAGATAATTTTGAAGCCACAACTCCTCGTATGATAAGAGGTAGATAATAAACTGATTTTGACAAAACCCATAAACCTTGCAGGTATAAATCTTGCAAGGTTTTTTATTAGTTTAAGCCATCACCTGAATATTATTCGTGCATTTGTGGCAAATAATTTCAGCCACGAATAACACAAATGAGACACGAATGATTTATTTGTGCATTCGTGGCAAAAATTCTTGCATTTGTGGCAAATAATTTCAGCCACGAATAACACGAATGAGACACGAATGATTTATTTGTGCATTCGTGGCAAAAATTCTTGCATTTGTGGCAAATAATTTCAGCCACGAATAACACGAATGAGACACGAATGATTTATTTGTGCATTCGTGGCAAAAATTCTTGCATTTGTGGCAAATAATTTCAGCCACGAATAACACGAATGAGACACGAATGATTTATTTGTGCATTCGTGGCAAAAATTCTTGCATTTGTGGCAAATAATTTCAGCCACGAATAACACGAATGAGACACGAATTTTATTTATATTCGTGCATTCGTGGCAAACAATTCGTGCATTTGTGGCAAATCAAAACTTTTTGAACCTATGTTGTTTCAGACGCAAACTAGCTCGCTTTTTCAGCAAGCCTATGACCGCAAGCAATGGAAACAATTCCTTGCCGATACTTTCCCAAAATTTGATTCATTCTCTGAACCTATTCCAATAAGCATAGATACTCATTTTGCCCAACAAGCCTTTCTGTTGGGTAATATCGCCCTCCAAGAAAACGGCATTAAACGTACTTTGGCAGTTTATGAAGTAAAACTCACTACACACATACAAATAGAACGCAACCGCGTAGGACTGCGAAACCTACTTCGCAAATACTGGAAAAATATTGACGGGGCATTCATTGTGTTTTATCAATCTCAAAAGCCCAAGTGGCGGTTTATGTACGTTTCCGAACTGACAGGCTTCGATGCCGAAGGCAATTTCCAAACTATACAAACCGAACCCAAACGCTATACCTACCTTTTGGGCGAAAACGAAAATGTAAGAACCGCTACCGAACGCTTCGAACTACTTGCCCAAAAAGGAAGCAAAATCACCCTCAACGACATCAAAGAAGCCTTTTCTGTTGAAAAAGTTACCAAAGAATTCTACTCCGATATTGCCCAATGGTACGAATGGGCTTTGCCACTCGTGCAGTTCCCCGAAGACGCCGAACAACAAGAAAACGGACGAAATATCGCCCTCATACGACTGCTCACACGCCTGTTTTTCATCTGGTTTATGAAAGAAAAAAAACTTATTCCCCCCGACTTGTTTGATGAGAACTGGCTCAAAAACATACTTATAGAGTTTTACCCCCAAGATGCAAAAAACGGCAATTACTACAAAGCCATTTTGCAAAATCTCTTTTTTGCTACGCTCAACACGCCACAAGCACAACGAAAGTTTCGCCGAGAGCATAGCTTTCAGGGAAAAAACAACGACTATATGAACCATAGCTACTACCGATACCTTCATCTATTTAAAAAACCCGACCAAAGTCTGCTTATTTTTCAGAGCATTCCCTTTCTGAACGGAGGTTTGTTTGAATGCCTTGATTTCCGAAAAGATGACCCCCTCAATCTCACAGGCAAAGAAATTCGCATAGACGGCTACTCCGATATACCCGCTAAACAAGCTTTTGTTCCCAATATTTTGTTCTTTGAACCCCAAAAAGGCATTTTATCTATTTTTCGGAAATACCACTTCACCATAGAAGAAAATACCCCCTTCGACCAACAAGTCTCCCTTGACCCCGAAATGCTCGGCAAAGTTTTTGAAAACCTACTTGCCACCTACAACCCCGAAACCCGCGAAACCGCACGCAAAGCCACAGGCAGTTTTTACACCCCTCGCGAGATTGTCTATTTTATGGTCAAGGCTTCGCTGAAAGAATACTTCAAAACACAACTTGCTGAAAAGATTACGAGTATAGAAACTCGTTTAGAGCAACTTTTTTCCTATGCCGATACCTCTAATCCTTTCAGCTCCGAAGAAACCCAACTACTTATTAACGCCCTGCACGAAGTCAAAATCCTGGACCCTGCCGTGGGCTCAGGGGCGTTTCCGATGGAAGCCCTTAACCAAATGGTGCATCTGCTTAGCAAACTTGACCCTAAAAATGAAAAATGGAAAAATGCCCAAATTCAAGCGGTACAACGCTCTGTATCTGACCCTTCGCTCAAACAAAAAACCATAGAACACATAGAAAACATCTTTCAGCACAATGAACTCGGATACGGACGAAAACTCTTTCTCATTCAAAATTGCCTCTATGGCGTGGATATTCAACCCATTGCCGTGCATATTGCTAAATTACGTTTTTTTCTTTCGCTCCTCGTAGATGAAAAAATTGATGACGCTTTGCCCAATCAGGGCATTGAACCCTTGCCCAACCTTGAAACCAAACTCATCGCCGCCAATACACTTATCAGTTTGCCCCGACATCAGCATTTACAAACTCTCCCCCTTGAAGCATTAGAAAAACAATTGTTTGAACTCCGAAAGAATTACTTCGAAACCAACGACCAAACACAAAAAGAGCAACTCAAAAAACAAGACCAACTAATACGGCTACAAATACAAAACTTATTGAAAAACGGCGGTTTCCCCTCCGAATTTGCCGATGCCATTACCGAAGCCGATATCTACGACACCCAAAAAAGCCATAATTGGTTCGATGCCGAGTGGATGTTTGGCATCAAAGACGGCTTTGATATGGTAATTGGCAACCCTCCGTATATCTCTACAAAAGGCGTCAGTACGGAGGCTAAAAAAGAGTTAGAAAAGCAATACGGCTTCGCTGATGATACTTACAATCATTTCTATTTCAAAGGAATTGCATTACTCAAACCAAAAGGCATATTAGCTTACATCTCCTCTAAAACCTTTTGGACTATCCAAACCAAAAAGAATTTACGAGAATTATTCTTGCAAAATACCATACTGCAACTTTTTGATACCGCAAATCCCTTCGAATCGGCTATGGTAGATACCTGCGTGGCAATACTTCAAAAACAAAGCCCTGATGATACGCATACCATTATCTTCCTTGATGGTAAAAAAGATTTGGCTAATCCTGATACTTACACCGTTTCGCAGCAGGTTTATGCCACTGCACCCAATCAAGTTTTCTTTTTGCCCTCGCCTTACAATATGAAAATTTATGAACGATTAGGCAAAATAGTCAATCATTTACTCAACCAATGGTGGGATAAAATCTCTACCAGCAAAAACATAGAAAAACACAAAAAAGAGCTTGAAACATACCGAAAACAACTCCAACCCGGGGATATAACCCTTTTGGGACTTATCACCGAAGGCGGACAGGGACTTGCAACCGCCAACAACGGCAAATATGTCGGCATATTAGAAGGCACAAAATGGGCTGAACTTGCCCGCAAACAACGCCCCGAAAAACTCCTATTAGCAACTCAATTTTGCAAACAACAAGGCATTCGCAATAAGCAAGATGCCCAAGCATTCTTAGAGAAACTACCCGAACAACAAATCCGAAAACTTTTTGATGACCTCAAAGAACAATACGGACGTGATGTCTTTGGGCAAGGCTGGTTGTACAGAATTGTTAGCCCCAATGAAATTGCTGATGTAAATAAACTCTCCGATGAGGAAAAACTCAACGGCATACAAGGTACTAAAACCTTTGTGCCTTATGACAAAGGCGATAAAGACGGCAACCGCTGGTATGCTCCAACTCCTTATTACATTGATTGGTGCAAAGAAAATGTAAAGTTTTTACAAACTGACCCAAAAGCACGATGGCAAGGTTATCAATTCTACTTCCGTGAAGGGTTTTGTTGGAGCGATATACACACAGTAAATATTAAGTCTCGTATAAAAACAAATGGCGTTCATGATGTTAAAAGTATGAGTTTGTTTTCATTGAGTATTGAAAAATGCCCAGAGTTTTATTTGGTATGCTTATTAAATTCAACTTTTATTAGCGAATATGTTTTTTATTACATAAAAAATACACAAACATTTCAAATCAACGATGCAAGATTAGTTCCTATCATCATACCCACTACCACCCAACTTCAATCATTTGAGCAACTATTTAACCGAGCGTATGAAATTCAGCGGGGTAAATTTGCGGGTAGCCTAAGCGAGCGTGAAGCAGAAAAGGAATTAGAGGTGCTACAAAAAGAATTGGATAAAAGGGTAGAGGAGATGTATTTGCACTCATAAGTTGCAACAAACGCATTGGCTTTCAGAAAGTAAATAGTTGGATATTGTATAGTTTCGGTATTTTTTTCATACTTTTGCACAAAACAAGAAACGTATGAAATTTGCTACCAAAGCCATTCACGCGGGTGTAGAACCCGAACCGCACACAGGGGCAGTAATGACACCCATTTTTCAGACTTCTACTTACGCCCAAGAAGCACCGGGCAAGCATAAAGGCTACGAATATTCTCGCACACACAACCCTACGCGTACTGCTTTGCAAAAAAATCTTGCCGCTCTTGAAAATGGTAAATTTGCTTTTGTGTTTGGCAGTGGATTGGCAGCCACCGATACACTATTGCGGCTATTTCGTCCGGGCGATGAAGTGCTTGTAACCGATGACCTCTATGGCGGTACATATCGGCTTTTTGTGAGAGTAATTCAGCATTTTGGCTTGAAATTTAAGTTTATTCCGATGCAAGATGCTCAAAGTATAGAAAGCCATATCACGCCCCAAACTAAACTGATTTGGATTGAAACCCCTACCAATCCGCTGATGAATATCATTGATATTGAAGCAATAGCCAAAATTGCTAAAAAACATAATATCACACTTGCCGTAGATAATACGTTTGCCTCGCCTTATTTGCAAAACCCTTTGGATTTGGGAGCAGATGTGGTGATGCACTCTGCTACTAAATATTTGGGCGGACACTCTGACGTGGTAATGGGGGTGCTTATCACCAACCGAGAAGATTTAGCCCAAGAGTTTGGTTTTTTGCAAAATGCCGTAGGGGCGGTACCTGCTCCGATGGATTGTTTCCTGATGCTTCGGGGCATCAAAACATTGCACTTGCGTATGCAACGCCATTGCGAAAATGGAGCTAAAATTGCTCATTGGTTACGCTCACACCCCCGAGTAGAAAAAGTGTTTTGGTGTGGCTTCCCCGACCACCCCAACCACGAAGTAGCCAAACGGCAGATGCGAGATTTTGGCGGTATGGTTTCGTTTATCTTGAAAGGAGACGATCTGGAGGAGGCTAAACGCGTAATGAGCAGTTTCAAGGTTTTTACCTTAGCCGAGTCGCTTGGGGGGGTGGAATCGCTTTGTACGCACCCTGCTACAATGACTCACGCCAGCATTCCCAAAGAACAACGCGAAAAAGCAGGATTGAAAGATACACTTATCCGTTTGAGCGTAGGAGTAGAAGATGCAGAAGATTTGATTGATGACCTCAAACAAGCTATCGGATAAAATAAACTGCCCACATTTAGAGTGTGGGCAGTTGTTTTTTTAGCGTATCATTAAAATTTCACGATACTTGGCAAGAGGCCACATTTCATCGCTTATGGTAAGCTCTAATTTATCTACTGCATAGCGAATAGGCTCAAAAAATCCTTTTACTTCCTTGCTGTAAATTTCGGCACGCTTATGAACATCAGCGGTGTTATTGGCGACTTTGCGAGTATCAATCATAGCTTTTACGTTCTTTTGCAAATCATTCACGTAGCCTGCAATTTTTTTAATCACAACCATTGTATTTTCTACCAAAGTGTCCTCAATACCCAAAGCCTTTAAGCTACGCACATATTCTACAAGTCGGTTTTGGTATGAAATAGCCGTAGGAATGATATGATTGATAACCAATTCGCCCATCATACGCGATTCTATCTGTATTTTCTTGATGTAATTTTCTAATAGAATCTCATAACGAGCCTCTAATTCTCTATGCGAAAGAACTTGATGTTTTTCAAAAATTTCAATAGTTTTTTTGCTGACGAAAGCCTCCAATGCTTCTACACAAGAGGTAATATTAGTTAGCCCACGTTTTTTGGCTTCTTTTTTCCACTCCTCTGAATAGCCATCACCTTCAAAAATTACTTTTTTGCTTTCTTTGATATAATTTTTCAGTACGTTGATGATAGCGGCTTCTTTCTTTTCGCCTTTGGCAATGCGTTTATCTACTTCTTCTTTGAAAATTTGTAGCTGATGGGCAACGATAGTATTAAGTACAATCATATTAGAAGCACAATTGGCCGAAGCTCCTACGGCTCTGAATTCAAATTTATTGCCCGTGAAAGCAAAAGGCGAGGTACGATTGCGGTCGGTGTTATCCAAAAGTACAGGCGGAATTTTGTTGATACCTGTTTTCATATAAATATTTTCACCTTTGGCGACTTTCACGGTGGCAGTTTTTTCTAATTCCTCTAAAATTTCATTCATTTGTTTGCCAATAAATACAGAGATAATGGCAGGAGGGGCTTCGTTAGCACCCAAGCGGTGTTCGTTTCCTGCCGACATAATGCTGGCTCTTAATAAGTCGGCATTATCGTGTACAGCTTTGATAACATTCACAAAGAACGTCAGGAAACGCAAATTTTCTTTGGCTTTGGTGCTGGGAGCAAGTAAATTGATACCTGTATTGGTTTGTAAAGACCAATTATTATGCTTACCACTGCCATTGATGCCTGCAAAAGGTTTTTCGTGGAAAAGTACCTTCAAATCGTGGCGGTCGGCAACTTTTTCCATTACGTCCATTAGCAAAAGGTTGTGGTCTATGGCTAAATTGGCTTCCTCAAAGGTGCAGGCACATTCAAACTGGGCAGGGGCTACTTCATTATGGCGAGTGCGAATAGGAATGCCGAGCTTGAGACACTCAATTTCAAAATCAACCATAAAAGCACGTACTCGTGAGGGAATAGAGCCGAAGTAGTGGTCTTCAAGTTGTTGCCCTTTGGGAGGGGTATGTCCGAAAAGGGTTCTACCTGTGGAAACTAAATCAGGGCGAGTGTAATACATTGCCTTATCTACCAAAAAATACTCTTGCTCGGGTCCCAGCGTAGCGATAACACTGGTAACATCACTTTCAAAGTATTGAGCCACAGCCGTAGCCGCTTTATCTACGGCGTGTAGAGCTTTCAGCAGAGGCATTTTGTAATCCAGAGCTTCGCCTGTATATGAAACAAACACCGTAGGAATACACAGGGTTTTAGTGCCATTGTCTTCCATAATAAAAGCAGGCGAGGTGGCGTCCCAAGCTGTATAGCCGCGGGCTTCAAAGGTAGAGCGAATGCCACCACTGGGAAAGGAAGAAGCATCGGGTTCTTGTTGGGCAAGTGCCGAACCTTTGAATTTTTCAATTACTTTTCCATCTTTTTCCACGTCAAAAAAGGCATCGTGTTTTTCGGCGGTACTGCCTGTAAGTGGCTGAAACCAGTGTGTATAATGTGTAACGCCTTTGCTAATAGCCCAGTTTTTCATACCTGTTGCCACATCATCGGCAAGTTCTAAACTGATAGGTTCGCCTTTGGCAATAGCAGTTTTGAGTTTTTTATAGGTATCGGCACTCAAATACTGCTTCATTGCTTCATCATTGAATACATTGCAACCGAAATAATCTGAAATTTTTTCAGAAGGAGGTGTAACTTTTACAAATGGGCGGTCTTGGGCTTGTTTTATAGCCTCAAATCTTAAAATTGACATATTATTTTTGAATTTAAGGTTTAATTTTTGGGCAAAAATCATAAAAAAATATATTTTTTGCAAAAAATAGATTAAATTTTTAACTTATTTTTATAAAAATCAATTTTTGTAAATTACAGATTGCCTTACTAAATTTGAATTTTACAAAAAATTTGCCTTTATGCGTATAGATATTATCAGTGTAGTGCCTTCGCTTTTGGAAAGTCCTTTTTCGCATAGCATACTCAAAAGAGCAATTCAAAAAGGTTTGGTAGAGGTAGTTTTACATAATTTGCACGACTATGGCTTTGGGGGATATAAACAGGTTGATGATTATCCTTTTGGGGGTGGTGCAGGAATGGTGATGATGATAGAACCCATTGACAGATGCCTTTCGGCTCTGAAAGCAGAAAGAAATTATGATGAAATTATTTATCTTACCCCTGATGGAGAACGCTTTACACAAAAAATAGCTAATGAGCTTTCCTTGAAAAATAACCTAATTTTGCTTTGTGGGCATTACAAAGGAGTTGATGAACGAGTAAGAGAACACCTCATAACACGAGAGATGAGCATCGGCGACTACGTGCTTTCAGGTGGAGAGCTTGCGGCGGCGGTGGTTGCAGATGCCGTTATTCGTCTTATTCCGGGCGTACTTTCTGATGAAACTTCTGCCCTTACAGATTCTTTTCAGGATAACCTGCTTGCTCCGCCTGTTTATACACGTCCCGAAGAATACAAAGGTTGGAAAGTACCAGAAATTTTGCTTTCTGGAAATCACAAAGCCATAGAAGAGTGGCGTTGGGAACAATCTTTGGAGCGTACCCGCCAAAAACGCCCTGATTTGCTCAAAAATTTTTGGTAAGATTGAAAAGAACTTTCTCAAATTTTTATTTACTTTTGGATAAAATATAAGTTTGGCTATGCAAATTCTCAATCCGTTGTATGATGTTGTGTTCAAGTATTTAATGGAGGACAACAAAGTCGCCAAACTTTTGCTTTCGGCTCTTATCGGGCAAGAAATTTTGGAACTTATCTTTTTGCCACAAGAGTTTCTTGCCGATTTTGACTTTGATACCGCCAAGAAACGTCAAGAAGAAAATCCAACCATACAATTTTCATCAGGGCTTACCGTATATCGCATAGATTTTTCTGCCAAAATTCGCACTGAAACAGGAGAGGAAAAAATCATCATTATTGAGGTACAAAAAAGCAAGCTCACCAGTGATATGATACGATTTAGAACGTATTTGGGCAGTCAATATGCCAAAAAAGAGTATTTTTATTGGGTAACTTCCCGCAATACAGGCAGACGCTACAAGGCGGGTTTGCCTATTTATGCGATTTTCTTTTTGGGCTATGGATTGGAAGAATATGCAGGTGTGCCTGTCATAGAAATTGATAATTGCGTAAAAGATAAACGAAATGGCGAAATTATTGGCGAAAAGGGGCATTTTATTCCCGCTTTGTTTCATAAAGGAATTGTTGTAAATATTCCATACTTAAAAGAACGCTATCAGAGTGATTTGGAAAAAATTTTGAGTATTTTTGACCAAAACAACCGAAGCGAGGATTTTCATATCTTGAATGTAAAAGAAGAGGATTTTCCTGAAAAATATCGTCCTATTATACGAAGACTGCAAGCGGCGGCACAAGAAAAAACCTTACGAAATAAAATGATAGCCGAAGACGATTATCTGACCGAAATGAATGAATATGAAGAAGAAATCAATGAGTTAGAGAAAAAATTGGTAAGTATTGAGGAGGAAAAGCAAAAATTACAAATAGAAAAAGAAGCTCAAAAAATCCTTGCCGAACAAGAACGCCAAAAAGCTGAGAAATTGGAACAAGAAAAAGTGCAAACAATTCGCCTGATGATAGAAATGGGTATCCCCTTGCAAACTATTCAAGAAAAACTCAATATCAATGAGGAATTTTTACGAAAAAATAACCTAATCCACTAAATTGGAAACGCCTTGCAGAAAGGTTTGAATATTACTGAATTTGAAATAATCTTTGAGGTTGATAGAAGTTTTTTGAAACGGCACAAACTGGTTTGATTTTATGGGAGCAAAAGAAAATACACATTACCAACCTGAACCACTTTTGGAAGTAAAAAATCTTAGCATTATTTTTACAACTTCCAAAGGGGTAATACAAGCCGTGAAAGACATCAATTTTACCGTGTATAAAGGTGAAACTTTGGGCATCGTAGGGGAGTCGGGTTCGGGTAAATCGGTTTCTTCATTGGCGGTGTTGAGGCTTATTCAGGAAGGAATTGGCAAAATTGCAAGCGGAGAAATACTTTTTCACTCGCCTAAATATGGTAAAATAAATCTCTTGGAACTTACAGAAGCTCAGATGCGAAAAGATATTCGTGGCAATGAAATTGCTATGATTTTCCAAGAGCCAATGACCTCGCTAAACCCTGTTTTTACCTGTGGCGAGCAGGTAGTAGAAACTATTTTATTGCATCAAGAAGTTTCCCAAGAAGAAGCTAAAAAACGAGCCTTGACACTTTTTGAAAAAGTAAAACTCCCTGAACCTGAACGAATATTTAAGGCATACCCTCACGAAATTTCAGGTGGGCAAAAACAGCGTGTAATGATTGCTATGGCTCTTTCTTGCGAACCTGCCCTGCTAATTGCCGATGAGCCTACGACTGCTCTTGATGTAACCGTACAGGCAGAAGTTTTGAAACTTATTCAAGAATTGAGCAATGAATCAGAAATGTCTGTAATATTCATTACTCACGACTTAGGCGTAATTGCAGAAATTGCCGATAGAGTGCTTGTGATGTACAGAGGAAATATTTTAGAAAAAAATGATACTTGGGAACTTTTCTATAACCCCAAACACCCCTATACGAAAGGATTGCTTGCCTGCCGACCTCGCTCTAATATGAAAATGAGAGTTTTGCCTGTGGTAGCCGATTTTATGGAAGTTTTGCCCACAGGAGAAATTATTGAAAAAAACAGGCTGGGTTCGATAGGAGAGGCTCTCGTGATGAATGTGGAAATTGAGGAAGATATTATTGAACGCAAAAAAGAGATTTCTCTGCAAAGTAAGCCTATTTTGGAGGTTAGAAATCTGAAAAAGTATTTCCCTATCAAAACCAAAGGCATTTTCAAAAAGGAGGTAGTAGAATACAAAAAAGCCGTTGATGATGTCAGTTTTAATGTATATCAGGGAGAAACTTTGGGTTTAGTGGGAGAGTCGGGGTGTGGAAAAACTACATTGGGACGAATGATTTTGCATCTTACTCCCCCTACGGAGGGCGAAGTAATTTTTGAAGGAAAAAATATATTTGCTCTTAAACCCGAAGAGGTAAGGCAATTGCGAAAAGATATGCAAATTATCTTTCAAGACCCCTACTCTTCGCTCAATCCGCGTATGCCTGTGGGTATGGCGATTATGGAGCCTATGCGACTTTTTGGAATTGGCAAAGATGATAAAGAACGCAAAGAAAAAGTAATAGAACTGCTGGAAACCGTGAGCCTGAAAGCCTCGCATTTCAATCATTATCCTCACGAATTTTCAGGAGGGCAAAGACAAAGAATTGCTATCGCAAGGGCATTGGCGGTAGAACCTAAATTTATTGTCTGCGATGAGTCGGTTTCTGCTCTTGATGTATCAGTGCAGGCACAAGTGTTGAATTTGCTTAATGAACTCAAAGAAAAATATCATCTCACTTACATTTTCATCTCCCACGACCTTTCGGTAGTGCGTTTTATGGCTGATAGAATTTTGGTAATGAACAAGGGTAAAATTGAGGAGATTGGCTATTCAGAAGATATTTACAATAGCCCCCAACAACCTTACACTAAACGTCTTATTCAGTCTATTCCTGAAAGCGATACAGAAGAAATCCGTAAAATTCAAGCTCGTCGTCGTGAAGCTCGTTTAGCTCGTTTGCAAGCCAAAATACGATAAACTATGATAGAGGTTAGAAAGATACAAAATGAAGAAGATTTGCAAAAAGCCTTTGCCATACGAAAGGAGGTATTTGTCAAAGAGCAAAATGTGCCTGCTCAAGAGGAGTACGACAATCACGAAAGCGAAAGCAAGCATTTTTTAGCCTTTTGTAATAATGAGCCTTGTGGAACTGCTCGGTGGCGTTTTACAGAAAAAGGTATCAAGCTGGAGCGTTTTGCTGTGCTTGCTCCTTATCGTAAGCAGAAAGTTGGCAAAGCCATTGTAGAAAGAGTTTTACAAGATGTAAAAAATGATAGTAATTCTGCCGAAAAAATGATATATTTGCACGCCCAAGTGCAAGTAGTAGGTTTTTACGAAAAATTTGGTTTTGAAAAGTTTGGAGAAATGTTCCAAGAATGTGAGATTTGGCATTATGCAATGAAACTCAAAAAATAAATCTTTATGAAAAAGTCAGCGTTTTTATTATTGTTTTTACTTTTTTCTTTTGTGGGCAAAGCACAAGATTACGGCATCAGAGTAGGACCCAACGCTTCAATGGTATTAGGAGGTGATAAAAAGTTGTTTCACACCTTTGATAAGGACAATAACGAAATTGCTACACAGCCTAAAATTGGCTTCAACGTTGGCTTTTATGCTCGTATGCCTTTGAGTGAGCATTTATTTTTCCGCCCTGAAATTGGCTATTCTGCCAAAGGTTTTGCCAACCAAAAGGCTATCTATCAGTATATTGATGCCAAAGTATATCGTTACGACTTCAACTACTTAGACTTTACGCCTCTTTTACAACTTGGCAATCCTGAATATGGTTTGCATATGTTTGTCGGACCGCAAGTAGGGTATTTGTTGCAAAGCAGAAGAAGGCTGGAAAATGAATATGGTAAAATAGAAAATATCATCGGTAAAAAGCCAAGCAGAATAGCTCTAGGAGCTGTGGTAGGAATAGGTTATGAATTTGCTTCGGGTATCAATTGGGCTTTGAGAGCTGAATACAACGTTACCCCTATCGCTTCGGGAGTGAGTGCTAATATCTTTGCTCTGCAAGGAATGATAGGTTATAACTTGTCATCTATCAATGTATATCGCCGTACTCATCGTAATAGATGATAGTAGGTATTGATTTTGGAGCCAAACTCGCAGGAACTACGGCTATTGCTTTCTTAGAAAATCATCAAGTCAGCGTTTTGCAGACACAAAAAAGGCAAGACGCTGATATGTTTTTGTTACAATGGATTGCCAAACTTCAGCCCACCATAATTGGCATAGATGCCCCTCTTTCTTTGCCTGCAATTTATTCCAACACCAGCACCGAAACTGATTTTTTTTATCGCAAAGCTGATAAACTATTAGGAGCGATGTCCCCGCTTTTTCTCGGCGGCCTGACTGCCCGAGCTATGCAACTTAAATTTCAGATTTTACAGAAGTATCCCACTACCACCATTTTAGAAGTATATCCTGCGGCATTAGCCCAAAGGTGGAAACTCTATGAACTAAACTACAAGAAAGATTTGCAGGCAGTAAAGCCAGTTTTAGAGCATATACAGAAAGAATTGCTCTTTACTTTGCCTAATTTACCGAATTGGCATCAGGTAGATGCCGTTTTGGCACTATGTACGGCGTGGCGTTATCAGCAAAATCTTGCAGAGAGTTTCGGCGAGGCTAAAGAGGGAGAGATTTGGGTTTGATTTTTTCGAAAAAATTATTATTTTTGTCCTATAAACTTTGGTACAGATTTTGAAACACTATCAGCAAAATGTTTTGCTATGAAAAAATTTGTACTTACTTCTTTGCTTGTTTCGGCTCCTTTGCTTTTTGCAATGAATGAGCCTGAAAATTATCGTATCATTCGTCAGGAATATTTCCAAAGAGGGGAACATTTGGAGTATTTGGTGCATTTAGGTCCTTTCAATGCGGGTATAGGCACAATTGATATGGATAACAAGCTCTATTTAGTGAATAATCGCCCTTGCTACAAAGTTGATGTGTATGGTAAAAGTATCGGTACTTTGGAAGGAGTAACCAAAATCCGTGATTTTTGGCGTTCTTACATTGATACAGCTTCTATTCACCCACACAAATTTTACAGAAATATCAACGAAGGAGACTATCATAAAGAGGAAACCGTATGGTTTAATACTTTGCAAAAAACTGCTGAAATAAAAGACGAAAAAGGACAAAGAAAGTTTGGAGTTCCTGAATATGTGCAAGATTTGGTGAGTGGTTTTTATTATTTACGTACATTGCCTTTCGAAAAATATAAAGTAGGCGATATTTTAAGTATCCCTGGCACATTAGAAACAGATGTTTATGACTTGAAAGTAGAGTTTTTAGGCAAACAAGAAGCTAAATGCTTGCTCGGTAAAATGGATTGTTATGTACTTTCGCCCATTATGCCTGAAAATCAACTTTTCAGGGGCAAAAGACCTATTAAGGTGTTTATTTCAGCCGACAAAAATCGCATACCTATACGCATACAAGCGGATATGCTCGTAGGACAAGTAGAAGCTGAACTGCAAAAGCATCAGAATATGCGGCACGCACTATTGTTTAAAAAGTAAGATTTTCCAGAATATTTTCTTGTAATGCAGAAGCTCACAAAATTTTTGATAATTTTGTGGGCTAATTTTATTGAACTTGCAGAAAGTAAAAAAAATATTACAAAACGAGTTTATTGCTAATACACTCATAGGTATTTTTATCAGAGGTATTAGCTTTGTTGTGCCTTATTTGCTGATTACCCCTTACCTTATTAGGACTTTGGGAGAAGGTCAGTTTGGGCTTATCTCTTTTTCCATAGGCTTTGTGAGTTTGTTTTTCCCCTTTGCTGAATATGGTTTTTCCCTGACAGCCCCTCGAGATTTGGCTTTATCCGCCAATAATTTTATAGAAGTTGGAAGAATTACAAGCAATATTCTTTTGAGCAAAGTGGTATTGGGGTTGATTTGCTATATAGTAGCGATATTGATCATTGTTTTAGAACCTACGCTTGCAGAAAAACAAACATTGCATTTTTTTTCTTTGATTTTGTTGTGGGGACAAGTACTTATGCCCACTTGGCTGTATCAAGGTTTGGGCAAATTGAAAGAGTTTGCGATTTATACTTTACTTGTCAATCTTTTTTATTTGCTTGTGATTTACTTATTTATCCAATCAGAGAAGGATTATCTGTGGGTAACTTTTGGGCAGGGTGTAGTTTGGATACTTGTGTATGGAGTGGCTTTGGGGAAAATAATTTTTCCAATGAAAAACTTTCTGGTATTTTCAATAAAAAACATTTGGAGTGAACTAAAAAATGGCTTTTTTATCTTTGCCACTAATTTTCTACACTTTTTATTCATTACACAGAATATTGTAATATTAGGTTTTTTTGTTGAGGGAAGTGAGTTAGATAATTACAGCTATGCAGAAAAAATTTATATGGCTTTTAGAGTAGCGGCAGGTATAATTTATCAGATGGCATATCCGAAGGTTTTTTTGCTTAAGCAACAAAATGAGCAACTTGCAGATAGATTTTTACAAAAACTTACATTAGGTATATTCATTTTTTTTGGCTGTGCTGCTATTCTACTTTATTGGGAAGCGGATAAAATCATTAGTTTATTTACAGGAAAAATGAACTTGCAAGCCACTGAACTTTTGCAGATATTGTCATTTTCTATTTTGGCTTATGCTTTAAGTGTTCCATTAGGTCAAAAAATATTGGTTTTTTATAGTACCAGAGTTTTTACTTTGATATTGCTCGCAGTTGTTATTTTCAATATGGTGCTAAATTTATATTGTATTCCTTTGTTAGGGGCAAAAGGAACAGCAATAACTTTATTGCTTACTGAATTATTTTTCCTATTTTTGTCGGGATTTTACGTTTTTTTTGCTAAAAATTACAACTCAAATGGCTGAATTAGAATGTATTTTGTGTAAAATTCCAATGTAAAGAAAATAGACCACTTAGAAACTCGTATTCTTTCAGATTTGTACAAAAAAAGAGCAAAGGTAGAAGTTAGCCACTTTTTTAAGCAGGAAAAAATTGATTTGTGCGAATGTGTCGATTGTGGGCTTTTATTTTACAATCTGATAATTCTGAGAGATGGTAAGTTTTATGAGGATTTGCAGAGTTACGAGGGTTATTATTTAGAAGAAAAATCAGACTATCTGGAATCCTGTAAATATATTTCCGAAAATGATGATGTTTTGGAGGTAGGCTGTGGAGCGGGTTTTTTACTAAATTTTATCAAGCCTAAAAGCTACACAGGTTTAGAGTTTAATGATAAAGCCATACAAATTGCTCAAAGCAAGGGTTTGAATGTAAAAAAAGAGTTTTTACACGAACACGCTCTACAAAATGAAGAGAAGTATGATATAGTTTGCTTTTTCCAAGCACTTGAACACGTTGAAAGTCCAAGAGAATTTTTACAAGATGCCTTAAAATGCTTGAAAAAAGGAGGTAAAATGATTTTGGCGGTACCTGCTGAGGATAGTTTTATTGCTCAGCAAGTCAATTTTTACTTAAATATGCCACCTCATCACGTTTCACGATGGAAGGATAAGACACTCGCAAAAATTAGCGAAATTTTTAATATAAAATTATTTTCTCTGATTCACGAGCCTTTGCTTAATATACACTATGAGTTTTACTATAAAGTGAAAAATTTTGAAATGTTACGTAAAATTTTCGGTATACCATTCAGGAGTTTGGATAATAGTGTTATGTTTCGTAGTCTTTAATGCTATAGCTTTTGCTTGGGCGAAGTTGAAATTATTGTTGGAGAAACCTTATGGAAAGTAAGGACAATCAGTAGTAACAATTTATGAAAAATAACTTTTTTAATTTTCTCGTATCTTGGGGCAAAAAACAAAGTTTTCAGCCCAATTTTATTAGCTTTTTTATCAATCCTTTCTTTTTTATTCGTCTGAGGCTTTTTCAAAAAGTAAAAAAATTTGCCCCACAGATAGAAGGGAAATTACTTGATTTTGGTTGCGGCAGAAAGCCTTATAAAAATTTATTTACAAAAGCAACCGAATACATAGGGGTAGATATAGAACAAAGCGGACACGACCATAGTCTTTCAGAGGTTGATGTTTTCTATGATGGAAAAACAATTCCTTTTGAAAATGAAACCTTCGATGCTATTTTCTGTACAGAAGTCTTTGAGCATATTTTCAATTTAGACGAAATATTAGACGAACTAAAAAGGGTTTTGAAGAAAAATGGTAAGCTACTCATTACAATTCCTTTTATGTGGGGGGAGCATGAAAAACCCTATGACTATGCACGTTATACTTCATTTGCCATTAAATATATTTTAGAAAAAAAAGGATTTCAAGTTATTGCTCTTGAAAAAACGGGCAAGGCTTCTGAAACAATTTTGCAATTATGGATAGCCTATATCAGCGATTTTTTTCCGAAAAATAGATATATTCGTACCTTACTTACTCCTATTTTTATTTTCCCAATGCATCTATTAGGAGGTTTTTTTACATTATTTTTACCACAGAATAAAGATATTTATTTTAATAGTGTAGTATTAGCTCAAAAAAAATGAAACTCAAAAGGCACCATATCATTATTTTTACTATTTTCATTTTGTACGGCTTGAACTATACGATTTTTGAAAGAATATTTTTTTTCAATGAAGTTCTGGCACTCGTAGGCTTCATCTTGTTTTTGAAAAATACATTTAGCGCAAGATTTACATTGAAAATTCCTAAGTCGGCAATATGGAAAATACTACTTGTTTTTTGGGGTATTTGCTTGATACATTTGCTAACTTCGGTTTTATACAAAACAAATTGGTATTATTATTTGAGAAATTCTGTTATTTTTTATGCATCTTTTGTATTTTTTGTAGGTTTTTATTGGAAGGACTACTTTAAAATATTCTTACAAAAAGTCATTGTTTGGTTGAAAGCAATCATTTTTATACCTCTTTTTTTACGCTTGCATTCGGTATTGGATAGATTTGCTATTTCAATTTTTTTCCCATTTTTTTTTAGAAAACTCTCATATTCCACAGCCTTTATATTATTGTCGCTTAATTTTTTATATGCCTTTCTTTTTTCTTCAATGACTGCCGCAATGGTAGGGTGCTTTCTTTTTGTGATTTTGCTAATAAGGCATTATGCACTGATACGTTTGGTTTTAATTGTACTGATAGTGGTTTTTTGGGGTTTAATAGCTTTTTTTAGTCCTTCTTTACAATTGTATCGTGAGGATAGCAAAAGCACAAACTTGTTTGGAAATGTAGATAAAGTTTTACAGGATAACGTTCTTTTACGCATAGATGGTAATTCAACGTGGCGGCTGATATTATGGTACAGACTTACTGTAGATGAATTTCCTCGTAATATCTGGGGCTTGGGTTTTGGAACACCGCTTATTCCATACAAAAAGGGTGCTGATACAGCAGATAGTGATTACAATGACGAACACGACGCTCACGTGATAGGGGCACATAATACTTATGTTACACTTTTAGCACGTTTGGGGATACTATACATTTTTGTATTATATGGTATTTACACGATAGTTTTTAAGGAGTTTTATCGTTTTAGAGCTTACTATGTGGCTCATCAAGAGTATAGTTTCTTTATTGCCTTTTTTACTATTTCTATTATTGGTTTGTTCAACTTGGTTTTAGAAAGCCCTATCTACGCGGGCTTATACTGGTTCTTTTTAGGCACGGTAGCAAAGTCTATTTTTAATCGTCAATTCGCCAATGAAAGTTCTGCAAATTCATAACCGATATACCAAAAAAGGAGGTGAAGACGGAGTAGTAGAAGCTGAAAAAAATTTACTTTTATCTTACAAGCATTCTGTTGAACAACTTTTTTTTGAAAACTCTCAAATTCAAGGGTTTGAAAAAATTAAAATTTTCTATAAAAGCATTTACAACACACAGGCTCAAAGTATTTTAAGAGAAAAAATTAGAACCTTTCAGCCCGATATTATTCATCTGCACAATCTTTTCTATGTTGCCTCGCCTGCCGTTTTGTTTGAAGCCCAAAGGCAAAAAATCCCTTTGGTACAAACAATTCACAATTTTCGTTTAATCTGTGCAGGTTCTTTGCTAATGCGTGAGGGAAAAGTTTGTGAAATTTGCACAAATAAAACTTTTCCAATAGCGGGTATTAAGCATAAATGCTTTCAAAACTCGGCAATCAAATCTGCTCAACTGACAATGGTTACAGGTTTGCACAAATTGCTCGGCACTTGGAAAAACAAAGTAGATGCTTACATCACGCTCACTGATTTTGTTAAAAAGAAACTTATTTACTCATCATTACACTTGCCCGATGAAAAAATCTTCATAAAGCCCAATTTCGTACAAGACAAAGGATTTGCTTCTATTGAGCAAAGACAGGGCTTTTTTTTATTTGTTGGCAGACTTTCGCAAGAAAAAGGTATTCAAACACTTTTAGATGCTACAAAACTGCATAATTTCAAGTTAGAAATTATTGGTGGGGGTGAGTTGGAAAATCTTGTCAGAGAGTATGCTCTTAGCAATCCTAATATCGTTTATCACGGCTTTCAGGGGCAAGATTTTATTTTTGCGAAAATGAAAGAATGTAAGGCTTTGCTTTTTCCTTCTGTTTGGTATGAAAATATGCCTTTGACTATTCTGGAAGCCTTTTCCACTGGTACGCCTGTAATTATTTCAGATATTGATAACCTCAACGAAATAGTTACGAATCATTACAATGGCTTACATTTTCGTACAGGCGAAAGTCAGGATTTAGCCCTAAAAGTGCAATTTTTTGAACAAAACCCTCGTCCCGAACTTTATACCAATGCTCGTAAAACTTATGAAACTCTTTACAGCCCTGAAAAAAATTACGAAAAATTGATGCAAATCTATGAGATAGCTATACAGCGTAAGAGAAATCTCGCAAAATAAAAATTTGCAATTCACGGCAAAAATTTTATTTTTGAAGAAATTTTTGCTTATGAAAATTACGTACAATGCTCCATTTACACTTACCTTCACTCTCATAGCAACGATTATTCACGCTTTTCCGCAGGGTTTTACTGAAAGTTTTTTTGCTGTGGGTACAAATATGGATTTTGGCGACCCGCTTGATTACTTTCGGCTTTTTTCTCACGCTCTTGGACACGCCAACTGGAATCATCTTTTTGGTAACTTTTCTTTGATACTTATCCTTGGACCTATTTTAGAGGAAAAATACGGAACAAAAATGCTCGCTCTGATGTCTTTTATTACGGCACTTGTTACAGGTATTCTGAATGTATTATTTCTGAATACAGGCTTGTATGGGGCAAGTGGCATTGTTTTTATGATGATTTTGCTCTCCTCTTTTACCAATATGAAAGCCAAAGTCATACCCGTAACTTTTATTTTGGTAGTAGTGTTATTTTTGGGTAAGGAAGTAATGAATAGTTTTGAGCAAAATAATGTTTCGCAGTTTGCACATATTTTAGGAGGAATTTTGGGCGGTGTTTTTGGTTTTTTTACCCATAACTTTGAAAAAGACGAAAAAAAGGTTTGAGTTCTATGAATTTTGTTGCAATTGTTTTCATATTAATAGCTTTGGGAATAATAGTTTTCACCAAAAATATGGTGTATGCTGTCTTTTCTTTGTTGGCGGTAATGCTTGGCTTGGTGATTTTATATGTTTATTTAGGAGCAGATTTTGTAGCTACGGCTCAACTAATGATTTACGTGGGCGGAATTTTGGTTTTGCTCATTATGGGAGTGATGTTGGCACCTCGCAACCAAGAAAAAACGCTTATCCCTGTAAATTATCGTAGAAATTTTAGTGCCGCAATAGTAGCATTAGCACTGGGAGGAGTTTTAATGAAGGAAGTCCTATTCCTGAAATTTACTGACGTAAAAAATCCTTTGCAAGCAACTACTGAAAAAATTGGAATTTCTTTCCTTACTGAATATTTGGTAGCTTTTGAAGTGGCAGGCATTTTGCTTTTGGTAGCTTTGGTGGGTGCAAGTAGTATCGCAGGAAAAAAGATTAGCAAATTCTAAAACAATACCTCTTACCCAAATTCAAATTCGTATGAAAACTATTACCATAGGCAGAGCTACAAGTAATGATATTGTAATTCAGGATAATGCAGTATCTAAAAATCATTTAAAAATTACCCAAACTGCACAAGGAGAGTATATTTTAGAAGATTTAGGTTCTACGAATGGTACATTTGTGAATGGCAAACCTGTACGTACTTGCAAATTACAATCTAATGATATTGTAAAAATTGGTGAAACAGTGCTTCCTTGGCAAAATTACTTTCAAAAGGGCTATCAGCAGGCAAATATATCAGGTAATCTTTTGCGTAAAATTAGCATTGGTAGAGCAAATAGTAATGATTTCATTATTAACGATGCCACCGTAAGCAGTCAGCACGCTTTTTTGGAAGTATATGATAATGGCAATCTGCGAATTGTAGATAATGGCTCTACCAATGGTACTTTCAGGCAGGGGCAACGCATACAAACAGCATTCGTCAGTAGTGGTGAATTTATTCAGTTGGGTTCTGTTAAAATCTGTATTGCAGATATTTTACAAAAGCAAACTACAAGCTCTTTTCAACAAAAAACGCCCCAACCGCCCCTTTACAAACCAACCAAGACAAATATTAAGTGGTTGCCTTTTGCAGGGGTGGGAATAGTAGCTTTGGCTTTGATAGTGTTTGCTTTGATTAAGAAAACTGAAAAAAGCCAAAATAAAACTACTCAACAAAATACCCAAGAGCAAAAAGTACCTATCCAAACCCAAGAAGAAAAAGTTTTAGAAGATAAGGAAGAAAAGCCTACCCAAACAAAGCCTAATATAGAAAAGAATGAAAAAAATTCGGTTGCCGACCTTGTTGAAATCTCCGAAAATGCTGTTTTTATGGTAGTAGCTTACGAAAATGGCAGTGCCAAAGGTATGGGGACAGGCTTTTTTATTAGTAATTCGGGTTTGGCAGTAAGCAATCATCACGTATTTTCACCGGGCAATGAGTGGCAAATTAAACTCAAAAATGGCAAACTCTACAATGTGAAACGTATTGTGGAAAGTAATGCTGATTTAGATTATATTATTTTTGAAACTGATGCCCAAGAAGTTGCCAGCCTACCTGTAGCAAGTGAAAATCCTCGCAAAGGCGAGGATATTATTGTGATTGGCAATCCACAAGGATTTGAACTTTCTGTAACCAAAGGAGTGGTCTCGGGTTTGCGAAATTATGACAAATATACAGGTTTTGCAAGTGAAGGCGATACTTATCTGCAAATAGATGCCGCCATATCATCAGGTAATAGCGGCGGTCCTGTACTCAATTTGCAAGGTGAAGTTGTAGGAATTGCTACAATGGTACATCACGGAGGTTCGGGAATTACACAGAATATCAATTTGGCTCTTAATATTCACAAATTGCCTTTACCTCTTTGAAAAGCATCAAGGCACACGTTTGAGTTTAGCCAGTTTTGTACGCATTTCTTCTCGTTTAGCAGTCATTTGGTTAGGTTCGCTATAATAAGTTCCTAAAACTTGTAATCTGACGTACTTATCTTTACGAATGTAAGCTATGGCAGGGGTAGATGCCAAATTATCTCTACTTGGGTCTCTATCTTCAATCATAGCTCCGTCGGGGTCGTTGGGGATAGCCTTCCAAGTAACCGTTTTAGGCGACATTTGTCTGTGATAATCAGCTATTCGCATTCCATATGCAGGTTGAATGCTGATTTGTACGGTGTAATCACGTGAATTATAAGTCTAACTTATTGTTTTCAAGGGATTTAAATAAAAAAACTTAGGGTAATTGAAAAAATGATTAACTTTGAGTTGTACTTTTTAAATATTTAATCATATGAGTCAATTACCTCTA
>NZ_NKXO01000020.1 GCF_002843425.1 Raineya orbicola
TTCTGTTTGTAAAAGCAGGAGGATTTCTAATAAATTTGGCATTTTTTTTAGGTTAATCGTTGGAAAATTTTCCTAAATAAATGCCATTTTTTTATTTTTCCAAATACCTCAATTGGCGGTCATATTGTTTTATGAAAGCTATTTATTTAGTTATCAATCCTGCTACTCCCAAAGAGGTATTACTTGCAAAATTAGCTTTGGCTTTACAAGAAAATCTATATGCCGTGCAGATTTGGGATAATTTTACTGCTGAAAGTCAAGCCAAAGAGATTGTTCCTGAAATAATTGCTATGTGTAATGCTAAAAACACCCCTATTCTTATCAACAACCGATGGCAATATTTGCAAGAATACCCTTTTTCGGGAGTGCATTTTGATAATATTCCCGCCCATTGGCAAGAAATCAAAAAGCAACTGCCTAAAAATTGCCTTTTAGGCATTACTGCTAACAATGATTTGGAAGTGGTAAAATGGGCAGTTCAGGAAAGTTTTTCGTATATTTCGTTTTGCTCAATGTTTCCTTCGGTTACGGCAAATAGCTGTGAATTAGTGAGTTTTGAAACTATCTTGCAAGCAAGAAAAATGACCCACTTGCCTATATTTTTGGCAGGAGGTATTTCGGTAGAAAAACTTGCCGAGCTACGAGCTATTCAAGAAAATTTTGACGGCATTGCTTTGGTTTCGGGCATTATGAGTGCCGAAAATCCACAAAAAGCTATTCAAAACTATCAGCAACAAATTCAAACTTGGTAAAATATGAGAAAAAGTACGATTCAGAAACTTTGTTGCCCTTTTGATAAGGCAGATTTAGAACTAAACATCGTCTTGCAAGATACTGCTGAAAACATTTTAGAAGGTTGGTTGTATTGCAAGCAATGTCAGCGGAGCTACCCTATTGTCAGAGGTATTCCTATTATGAACCCCGATGAGTATAGAGAGTTTTCGTTAGAAAAACCTCTTTTTGAAAGATGGCAAAAACAATTGCAAGGGAAAAAATTTGAAAATTTTAGGCTTATTGCGAAAGAAAACTGATGCTATTTTTTTCGCCAAAAGAAAAATAATCTGCCAAAAAGCCGATTGATAAACAGCCAAAAAAAGCTGAATTGTCCGAAAATAAAACCGTAAATCAGCAAAAAAACATTGTAAAGGGGCAGAATAAGCACCACCCACGTAATAATTTTTTGCCAAGTGGGCGTCTGCTCGTTAATGCTCAATACATAATAAATAGGCTTTTTGAGAAAAAGTATTGTAAAGCCCGTACAAGCAAATACAAGCAGTATTGCAAGCACTTGCCAAGCACTTTTTACTTTCCAACGTTCTTGGAGTTTTTGTATCCAATTCATTATAGGGTGGCTTATTCCATAGATTTTTCTACGAGTTCGGCTAAATCATAGACTTTGATTTCAGCTTCTTTTTCTTTGTTTTTTACGCCGTCGGTCATCATTACCATACAAAAAGGGCAAGCTACAGCAATAGCGTTGGGGTTAGTTTCCAAAGCGTCTTCAATGCGTTCAATATTTACATCTTTGTTGCCTTTTTCAGGTTCTTTGAACATTTGAGCCCCACCAGCCCCACAGCAAAGACCTTTGTTTCGGCTACGTTTCATTTCTACGAGAGCTACGTCCAAAGCCTCTAAAACGGCTCTTGGAGCTTCGTAAATGTCATTAGCTCTACCCAAATAGCAAGAATCGTGATAAGTAATACGTTTGCCCTTGAACTCTCCTCCTTCTTTGAGTTTGATACGTCCCTCGTTGATAAGTTGTTGTAAGAATTCAGAATGGTGAATGACTTCGTAATTACCGCCCAATTCAGGATATTCATTTTTGAGCGTATTAAAGCAGTGAGGGCAAGCCGTAACAATTTTTTTTACACCATAATTGTTGAGTGTCTGAATGTTGGAAAGAGCCTGCATTTGAAATAAAAACTCATTTCCAGCTCTACGAGCAGGGTCGCCTGTGCAGTTTTCTTCTGTACCAAGTACGGCGAAGTTGATATTGAGTTTGTTTAAGATTTTAGCAAAAGCGATAGTTACTTGTTTGTAGCGGTAGTCAAAACTACCTGCACAACCCACCCAAAAAAGAACATCGGGGGTTTTGCCTTGTGCGGCAAGTTCTGCCATTGTAGGTACTTTGTAAGTGGTTGCCATATCCGTTTATGCTTAATTGTTATCTAAAACTTCTTTTTTATTTTCTTTGTTTTGTTTTTTAAGCCTCAAGTATCCTTTGATAAGTGTCAGAGTCGTAATCGCAAGGAAAAACAAAATTACATATTCCACATAATTGACCATAGCAGGAAAGGCGTGCCCGAGATAATAGCCACCTAACACCAACAAACTTGACCAAAGTAAAGCCCCAATTACATTATAGATAGCAAAGTGTGCAAGAGGCATCCTTGCCATTCCTGCCAGTAAAGGTGCAAAAGTACGAATAATAGGCAAGAAACGCCCAATAATAAGAGCCTTACCACCATTTTTATCAAAAAATGCTCGGGTCTGCTCAATGTATTTGCGTTTGAAATACCAAGTTTCTTTACGATTTTCAAAGTTTCTTCCCACTAATTTTCCAAATCCATAACCTGAAAAATTGCCTAAAACAGCTGAAGCAAAAATTCCCCCGAACACAATCCAAATATTTCCACCCAAATATTTATCGCAGAGCATACCCGCCAAAAAAAGCAAATAATCGCCGGGTAAGAAAAAACCAAAAAACCAACCCGTTTCCAAATACACAATCAGAAACACAAGTACCAATCCCCCTTTGCTGATAACCTCTTCAGAGTTAGTAAGTGTTTGTATGTATTGCCAAATAGTTTCCATAGATTATTGAGTGAAAAATTGAAATAATTGCTCAATAAGATTTAGTGCTTTTCAAACCTGAACTTCTACAAGTTCTTGGGGTTCGTAAGGTTTTATCCAAAAGCTATTGAAGTCAAGTCCTACATAAATGCTAATGTTTCCTTCTTGCAACATTTCTAAAATAGCCAAAAAAGTATAAATGAAGTATATTTTGCTCTGATTTTCACTGATGATGTCCTCAAAATCAAGTCTTTTTTCAGATTGCAGGCGTTCAAGCAAATGCTTTTTCTGCCTTTCAATGCTGTAAGGATATTGTAAAACGGTGTGTTGCCCCGTACGAGCATTGTTTTTGAAGCGTTCTGTTACTTTTTCATAAACTTTGAGCAGTTTGTAGAGGTCTATATCTTGCAATTCGGATTCTACACTGCTCATCGCGGCAATTTTTTTTAGTTCGGAAATAATATTGCCACGAGCTTCTTTTTGCAGGCGTTCTTCTTCCAACTTGGCGAGTTCTCCTACAATGCTTTTGTATTTTTTATATTCTAAAAGATGTTTAATTAGTTCATCGCGAGGGTCAATTTCATTGCCTTTTTCATCAACTTCGGGGCGAGGCAAAAGCATTTTAGCTTTAATTCTCACGAGTGTCCCTGCCACTAAAATAAATTCGCTGGCAACTTCAATATTCAATTTTTCTAAATGGTGGATATAATCCAAGAAATCTTGGGTGATTTTGGAAATAGGAATATCATAAATATCCAGTTCGTCGCGTTCAATAAAAAACAGAAGCAAATCGAAAGGTCCTTCAAAAAGGGGAAGTTTGATTTCAAAAGTTACCAAGCCTCTATAAATTTTTGAGCGAAATTAAGAAAAATTCCTTTTGTAAGAGCAAAAAGCCCCTAAAATTCTTTTTTCGTTCCTTTTTTGAAATCCTAAAAAAGTAATATCTTTGCCGCATTGTAGTTGCTAAAATTATCTACTTGCTAAAATTATTGAAAAATGTTTTACAAACAACATACCCTCTCTAAATCGGTAAGTGTAACAGGCGTAGGGCTTCATACAGGCAAAAATGCAACAATGACCTTCTTACCTGCTCCCGCAGGTACAGGAATTGTATTCAAGAGAATAGATTTGGAGGGCTTGCCCACTATACAAGCAGATGTAGATAATGTAGTAGATACCTCCAGAGGCACCACCATTGAGCAGAGCGGAGCAAGAATTTACACCGTAGAGCATACGCTTGCAGCTCTAGTAGGTTTGCAAATTGATAATGTTGTTATTGAAATTGATGGTCCTGAACCCCCTATTTTGGACGGCAGTTCTATTCAGTTTATCAATATACTGAAAGAAGCAGGACTTGCAGAGCAAGACGCTGTACGTAATTTTTATTACATTCCCGAAAATATCACTTATACTGATTCGGCAAGAGGCGTAGAACTTATCGCCAAACCTGCTTACAATTACGAATTGCAAGTTACCGTAGATTACAATTCCGAAGTATTAGGCATACAAAAAGCCGAACTTTCTAAAATTGAACAATTTGAAACAGAAATAGCCTCTTGCCGAACTTTCTGTTTTTTACACGAACTTGAAATGCTCTATAAAGGCGGACTTATCAAGGGAGGCGATTTGAGCAATGCTATTGTGATTGTAGATAAAGAAATGCCTGAAAATGAGCTTAATCAACTTGCTCAACTTTTAGGCAAAACCTCTGTAAAAGTTGATGTACAGAAAGGTATTCTCAATAATGTAGAACTACATTTCAATAATGAACCAGCCCGACATAAATTGCTGGATTTGGTTGGAGATTTAGCTTTGGCGGGCAGACCGCTCATTGGGCATATACACGCCTTACGCCCCGGACACGCCGCCAATGTGGAACTTGCCAAGCGTATCAAAGCCTCTTTCAAAAAGAATAAAGATAAGCAAGGAATGGTGTATGCGGCTGATTTGCCTGCTATCAAAGAGGCTACACAAATAGAAGCAATGCTACCGCATCGTATTCCTTTCTTGCTAATAGACAAAATTCTTTACCTTGACGAAACTTCGGTAGTAGCCCTCAAGAATGTTTCTATGAACGAGTGGTATTTTCAAGGGCATTTTCCCAGTAACCCCGTAATGCCCGGCGTTTTGCAAGTAGAAGGGCTTGCCCAAGCTGGAGGTATTTTTGCTTTAAGTACTACTGAAGAACCCTCTAATTACTGGACATATTTTTTGCGTATAGATGAGTGCCGTTTTCATCAGAAAGTCGTTCCCGGTGATACAATCCTCTACCATTGTATTCTCACGACACCCATTCGCAGAGGAATTGTGAAAATGGACGGCAGAGCTTATGTAAACGGCAAATTAGTTTGTGAAGCCAAATTAACAGCAAGTATTACTCGTAAAGACAAATGATCAGCAATTTAGCCTACATTCACCCCAAAGCAAATATCGGCAAGAACGTAACTATTGAGCCTTTTGCTACCATTTACGAAGACGTAATTATTGGTGATAACACTTGGATTGGCTCAAATGCTACCATTATGAATGGTGCAAGAATTGGGCAAAACTGCCGTATTTTCCCTGGTGCCGTTATTGCCGCTATCCCCCAAGACCTCAAATTCAACGGCGAGTATTCTACCGCTGAAATTGGAGATAACACCACTATCCGTGAATGTGCTACTATCAACAGAGGGACTGCTCATAGCGGAAAAACCGTTATTGGGAGTAATACACTCGTTATGGCTTACGTACACGTAGCCCACGACTGCTTTATCGGTAATAATTGCATTTTGGTAAATGCCGTACAAATGGCGGGGCACGTCATTATGGACGATTACGCTATTGTAGGAGGAACTGCCGCCATTCATCAATTTACACGTATAGGCACACATACAATGGTAGCGGGCGGTTCGCTGGTACGCAAAGATGTACCACCTTTTGTAAAAGCAGGTAGAGAGCCTTTGAGCTACGCAGGTGTAAATTCTTTGGGCTTACGCCGTAGGGGCTTTTCTAACGAACAAATTATGCTTATCCAAGATATTTACCGAACTATTTTTCAAAAGGGTTACAACACTACTGATGCTATTCAAAAAATTAAGGAAGAATTTTTACCTTCGCAAGAACGTGATTTGATTATCAATTTCATTGAAACTTCCGAAAGAGGTATCATCAAAGGCAGTAGTAGTAGCGATAAATACACTTTTGAACTCTAAATTATGGACACGAGCCAACGCCGTTACAAACTTTTATACGTAGATGATGAAGAGAGCAATCTACGTATATTCAAAATGACCTTTAAGCGGCACTATGATATATTTACAGCTATTTCGGGGCAAGAGGCTATCAAAATCTTGCATCAAGAGGCTATTCAGCTCATTATCACCGACCAAAAAATGCCTGAAATGACAGGCACAGAATTTTTAGAAAAAACTATTCCCGAGTTTCCTAATATCATTCGCATTATTCTTACGGGGTTTTCGGATATTGAAGCGGTAGTTAGGGCTATTAACAAAGCCAATGTGTATCGGTATGTAACCAAACCTTGGGATAGAGAAGAACTCAAAAAAATTATTGATGAAGGGCTAGCTTTGTATCAGTATCGTGAAGATAAAGATATTAAGATAACCCTTTTAGAAAAAGAAAATCAAGTTTTAAGAGAAAAAATTGAGCAACTTACCGAAGAGTTGAGGCGATACAGAAATGTATAAATTTGGGCTTCATTGTGGCTTTCTCCCTGCAACTACTTCAATCATCTCCGAGCAGTCAAGGTATTTTTGGGCAACTGCTAAAACATCTTCGCTATTTACTGAATACAAACGTTCTAAAAAACTCTCATAATAATTTTCAGGCAATTGGTGTAAATGAATGATAGATTGCAAGTGCATTTGAGCATTGGCGTTGGTCAGTTCGTTTGCCACAGAACCCGCCATATAGTTTTTGACTTTTTCTAACTCTACTTCACTTACTTTTTCTTGTTGTAGCACCTGAATTTCTTTGTAGATTTCTTGCAAAGCAACTTGGTAGGCTTCGGTTCTTACGTCTGTGCTTATTACGAAATGAGTAGCCCATCGCATATTTTTCAGTACGCTATAAATGCCATAGGTCAAACCCTTTTCTTCGCGGATATTTTGCATTAGCCTTGAGCCAAAATAACCGCCTAAAATCGTAGAGCAAACGCTTAATTTCATATAATCCTCGTGATTTCGCCCAATCACGAGCTTGCCTACACGCAAAGAATTTTGCAGACTATCGCTTTTTTCTACAAAGACTTTTTGCGATTGAGGTTGAAGCATTTGGGGCGTTTTGCTGGGCTTGTTGGAGTAAGGAAGTTTAGAAAAATAATTTTCTAAATTTTGTAGAACATTTTCTGAAAAATTACCCGTAAGATAAACAGCAAAAGAATTTTGTAAAAGCAGATTTTGGTAGAAACTGACAATCTCGTTTTTAGGATAGTTTGCAAGAAGTTCTTCGGAAAGTATTTTTCCGTAGGGGTGGTTTTCAAAAAGTGTTTTAGAAAAAGCTCTACCTGCTAAAAAGGCTGTTTTTTGCAAATTGATTTGTAAGTCTTTTTGCTGTTTGAGCAGAAAAATATGCCATTCTTGCTCAGGGAAAGTAGGTTCAAAAAGAATTTCAGCAATCAGAGGAATGGTGTTTTCGGCATAGCGTGCAGGGGTATAAAGCGTGATGATACTTTGGTCTGCATCAGATTGCAAATCCAGAAATGCCCCGAATTCATCAATAGCCTCGTTGATTTCTTGGGCTGTTTTATGAGTTGTGCCTTCGGCGAGCATTTTTGTAGCATACAGAGATTGGGCAGGTAAGGCACTATCATAACCTCCCACATCAAAAACCCAAGAAATTTGAATAATCTCTTGTTCGGGTGCGTGTATAGTATAAACAGGTAGTTGATTTGATAAATGATATTTCTGTGGCTTGATTAAAGGAAATTGAGCAATTCTTTGTGAGACAGGCGGAACGGTTCTATCTAAATAATTCATAGCGAAGCCATTTTGAAAAGTGAATATTAAAAAACCCTGCTTGAAGCAGGGTGAAAAGGTGTTTTTAGTCCCATTTGAGGTCGCCGTTGTTTTCCTCATCATCAAGGGCATAATCCTCAAATACTTCCTCCGAAACTTGGTTAAAGTCGTAATCGGGCATCATTTCCTTGATTTTGGCAATAGCTTCCTCCAAAGACTCAATAAATTTACCAAAATCTTCTTTGTAAAGAAAGATTTTGTGCTTTTCGTAATAAAACCCATTATCGCGGAAACGCTTCTTGCTTTCCGTGATTGTTAAATAAAAATCGCTACCTCTGGTTGATTTTACATCAAAGAAGTAGGTTCTTTTTCCCGCCTTTACTCGTTTAGAGTAAACATCTGTTGCACGTTCTCTGTTTGCTTTGAACTCTTCCACAGTCCTTGAAATTTAGATGTTAAACTTCTTTTTGAATGAGCAAAATTAAAAATTTTTGAAGCCACACCAAAAATATTAACAACTTTTTCATTAAGATTTAGTCTAATTAACAGAAAAGCAAGATATTCGGCTCGCAGAGCAAAAATCTGTACTTGCTTTTTGAGACTTTGAAAAAAATATACCAATATTGCAGTAATTTCCTAAACCCAAAATAGTAAATCTTATGAAATTTTTTATTGATACAGCCAATTTGAAAGAAATTCAGGAAGCCAACGACCTGGGCGTGCTTGATGGCGTAACAACCAACCCTTCGCTTATGGCAAAAGAAGGCATTACGGGTAAGCAAAATATTTTAGAACATTACGTAAAAATTTGTAATTTGGTAGAAGGCGACGTGAGTGCCGAAGTAGTAGCGACCGATTATGAAGGTATAATTAGAGAAGGTGAGGAGTTAGCCTCTTTACATAAAAACATTGTTGTAAAAGTGCCTATGATAAAAGATGGCGTAAAAGCTATCAAGTATTTTGCTAAAAAAGGCATAAAAACCAATTGTACGCTGGTTTTTTCTGCGGGACAGGCTATTTTAGCCGCTAAAGCAGGAGCTACGTATGTTTCGCCTTTCATAGGGCGTTTAGATGATGTAGCTACCGATGGCTTACAACTGATTGAACAAATTGTACATATTTACGACAATTATAGTTTCGAAACGCAAGTCCTTGCCGCTTCCATTCGACACGTAATGCACCTTGTACAATGTGCCGAAATTGGGGCTGATGTAGCTACTTGTCCTTTAAGTGTGATTACAGGCTTGCTCAAACACCCCCTCACAGATATAGGTCTTGAAAAATTCCTCGCCGATTATCGCAAAGGTAATTCGTAAATAAAAAGCTAAACTTCATCAATTTTTTGCAAACTTTTATAAGTTTTAGGCTTCCGGAATATGTTTTTTTTTAACTTTGAGAAAACTAAAAACGTATTTTTATGAAAAAGATACTATTTTCTATCGTCCTTTTAGCAGTTTCTATTCTTTTTACTGCTTGTCCCTATTCTGCCGAATTTCCATTAGATACCCCCAAAGAAAAGGTAGATAATATTTTACTCGGTAAATGGATAGAAAAAAATGCGGTCAACAAAGACAATCCGCCTTTTTATGTCATCAGTAAAGTAGATGAAAACTCTTACAAGTTTGAAAAAAATGATTATGACTCCAATGAGAAAAAATATAATCAAACTGCTTATACGGGACATTTTACCAAAATAGGCAATACTCATTTTTTGAACCTAAAAAACCCTGATGATGGAAAATTTTACTTCCATAAAATAGAACTTTCTGCCGATAAGAAAGAATTTACCCTTTTTGAAGTTACCGATAACATAGATGAAAAGTTCGCCGATGCCGCTGAAATGCGTAAATTTTTTGAAAAATACAAAGATTTAAGTTTCTTTTACAATAGAGATGAAAAGACATACGCCAAAAAATAATAGTTTGTTAAAAACATCTCTTTCATCAGTACATACATTACTTTCATCAAGTTTTTGCAAAAAAATTATTGCAAAAATTTGATTTCTATTTCAAAAATGACTAATATTTCGCAAGTAAAAAACTTTTTATCACCTCAAAAAAATTGTAATTTATGGGAATTTTCGGTAGAATTGGCGATATTATTAAAGCCAACATCAATGATTTGCTTGACAAGGCAGAAGACCCTGTCAAAATGATTAAGCAAATGGTTATAGATATGCAAGAAGCTGTAACCAAAGCGACTTCGGGCTTGGCTCAAGCTATGGCACAAGAAAAGAAATTGCAGAGAGATTATGAAAAGTTCGTGGCAATGTCCAAAGAATGGGAAAACAAGGCTATGGCGGCACTACAAGCAGGCAACGAGGATTTAGCTCGCAAAGCTCTTGCCAAAAAAGCAGAAGCCGACCAACAAGCCAATATGTATAAACAAATGTATGAGCAAGCCGCTCAAACCGCCGCAACCCTAAAAACACAAGTAGAACAACTCAAAGCCAAACTTGATGAGGCAAGAATGAAAGAATCTACACTCATTGCTCGTAGCCAAGCGGCAAAAGCTCAGAAAGAAATTGCTAAAAATATTGGCACGTTTGACCACTCTTCCATTTCTGCCAAATTTTCCAAATTTGAGGAAAAAATTCTTAAAGAAGAAGCTGAAGCACAAGCCTTTACGCAACTTTCAGAAGGTACAACCAGCCTTGATGATGAATTCAAAGCATTAGAAAAAAATATGGCAGTAGATGATGAACTCGCCAAACTCAAAGCTAAACTTGGTAAATAACGACTAACTCCTAAATTATGCCGATTATGCCTAAATTCAAAGTAATAAAAGAAGGTATCAACGAACAACTGATAGCTTCCACGCAAGCCAAAGTGGAAAAATATATCCAAGAACTATTCCACGACTACGAAGTAGCTAAAATTGAAAATACATATAGCTTTTCCTTCGGCACCGTGAACGTAAATATACGTATCATTGGCTGGCATAGCGAAGATGTACTTGTAGAAGTTTATTCATATCTTGCCGAAGACGTAAATCTTTCTCCTGATATGGCAGAAGAATTGCTTCGCCTCAATGCAAGTATGCATTTTGGTAGTTTTGGTCTGACTTTTGATAGAGCCGTAGTGTATAGCTATGCCTTGGCAGGTGCCAATTTAGACCTAAACGAATTCGTTGCCGCCGTACAAACCGTAGCTACCGTAGCCGATAGTTATGATGAAATGTTTAAGCAAAAACCCCAAACTGCTTAAAGACTTTTTACTCCTAACTAAACCTTCAAGCAGTATGCTTGAAGGTTTTTTTGAAATCATTTTTCACCTCTAAAATTTAATCATAATGGGATTTATTATTGCAGGAATTATCTGTATAGCTATTGCAGTTGGGCTTTGGTTTTATCGTAAATCGCAATTGGATAAGTC
This sequence comes from Raineya orbicola, assembly GCF_002843425.1. GTDB lineage: Bacteria > Bacteroidota > Bacteroidia > Cytophagales > Thermonemataceae > Raineya > Raineya orbicola. The sequence continues at coordinate 11,126 of NZ_NKXO01000020.1, forward strand.
GTTAAATATTCGCTACCAGCAAACTACCACAGCCAAAAATATTTGGGAAAACTATGAGGATATTGTGGCTACCGTGGGACAGGGGCATTACACAGAAGTTGTGGAGGTAAAAGGAATTGCTAAATGCAACAACCCACTCCTTGCCGACCATAGCGAAAAACCCGTAGTCTATTACAAAGCCTACATAATTCACGAGTACGAAGTGCAAGAGCAAGAGCGTGATAATAATGGAAATACTCGTTGGGTTACTCGCCGCAAATCAGAAACCATCTCTTCCAACGAACAAAGCGTTCCTTTTTACATTGATGACGGCAGCGGAAAAACTATTGCGGTAAATCCTGCTTTGGCAGAAAAACACACTACTACTACCGTAGATAGGTTTGAAAGAGAACTTTCACAAGGTTATCTTAATCAGCATAGAAATACAAGTTGGGGTATGCAACTGATGAGTTTCCTGAATAATGTAGGTACTTATGGTTCAAGAACGCTTGGCTATCGCTTGGTGGAGGAATGTATCCCTGTCAATGCTCGCTTGTATGTATATGGCGAAGCTAATGACAAAGATGGCGAACTAACCATCTCCAAGCCTCGTGATACCAATCAGCACTTTATTGTTTCGGTAAAATCAGAAGAGGAACTTGTACAAAGTGCAGAAAGTTCGGCGAAGTGGTCTTTGATTGGGGCAATCGCATTAGTAGTAATCGGAGCTGTTTTAATGATTGTAGGCTTTACAGAAAAATAATTTGTTGGGTACAGATTTCTGATATTAGATATTTGAATAGAGGAAAAACCTTAATCTTTTGAAAGTAAATAGTTATTGTAGTTTTCAAGGTTTAAGAATATCTATTTCACTAAAAAAAAGATAATGAAACAAATTTTGCAACAACTTCGGATTTTGCACATCGCCCTCACGGTTCCAATAGTGTTTATGGGCATTGTCTTTCATTTTGTACTTCTACCTACCATAGCGGCAGATAGTACAATGCAAAATCATTTGCTTTTTCAGGTCGTAGTAGTACTAATGGCAGTAGGTTCTATGGCATTTATCAAAGTATTTATGCCTAAACTTATGTTAAACGCTCAAAAGCAGGTAGATTTGCAGAGTAAATTACAAGCCTATAAATCTCCCTTTATTATTAAAATGGCTATTTTGGAAAGTGTAGCTATGATAAGTTTGGTTTTCTATTTGCTTACATCTAAGTTGTTCTATGTTGCTATGGCGGCTGTTTGGCTTGTGTTGTTAATCTTAGAACATCCTACTCCTCAAAATATCGCTCGGGAGCTTAAACTTTCGGAAAAAGAAATGAAAGATTTGATGCGGAATTAAAAAAGCTAACCTAAATAGCCCGCTTTTGGGTTTATTGAAATTATTCAATCGTACAATGAAATTTCAAAAATTTAGAAAAACCCTTGAAAACTTTTTTCATCTGTCAAAATTTATGTAATTTTGATGAAAAACTATTCAGGGGTGAAATATTTCTTACTGCTTTGTTTTTGGATTTTTTACGGGGTGGCACAGGCTCAACAAGACCCACTCTATACGCAGTATGTTTTCAATACTGCCGCTATCAATCCTGCTTATGTAGGCAGTCATAATTTGCTCAATGCAGGACTTTTGTATCGTAAGCAATGGGCAGGCATTACTGCCTCGCCTACTACGGCTACTTTGGGCATAGATGCTCCCTTATGGCAAAATCGCTTGGGAGCAGGTTTGCTCGTAGGTTTAGATAAAATAGGCAAAACCCAAAGTTTTGAACTTTCTACACAATACGCTTATCGCATTCCAACCGCCAACAATGGCAACCTCGCTCTTGGGTTGCAAGCAGGATTTACACAATACAGCTTTCGTGGCTCTGATCTAATTTATAACTCTTCGCAACTCAATGGCAATAACACTAATAGCGACCCAACACTGGAAGAAAACATTACTCGTACTCTCTTCAACGTAGGCACAGGTATTTGGTTTAATAACGAACATTTTTTTGCAGGATTTTCTGTGCCAAGAATTATTACGCATCGCTTTTCGCAAAATACACAAGGGCTATTGCAAAGCCAAGCAAGGCAATACAGACACTATTTCCTAATGGCAGGTTATGTATTTGAACTAAATGAAAATTTTCAACTCAAACCTTCTGCCCTTTTGCGAGCCGTAGAGGCGGCACCTTTGAATTTTGATGTTACTCTGCAATCGTGGTATAAGCAAAGGTTTGGGGCAGGCTTGTCATATCGCCATCAGGCAAATTTAAGTGTCTTGTTTGAATTCAACACCCTGAAAGGCTTACGCATAAGCTATGCTTATGATTTCCCTACAACGGCTCTCAATCGCCACACTTTGGGTAGTCACGAAATTATGCTTCGCTATCAGAAACCCTTAAAAAACACTCCTACAGAACAGAAAAAGAAAAAACAAGATACCCCCGAAGATGATGAGGAAGAAGAAATCATTATTTCACCTCGTTTGTTTTAGCTTTCTTTCTCTGCATTTCACAGCACTTGCTCAAAAACCTGTTTTTAAGCATTATACGCGTGCTACGGGTCTGAAAAGTGAGTACATCAATGCTATTTACCAAGATAAAAAAGGTTTTTTTTGGATTGCTTCGGATAAAGGGATAAGTCGTTTTGATGGCAAAGAGTTCTTGCATTTCAATACCGATAACGGATTGCCCGGCAATATGGTGAAAGCTATTTCAGAAGATAGTTCGCAAAATATCATTTTACAGGTTTATGAAAAAGGCTTTTATCAAATAACTCCTCAACTCAAAATTTTGCCCTATACCACTCAAAAAGTCTCAATTCCTCACAAAAAAAAATACTTTCAACATATTCCTTCATCTAATAATAATCCACTTATTCAAAGTATTCTTTCTGATGTCCAAAATGAGGGTGTTGTAGAAGTTTTTGAACTACAAGATAATGAAAAAAATCTATGGTTGAGTGTTTTTGGGAAAAGTTTGTTTCGCTATATTCCTTACCTTGAAAATTACGAAATTGATGACGAAATCGTGAATTTTTACACAAATGGCTTACAATCGTTTTTTTTAGGTAAAAAAGGAATTCACATTTTCAACAACCACTCTACCGAAAGAAAATTTTTACCCTTATCCGATAGCCGTGCTTTGCAATTTTGGAATGATAAAGTTTTCATAGGTTCTCTTTACGACTGGTATGAGCAGAAAAACTTAACTGCCATTGGCGAAGGAATACATTGCACAGGCATTGCCGATATTGCCATCAAAGACCAAAAAATGTGGATAGCTACTTTCGGGAAAGGTTTAATTGTAATGAAAGATAATTTTCTGACCGATACCTTAAACATTCTGAAAGGACTGGTGAGCAATAATTTAGAAAAAATTCATCTTTCCCCCTCGTATGTATGGGTGAGTACCTATGGCAATGGTATTAGCCGTATCAATCCTAAAACATTAGAAATCAAAAATTTCAGTCAAAAAGAGGGGGTGCTTTCAAATACTGTATACGATATTTTCAAAGAAAAACCCAATGTATTTTGGATAGCCACCGAAAGAGGCATCAGCGTATTTGAAAACGATAAAATCGCCTTTCAGATAAAAACACAAGAAAGAATTTTAAGTGTTTTTCGCTATGAAAATTTTATTTGGGCGGTTTCAGACAAATATTTATATCAAGTAGAAGGAGAAAATAATCTACGTAAATGGGCAGGAATTTACATAGTCCCTCCCGATTGGAATGTTGCTATCAATCGCATCATAGCCCACGAAAATTATGTGTATGTTCTATCCAATAAAGGCGTTTTTCGGCTCAATATGGATAAAGTTTTAACACTTCCAACCTCCAAACCTCATTTTGAATTACTTTCTATCAGAAATTCCCAAGAAAATATTTTTTGGCAGAAAGATAAAAAACTCACACTTTCTTGGAAAAATAAAGACCTGACTTTACGTTTCGCCTTACTTAGTTTTTTGAACGAAAATGAAAATTCGCTTAGTTATAGGCTTAAAGAAAAAGATAGCATTTGGATAAACCTTCCCAGTAACCACCAACTTAGCTTGCGTAATTTAGATTATGGCAATTTTATCTTGCAAATACGAATGAAAAACGCTTTGGGCATATACTCCGATATTTTGAACATTCCTCTCATCGTAGAAAAACCTTTTTGGCGAGAATGGTGGTTTATTGTCGTTTCTATAAGTATTATTTTCACAATTTTTGCTTTTTTGATACGCTTTATTGCTCAAAAAAGATTGAAAAAACGTTTGAGAGAATTAGAACTATCTCAAAAATTACAAACAGAAAAAGAACGCATAGCACGTGAGTTACACGATAATATAGGCTCACAACTCACCTACATCATTACAAGTTTAGAGCAAATTGATAAAACCACAGACCCAAATAAACAAAACAAGCGTATTCAAGAGCTTTCCCAATTTACCAAAGAAACCATCAGCGAACTTCGCGAAACTATTTGGGCTATCAATCAGGAGGCTATCAATACTGAAAATTTACTTTCTCGTATTCAGGAAACTATTTGGCGACTAAATGAAAATTTGCAAGGTGTAAAAATTATTTTGCAAAAAGATTTGCAAAAAGATTTCCAAATTCATTCTCTGAAGGCTCTCAATATTTTTCGTATTTTTCAAGAAAGCCTAAACAATGCTCTCAAACATAGCCAAGCTACTGAAATTCAGGTATTTTTGCAAAGTAGCGAAAGCAATTTTATTTTAATAGTACAAGATAACGGCATAGGCATAAACCTAAATCAGCAGATAGCAGAAAAACATTATGGTCTGAAAAATATGCAAAAGCGAGCCTCTGAAATCAATGCTGTACTTAGCATTGAACCCTTGCCACAAGGCACGAGAATCATTTTGCAATGCCCCTTACTAGTGTAAAACAAAAACCGATAGCAAACGTTTTTACTAAAAAAGTAGTTTCAATTTTTGTAGAGTGGTTCAAAATTTGCGGTAGAAAATCTAAATAAAATGACAATGAAAAGATTGGTTTTAGTAGCCTTTTTGTGGGGTTGCACTTGGATAGCCAAAGCGAACTACATTTTAATTCCAATGGATAAAGCCCAAAAAAATCATTTGAAGGCTTATGGTATTGCTTATTGGGTATTGCAAAAAATAGGACAAGAAGTAGATTGGCTCTTGAATTATAGAGGAGGAAGTTTTGGAACAAAATTTGACCCTCGCATACAAAATGAACTTTCTATTCGGGGGGTAAGTTTTCTGGTGATTTCTTCTGCCCAATACAATCAAGTGCTTGCCGAAATTGCTAGCCCTTCGGCAAATATGGACGTAGTGAAGTTGGAAAAAGCCCCTAAAATTGCCGTTTATTCACCCAAAACGAAACAACCTTGGGACGATGCCGTTACTTTGGTGCTAACGTATGCCGAAATTCCTTATGACCTCATCTATGATGACGAAATTATGCAGGGCAAGCTCATAGATTACGATTGGTTGCATTTGCATCACGAAGATTTCACAGGGCAACAAGGGAAATTCTATGCAATGGCTCGCAATCAGGCTTGGTATGTGCAAGAAAAAAAAGAATTAGAAGCACTTGCTAAAAAATGGGGCTTTTCCAAAATTTCACAACTGAAATTAGCCATCGTAAAACGTATTCGCGAATACGTGATTGGTGGAGGATTTATGTTTGCTATGTGTTCGGCTACCGATACTTTTGATATTGCCCTTGCCGCCGAAGGATTAGATATTTGTGAAAGTATGTACGATGGCGATGGTACAGACCCCCAAGCCCAAGAAAAACTCAATTTTCAGAATACTTTTGCTTTCAAAAACTTTCGCTTGGAAAAAAATCCCTACGTGTACGAGTATTCAGACATTGACAACCAGCAACACGAAAGAGGGGTAAACGAAAAAACAGACTTTTTTCAGCTCTTTACTTTCTCTGCCAAATGGGACCCTGTGCCTACGATGCTCACGCAAAATCACGAAACGCTCATCAAGGGCTTTATGGGGCAAACAACTGCTTTCAAAAATCAACTGATCAAGTCGGAAGTAGTAATAATGGCAGAAAATAAAGTTTGTAACGAGGCTCGTTATATTCACGGCATACAAGGTAAGGGAACTTGGACATTCTACGGCGGACACGACCCCGAAGATTATCAGCACTTTGTAGGCGAAGAACCCACTGACCTCAATCTGCACCCCAATTCGCCCGGCTACAGGCTTATTTTGAATAATGTTCTTTTCCCCGCCGCCAAGAAAAAGAAACAAAAAACTTGATTTTCTTCATAAAACCAATTGTTGTTTTATGAAATAGCAGTCTTAATTTACAAAATCAGCGTTTGAGTATAATTCTAAATTTTGTACCTTTATCTAACTCGGAATATTTTACAAAAATTTTACCTTTGTGATACTCTTCTATAATTCTTTTGGCAAGAGTAAGACCAAGCCCCCAGCCTCGTTTTTTGGTAGTGTAGCCAGGGTCAAACACTCGCTTAATTTTACGAGGAGGTATTCCTTTGCCATTGTCGCTAATATCAATATAAAGCAATTTGTCTTTGCTGGAAAGACGGGTTTCTACTACTATTTTCCCTTCCGCCTGAATAGCATCTACAGAGTTTTTGATAAGATTTTCCAATACCCATTCAAATAAATATCTATTGAGCCTTACTGAAAAGTTGTATGGTAAAAAATTGTGATATTCAAGCTGAATTTTAGTTGAAATTCGTGGGCGTAGGTACGCAAGCATTTCCTCAATAATTTTAGCTATATCTTCTTGTAAAAGAGCCGTTTGCGAGCCAATATTTGAAAAACGAGCCGCTATTATCTCCAAACGCCTGACATCTTTATTTATCTCGTCTAAAATCTCCTCTGTCATAGCATTGGTTTTCAGATACTCCACCCAAGCCAAAAGAGAAGATATCGGAGTACCTAGTTGGTGAGCGGTTTCTTTGGCAAGTCCTACCCATACTCGGTTTTGTTCGGCTCGGCGAGAGTAGCTGAATGCCAAATAAGCCAGCAAACCAAAGATAGCTATTACGGTAAGCTGTATGTAAGGGTAGTATTTGAGCTGATAAATCAAATCGGAACTACGATAATAAATAAGATGATAGCGGTCTTTGCCAATATTGATTTTAATAGGCGGAAATTCTTCTTTCATTCGGGCGAGTTCTTTTTCCAAATAAAGTTGTTTCGCCTCTTCGCTCATTCCTTTGGTATTCAGATTGCGTTCTGTGATAATGTTTTCGTTTTCGTCAGTGGCAATGGTAGGTACAGAGGTATTGGCTTTGATGATTTCTTCCAAAATAAATTTCATTGATTCTTCATTTTCTCTATCCCAGAGGTATCGTAAAGCCTTACTGAAAAGCGTTATTTGTGCTTTTTCTCGTTGTATAAGCTGGCTCACCAAAGTATTGGTATAATACAACGAAACAAAGCCTATCAGAAATGCAACTACGATAATAGCTACCTTAAAGCGAAAACGATTTTGATACAAATTCATTTAGCTAAACAGACTTGACACAATAATAGCAGTTTTTGGCAATCTTCACAAATCTTATGAAAATCCGTGAAAGCATTTTACACCTCAACATAACTTTGTATATTTGCCCTAAATTTTCACCAAACCCCTTGAAATTATGCTAAATTACGACAAAATTGTAGAAATTCTTGGCTCTAATGCCGAAAAGTTGCTCAATCACGAGTGTAAAACTATTGATAAAAAACTTCTGCAAAAGCCTTCTAAAAATTTTGTAGATGAAGTCTATGCCAAATCCAACCGCAATCCGCAAGTTTTGCGTAGCTTACAAGCAATGTTCAACCACGGAAGGCTTAAAGGCACAGGATATCTTTCAATTTTGCCCGTAGATCAAGGCATAGAACATTCGGCAGGGGCTTCTTTTGCACCCAATCCTATCTACTTTGACCCCGAAAATATCATCAAACTTGCCATTGAAGGCGGTTGCAGTGCCGTAGCCACTACTTTTGGCAATTTAGCCTTGATGTCTCGCAAATATGCTCATAAAATTCCTTTTTTGGTAAAAATCAACCACAACGAACTAATGACCTACCCTAATAAGTACGACCAAATTATGTTTGGTTCGGTGCGTGAGGCGTGGAATTTGGGGGCTGTGGCAGTAGGAGCAACCATTTATTTTGGTTCAGAAGAGTCATCTCGTCAGATTGTAGAAGTTGCTGAAGCTTTTGAAATGGCTCACGAGTTGGGTATGGCTACGGTGCTTTGGTGTTATGCTCGTAATAGTGCCTTCAAGAAAGATGGTGTAGATTACCACGTTGCCGCTGATATCACAGGACAAGCCAACCATTTGGGCGTAACTATTCAAGCGGATATTATCAAGCAAAAACTCCCTGAAAATAACGGCGGCTTCACCGCTTTGAACTTTGGTAAATCGCATAAAAAAATGTACGAAGAGCTAACCACTTCACACCCTATAGATTTGTGCCGTTACCAAGTTGCCAACTGCTATATGGGCAAAATTGGTCTTATCAATTCAGGAGGAGAGTCCAAGGGTGCTTCGGATATGGCAGAAGCCGTAACCACTGCGGTTATCAACAAGCGTGCAGGAGGTATGGGCTTGATTATGGGTCGTAAAGCCTTCCAAAGACCTATGAAAGAAGGTGTAGAACTCCTTAATGCCGTACAAGATGTATATCTGACCCGAAAAATTGATTTGGCATAAAACCCTTTGAATAAAAAAGCCTCATAAGAAATTTTATGAGGCTTTTTTATTATTCTAACTCATTACTTATCTGACGGACATATTTTTCGTACAAATTCTTACATTTTACGGCTTCATCAGGCTTTATTTTTTGTAAATCTTTGGCATACTGATAGAAAATGAATATTTGCTGTCTCATCTTGAAATCGTTGCGAAGGCTATAATGCTCGTTAGAATACTCAATAATACTTTTGGCTTCCTCCATAATTTGTTTGTAGAGCTTATCAGCGGTGTTAGTTTCGCCTACTTCGTACAATAAAGGTACTAACTGGGCAACATACACATCATAAGGAATGCTTTCTATGGGAATCTGTTTAAGAGAAAAAAGCATCAATTCTTTGGCTTTTTCTTTCTTTCCTTCCTCTATGAGCGTTTTAGCTACTTCATAAATATGCTCGCGTGCTTGCGAAATAAAGCCAAAATAATCTTCGTTATGATACACTCGGGGATTATCCAAACCTCTCCAATACATTTTTCTTACAATTTCTTTACCCTTGAAACTGTGTTTTTTCTCTTTCATTATTAGCTCGTAGCTCAAATCGGCATTCACAAAAATTTCCTTTTTAGGGGCAAGCAAACCCACAGGCACGGGGAGCAAACGATATGCCAAACCTTCGATTTGCATATAATCCTTCAAGCCAACGTAATCTTCATCGCTCAATTTAGGGGCAAAATAAATAGGTCTTCGCCAATGGTTGTTGGCAATAATGTTAAGAATCACAAATTCATCTTTATCTACACGATTTTTAGGCAACTGCCAATACATACCATATTTGAGCAATGTATCTGCCCCCTTGGGCAGGAATCCTGCACTTTTAATGTAATCAATATCATTAGAAATATCTAAAATAAGTTTTTGGGAAGGTAAGAAATTTTCAACATCTTCTTCGGAAGTAGGAATTTGTGTATATTTATTGTTTTGCACCACCAAATTCATATATTGTTGAAGTTCTACCCCCTGCTCAAAGAGCTGTTTGGCTTCTTTTTCAGGCATAAAAGGGTGTTTGGTAATAAAGACTACGTCATTTATACCCATTCGGTAATGTTCTTCTTTCAATGAAATGGGGAGGGGGTCAGAATCATAAGCGGCTTGTTTCATCTGACTGATGTACCAATCTGTTCCTAAAAGGCTTGTGTTGCAAACTCTTACATCTGTTCGGAAACCTTCTACTTCTTGTACATACCAAAGCGGAAAGGTATCGTTATCGCCACCCGTAAAAAGAATAGCATTAGGTTCGCAAGAGCTTAATAAATTTCGTGCCGAATCTACCGAATAATAACGATTAGAGCGATTGTGGTCGTCCCAACCTTGCCAAGCCATAAGTGCTACGCACAAAAGCCCCGCAAAAGTTGCTACTCCCCAAGAAAGAGAATTACGATAAGTTATTTGAGTACCTTTTGAAAGTCGGGTTTCCAAAAGCTCTATAATTGCCAAAACGCCAAAAGCAATCCAAATAGCAAAAACATAAAAAGAACCTACATAGATATAATCCCTTTCACGAGGCTCAACAGGTGGAGAGTTGAGATAAATAATCAGAGCTATACCCGTCAAGAAAAAAAGCAATCCAAGCATTCCTGCGGTCTGCTTATTACGTATGATGTTAAAAGCTAATCCCAACATTCCCAAAATAAAAGGAATGGCAAAAAAACGATTGCGGGCTTTATTGTTCTTAATGTAATTGGGGGCATCTTTATCATTGGATAAAAATAAAACTCCTGCATCTTTAATATCACTTTCCCTGCCAATAAAATTCCACCCAAAATAACGCCAATACATATGCCCGAGCTGATATGTAAAAAAGAAGCGGAAATTATCAAAAAAACTGGGCTGTTCACCTTTTTCCAAACCCAAATACCGCTCATAGAGCGAAACGTGATAAGGGTCTGAGCTATACAAACGTGGGAAGAACATCATTCGGGCATCATCTCCGTATTTTGGCTCACGATTGTAGCGATAAATCACATATTTCCCTTTTTCCTTATCTTTTGTATAAATAGGTGTAGTGTTGATGTAATCCTCTGGTTTTTCAGTGTAAATGGGTCCGAATAGCAAAGGACGACTGCCGTATTGCTCACGATTCAAATACGAAATCAGTGAAACCAAATCTTCGGGATTATTTTCATCAATGGGAGGATTGTATGCAGAACGTATCAAAATTATTCCATAAGAAGCATACCCTACAAGCACCAAAGAAACCCCCAGCAAAATAGTATTGAGCAATGGTTTTTGCTTTCGGATTGAATAGAATATCCCCCAAGTAAGCCCCGCTACAATTGCTATAATCAAGAAAATTATCCCTGAATTGAATGGTAGGTTCAAAACATTCACAAATGTAACTTCTATGTTTTTAGCAAATGTAGGTAGCCCTGGTATGAGCCAAATCAAGAATAACAAAATACCTGAACCTATTAAAATGGCATAAACAGAGCCTTTTAAGCTTATTTTCTGCCATTTCTTGAAGTAATAAATCATTGCAAGGGCAGGAATGGTGAGTAAATTGAGCGGGTGAACTCCGATAGAAAGCCCTATAAGATACGCAATCAGTAAAAGCCAACGATATTCGCTTTGCGTATCTTGCAGTGTATCCCATTTGAGCATTGCCCAAAAAATAAAGCCAGTCAGAAACGAAGACATTGCATATACTTCTGCTTCTACGGCTGAAAACCAAAACGAATCTGAAAAAGTATAAGCCAAAGCCCCAACACTGCTGGCGAGCATTATGCTATGTGTTTGAGGCTTGGTGGGCTCAAAGTCTGCTTTTCCCTGATTAAAAAACTTAATAGCCAGCAAGCTAATTGACCAAAACAAAAAAAGTATTGTAAAGCCGCTACACAAAGCCGAAGAAACATTAACCATAAAGGCAATTTGAGTAGGCTCTAAGGCGAGCATTGCAAACATTCTATTCACAAGTAGAAAGAAAGGCGTACCCGGTGGGTGAGGCACCTGCAATTTTGCAGAACAAGCAATAAATTCTCCACAATCCCAAAAACTTGCCGTAGGCTCAAGCGTAAGCAAATACACAGAAGTAGCAATCAAAAAGATAATCCAGCCGAGTAGGTTATTAAGTTTCTTGAAATACTGCATTTTATATGAGTTTTGGTTTAGAAAAGTATCAGAAAACAGCAAAAATTAACATCAAACACTATTGGCAATAGCATCTAAAATAGTTTGATAATCAATTTCGCTTAAACCTTCACCTGCCTTGGAAGGGTACTGAATGGTATTTTCCCAATGATTTGCAATATCCGTCCAAGCGTAGGCATCAGGAGAATATAAAATCAAGCGTTTGGAGGCACGATTCATTGTTTGTCCGTCCCAAAGGTCAGTAAGGTCATCAAAATTTTTGGGAATTTGAGCAGTAGGATAATTTTGAGGCTTACTTTCTGCCTTAAACTCCAAAGGGTGCGTACTGGCATCTGTCCAAAGGACAATAATTTGCCTACGTTTATCGCCTTCCTTACTCCACTCCGACTGAATAGCAAGAGCTAAAGCCTCCAAGCCATTCTCAGGTTCATCGCCTCCGCCATCAGCCTGTATGCGATTAACAAAGTTTTGGAAATCAGACTTTTCATCAGGCAAAACAAAGAATGGCGAAATCTGCATAGCCATATCGCCATCAACATAATAATCACGAAAAGCAATGACTTTTACGCGGAGTTTATCAATATGTTTAGACTTTTGCCTCATCTGTACCGAGAGGTCGTCATAAAATTTGAGAGCATTTTCTTTTACTTTATCAATAATTGGCGACATTGAACCCGTAGCATCAATACAGAGTACAATATCTACGTGGTAGCTTAATCCTTGCATAAAAAGCCTTTTTGTAAATTTTTGCGTAAAAATAGAAAAAAAATAATTGAAAAGCCGAACTTATGAAAGGTTTTACAAAAGTTTGTAAAATTTGTTGGTTAAAGCTAATCTTGCTTTATTCTACCATTTTCGTCATATTCACGAATCTGAACTTCGGTGTCTTCATCATACCAAACGCGTGGATAAATGGTTTCTTTTTTGCGTTTGCCGTTGGGGTAATATTCTACCCACAAACCAATTTTTACATCATTCTGAAATACACCTTTTTCGGCAAGATTGCCATTAGGGTGAAAGCGAAGATAAGTGCCTTCTTTTTTACCATTTTTGATAGGAACAACTTCTTTGAGTTTTTTTTGCATTTCGTCGTAATACGAAATTTTAGATTCTTTCAGAAATCCCCGATAATATTTTGTTTTTTCAAGCAGTACAAAATCTCTATCAAGGGCATCTTTTCCGTATTTCTCCCATCTACCGTGCTTTACCCCGAAGTAAAAAAATCCTTCTTCTATTACTCGGTTATTTTCTGTTTTTTTGTAAGGTCCGTGTAGGATTTTCACTTCGTCCCAAGGCATTTTGTCGTAGGTACTTACTATAATTCTTTTTTTCTGCGGGTGAAAAGCATAAATTTCTTCAATGTATTTATTCACCAGCCCACGGTCTTGTATTTTAAGGTAATGGAAAACTTCAATCGTTACGTTTGAACTTGTTTTTTTAATAAAACTTTTGCGAACTTTTTTGCCGTAATAGACATTTTTAGGTTCTTTTTTCTCCTTTTGTTCTTTTTTTTCTTTGGGCAGTTTGATTCGTAAATCTGGAATGGTATCAGTTTCTAAAATATTTTCCTCTTTCTCTTGGGCAAAAGCTGTAAGGGAAAAACTCCAATACAATAATATTAGAAATAAAATTCTCATTTTTTCTGTTTATGATTAGCCTTACAAAAATTGTGCTATGCTTGTTTGCCTTTCATTCTAAGTTTTATATCAATGTATTCGTAAACGTAAGCTACAATAGAAAAGAGCAAGAAAATAAACGCAAGCGTTTCGGAGAAAAATATGCAACTTGTAATGAGAATAAAAATAAAAGTGATTACCCCCAAATTTCTGAACAAACTCATATACACCAATATAGGACGAGCTTTTTCCATAAGTTCATTGGCTCTCTCCACATATTGATTGATTTTGAAGCTCAAACTTTGCAAACGACGACGTAAGTTCATTTGGATATCTTCGTCTCCCAAACCCTGCAAAATAAGATTATGTACTTCTTCTTCTTTTTCGTTGAAGTTCCGAGCCAGACGTACCAAGTTATCAATTTCCTCAGTCATTTTAGTATAACGCAAGCGTGAGGCAATTACTGAAAGGAAAAATAAGGCACAGAACAGCGTTTCAATGGAAATCAGCATAATTAGGTTAGAAGGTTGGAGCAGTCTGTTCCAACTTCGCCGAGTTTGGTCATTAAACTTGAATAGAAGTACATTTTTGAGCAAGCCCATCGCTTCTGACCAAAACACTCGCATTTCAGTATTTTTCACAATGGGAACTACTTTTTTCGGATTTTTAATATCTAAAAGAGGCTCTACCTGTTTGTAGCGATAATCTGGTTCTTCAGCGATTGGTATAGTTTCATCATAGCTTTTTATGACTTCTCTTCCATCGGATTTTTTTTCGGCTACTTTTACATTCTGAATGATATGAGCATTTGTATCTGCAAGGAAAATCCTTTCTTGTAAAGTAAAATTAAATCTTTCGGAAGCGATAATGGAAAGAAATCCTGAAAAAGCCAATGCCCCAAACATTACACTTTCCAAAATATAGGCTTCTACGCGTGAATGTTCATTGCGTAATCTACCTTCCACTTTGATAATCTCTAAATCATTGTGGTCTATTTGGTAGTCAAAATTATCAATAAAAAGGCTTTTGTCTTCCAAATTTGGGGGCGTTAGAGGGGCAGAGGAAGTATCTTTTTTAGCAAGTTTTTTGACCCATTTAGCAATAGGAAAAGGCTCAAAAAGAGGTGTTGTAGCTATAAACTCGCTTTCGTGCTCTTTGGGGATACTAATACTGCTGAACGAAAGATATACCATAATCCCCGCATACACCAAAAAAACAATAATATACACAGCTACTTCCGACTCAGGACGCACCCCTACAAAAGAACGATAAAAACTTTGCTCTTGAATGGCTCCTGATAAAATATAGGTTACTGAAAGTACATTAAATATTCGGAAAGCAATGGAAAGCAAAGAAATTTTTTCTTCATAATAACCTTCTCGCAAAAACTCATAATTTCTTTTTAGGCTATTAAATCTAACAAACACCCAAATAGTAGTAACCGCTGTAATAACAAGTTGTATAATGGCAAAAACAACAAACTCAGATGTATTGTGCTGGTCGCTATCTTCCATACCGCGGTACACACCCATAGAAAGCCAACGCAAAAACATATCCACCAAAAAAGGTAGATAATAAAAATTTACGGTACGAATTTGCTGTTGAGTAGCATTACTCATAGCTATTTTTGTTTAAGTGTTTCTATGCAAAAATAAGTGAAAATTTGGAATATGAAAAAGTCTTTGAAAAGTTTTTGTAATTTTGCTCGCTAATGCTTAATCGGTTATGAAACAAAAGCCTAGCCTACCACGCGGAACACGCGACTATACGCCTGCAATGATGTTACGTAGAAATTACATTATTGCACATATCAAAGAAGTTTTTGAAAAATTCGGTTTTTTGCCTCTCGAAACGCCTGCTATGGAAAACCTTTCTGTGCTTATGGGTAAGTATGGCGAGGAAGGCGACCAACTCCTCTACAAAATTCTTAATCAAGGCGATTTTCTCAAAGATATTCAGCCCGAACATTTGCAGAAAGGCTCTAAACTTTTTGCTTTGCAAATTGCCGAAAAAGGTTTGCGTTACGATTTGACCGTGCCTTTTGCCCGTTTTGTGGTAATGAACCAAAACGACCTTGCGTTCCCTTTCAAACGCTACCAAATTCAGCCTGTATGGCGAGGTGATGCCCCTCAAAAAGGACGTTACCGCGAGTTTTATCAATGCGATGCCGATGTAGTAGGAACAAATTCTCTCATCTGCGAAGCGGAAATTATTTTGATGATGCACGAAGTTCTGGGCAAGCGTTTGGGCATACAAGGTTTTGAAATTAAAATCAACCATAGAAAAATACTTGCAGGCATTGCTGAAAGTATCGGAGCGGAAGGCAAAGAATCAGATTTGTGTGTAGCTATTGATAAATTAGATAAAATTGGCAAGACAAAAGTGGAACAAGAACTTTTGCAAAGAGGATTTTCAGAGCAAAATATTCAAGATTTGCAACCTATTTTCAGCGTACCTGAAAAAAATGAAGAGAAAATCGCATTTTTAGAAAAATTTTTACAAAAATCCTCTGTGGGTTTAGAAGGTGTCGCCGATTTGAAACAGATTTTTGAGTATGTAAGGCATTTTGATAACCAAACTGATTTCCCTGTTTCTGTGGATATTACGCTTGCAAGAGGTCTTTCTTATTACACAGGTGCAATTTTTGAAGTAAAGGTCAAAAATTCGGCAGTAGGAAGTATTAGCGGCGGAGGTCGTTATGATAACCTTACGGGAACTTTCGGTTTGCAAGGAATGGCAGGAGTTGGTTTTTCTTTTGGTTTGGATAGAATTTATGATGTTTTAGAAGAACAAAACCTTTTTCCTGCTCAAACCCAAAGCACTACTCAAATACTTTTTACAAACTTTGATAAAGAAAGTGAAAAGTTTGTGTTTCCTTTGCTCAAAAAATTGCGTGATGAAGGCTATAAGGCTGAAATTTATCCACAAAGCACCAAATTGGATAAGCAGTTCAAGTATGCTGATAAAAAACAAATCCCTTTTGTGATTGCTATTGGCTCGGAGGAGATAAAAAATAGCGAAGTAGCTATCAAAGATATGCGTACAGGAGAGCAGAAACGTATAAGTCTTGCAAATTTGCTAAATTTCCTGAAAGAAACACTTCAATAAATTATGTTAGCCCTCAATAAGTACATAGAACATACTTGCCTCAAACCGCTTACAACTTATGCGGATATTGATAAACTCATCACAGAGGCAAAGGAATACAATTTTTTAGGGGTTTGCGTACCGCCTTACTGGGTAGAAAAAGCTCATAGAGATTTACGAGGCACTGATATAAAGGTAGTTACGGTAATAGGCTTCCCCTTGGGCTATGAAAGAACTGCCACCAAACGCCGAGAAATGGAAGTGGCTATTCAAGATGGAGCTGATGAACTGGATATGGTAATGACGCTTTCTGCTTTTGCCACAGGTGCTTACGATTGGGTAAAGATTGAAATTGCTCAACTTGCCAAACTCGCACACGAAAAGGAAAAAATCTTGAAAGTGATTTTAGAAACTGCTTACTGGACAGATGAGCAAATCGCTTTGGCTTGCAAAATTGCCACCGAAGCAGGTGCCGATTTTGTAAAGACTTCCACAGGGTTTGCTTCGGCAGGGGCAAAGGTTGAGCATATACGGCTTATGAGAAAAAATTGCCCTGATACCATTGGCATCAAGGCTTCTGGAGGTATAAAAGATTTACAAACAGCCTTAACGATGATTGAAGCAGGTGCCGAGCGTATTGGTACTTCATCAGGCGTAAATATTATGCAAGAATGGCTTGCTCAAAAAAGCTAAATCTTAAAAACAGCGTATTTTTGAGCATCTTGTAGAGTAATTTTATCACTGCTCATAATCACCAAACGTTCAACTACATTTCGCAATTCGCGTACATTGCCCGACCACGAAAGTTGCATCAGAAACTCTATGGCTTGTGGCTCTATGTGTTTGGGTTTAGTTTTATGCTCTTCGGCAATGTCGTTCAAAAATTTATTCACAAGCAGAGGAATATCCTCCTTGCGTTCATCAAGCGAAGGGACTTTGATAATTAATACGCCCAAACGATGAAACAAATCTTCTCGGAAATTACCTTTATGAATTTCTTCGCGTAAATCTTTGTTGGTTGCGGCAATTACCCGCACATCTACTTCAATATCTTTATCACCGCCTACTTTGGTAATTTTTCTTTCTTGCAAAGCCCGAAGCACTTTGGCTTGTGCCGAAAGGCTCATATCGCCAATTTCATCAAGAAAAAGCGTTCCTTTGTCAGCAAGTTCAAATTTGCCCTTTTTATCTTTGATAGCTCCCGTGAAAGAGCCTTTTTCGTGCCCGAAAAGTTCGCTTTCTATAAGTTCGCTTGGGATAGCGGCACAATTCACTTCTACGAAAGGTTTTTCTTTGCGAGGGCTTTGTTCGTGCAATTGACGAGCTACCAACTCTTTCCCTGCTCCGTTCGGACCCAAAATCAGTACACGGGCATCGGCGTGTGCTATGCGGGTAATTTCAACTTTTAGTTGTTTCATTACCTCCGACTCGCCAACAATTTCATATTTCTGACTTACTACCTTGCTAATGGTTTTTTTCAGATTTTTATTTTCTTGCACCAAATCCTTTTTGTCCAAAGCGTTACGTAAAGTAACGAGCAATTGTTGCAAATTAGGCGGTTTTTCAAGAAAATGATATGCTCCGTATTTAGTAGCTTCCACAGCAATTTCTATGTTGCCGTGAGCTGAAAGCATAATAATTTGCGTGTTTTTGCCATTTTCACGGAACTTTCGGAGCAATTCCATTCCGTCCATTTTAGGCATTTTTATATCGCAAAAAGCGGCGTCAAAGTCTTCCTCTATAAGCATAGCAAGCCCCTCTTCACCATTTTTAGCTTCTTTTACTTCGTGTTTTTCGTCTTCTAAAATTTCTCGCAAAGCGTTTCGGATAGAGGCTTCATCATCAATTATCAGAATTTTTGCCATAAATTTTGTATTTGGCACGAAAATTAAAAACTTTACACAAAATCGCCAAACAATTTTTTTGCAAAGAAAGTTTGTAGTTTTGAAAAGCAAATACTACTTTTGCATAAGCAAAAAAGAAGCAAGGAAAGTCCTATTGGCAGATAGGCATTTGGTTTTACCTTCAAATTCTTTTTTGCTATGACCCCTAAAAAACTAAAAATCGGTCTGTTTGGCTTTGGCTGTGTAGGTCAGGGCTTGTATGACATTTTGAACAAAAACGAAAATTTCCCCGCCGAAGTAATTCGGATTTGCATTAAACACCCCGAAAAACCTCGTCCTATTGATTTAAGCTATTTTACCACCCAAGCCCAAGAAATTTTAGAAAATCCTGAAATCAACTTGGTAGTGGAACTTATTGATAACGCTGATGAGGCTTTCCTGATAGTTTCCGAAGCCTTGAAGCGTCAAAAGCCCGTAGTTACCGCCAATAAAAAAATGCTTGCCGAGCATCTGCCCGAGCTTTTAGAGCTACAAAAAAAGCATCAAACGCCTTTGCTCTACGAAGCCTCTGCTTGTGGCAGTATTCCTATTATTCGTACTTTGGAGGAGTACTACGATAATGAGCATTTGTACGCTATTCGTGGCATTTTCAATGGTTCTACGAATTACATACTCACAAAAATTGCCCAAGAAAATGTAAGCTATGAAGTGGCTTTACGCAAAGCCCAAGAATTAGGTTTCGCAGAATCTAATCCTGTTTTAGATGTAGGCGGCTTTGACCCCAAATATAAACTTTGCATCTTGGTTTTACACGCTTTCGGCTTGGTAGTTAGTCCTGATAAAATTTTCAATTATGGTATAGAGCAATTTTCTTTGCAAGATTTACAATATGCCAAGGAAAAAGGCTTAAAAATCAAGCTCATCAATCACGCCGAAAGGATAAGCAAAAACGAAGTAGCGGTTTTCCTTATGCCTCAACTGATTGATAGCAATCACCCTCTATTTCACGTTGAAAATGAAACCAATGGAGTAATTGTAGAAGCGGCTTTTTCCCAAAAACAAATATTCATAGGCAAAGGAGCAGGCGGACACCCTACGGGTTCGGCGGTACTTTCAGATATTTCAGCTTCGCTCTACAATTACCGCTATGAGTATAAGAAAAGCCATTGGAACAAACACTTGCAATTTACCGAAAAAGTGCTTCTAGAAATTTATTTACGTTACAACGAAGAAAACGAACTAACACACATTCCTTTTGAACATATTTCGGAACTCTATCATTCTGAAAATTACAAATATGCTATTGGGATAATTTCTTTGGAAAAACTTCATCAGGTAAAGTCTTATTTGCAAGAAAAAGGCATATTTATCGCTTACACGGGCAAAAAAATTCAATCTACCGAAGAGAAAACACAAAAAAGTACAGAAAAGCAAAAGCAATTAGAAATGGTTTGATTATTTTTTGGGGGGGCTTCGCCTTCGGCGAAGCCCCCGAAAAATAAAATTCACTATTCACGCAATTTCCGAATTTGTAAGCTACTATTGGGTTTTACAAAAAGCAGACCTGTAATAGCAATTGTATCACCTGCTTGCAAGCCGCTTAAAACTTGTACTTCGTTTTCTTTGCGTAAGCCTGTTTCAATATTCACAAACTCTGCTTTCCCTCTACGAATAACTACTACTTTTTTTCCTCTCGTTTCAGGAATAACCGCCGCCGTAGGGATAAGAATGGCATTTTGTTTCTCATTGCCTCCGAGCAATACACGTGCAAACATTCCCGACATTAAGTTTTTATCCGCATTTTCAATTCTTGCTCTTACTTTCAAATTACGAGTGCTGATATTTACTTGCTGTTCAGTAGCGATAATACGTGCCTGATATTTTACACTACTGCCTTCTACGAGCATCTCTACCATATTTCCAACTTGAATTTTAGCAAGATATTGCTCAGGAACATTGAAATCTACAAGCAATTGAGGACTTTGTAAAGTAGTAATCACCTGATTAGGACTTACATAACTGCCTACACTCACTTGCTTCAAACCCAGTTTTCCCGCAAAGGGAGTTGTAATAAGCGTTTTACGAATTTGAGCTTGTATGAATTCAGCTTCCGCTTCCAAAGTTTTTATTTGTGTTTGGGCTTGGTCATAATCTTGCTGATTTACGCCTCCTACTTCTAAAAGTTTTTTAAGACGTTCTTCATTTTTTCGTGCTAATTCTAACTGAACCTGTGCTTTTTTCAGTTGTGCTTGCAAATCATCATTATACAACTTTCCTATTACAGCCCCCTGTGCCACAAAGCCCCCTTCGGGTAAGTACAAATAAGCTAACTTACCTGCTACTTCCGAACGAATTTCAACTATGTCTTGGGCTTGAAGCGTACCACTAAGCTCCAAAGGACTGACCAACTCTCTATTTTTGACAATTATTGCTTCCACCGAAACAGGGGGGTCAGTTTTGGGTTTATTGGTAGCTTCTGTACCTTTGCTGTTGCTACAAGCCTGCAATAAAATAAAACTTATGAAGCAAATAAAACTAAACAGACGCATCGTTTTGTGGTTTTAAGTAAAACGTAAAATTTGTGGGTTTTGGTGCAAAAAAAATCGCTTTTTTCTTGCCTTTCTACTGAAATGTGTAAATTTGTAAGAGTAAGTTTCTCGGCAAAACTATTTTTAGCTTATGGATTTAATCAATCTGCTGACACTGCTAACAGTACTAATGGCTTCTTTTGCTTTTGTCAATATTCGCTACCTGAAACTGCCCGAAACTATTGGCTTGATGATAGTCTCTATTTTTGTTTCTTTTGTGGTGATTGTAATAGGACATTTTGAACAAGGAGTTTATGACTATGTCAAAAATATCGTAGATGATATTGATTTTAGCAAGGTGCTGTTTGATTTTATGTTGAGTTTCTTGCTGTTTGCAGGCTCTTCACACACCGATTTTTCTACGCTCAAAGAAAATCGCTTTCAGATACTAATGCTTGCAACCGTAGGGGTGGTTATTTCTACAATATTCATTGGTTCGCTGGCATATCTTGTTTTTTCGCAAATGATGGGATTGGGCATAGATTATATGTACTGCCTTATTTTTGGAGCTTTAATTTCTCCAACCGACCCGATTGCAGTGCTTGGCATTTTGGCAAGGGCTAATGTTCCTAAAAAAATTGAAATTACCATTGTAGGCGAATCTCTTTTCAATGATGGCGTGGGCGTAGTCATTTTTGTACTTTTACTCAATATCATTCACGTAGGAATAGAAAAAATTGAAGCCTCTGATGTAGCTTGGCTTGTGATTAGAGAAGTAATAGGGGGCTTGGCTTTGGGTTTTCTTTTGGGTTGGATTACTTACGAACTACTTCGCCGCATAGACCACTACCAAACCGAAGTAATGATAACACTTGCCGTAGTAATGGGCGGTTATCTACTCGCTCGTAAGTTGCACGTTTCGGGTCCTTTGGCTATGGTAGTGGCAGGACTTTTTACGGGAAGTATTGTCAAGAAAGAGGCAATGTCGCAAACTACACGCGACTATGTGCATAAATTTTGGGAAATGATAGATGTACTCCTCAATGCTGTGCTTTTCCTAATTATGGGCTTTGAAATCATCATCATTCAATTTGATTGGCACTATTTATACGCCAGTGTAATGGTGATACCTATAATGCTCTTGGGACGCTATCTTGCTATTACCCTCCCCAAACCCTTTTTCCGCCGTAGGCTCAATACCGATATTAGAACTGATTTCGTACTTACCTGGGGCGGTTTGCGAGGCGGTATTTCTATTGCAATGGCTCTTTCTTTGGCGGGTATTCCCAATTATCAGTTCATTGTTTTTGTAACCTATGCTCTAGTAATGTTTTCTATCATTGGGCAAGGACTTACCATTGAGCGTTTTGTAAGAAAGTATTTTGCTGAAAAAAAACAAATTAGCATAGAGCAACAAGAGCTTTGAATTTTAACAAAAAATGAGAGAGCAAATCAGGGTTTTTTGGGTAGCTTTGATGTTTTACACGCGTATTCCTTGCCCAAAAAACACTCCTCACAACCCCGAATTTCTTAATAAAGCTACTCGTTTTTTTCCTCTGATAGGCTGGATAGTTGGGGGGATTTCTTTTTTGGCTTTTTGGGGAAGCAGTCAGATATGGAATTTTTCGTTTGCTGTTCTTATCTCGTTAGCCGTAGGCATATTGGTTACGGGGGCGTTTCACGAAGATGGTTTGGCGGATACCTTTGACGGGTTTGGTGGTGGTTGGAACAAGGAAAAAATTTTAGAAATTATGAAAGATAGCCGTATCGGCACTTTTGGTGTAATAGCCTTGCTTGTGTTTTTATCAGCAAAATTTCTTACTCTCAAAGCTGTTCTTGAAAAAGAAAGCCACATTGCTTACCAACTTTTTATTTTTTTTACCTATCATTCACTGGCTCGCCTGAATGCGGCTAATATTATTTTCACTTCTCAATATGCCCGCGAAGATGAAAAAAGCAAAGCCAAACCTATTGCCAAAAATCACGGAAAAACAGAAATACTTTGCGTTTATCTTTTTGGCTTAGTGCCTCTTATTTTTTTAAGTTATTGGAAGGTGTTTTGTTTATTGGTTCTTGTTCCCTTGTTGTTACTTTTTTTCTTTGCCAAAAGATATTTTGAAAAATGGATAGGTGGCTACACAGGTGATTGTTTGGGAGCAGTGGAGCAACTTTCAGAATGTTGTGTTTTGCTAACTTTTGAAGCAGTATGGAAGTTTTCGTAGTGCGTCATACCTCAGTGAATATAGAAAAAGACATTTGCTATGGGCAAAAGGAAGTACTTTTGAATAATGACACTTTCCAGCAAGAAGTACAAGAACTGAAAAATAAATTGCCCAATGTTTTTGATGCAGTGTATTGCAGTCCCTTGCAAAGGTGCAAAGCATTAGCAGAAACCTTGCCATACCCAAATGTTTTTTACGAAAATGCCCTTATGGAAATGGATTTTGGCGAGTGGGAGGGTAAAAAATGGAACGATATCAACCAAGCAGAACTGGAAACGTGGATGGCAGATTTTGTAAATGTAAAACCACCACAAGGCGAGAATTTAGCAGAATTGTACGACAGGGTAAGCTATTTTATGAATAACCTGCGAAAAAAGCAATATCAAAAAGTTTTACTTATCACACACGCAGGGGTAATTCGCTGTTTGTGGGCTTATGTTTTAGAAATTCCATTGCCCAATATTTTCAAAATCCCCGTAGCTTATGGCGAAATATTTGCATTTTCACTAAATAAAGTTTCTAAAAATGATTGGATTTTTATGAAAAGCTAATTTTTTTTCTTAGCTTTGCAACTCATTTGGTAGCCAAATTGCATTCGCAAAGAGGCTTTAATAGGGAATACGGTGCAAATCCGTAGCTGTCCCCGCAACTGTAAGCCGAACCAATGTTTTGTCAAATCCCCTGCCACTGCCCTTCGGGGTGGGAAGGCTGACAAAACTCGGTAAGTCAGGAGACCTGCCAAATGAGCCGTCTTTTTCAGAGCCTTCGGGTGAAAGGTGCTGAAATGCGAAATTTTTAGCAAGTAATTTCTTGCTCATTTTTTCATTTCAACAACTTTTACAAGAGGCTTTTTTGCAAAAAAGTCTTGTAGATGCGTTTTGTATTTTGCTCGTTGAGTTTGTTTTTTTGGCAAGTTATTTTTGCCCAAGATACTATTGCCCCTATTGAAGTAAAAGGCTATCCATACAAACGTTATGCAGTGGGGGCAAAATCTTGGCAAGCCGATAGCTTGCTTTTAGCCCAAAATGCAAGTAGTTTGGCTTCGGAGTGGCTTCTGCGATATAGTGGCGTGTATTTGAAAGAATATGGCAATGCAATGCTCGGTACAACCGCTTTCAGAGGTACTTCCGCAGGACACACCGCCGTACTTTGGAATGGCATCAATATCAACTCGGCAACACTTGGCGAAAGTGATTTAGCTACTTTGCCTGTTTTTGCTAACTCTAATATGGCTCTGCAAATGGGTTCGGCATCCTCTCTCTTTGGGTCAGAAGCTATTGGAGGAACAATTTTGCTTTCTAATTTATCTAAAAACACTGAAAACCAACTACTTATTCGACAAGAAATAGGTAGTTTTGGACGAAATTTCTCAGGAATAAACCTCACTCAAACAGGCTCTCATTGGCAAATGCAAAGTAATTTTTATCGCTTTTCATTGCAAAACAACTACAAAATACCCTCCTTACTCGGTGAAGTTGAAAATAACACACCTGTAAATTGTTTTGGCACAAATCAAGATTTTTATTTGCAAGCTACTAACAATCAAAAACTTACTTTTCACAATTGGCTACATTCTAATTTCAGGCGTTTGAGTAATGGTGCAGTTCTTTTAGAAAAAAATTGGCGTTTGGCTGGAACTTGGCAAAAAAACCTTTCAAAAAATTGGTTGATGGAAAACAAAATCGCTTACATCAACGACTTTATGCTATACAACCGACAAGATACCACCCAAACCAAACGTTGGGTAGGTATTACGCAAGTTCAGAAAGAATTTGAAAAATTTAGCGTGCAAGCGGGTTGGCAAATTCAGTACTTTTTGATGAACGTTGATGCCTATGGCGAAACTAAAACCGAATGGCGAAATGATGCATTTTTGCTCACTCGTTTGCAAATTTTACCTGCTTGGGTAGTAGCTCTCAATGCCCGACAAGTGTGGGTAAGTGGCTACAACACACCTTTTACCCCTGCTTTGGGTTCGGAATGGTATTTTTTGCGGAAAAATAGCTATACGCTTCTTTGGAAAATTCAAGTAAGTAGGGGGTATCGTTTGCCCACGTTGAATAGTCGTTATTGGCAACCCGGTGGCAACCCAAATATTGCACCCGAACATAGCTGGAATTACGAAACTGGTTTGGTTTTTGAGCGAAAAACTATCAAAAGTCGTTTCTATACTGAAATTACTACTTACCAAATGCGTGTAAAAGATTGGATACTTTGGCAACCTACTGACCAAGGTTTTTGGTCGCCTCAAAACTTGCAAAATGTGCGTTCCCAAGGAGTAGAACTTTCTACCTCTTTGGCTCACAATATCAATGCTTCTTGGAAAGTCCAAATTTGGTTCAATTACACTTACAATTCGGCTCAAATTGAGCAAATTCGTAACGACTTGAGCAATCGTTTCAAAGGAAAAATTTTGCCCTATGCTCCGCAAAATCGTTGGAGTGCTACTTTTCATTTGAATTACAAAAGCCAAAATTTACTTTTTAGCACACATCTTACCGATAAACGTTTTACAGATTTGGAGAACGTGCAATTTGTAAAACCCTTTTGGGTGAGTGATTTACAATGGAGTAAAAACTGGCAACAAGGGAAAAATCAGTGGCACATTGCCTTGCAGATAAATAATCTATTGAACCGAAGCTATGAAAATATTTTGAACCAGTTTATGCCCAAACGAAACTATCAAGTTAGTATGAATTTGATTTTGAAGTAAATATCAACATTTTGCCTAATGCCAAATCACGAAGATAAAATTTGCCCTGCCTGTGGCAAAATGTTTGAATGTAAATTGGGTAGCATTACGATTTGTCATTGTTTTTCGGTGCAATTGAGTAAGGCAGAAAATCAGTATTTACAAGAAAGGTATAAAGATTGCTTGTGTAATGAATGTTTGCAGAAAATTCCTAAACTATACCAAAAAATGCAAGAATACGCCCCACAAATTCAAGCCGCAGAAACACGCTTATTCAAGGTAGTGTTTCCGAATACCACCAATCACTATGATACCCTTTTCGGTGGAACAGCTCTGCAAATAATGGACGAAGTAGCATTCATCACGGCTACCCGTTTTTGCAGAAAACGAGTAGTTACGGTTTCTTCCAGCAAAATTGACTTCAAAAAGTCCATTCCTGCCGATACTATTATTGAAGTAGTGGGCAGAATTGTACGCGTAGGCAGAACAAGCCTTGATGTAGAAGTAGAAATTTTCAAGGAAGAAATGTACGAAAACAAACGCGAACAAGCTATCAAAGGAACTTTCACCTTTGTTGCCATAGATGAAAATAAAAAACCAATTTCCGTTGTTTAACCTAAAAATCCGATTGTTATGAAAAAAGTTTTTCGCTCTTTACTTTTCGCATTAGTAGCAAGTGGGCTACTGACTGCCTGTACCTCGTCAGACCCTCAACCTTCATCAGGTAAATATGGAAGGGGTACGCTTATCATTAACGAAGGTAACTTTTCGCAAGGTAATGGCTCTCTGAGCTTTATGAAAGAAGATGGCACCGTACAAAATGGTATTTTTGAAGCCGAAAATGGCGGAAATAGCATTGGCGGTATTATTCAATCTGTAAAGGGGTATTCTTTGGGTTTCTTTGCTAATAGTGCCGATAAGCTCGCTATTATTACCAACGCCCAAGATAAAGTTATCATTTGTGATGCAGATACGCTCAAAGCAGTGGCTGTCATTCAAGGCGCAAATTCCGTAGAAAATCCACAGGCTTTTGCTTCGGTAGGTGAAAGAGGATTAGTTACCAATTGGGGACCTATTGCCGATGCCTTCGGACCCAACCCCAAAGGATTTTTGACAGAAATCAATCTTCGCACACGTACTTTTGTGAGAAAAATTCAGCTCAATGGGGTTCGCCCACAGGGAATTGTTTCAGCCAACAATAAATTCTACGTTGCCGATAACAATTCTAACAAAGTTCTCATTTTTGATTCGCAAGGCACTCAAATAGGAAGCATCACGGTAGCTAATCAACCTGATAAATTAGTTACAGATTTACTCGGTAAAATTTGGGTAATTTGTAATAGCAACCCTGATTTTGTGAATTTCACCGATAACAAAGGAACTTTGATAAAAATCAACCCTGCTACCGACCAAATAGAAGCCACCATCAATAATGTGCCTTGCGATGCTTTCAACTCTAAAATTGCTGTTTCTGCTGATAGGCTCTTTGTGCTTTCAGGCAAAAAAGTATTTGCCGTAAATACAGATACCAATGGTGTTTTTGAGTTTGTTAATAACGATTTCAACTTGTATGGTTTAGGGGTAAATTCTATTACGCAAGAAGTGTTTATCGGGGAAGCCACTTTCACCCAAGCCAGCCGAGTACGTCAGCTTTCACCCACAGGGAACTTGGTGCGTGAAGTAACCGCAGGGGTTGGTACGAATGGATTTTTGTTTTACAGATAAAAAAGAAAGGCAGGTTTTTACCTGCCTTTTATGATTTTTATGCACTACAAGATTCGCAGGCATCGGGGTTATCCAAAGAACAAGCCATATCTTTGACCTTCTGTTCGTAGCTCATTTCTTTGCCCTGTTGAACTTCTTGCAACACGTTGGTATCCGTAGTAAATTTAATGGCACTTGTAGCGGCTTGCGTACGCATATAATACATTCCTGTTTTCAAGCCTAATTTCCAAGCGTAGAAGTGCATAGAAGTCAATTTACCAAAATTAGGTTCTTTGATAAATACGTTCAAACTCTGGCTTTGGCAGATAAATGCACCTCTATCGGCAGCCATTTCTAAAATGGATTTTTGTTTGATTTCCCAAGCAGTTTTGTAGATTTCACGGATATTTTCAGGGATTTCCTTGATTTCCTGAATAGAGCCGTCGTAGGCTTTGATTTTCTCACGCATTTTTTCATTCCAAAGCCCAAGGTCTATCAGGTCTTTGAGCAGATGCTTATTTACCACAATAAACTCGCCTGAAAGCACTCTACGATTGTACATATTGCTGGTGTAAGGCTCAAAGCATTCGTTATTACCCAAAATTTGTGAGGTAGAAGCCGTAGGCATAGGAGCAAGCAATAATGAATTTCTTACGCCATAATTTAAGATTTTTTGTCTTAAACCTTCCCAATCCCAACGCCCCGAAGTAGGTTTTACCCCCCACATATCAAATTGGAATATCCCTTTTGAAATAGGCGAACCCTCGTAAGTTTCATAAGGTCCATATTTTTGAGCAAGTTCCATAGAGGCTTCCAAAGAGGCATAGTAAATAGTTTCAAAAATATCTTTATTCAATCCGCGAGCCTCTTCACTTTCAAAAGGCATACGAAGCATAATAAAGACATCTGCCAACCCCTGCACGCCTATACCAATAGGGCGATGGCGTCTGTTGCTACGCTCTGCTTCGGGTACGGGATAGTAGTTGATATCAATGATTTTATTCAGGTTGCGGGTAACTACTTTGGTAACTTCATAGAGCTTTTGGTGGTCAAATTTGCCATTGATAACATATTTGGGCAGAGCCAATGAAGCCAAATTACATACGGCTACTTCATCAGGGGAAGTATATTCAATGATTTCAGTACAAAGGTTAGAGCTTTTGATAGTTCCTAAGTTTTTCTGATTAGATTTCTGGTTGGCGGCATCTTTGAAAAGCATATAAGGCGTACCTGTTTCAATCTGAGATCCTAAGATGTGAAACCACAAATCCTGAGCCTTCACCACTTTTCTTGCTCTTCCCTCCAACTCGTACTTCTCATACAAACGCTCAAACTCTTCGCCATAACATTCGTGCAAACCGGGGGCTTCGTTGGGGCAGAAAAGCGACCAAGTTTCATTAGCTTCTACCCTTTTCATAAACAAATCGGGTATCCAGAGGGCATAGAACAAATCTCTTGCACGCAATTCTTCTGCACCTTGGTTGCGTCTCAGCTCTAAAAACTCAAAAATATCAGCGTGCCAAGGTTCCAGATAAATCGCAAAAGCCCCTTTACGCTTACCACCGCCTTGGTCTATGTAGCGGGCAGTATCGTTAAAGACTTTTAGCATTGGGATAATACCATTAGAATAGCCGTTCGTTCCTTTGATATAAGAACCTGTGGCTCTGATATTATGTATAGAAAGCCCTATCCCGCCTGCGGATTGAGAGATTTTTGCACATTGTTTGAGCGTATCATAAATGCCGTCTATAGAGTCTTCTTTCATTGTAAGCAGGAAGCAACTAGATAATTGTGGCTTGGGAGTACCTGCGTTGAAAAGGGTAGGTGTTGCGTGGATAAACCACTTTTCAGACATTAAATTATAGGTTTCAATAGCGGCTTCAATGTCGTCTTTGTGTATGCCCACGGCTACACGCATAAACATATGTTGTGGGCGTTCTACGACTTTACCATTCATTCGCAACAGATAGGATTTTTCAAGCGTTTTGAAGCCGAAATAATCAAAATGATAATCTCTATCGTAAATAATCGTAGAATCTAGCAAAGCGGCATTTTTGCGAATTACCTCATAGACATCTTTGGCGATAAGTCCTGCATTTTCGCCTGTTTTGGGGTCTATGTACTCGTAAAGTCTTTTCATTGTGTTGGAAAAAGACTTACTAGTTTCTTTGTGCAAGTTAGAAATAGCAACCCGAGCCGCTAAAATGGCATAATCGGGGTGTGTAGTAGCCATAGCGGCGGCGGTTTGTGCCGCAAGTTCATCAAGCTCTGTGGTAGGGATTTTATCGTAAATGCCCGCAATTACTCTTTTAGCAATTTCCACAGGCTCTACAAAACGCATATCCAAGCCATAACATAACTTTTCAATGCGTGCCGTGATTTTATCAAATTTCACGGACTCTAAACGACCATCTCTTTTTTGTACTAACACGAGTATTTAAGTTTTTTATGTTTATTGATGAAATGAGATTTTTTCAAAAAATAAGCACTACTAAGTGTTACAATGAACTTCAAAGTTAAGTTTTTTCAAGCGAAAATTTTTGTTGATGTAAGGTTTTATTTACAAGGTGCAAATTTTTTTTACATAAAATGTTGATATTAAAAATTTTAAATTTATCAATCATCACCAAATAAAGACTTAAACATCAGTACCAACATCAAAAAAGTTGCCAAAGAAAAACTAATAATGCTCAATGTTGAAATTTTAGAGGTTTCGGTATTGGTCGTTAGTGAGGCACTTACCAGCAACCCCACTACCAAAATGCTGATAGCCAAATAACGAATAGCTTTCGTAAGGCTATGAATAGCGGGTTCATAGCCTGTAAGTTCGGTCTCTATGTGCAGTCTGCCTTTGCGAAGTTTTCGTAAAATTTCCCGAACTTCGCGAGGAAAATCATTCAAAAAACCTACAAATGAGCGTGCAGTATTGAGAGCCTCTTCGCCTAAATTTTTCGGAGAATACTGGTCTAAAAAAATCTTGATACCATAAGGGCGGAAAAATTCATAAGTCTGAAAAGTGGGGTGAATGGTTTTACCAATGCCTTCCAATATGGTCAAGGCTCGTAAAATAATAAACACACCCCCAGGTACTTGTAAGCGAAAATCGCGAATAATTTCCTGCAAACGAGCCGCCATATCGCTCATACTGGATTGATTCACATCAAGTGTAACGAAATCATCAATAAGTTCGGCAAGAGCATTTTCAAAGACTTTTTCATCTTCAATTTCAGAATCTATGGCTAAACGCTTGAAATTCCGTGCCATTTCAGCAGGATTTTTCTGAGCCATAGAAATCAGAATGCCCGCAAAGGCAAAGCGGTCATTTTTAGAAAGTTTGCCAACCATTCCGAAATCAATCAGGCAAATAGTGCCATCTTCTTTGATAAGAATATTCCCTGGGTGAGGGTCTGCGTGAAAATAGCCGTGCTGAAAGATTTGTGTTAGATAAATATCCATACCTATTTCGGCTATGCGTGTGGGGTCGTGTCCCCATTTACGCAACTGATTGACATCTGTAATTTTACAGCCTTTTACAAATTCCAAGACCATCACTTTACGAGTAGTATATTCTAAAAAGGCTTTGGGAACATAAAAATTTTTGTAGTCTTTGTAATAAGTACGAAACTGGTCTATGTAGCGGGCTTCATTGGTATAATCTAACTCTTTCTTTATACTTTTTTCAAAGGCAACCACAATATCCATAATGTTGTAAAAGCCTTGTGCCTTGAAAAATTTATCACCTCGTTTTACAATGTCTTTGATGATAGCAAGGTCGGTCATTACTTTTTGAGCAACATCAGGGCGTTGTACCTTTACAACTACTTCTTGCCCATTGGCAAGTTTTGCCAAATGCACCTGCCCGATAGATGCAGACCCCAGAGGTTTTTCACCAAATTCTAAAAAAATTTCTTCAATTGGTTTTTTGAGTTCTCTTTCAATAATTTTCTTTGCCTCTTCGGTTGGGAAAGGAGCTACTTGGCTCTGTAATTTTTCAAATTCGTGTTGATACTCTTCGGGAATAATATCAGGGCGATTGGCAAGTATTTGGGCAAGTTTTACAAATGTAGGTCCTAACTCTTCTGCCGCCATACGAGCCAGTTCGGGGCGGGTATATTTTTGTACGTACTTTTCGCCACGCAAGCGAGCCAGCCGCCTGCTTGCAGGAATGATCGCCTTCAAAGGAGTATTGGCAACCAAATCCTCAAAGCCATATTTAAGCAAAACATTGGTAATTTGCCGAATTCTTTTTAAGTTGCGAATGGTTTGCCCAAAAAGCATATTTTTGCAAAATTTGAGTTGTGCAAAATACGTTTAATTTCCAAAAAAGCAAAATTTTATGAAATTCCTTTTATTTTTTGTGATGGGGGCTATGGTTGGGTACATTTTGGGGCGAGTTTTACCAAGAAAGGCGAGTAAAGTTCCCAAAACAGATAGTTTCAATGTTACCGATGAAATGATTATACGCTTTGCTAATTTGAGAAAAGGCATCATCTCGGCAAATGAACTTTCCTCACAAACCTCTCTGAACCCCGATGAGGCTCAGCAAAGACTTGAAAAGTTGGTAAGCAAGCAAATTGCTGAATTGCGTGTCAGCGAAACAGGACAAATTTTATACGATTTCACCAAAAATCAGCCCGATTTGCTTGAAAAAATCAAATCAGAAAAACTTTGAAATGAAAATTCTCAAGACTTCTCTCTCCAAAAGTCTAAAATCTGAATTCTAAACATCTAATTTCTTGAACCTCTATGCCCTTATTAAAATTTGAGGAAATACGCAAAGATTTACAAAATCGCAAATTTGCCTCTGTTTATTTTTTGCACGGAGAAGAGAACTATCACATTGATTATGTTACCGATTTTATTGAACAAAATGCCTTACAAGAGTTTGAAAAGGGTTTCAATCAAATAGTGATGTATGGAAAAGACTCACAAATGGGTCAGATTGTCAATAATGCTCGCCGCTTTCCGATGATGGCTGAAAAACAAGTGCTAATTGTAAAAGAATTTCAAGATTTGCCCGACCTGCGAAATGATGAGGGGCAGAAAATTCTACAAAAATATTTAGAAAATCCCGCTCCAACTACTATTTTAGTACTTGCCCACAAACACAAAACTTTTGACAAACGTAAAAGCCTTTACAAAACCCTTGAAAAAAATGCCGTTATTCTTGAAACAAAAAAACCCTACGATAGCGAAATTCCCAAATGGATTGAGCAGTTTGTAGCAGAAAGAAAATGCAAAATTTCGCCTGTGGCAGTGGCTTTGCTTGTAGAATTTATTGGCAATGATTTGAGTCGCCTTGCCAAAGAAATTGAAAAAATCACCATCAATTTTGCCGAAGGAGAAAATGAAATTACCGAAGAGCTTGTCAGAAAATACGTAGGCGAAAGCAGAGAATATACGGTATTTGACTTGCAGAAAGCCCTACAAGAAAAAGATGTTTTCAAGGCGAATAAAATTGTTCATTTTTTTGCTCAAAATCCCAAAGACAACCCCATTATTCCGATTATTCTGATACTTTTTCAGTTTTTTGCCAAATTATTAGTTCTACATCAAAGCACTGACAAAAATGAAGCTCACTTATCAGAGCTTTTAGGGGTAAATCGTTTTTTTGTAAAAGATTATCTCAAAGCCGCCCAAAACTACCCTTTGCCCAAGGTAATTGCCTGCATACATTACCTCCACGAAGCTGACTTGCGAAGTAAAGGCATTGACGCAGGCAATATGGAAGAAAGTGATATTTTGAAAGAGTTGATTTTTAAAATTTTACACTAAAAGCCTGCAAAAAATAGCTTTTTGAGTTTATTTTTTTGTATCGGTAGCTGTAGAACCTCCTCCAAGTTTGAAACCTATGCCTCCTTGTCCGCCTGCTTCCAGATTTTCATTAAACTCTTTTACATCAAGTACATCTAACTGATGAATGACCTCTTCTGTGCGTTGCTCTTTGGGCAAAGAAGCCATACGCAAATGTTGGTTTTTAATTGCCTGTTGTATTACTTTACGAACGGTACGAGCATTACCAAAGAATTTATCACGTTTCTGATAGAGGTAGTCAAAATATTTTCGCAAATGCTCCAAAGCCTCTTCGGTGGGGGTGAGATTTTCAGCTTTGAGCATATACAAGGCTATTTGTAGAAGTTCATCTACGGTATAATCTTCAAACTTAATCGTAATATCAAAACGTGAAGCAAGCCCTGGATTGGCTTCTAAAAACTGCTTCATATTGTCGGGGTAGCCTGCAACGATTACTGCAAACTGCCCGCGTTTATCTTCCATTTGTTTAAGAAGAGTTTCAACGGCTTCTTTACCAAAATCATTTTCGTGTCCTTGTGTAAGAGCATAAGCCTCATCAATAAAAAGTACCCCTCCCATAGCTTGGTTGATACGTTCCGTAGTTTTAAGGGCGGTTTGTCCTACGTAACCCGCCACAAGTCCTTGTCTATCGGTTTCTACACAATGCCCACGTTCCAATACACCCAAAGCCTTGTAAATTTTGGCAATAATCCGAGCCACGGTGGTTTTACCTGTACCCGGATTGCCCGTAAATACGGTATGTAAAGAAAACTTGCCAAGTACATCTCTCCCTGTTTCACGATAAAAACGAACCAGCTTAACGAGTTCTACCACTTCCTCTTTTACACTACTCATTCCAATCAAACCATTGAGTTCATCAAGGGCTTCGTGAAGCAGTTCTTCATCAATACTAATATCAGGCAAGGCAGATTTTTTGGTTTTGAAAATGTTTTTGACATCTTCCAAAGTTACCGTTTTGAGTAAATCGGGGCTAATATTATCTAAATCAGCATTTTTCATCACACGCAAGCCTAAGTTCATCTTGGCTTCTTCCACGAGAGAGGCAACCAAACGAGCATTACCGAAAGTGCGGTCGCGATTGCGGTAGGCTTCGGTGAGTTGCTTTTTAATGTACTCACGAGCTTCGGGGTCAAATTCAATATTTTTCTTTTTCGCTTTAAGGTCAAGGATTTGCATTAGCTCTTGAGGCAAATAGTCGGGGAATTGGTAAATCATATTGAAGCGAGAACGCAAACCAGGGTTGGA
The DNA here is from genome assembly GCF_002843425.1 of Raineya orbicola. Classification (GTDB taxonomy): domain Bacteria; phylum Bacteroidota; class Bacteroidia; order Cytophagales; family Thermonemataceae; genus Raineya; species Raineya orbicola. Next base: position 45,649 of record NZ_NKXO01000020.1, read on the forward strand.
GTCCAAAAAGATTTCCATTTCCGCAGGGTAACCCGCCACAATAATCGCCAAATCGCCTTTTCCATCAGACATTTCCTTAATAAGGACTTCTATCACCTCTTTACCAAAATCTTGTCCGTCTTGGTCTCCTTTACGAGCGAGTGAATAGGCTTCATCAATGAACAAAATTCCTCCTCTTGCTTTTTCAATCATTTCTTGTACTTTCGGAGCGGTTTGTCCGATAAACTTACCTACCAGTTCGGGTCTTCCTACCTCCAAAACGGTACCTTTGGAAAGCAAACCTAATTTATGATAAATCTTACCAAGCATTTTCGCCACGGTGGTTTTACCCGTACCCGGATTACCCATAAATACAGAATGGAGACTGATTTGTGTGTTTTCTTCAAAACCTTGCTCCTGACGCAATTTCAGGAAGCGAAGGTAGTGCATATAATCTTTAATTTTTTCCTTGACACTATCCAAGCCAATCATTTCTTGGAGTTCCTCCATTATTTCCTCCAAAGTTTGCTCTTGATTTTTGGTAGAAGTAGAAAAGCCCGTAAATAGCGTTCCTGTTTCGGGCTTATGAATTACTGGCACACCCTCTACAAAGCTATCAGCCACTTCAAAAGGAACTACAGCAATGAGTTGGTCCATAAAAATCACTTCTAATCGGTATTTATCAGGAAACCAAGTTCCTTTGTTTGATGAACCCCAACCAGAAGTAAGCGTAAAACTTTGCTCGTTAGGTCCTACATAGCGAAGTTCAGAAGTTTCTCCTTTGAGTTGTCCTGCGTCGTTGTAGAACTTAAAAAACACTTCGGCATACCAAGATTTTTCTTGTTTGTTTTTTACGGTAAATTCTACAAAAATGTATTGCGTTTCTTGACTATCAAATTGAGTAACATACACTCTCTTATCAACAGGCAGACCTTCGTAAGGACCATCAAAAAGTTTAATGCTGGTTATTTCAAAGTAAGGATTGTTTCCTGGCTGTACCAAACCTCCTTCCTCAACATAAAATCTACGTGTACTTACCTTTTCGCCGTCAATGTAGGCTTCCCACTCATAATCACCACGCGACCAATACGAGCCGGGGTCATCGTTACCCCAACTTTCACGAATATAGACGATGTTTTCATCTTTCTTGATAATCCGCTTGGAAGGCAAATTGCATAGCTCTTTTCTTCCCCCATCAGAGTTGAGTTTGAAGGCTTTGAGTGTGATATTAGCCTCCCAATCCTCTTCATCAAAGAGTTTGTTGTAAAAAGAAAGCTCTACGTAGATATAAGTGGTTTCTTTATTTTCAAATACACGGCGATACTTCTTTTTATTGCCTTCAAAACTTTCATTGGAAGCATACACCAGTAAGTCTTTGAATTTATAGTTTTTATCTAAAATTTTCTCTGCCATAGTTGTAGAGGGTTGTATAAATGGGCGTAAAATACATTTTGCGTTTCAAAGTAAAAAATTTTTATTATTTTTTTTACACAAATGCTGTACTTTTCTTACAGAAACAACATTTCTGCTTAAAAAAATGTTTCCTGCGTTGGCAATAAAAAAGAGAAAAACCAAGCCAAAAGCTTATTTTTTTGCATTTTAGTATGTTTTAGCAAAATTTTCTTTGGTTTTTTCAATAAAAAGCGTAACTTTCGGAACTTTTGCAAACACTAAATATTGTAAGTTTATGAAAAAACTTTTACTTGCGGTTTGTTTTTGGGCTTTGGGAATAGGGGCTTTTGCACAAATGCTTGTTGTTGATTTCAATATGAGTTCTACGAGTATATGCGTAGGGCAAAGCGTAACTTTCACAGATGCCTCTACTGCTATCAGTACTCCCGCTATCAACTCTTGGAGTTGGAACTTTGATTTTGGCGTCTTAGGAGGGGCTTCGCCAAGCACAGCAAGCACCCAAGGTCCGCATACGGTTACTTTCAACAACTCGGGTGTTTATATAATTCGTTTGGAAGTAAGTAATGGTATTCTTACTAATAGTACCACCAAAGTTCTGAATGTTTCTGTGGGTATCAATCCGCCCATTATGATAGATTTTGAAGGCACTTTCCCACCTGCGGGTTTCAGCGTAAGCAATTCGGGAGGAACAGCCAACTGGGAACAAAATAACAGTGTAGGTTATGGTGGCGGAAAGTCTATGTGGCGAAATCTTTGCTCTTCTAGTATCGGTTCAAACGCTCTGTTTTTCAATACTCCTCGTGTCAATTTAGTAGGCTATCTTTCTGCTTTTGTAGAATTTAAGGTGGCATATCAGGCTTGGAGTGCAAGTAGTTATGCTACCCTTGCATTAGAGGTTTCTACCAATTGTGGCGTTACTTATACGAGTATTTGGAGCAAATCGGGAGAACCTCTGGCTACGGTAACACCTTGGTTTTCTAGTACTTGCTTTACGCCTACTTCTACTTCGCAGTGGCGAACAGAATTCATTGATGTAAGCACCTATATCGGCAACCCTTCTGTACAATTTAGATTGAGGCTAACTGATATTTTCAGCAATCATATCTATATTGATGATTTCAAAATCCTGACTGTCAGCACGCCTCCTAATGCCCCCACTGGGCTTACCGCTAATGCTCCTGTATTCAACCAAGTAAATCTCTCTTGGACGGATAATGCTACCAACGAATGGGGCTATCGTGTAGAACGCTCCCCTGATGGTAGTACTTGGACGCAGGTCGGTGGGAACTTGCCCCCTAGTACCACTTCTTACACCGACAATACCGTTGCTCCTAATACCCTTTATTATTATCGTGTATATGCTTACATTGCCTCGCTTAACTCTTACAGCAACATAGTAAATGTTACCACGCCTAATGTTTCACTAAACGCCCCTTCGGCACTGACCGCCACGGCGGTTTCAGCCACACGCATCAATCTTGCTTGGACGGATAACGACGCCAACGAAGCGGGCTATAAAGTAGAACGTTCTACCGATGGAATTACTTTCACAGAAATAGCTTCCTCGCTTCCTCCTAATACCACTTCTTTTTCAGATAATGGGCTTACCCCCGACACTGAATACTGGTATCGTGTCAGATGTTTTTTAGGTCCTACCAATTCATCTTACAGCAATGTTGCCAATGCAAGAACTTTTGTAGTGCTTAATGCACCTACAACACTCACGGCTACCGCCGCTTCTACTACGCAAATCAATCTTACTTGGGTAGATAATGCTACCAACGAAACAGGCTACAAAGTAGAACGCTCTACCGATGGTATTAACTTTACAGAAATAGCCTCTTCGCTTCCTGCTAATTCCACGTCTTATGCCAGCAATGGTCTGACTCCGGGAACGCTCTATTTTTTCAGGGTAAGAGCTTTCAATGGTAGTGTAAATTCACCTTATAGCAACACTGCCTCTGCCGCACCTTTGGTGCTTATCAATGCCCCTACGAGTTTAGTAGCTACTGCGGTTTCTCCCACACAAATTAACCTTGCTTGGGTAGATAACGCCACAAACGAAGCAGGCTACAAAGTAGAACGCTCCACCGATGGGACAAATTTTACAGAAATCAGCGGTACGGGACTTGCCCCTAATTCTACTACCTTCATAGATGCCCCTGTAAGCAGTAATACAACTTATTACTATCGGGTACGTGCCTTTAACGGTCCGAATATTCATTCGCCATACAGCAATGTAGCCCAAGCTACTACACCTCTGCCTACTGCTTTGGAAAATGAGTGGCAAACGCACATCAAAGTTTATCCCAACCCTGCTGAAAATATCATTTGGATAGATTTTGATAAACTTTCGCAAATGCCTCATAAAGTTTCTCTTTACAATACATTAGGCATACTGCAAGATGAAAAGGCTGTGGGTTATCAACGCAAAATCAGCTTTGAAGTAAGTAAATTGCCCAAAGGTGTCTATCATTTGCAAATTATTGGCGAAAATGCCCGAATTCATAAAAAGTTGGTGGTAAAATAAAGTTTTTGTATCTTGCCAAAGTTTAACAACCTATGAGCCTAAAAACTCATAGGTTTTTAATTGCGAATCGTTATGAAAATCATCATACACGGCGGTTTTTTTAGTGAATTTTCACAAACAGAATCTATCAAGAAAGCCAAACAAGATGCTTTGCAGAAAATTGTTTTGCAAAGCTATGAGTACCTGAAAAGTCATTCGGCACTGGAAACCGTAGTTTTTGCAACCAAACTTTTGGAAGATGACCCACTTTTTAATGCGGGATTAGGTTCTCAAATTCAAAGCGACGGAAAAATCCGAATGAGTGCCTCGCTAATGGACGGCATAAGCAAGAAATTTTCAGGGGTTATCAATATTGAAAATATTCAAAATCCTATTTTAGTTGCCGAAAAATTGATGAAATTTGACGATAGAGTGCTGGCAGGGGAAGGAGCAAATATTTTTGCTCAAAAACAAGGTTTTCCCTATTTCAACCCCGAAACTCCCGAACGCCGAGCAGACTACGAAGCTAAAAAAGCAAGTTTAGGAACAGGCACCGTTGGCTGTGTGGCTTTGGATAGCAACGGCAGACTTGCCGCCGCCACTTCCACAGGAGGTAAAGGATTTGAAATGGTAGGACGTGTTTCAGATTCTGCCACCATAGCAGGCAACTACGCTAATGAATTTTGTGCTGTCTCTTGTACAGGCGTAGGCGAGGACATCGTGAGCGGGGGCATCGCCACAAAAATCGTTACCCGCGTAACAGATGGGCAATCTATTCAAAAAGCCTTCCAAAAAACTTTTCAAGAATTGGCTACTTTTGATGGCTTTGCGGGAGCTATCGCTATTGACTATCAAGGCAATATTTTTCACCAAGACTCACACCCTACAATGGTTTTTGCCTCCTTTGATGGAGTAAGGGTAGAACTTTTTAGGTGAATTTTTACAGAATAAACTCACCCAAAGAATCTGCATCATTTCACGAAACTAAATCTATAATTAACCGCCAAAGGCACAGGGAATGGAATATTCGGCACCGTAACATTTTGCTGAAAACTACCTTTCAGGATTAGTTCATCACGAGTGATTTTTTCAATATCAATGGAGCGAGGTACTTGTATGCCTGCGGCGGTAATAGCCATTTGCATATTGGGTGGTAGCAAAGGAACAGGGTTGGTAAATTCAATTTTTTTCTCGTCGGTACTCAAAGAATAGCCCTGCCTTGAAACTTCGGTCAGCGAGCCATTGGCGGGATTTCTCTGATAAAAAATAGCCGTTCCTTCTCGCTTAAACTCCAAAGCCAAAGAGTCTGTCATTCGGTTTTCTGCCACAACAGGTGTTCCTGCCAAAGTTGCATTCAATTCAATTTGTTTGCTTATCCAAATGTGAGCCGTAAGCAAATCCAAAGTAGTGGGTTCGGGTTGTTTCTTTTTACAAGCAAACATTACAAGCCCCAACAAGCAAAATAAGAGTAGATGTTTTTTCATAAGGCAAAAATTTTCTAACTTTACGCAAATATAAAAAATTTATGGAAAGAAAGCTCATTTTTTTCGTTTTAGTGATTGGCATATTAGGAGCTTGTAAAAAGAAAGACCCCACCCCTCAATATAATTTGATATTCAAGTTCAAATTCAATCCCAATCAAGAACGTTTGGATAACTTCGGTAATCGTGCTACTATACCTGCGGGCAATGCGGGGCAATCGCCTCAATTCAATTGGCTTACAGCTCATTACTTTGAGCTTGCCCCCACGGCTTTCACACAAATAGGACAGGGAACTATATTGTACCACGCCTCTGAAACTACTTTGGGCGGAGAAACAGCCATTGACTTTGATAAAAGTGTTTTCAAAAAAGAAGACGAAATCTACCTTTCTGTGCCTTTAAGCCAAATTGCTCCCAAAACCTATGAGTATTTGCGTATTTCTTTCGCCTATCAGAATTACGATATTACTTTTCGCGTAAATGGCGTGGATTACATAGGCACTGTGGCATCTTTTGTGGGCTACAACACTTACATCAGAGATGTAAAAATTAAAAACCAGACTATCAGCGTAAATGCCAACAAAAAACAAGGTTTTTGGGCTTTTGAAACACTTACAGGCGTACTGCAAGGACAAGCCCCGGGAACTACCGTCCCCAACCCCATTGCGGCAACTTCGCCCATTCCGCCCGGTTCTTGTGTAGTTACGGCTAAATTTGATACCCCTTTACAAATTACAGGACAAGAAAATAAAAATATCATTATCACCGTTTCCGTTTCTAATAACAAAAGTTTTGAGTGGAAAGATAACAACGGCAACGGACATTTTGAACCCACGCTTGGTGAAACCGTTGTGGATATGGGCATTCGGGGTATGAAAATGATTGTAGAATAAGAAATTAGTTTGTGGCAATATGAAAGTAGATTTGGCTAACATTGGCTTTGAAGACCTTTGGAAAAATACTGCTCAAAAAACCTTTCAGGCAACTAAAACTTGGAAAACACCCGAGCAGATTGAAGTCAAAAATATTTACAAGCCTACTGATTTAGAAGGATTTGAGCATTGGCAATTTGGGGCGGGTATTCCGCCGTTCTTGCGAGGACCTTACAGCACTATGTACTTGCAAAGACCTTGGACTATTCGTCAGTATGCGGGTTTTTCTACTGCCAAAGAATCCAACGCTTTCTATCGCCGAAACCTCGCCTCAGGGCAAAAAGGGCTATCGGTTGCTTTTGATTTAGCCACTCATCGCGGCTACGACTCCGACCACACACGCGTAGTAGGTGATGTAGGAAAAGCAGGCGTTGCCATTGATAGCGTGGAAGATATGAAAATTCTCTTTGAGGGCATTCCGCTTGGCGAAATGTCTGTTTCTATGACAATGAACGGGGCTGTTATCCCGATAATGGCTTTTTACATTGTAGCCGCCGAGGAGCAAGGCGTACCCGCTTCCGAACTATCAGGAACTATTCAGAATGATATTCTCAAAGAGTTTATGGTACGCAATACTTACATTTACCCCCCTGAACCCAGTATGCGTATCATTGGCGATATTTTTGCCTACACTGCCCAAAATATGCCCAAATTCAATAGCATTAGCATTTCGGGCTATCATATGCAAGAGGCAGGAGCAACCGCCGATTTGGAACTTGCCTACACCCTTGCCGATGGACTGGAGTACATTCGTACAGGTTTGAAAGCAGGCTTGGATATTGATGATTTTGCCCCTCGTCTTTCGTTTTTTTGGGCTATTGGAATGAATTATTTTATGGAAATAGCCAAAATGCGAGCAGGAAGAATGCTTTGGGCTAAAATTGTAAAGCAATTCAACCCCAAAAAGCCCATTTCTATGGCTTTGCGAACACACTGCCAGACTTCGGGCTATAGTCTTACGGCACAAGCCCCCTTCAATAATGTGGCTCGTACTACTATTGAAGCCCTTGCTGCCGCTTTGGGGCATACTCAATCTTTGCACACCAACTCGCTTGATGAAGCTATTGCCCTGCCTACGGATTTTTCGGCTCGTATTGCTCGCAATACACAGCTTATTTTGCAAGAAGAAACCGCCATTTGTCAGACCGTAGACCCTTGGGCGGGTTCATTTTACGTAGAAAAACTCACTCACGACCTTGCTCATAGAGCTTGGGAACTTATCCAAGAAGTAGAAAGTTTAGGCGGAATGGCAAAAGCCATTGAAACAGGCTTGCCCAAAATGCGTATAGAAGAAGCCGCCGCTAAAAAACAAGCTCGTATTGATGCAGGCAAGGAAATTGTTGTAGGCGTAAATGCTTTTCAGTGGGAAAAAGACACAGATATTGAAGTTTTAGAAATTGATAACACCGCCGTACGTAACGAACAAATTGAACGATTACAAAAAATCAAGGCAGAAAGAAACAACGAGGCTGTTGGGCAAGCCCTGAACGCTATTACCGAATGTGCCAAAACAGGCAAAGGAAATTTGCTGGATTTAGCCGTCAAAGCCGCCCGATTGCGAGCTACACTCGGCGAAATTTCCGATGCTATGGAAAAAGTTTTCGGCAGATATAAAGCTACAATTCGTTCTATTTCAGGGGTCTATGCTTCCGAAATTTCTGATGATGAACATTTCCGAGAAGCCCAAGCTATGGCTAATCGCTTTGCTGAACTAGAAGGCAGACGCCCCCGTATAATGATTGCCAAAATGGGACAAGACGGACACGACCGCGGTGCCAAAGTCATTGCCACCAGCTTTGCTGATTTAGGCTTTGATGTGGATATCGGCTCACTTTTCCAAACCCCCGAAGAAGTTGCCCGCCAAGCCGCCGAAAACGACGTACACGTTATCGGGGTTAGCTCGCTTGCCGCAGGACACAAAACCCTTGTCCCACAACTTATTGCAGAACTTCAAAAAATTGGCAGAGAAGATATTTTGGTAATTGTGGGGGGGGTTATTCCTCCGCAAGACTATCAGTTCTTGTATGAGGCAGGCGTTGCGGGGGTTTTCGGACCGGGTACTATTATTGCCGTTGCCGCACAAGAAATTCTAAAAAAATTGATGAGTGGCGAAGAAAGTGAAGGATTAAAGGCATAATCATTTTTGCTTTAACCACTCTGCCAATACATACAAAGCAAATAACTCGCTTGTAAAATCTGCTTTGTGGTGCTGGTGATTATGTAGCAAAAACTTTACCCTTTCTTGTGAAATAAACTCAAAAAGAGGATTTTGCTTTTCATCTACAAAAGCCCAAAGATGTTTATTTGATGTTTTTTTTAGCCAAATTCCAAAAGGAATACCTAAACCTTCTTTTTTGCGAGAGGTAAAAATTTCGCCTTTGTTTTTTCGCAAAATTTCCTTCAAAATCCATTTTTTGCCGTGTTTCAAGCGAATTTCAGCAGGTATCTGTAAAGCCCAATCGCTCAAATTTTTATCCAAATACGGCACACGAATTTCAAGCGAGTTTCGCATTCCCCATAAATCATTGATTTTGAGCAAGTCTGCTTGTAAATAGTATTTCATTTCCCATTGCAAAGCCTCCTGTAAATTGCTTATTTCTGCAAAATTTGAATGCTTTTTAGGTTGCAAAATATCCAAAGAAGCAAAATTCAGAAAAGTTTGAGAATAGCTAATATTTTCTAAAAATTTGCGTTGCAGGCGATTTTTAGGCAAAAAAGTAAAGATTTTTTTGAGTTTTAGCCACCATTTAGGCATCGTTAAATACAGCTTAAAAGCCCAATGTCTGTGATAGCCCGCAAAGAGTTCATCTGCCCCTGCCCCACTCCAAAGCACCCGAAACCCTTGCCAATGAGCTTTTTGGCTCAAAAGAAAAGTTGCCAAAAAAGCACTATCTGCCACAGGGTAGTCCATTTTGCAAATGAGTTCGGGCAAAAGTGTGGCATCTTTTTCATTGATTTCAACCTTTTCTACTTTTGCCCCATAGATTTTCTGTGCTTTTTGGGTAAAGAAATTATCCTGTGTAAATTTAGGCTCGCTCACCCAAAAACTGAAAGCAGGAAGTTCATACCCCAATTTTTTTGCCAAAGCCAAAAGAAGTGTAGAATCCACGCCACCGCTCAGCAGCAAAGCAGGTGCGTATGCTCCCTGAACTTGATTGTGAATAGCTTGCTCTAAAAGATGTTCTGTTTGCCCTAAAATAAAACTTTTATTCCAATCCGCTGAAACATACGCCTTTTTGAAACTATACGAAAATTCTCTTGCTTGGTCTTTTTCAAAAGAATAAATACGCAAAGCAGTAGGGTGAATGTGGATTTTTTCAAAAAAAGTGTTTGGGGGCAAAGCAAACTTGTAGAGCACATATTCGGTAATAGCACTTTTGCGAATTTGTGGCGAAAGCAAGCCACTTGCCCAAAAACTTTGCACTTCGGAAGTAAAAATCCATTTTTGGGTATCCTGATAGAGGTAAAGCGGTTTTACGCCCCATTCATCACGAGCCGAAAGCAAGATTTTTCGCTGATTATCATAAAAAATAAAAGCAAAAATTCCCTCTAATTCGCCCCACAGAGCAGGGTTTTCTGAAACCTTTTGTAAATAATTCCATAAGGTTTCGGTATCGGATTGACTTTTGTTTTCAAAATTGAATTTTCTATCAATTTCCTTAAAATTGTAAATTTCCCCATTGAAAATAAGCCAAAATCGCTTTTGCTCGTCAGAGAAGGGTTGAGTAGCAAGTGGATTAGTGGTATTGATTTGCAAAAGATTGTGTCCTAAAAAAATTTGATAGTCATTTTCTTGTATAGTGGTATATTCAGTGGCATCACTACCCCGATGCAAGGTATTTGCAAGCATTTTTTCAATGCTTGTAGGCAAAACTTTATAGGCAAAATCTATGACACAATGAAGCCCACACATTTAGCAAAAATTGAGTTAGCAGTTTCCAAAACAAAAATGCAAGGTTCGCAGTAAGTTTCCTTGCATTTTTACGAGAAAAAGTTTCAAGTGCCCAAATTCTACACGATAGTTCCTTTTTCCAAGCCGATTTTAATGTTTTTGAGCATTACTTCGGTCATTTTGTCAAGGTCGTATTCAGGTTTCCAACCCCAGTCGTTACGAGCGGAAGAATCATCAATACTTTGAGGCCAGCTTTCGGCAATCGCCTGACGAAAATCGGGCTTATAGCTAATTGTAAATTCAGGAATGTGTTTCTGAATGGATTGAGCAATTTCTTTGGGCGAAAAACTCATCGCCGAAATGTTGTAGGAAGTCCGAATTGTAATTTTGTGGCTATCGGCGTGCATAAGTTCCAGAGTACCCCGAATCGCATCGTCCATATACATCATAGGTAGGTAAGTATTTTCAGCAAGAAAACACTCGTATTGCTTGGCATACAAGGCTTTATGATAAATATCCACGGCGTAATCGGTTGTACCTCCTCCGGGCATAGATTTGTAACCAATCAGCCCTGGATAACGCAAACTGCGTACATCTACGCCATACTTACGGAAATAGTAATTACACCAACCCTCACCTGCTTGCTTGCTGATACCATACACCGTAGTAGGCTCCATAGAACAAAATTGCGGTGTGTTGATTTTTGGGGTGGTAGGTCCAAAAACGGCAATGGTACTCGGAAAGTAAATTTTATGAAGTTTTTTTTCTACCGCCAAATCCAATACATTCAAAAGTCCCTGCACATTCAAATGCCAAGCGTGTTTGGGGTGTTTTTCGCCTGTGGCAGAAAGCATCGCCGCCAGATGATAAATCTGCGTGATTTTGTATTTTTCAATAACTTCCGCAAGACGAGGAACGTTGAGAACATCTAACTTTTCAAAATGTCCTAACTCTTCCTTGCGAACTTGTGCAGGTTCGCGTACATCTGCCGAAACCACATTCGCTTCGCCATAAACATTTTTCAAAGCTACTACAAGCTCTGTTCCCAATTGCCCCGCCGAACCAATCACTAAAATTTTATCTTGTGCCATACAATAACAGATTGCAAAAAATGAAACAATTAGCTACAAAAATAAAAAGCCATCTCGTAAAAGGCAAAATAAAAACGCAAAATGTAAATTGATTTTACGTAAATTTGTATGAAACAAAATCTAAAATTCATCTTTATGTTTAAGATAATTCTTTATGCTCCTTTTCTCAAAAATATTCAAGGAATTACTTTATATCCTTTTATTTTGCTTAAATACAAGCATTTGCGTAAAGATAAGTTTCTGATGAATCACGAGGAAATTCACCTGCAACAGCAAAAAGAGCTTTTGGTTTTTCCGTTTTATGTTTTATATTTGAGCAATTATGCCTTTAATCTGCTTCGCTATCGCAATCATTATCAGGCATACAGGAATATTTGTTTTGAACGAGAAGCCTATGAAAATGAATATAATCTCCACTATCTGAAAGAACGGAAAATTTGGGCTTTTTGGAAATATTGGTAAATTTTTTCAGGTTATTTTGGATTTCGCTTATTAACCCGAACCGAAGCTACCCAACAAACAAGAATTTGTATGCAAACTCCTAATTTTAGGCAATCTTGGATAGTATTTTTATTGTTATTGTGCCAATCCTTCGCTTTTGCCCAAAGCTACCCCCGCAAAGAAATAGATGTCAGGCAATTTATTGAGGAAATTTTTCCCGTCCAAGACCAAGATAGCGAAACCAACTACGAAGACCTCTATGAAGCCCTATACCAACTCTACCTTGAACCGCTTGACCTCAACCGAGCTACTCGCCAAGAACTTATTTCGCTTTTTTTACTCAATGATGTGCAAATCACTAACCTTTTAGAGCATATACAGAAAAACGGCAAACTGCTTTCTATTTACGAATTACAATCTGTTGAAGGTTTTGATTTACCCACTATTTACAAGATTTTGCCTTTTGTAGAGGTAGATGTTGCTGAAAATGCCGATACTCGCAGTATTTGGAGTAGAATTTTAGAGGAAGATAACAACTATCTGCTTTTGCGTTATGGATTGTCTTTACAGAAAGAAAGAGGCTTTACAGCTCCCGAAGGTAGCAGTGTGCGTTATTTGGGTACAAGACCCCGTTTGTATTCGCGTTTTCGCACCAGCCACACCAAAGATTTCAGTTTGGGTTTTACATTAGAAAAAGATGAGGGCGAACCGATGATGTGGTCGCCTGCTCAGAGATATTACGGCGTTGATTTTATTTCCTACCACGCTTTTTTTGAAAACAAAGGGCGTTTCAAGCAATTGGTTTTCGGCGATTATCAGTTGCAAATTGGGCAAAGCATACTGCTGGCAGCGGGTTTCAATATAGGCAAAGGTGCAGAAACGGTCTTGGGTATTCGCAGAGCTAATATTGGCATACGCCCTTTTACCTCTCTTTTGGAAGCGGGCTACTTTCGGGGTATTGCCGCTACCTACAATCTGATAAAAAATAAAAAAGGAGAAATAGATCTAATGCCTTTTGTATCTTTTACCCGCCGCAGTGGTAATCTTTTGGAAAAGGATACTTTGGATAATGACGATGCAGGCTCAGAAATTTTCGTAAGCAGTTTGCAAGAAACAGGCTTGCACCGCACCCAAAGAGAATTTGATAGCCGCGGACAAATTGGTGAAAGAGTTTTGGGCATCAATACCAGCTACAAAAATCCTTCCCAAACTTTGCAAGTAGGTACTACTTTTCTGCATACGCGTTTTAGCGTGCCTCTGCAACGCAATCCTACCACTTACAATCAGTTTGAGTTCAATGGGCAGACTAACTGGAATGCAGGTTTCAACTACAACTATGTTTTTCAGAATTTCAATTTTTTCGGGGAATGGGCTATTTCCAAAAGTGGTGGAATGGGCTATAATGCAGGAGTTTTAGCTGTGCTTTCACCGCAACTTTCTTTTGCCTTTCAATATCGTAACTTTGATAAAAATTTTCATAGCTTTTTCGGTTCGGCACTAAGCGAAGGCAGCCGAAATATCAATGAACAAGGATTTTATTGGGGCGTAAAATTCCAACCTAATAAAAAGTTTGCTTTGGCAGCGTATTACGATAGATTTAAGTTTCCTTGGCTTCGTTTTCGTGTAGATGCTCCTTCGGAAGGATACGAGTATCTTTTGCGAGCCAGTTATGCCTTCACCAAGAAAATCAGTGCTTTTGCACAAGTCAGACAAGAAGTAAAAGGACAAAACGACCCCAACAACGCCACCCCCATAGATTTTATCACTGACCGCAACCGCCGAAACTATGTTTTTAATGTTGAATATAAAGCCGAGAAAATTATTGCTTTTCGCTCTCGCCTGCAATTCAGTGATTTGCGTTTTGGCGGGCAATATTCACAAGGCTACACCCTAATGCAAGATGTAGATTTAAGCTTTGAGAAATGGAAAATAAAAACGCGTTGGGCGTTGTTTGATACCGATAACTATGATAACCGCCAATACGCCTACGAAGATGATGTTTTGTATAGCTTTTCATTCCCCGCCTATAATGGCAGAGGCGTAAGACAATATGCAGTTTTAGAATACAAATTCAGTAAAAAATACACCCTTTGGTTTCGGTATGCCCGCACACGCTTGCTCAATGTAGATGAGATTGGTTCAGGCAGTTCGGAGGTGCAAGGCAACGTACTTTCCGATTTCAGAGTACAGGCAAGAGTGAAATTTTGAATTTTTATGGCAATTGTTTAACTCTGCTTTTTCAAAATAGACACATTGTTTTTCCAATTTTCTGTTTATCAAATATTTAATTCCAATACTCACATTACTAAAATCTATACACAAACCTTGATAAAAAAGCGATAGCATCACAAAGAGCGATGCTACCGCGAAATGAGGTGCTTTCTACACTTTTATCGGTTTAGTACTATTTGCTTTCTTTCAATATTTCCATCAGGGTAATGTAAGTGCAAGAAATACACATCTTGTGGTAAATGTTTAAGTGAAAGGGTTTGTCTGTTTTCAAATTCGCCTTCAGCTACTTTCTGATTGAATTTGTTGTAAAGCGTAAATTTGATGTTACCCAAATTTTCAGCTTGCAAGTGCAACTTTTCATCGGTTGGGTTAGGATAAATAAACACTCTTTGCGATGCACTCATCGGGAGAATATGAATAATAACCGTAGTTTGTGGTGCAGTTGTTGAAAAAGGAGTATTGCAGTTGTTTTGTCCCATTACGGTATAGGTAATCGTGCCTACTTCCATTCGGTTAGGATTAACCTGAATATCCCCTACTCCATTTATGGGTGAAAGAGAAGTTAGCACTGCCCAATCGGAAGGTAAATCCGAAGGACCATTGCTGGGTGGATTGGGACTGCGGGTATACACCAATCTCTCTGCTCCCAAACTCCTGAGCCTTATGGTTTCAGTCGTTGCCCAAGGACTCTGATAGAAAGTAAATTCATAGGTATCGGGGGCAATAGGCGTAGCACCTGCGGGCTGAGTAACTACGGGTGCGGTAGGTAAACCTACCCATACCTTTTTCCTGAACCAGCGGCTTTCTGTATGGCAGAAGCTACTTACGCTCACATCGACGCGTATCCAACCTTCGCCAGGAGATGTGCCAGTGGCACTTACTCTATTAGGAGCAAGATTTGTAAGCGTGATATTGGCACTGCTAGTCCAAGTATAGCTAGCCCCCACAAAATCCTCTATTTCGTAAATATTGCTTCCTGTGGAGCATATTGCATTATTCCCTTGTATGCCTTCTATACGCGATAGGCTATTGAAATACTTGCGTACTTTCTGCCCACAAGGCTGCAACGTAAATTCTATCCAAGCCTCTCCTGTACCTATACTGGAAACCGTTGCGGTGGTGCCTGTACCTGAGGAGGGCGATACATTGGGCGAGGTTTCCCAAGTTACAGCTATATCCGAAGGCACATTTCCGAGCGAAAATGTCGCAGGAGTGCCACAAACACTGGCAGGACCAGTTATATCAGAATTACTTACTTTTACTGCCATCACATCTTTTCTTGCCGCAAGATTTCCATTTACATAAAACTCTATGAAAGCACTACCAGGAAACCGAGCAGATACTCTCAGAACACCCGGTTGTATCATAGTCGCACTTAAATTAAAAGAAACACTATACGAAATTTGAGCATTAGGCGGGAAGCAAGTAAGAGTGTATTGAGTAGGTATTGAGCAGACAATATTTGGTCCAGAGATTGCACTAACAACTGTTCCGAATGGAATATTGGTATTTTGTCGTATCCATTCAGCATAATTAATGACACGCGTATAAATGGTAGGATATTGGTCTTTTGGAAAATACCCCCAACTTGAAGCACCAATTAGAATGGGAGTTGTACCATTGAATACAACCGCAGGACCTCCGCTATCACCTGGTGCCGCCCCTGAACCCGGTTGATAGAATGCTATCATATTATCTGTAACTGTTAGGGTGCTACCCGGTCTGGTGCTTATGATTTGATTAGCATTGGCATTAGATATAATCGGCATGTCAACCCTTCGTAAAACATTAGATGCAGTACAGTTCTTACAACTTCTTCCCCAACCTGTAAGCATAGCTATGTCAAATTCTTCAACCAACTCGGGAGGCAAATTACAGGGATTGGCGTACTGAATAGGTTGTACTCCCTCATTAAAAATTAGAGGTGTTTGTAGCCTTATTAAAGCAATATCATTCTCAAAAGAATTGGCATTGTAATTAGGATGAATGATGACTTGAGCGATTTGAACAGGTTGTTGACTGGGCAAAGTCTGATTGGTCATACCAACTTTGATTGATAGTTCATTCAATGAAATATTCTGAACACAATGTGCAGCAGTGAGTATCCATACATTGTTAATGATAGAACCACCACACCATTGTCCTTGTTGTATTCTCTGAATTGATATTTGCCAAGGAGCATCTGTAATATCTATCTCTACTCCACCAATTATATTTCCCTGAGCATAAACCGCTTGATTAAGTAGAATAGAGTAGAATAGAATAGAATAGAAGTTTTGTATGTCTCATTATTACTAAAATTTTAATTAAAAACGTAAAAATTATAGAAAACATTATTAAGTCTGCCGTGTTTATCTGTTAAACAAGAAAAAACATCAACGTTTAAAGTTACTTCTTTACCAACGTCTGTATCATCGTACCGATTGGTGCAGCAAGGGAACAATCTAGCAGTAGGGTAATTCTGATTAAGCTCTGGAATTGCAGAACTATTTATTTCTACATAATACATTCCGCCATTGTAATAATAATCAGCAATTCCAACTTTTTTTACAATCCCTTTAAGATTTCTAACTTTTCTATAAAAGGAATATTCTACACACTCTTTACATTCTAGATCAGGTGTAGGTTCAACTTTTTCTTTCTTGCAAGACTTGCAAGAGGCAAGGGAAAATAAAAGAGCATAGGCTAAAAGCCTCCAACCCCAAGTACGCCTCGCTAAAAGAGGGACTCGGCTTTCTTTGTGAGTTTGGGTTTTGTACAACATAAAGCTAAAAATTAAAAATGAAACAAAAAATTACAGAGGCAAGTGCCTCTATTTATATCTACGTAAAAATACTCAGAAAGTTTCAAAAAAAGGTGTGAAAAAATTGTTAAATTTTGGTAAGTAATTGAAGATGAGAAGGTTGAAAATCGGTAATCTTGAAATTTTTTCTGTAAAAAATGAAATTTAGAGTGTCTTTTAATGTGAGCTAATTTGATTTTTTTTTCAACGTGAGTTAAGCGGCAATATCTTGAAAAAGTTCAAAATTTGTAAGTAGATTTTTTTCTTGAAAATCTCTAATAGTGGGCTTTTTATCTAGGAATTTGTAGGCAATAATTCCAGACCACAAATTGAC
>NZ_NKXO01000021.1 GCF_002843425.1 Raineya orbicola
CAATTTGTGGTCTGGAATTATTGCCTACAAATTCCTAGATAAAAAGCCCACTATTAGAGATTTTCAAGAAAAAAATCTACTTACAAATTTTGAACTTTTTCAAGATATTGCCGCTTAACTCACGTAAAATATTAACTTTTCGTTCAAAAAAGGGGAGAAAATAGCTATTGTTGGAGCCAGTGGAAGCGGTAAAACAACCTTAATGCGACTGCTTTTAGGTTATTATGAACCTACGACAGGCGAGATTTTACTAAACGGCAAACCCCTTAAAAGTTACGATATAGAGGCTTGGCGAGCTATGTGTGGAGTGGTATTACAAGATGGAAGCCTTTTTAGTGGCACTGTTGCCGAAAATATTGCTTTCAGAACAACGCATCTTGATTGGCAAAGAATAGAAGATGTATGCCGAATGGTCTGTTTGCACGAAGATATTATGAGAATGCCTATGAAATACCAAACCAAAATAGGTAATGTAGGTATGAATTTGAGTGGAGGACAACAACAAAGAGTACTGATTGCAAGAGCCTTATATCATAATCCTGAAATTTTGTTTTTTGATGAAGCTACATCAGCTTTAGACGCTGCTACGGAAAGAGCTATCATAGAAAATCTCTCTGAATACTTGCAAAATAAAACTGCTTTTATCATTGCTCACCGATTAAGTACAGTTCGCAATGCTGATAAAATCATTGTACTTGATAAGGGTAGAATTGCAGAGGCTGGTTCTCACGAAACACTCGTTGAGCAAAAGGGACTTTATTATTTCCTTGTGAGCAATCAGTTAGAATTAGGAGTTTAAAAAATTTTCCCGTGCAACCTTTGGAATATTTTTTACATCTTTTACACAAAACGTAGAACTTAAAACTTCAAAAATTTATGAAAAAAGTAATTTTTACATTAACCACTTGTTTATTTTTTAATCTAACCTTTGGGCAACTCAAACTGAAAGGTAAAATTCAAGATGAAAAAGAGCCTCTGCCTTTTGTTTCCATTTTGCTGACTGATTCTGCCTCTGTACAACTTACAACACTATCAGATAGTTTAGGCAGGTTTAGCTTTCAATTACCCAAAGCTGGAAAATATCATCTTTTAGTAGATTACATTAGTTACGAGAAATTTGAGAAAACTTTGGAAATAAGCGAAGACCAAGAAATACAAGTACAACTTGCCCCCGCTAAAATAGAGGAAGTAGTAGTAGTAGGGCAACGCCCTCAAATTCAGCGAAAAGTAGATGGAGTAGTGTTGCGTTGGGCTAACCCTGCAATGCTCAAAGGGCTAACTATGCAAGATGCTCTTCGTCGCTTGCCAATGATGATACGAAGTAAAAACGGCTTACCCGAAGTGGTAATGAAAAATAGAACGGTGTATTATTTTAACGGAAAACGTTCTTTTTTAAGTAATGAGCAAATTCAACAACTATTAGAGAGTTTGCCTGCCGAAGAAATTGAAAGTATAGAAGTTATTACTAACCCCGGTGCCGAATACGATGAGCAAGGGAATGTAGCAGTAGTTAAGATTTTTTTGAAAAGAGGCAGTTTGTTTTCAAAAATCTATTTAGAAGCCTCTTCCCGCCAAAATACCTTCAACTCACAGGCGGCTAATTTTACTTGGGTAAAACAAAGCAAATGGAATACGAATTTGAATGTTTCTGCTAAACGCAGTGCTTACCGAAACATTACAAATACGGAATTCTATGAAAACGACAAATCATCTGCTATGCTGAACTACCAAAATATGGATTTTAGAGGCAAACTTTCGGCTAATGGAAATTATATTGCTTCTCGTCAGTTACCTAAAAACCAAGAAATAGAAATTCAGGCATCGGCAAATATTTCCTCTACACGTGTAGAGCCTGTTATAGAAAGAAGTGATGTATTTTATCAGACTTGGACAGGCTCGGCTTGGCAAACTATCTCACAAGGGGTACAAGAAAATATAAAAGAAGGTCAGAGTTCGCTCCAAAATTTAGGTGTTTTTTACAAAAAAGGATATTCCAAAGGATTTTTATCTACAAATTTGGTCCTGAGCAACTTTCTTAGTGAAGATTTTGCCACACTTATCTATACAAGTGATATTTCCTACGACAATCGCACGCAAAACGTAAAACAAGGCATTCAATCAGCGTATTTACGTACCGATTATACTACTATGCTCAAAAACAGCCAATTAGCTTTTGGGTTTTACGGAGCATATACACTCAATCAGACCGATACCAAATGGCAAAATCTTGTAGGAGGTACTTATGTAACTGACCCAAATAATACTTTTCGTTACAATTATGATGAGCAGTATATCACGCCTTTTGTGAGTTGGAGCAAGCAGTGGTCGCCTCAATGGCAGAGCAAAATTGGCATTAAGTTAGAAAATACGTTCAACCGAGGCAAAATTGATGATGAACCAAAATTTACAAATACTTACATCAATCCTTTGCCCGATGTAAGCCTTATGTATCTTAAAAGTGAAAGACATATTTGGAATTTTGCCAGTAGAGGTTATGTTGTTCGCCCTGACTTTTGGCAACTTAATCCCTATCGTTTCTACATTTCACCAAATTTTTACGTAGAAAATAATCCCTTTTTGCAACCAAGTTATATTGTAGAAAACACTTTGACATATACTTTCAATCAAAAACTTACTTTGGCAGCACAGTGGCGTCATCAGACGCGTAGAGAGTCGCAAATCAATCTTCAAGATGGTACTAACAATATCGTAACTCGCTTAAACGTAGCTGATGAAAATCTATACACAGGGGCGTTAAATTACGGGGAAGTCTTTTGGAAGCAACGTTGGCAGATGAATTTAGGGCTTTCAGGAACTTGGGTAGAATATCTACCTTACGCTCAATTTGCTGATATTTTTTACCGCACAAACTTTTTCTTTGGAAGTGCAAACCTTGATAACACTTTATTGCTCTTGCAAAATCAAAAATCTACACTCAATTTGAATTTTGGCATTTATGCTTCTACAAGTGGTTACGATGCTAATATGTTCATTAAACCTATCTATAACTTGTATGCTAATTTAACTTATACTATCAAAGATTGGACAATTTCATTGGAAACCGATGACTTAACTCGTAGAATGGTTATGCGAGGCGTTGGTCTAATGAACTCACGTATTTTCTTACTAAATACTTACGGCGATGACCGAATGGTACGCCTGCGAGTACGATACGTATTGGGTAGCAAAGTGGTTCGCAAACAAGATAGCAATATAGAAAAAGGCGATATTGATAGACGAATAAACAAATAAAGAAGCTATCACTGATGTAATCTTTGTAATAAAAAGCAGGTGATAACATCACTTTAAGCGGTGTTATCACTTTTTGTTTTTGCTGATGCATTAGTTTTTTTGCAAAATAGGTTTTTTGCAAATCAATTTTTTAGTAATATTGCGGGCAATTTTTCAGATGTTCCACATTTTAAGCTATTACGAAAATGTCAAAAATAAAAGTTGCTATCAATGGCTTTGGACGTATTGGCAGGCTTTCGTTCAGGGCAATGCTCAAAAAAGCAAATTTGGAAGTAGTTGCTATCAACGACCTGACCGATACTAAAACCTTGGCTCATTTACTCAAATACGACTCGGTACACGGAAAATTCGCAGGCGAAGTAGGCTATGATGCTGAAAACTTGATTATCAATGGACAAAAAATTCGCGTTTATGCCGAAAAAGACCCTAAAAATTTGCCCTGGGCAAGTTTAGGTGTAGAAGTCGTTTTAGAATCCACAGGCAGATTTACCGATGAAGCAGGTGCAGGCGGACACCTCACAGCAGGTGCTAAAAAAGTAATTATTTCTGCTCCTGCCACAGGCAATATTCCTACGGTAGTTTTGGGCGTAAATGACCATATCCTGACAGGCAAGGAAACTATTATTTCTAATGCCTCTTGCACTACTAACTGCCTTGCCCCTATGGCAAAGGTGCTTGATGACGTGTTTGGTATTGAGTCGGGCTATATTACTACCATTCACGCCTACACCGCTGACCAGAACTTACAAGATGCTCCTCACAAAGATTTACGCAGAGCTCGTGCTGCCGCTTATTCTATTGTACCTACTTCCACAGGTGCCGCCAAAGCGGTTGGTTTGGTATTGCCTCATTTGAAAGGCAAACTTGATGGCGTTGCTATGCGTGTGCCTATTCCTGATGGTTCGCTGACTGACCTAGTAGCTGTACTCAAAAAGCCTGCTACGATTGCCGAAATCAATCAAGCTATGAAGCAAGCCGCCGAAACAAGCCTAAAAGGCATTTTGGCTTATACCGATGAACCCATTGTTTCTATTGATATTGTAGGCGATACCCACTCTTGTATTTTTGATGCCCAAATGACTGCCGTAATGGGTAATTTAGTAAAAGTCGTGGGCTGGTACGATAACGAAGCGGGTTATTCGCACCGAATAGCTGATTTGATTGAAAAAGTTGGCAAATAATTTGCTATTTTGCGATAAAACATTTACCTTTGCACCCACTTAAAAAGCTACTCAGAGTAGCTTGATGGTTCCGTAGCTCAACTGGATAGAGCAACTGCCTTCTAAGCAGTAGGTTACAGGTTCGATTCCTGTCGGAATCACAATCTCTTGGCGAGGTAGCTCAGGTGGTTAGAGCGTCGGATTCATAACCCGAAGGTCAGGGGTTCAATTCCCCTCCTCGCTACAAAACCTCTTAAACATAAGGTTTAAGAGGTTTTTCGTTTTTACACAAAACGCATAATCACGCAAGTATAGTCATCGTAAGGGGGCAAGCCTTGTGAAAATTCTCTTACGCTTTCAATAAGACGGGTTTGCAATACATCTATGGGCAGGTGAATATTTTGGGCGAAAAAATCTTTCAAACGCTCATAACCATACTCCTCCTCTTGTGGATTTTTAGCTTCGCTAATGCCGTCTGTGTAAAGAAAGATAATATCACCTGTATGATAAGACATTTGCGTAGTTGCAATAAATTTGGTATAGGCTTTGTTACGCATAATACCCAATCCCAATCCCTTATCTTGGATATAATCGGCGGTTTGGGTTTGTGCATTGTAATAAAGCGTAGGACAATGCCCTGCTCTCGCCATTGTAAGCGTTTTCTTTTCGGTATCTACCAAAAGCAAAGTAATGGTAATAAAAGATGTTTTTTCAAAACATTGAGAAACCGCTTGGTTGGCATAGAGTAAGAAATATTCAGGGGACATATCTAACTGTGCCAAACTCTGAAAAATGCCTTTCATTTGTGCCATATTAAAGGCGGCACTGGTGCCTTTGCCCGAAACATCACCAATCACAATATAGGCTCTGTTTGGCGAAACTTTGAAAATATCGTAATAATCTCCTCCTACTGATTTGGCTGATTCCGAAAAACCGAATATTTCAATGCTTTCGTGAAATTGTAAATTTTTAGGGAGCAGACTTTTTTGTACTTTTTCGGCAATGTCAAGTTCCTGCTGTAATTTTTCTTTTTCAATGACTTGCCCTAAAAGTTGATAATTTTCAATACTAATACTTGCCTGTTTCCCAAAGGTATCCAGCAAGTCTTGATGTTCGCTATTAAAGCCCTCTTCTTGTACTTTTAAGAGAATAATTTTACCCAAAACCTCTTTCTTTTTGTTGTAAAGCGTTTTTATCATTACCGAACCATAGCCCTGCATAGCTTCCTCTAAAAGCATTAAGTTATCAATTTGCTCATAATCAGAAATTTTATCTTTGAGAGCATTACGAACCAAGCGAGCATCGCTATATTCTATTGCTGATGCAATAATTTGATTATCTGCCTTTATTTCTAAAAAACCCGCATCAGCTTGGGTTACCTGTAAAGCATTCTGTAAAAGAGCTTGGTAAATATCCTGTTCCGAACTTCCTACTTGCAAAGATTGCGTAAGCTGTTGAAAAGCAAGAATTTCTTCAATTTTTTTCTTATACACCGAAGTTGTAGGGATATTGAATAATAGCACTAATATTGCCACAGTGGCGTAAATGA
The DNA here is from genome assembly GCF_002843425.1 of Raineya orbicola. Taxonomy (GTDB): domain Bacteria; phylum Bacteroidota; class Bacteroidia; order Cytophagales; family Thermonemataceae; genus Raineya; species Raineya orbicola. Next base: position 5,962 of record NZ_NKXO01000021.1, read on the forward strand.
GCACAAAGGCGAGCAAACCTACCACATATACCGAAAAACCTATGTCATACAACATTATGCCTTTGTTGTAATAATAAAAAATGAGATAAGCAAAATAAGCCCCAAAAAGGCTAATCAAGACTAAAATGCCAATGTTACGCAATTTGGCAGGGGTGCTCAAATATGCAACCCAGTGCATATTTACACAAAATAGCAAAGAAATAGCCACTAAAATTCCCAAAGTAGCTAAGTAAGGCAAACTTTGAAAAGGGAAATCAAAAAAATTAAAAATCAGACTGGCAAAAAAGATGTAAATAAATGTATTCCAAACCCAAACTACATATTTAGGCGATTGTCGGAAAATAAGTATGCGAAAAATAAAAAAGCTATACGTCAGAAAATTGACTGCCAGTAGCATACTCCACAAATAAAAGCTATTCAATAAGGTGCTATTATCCCCCCAAAAATTACTCCTAAGAAATGTAATTACAATAAACCACAACAAAGACAAAGCTACACTTACAAAACCTACATAAAACACCTTGCCAATCAGTTCAGAAGTTTCTTTTTCCCTAAATTTATCAATGCGGTAGCGATAAAAGAAAAAAATGACAAGTAGCACAATATTTTCCAATACCCCTTTGAAATAAGCATCTATTTCTCCTACCCAAGTTTTGCTGCGAATGCTTAAAAACAGGTAAAAGGTGGTATTGAGCGTAATCAGTGCCGCCCAAGTAAAAAGGTTTGCCAAAAGAAAGGGATTTAAGCGAAACTTGAAAGTAGAAAGCATACTGGTTATATCAGATTTGCAAGCAAAGTTCGGAATAAATTTGGCTAAATAGAGTGCCAAAATAGTAAAAAGCAGAAGTCTATCTTGACTTCTGCCCTTTGCTTTTTTAGAATTTCAGACTTGAAATATCATCAAAGCCCCACCAAGTTGTATTTCATCACCATTTTTAAGTATATGCTTCTGCACACGATTGCCGTTGAGAATAACGCCGTTAGTGCTATTGTTATCGGCAATAAACCAATTTCCGCCCTCATTGGTCAGAATAGCGTGGCTACCCGAAACGGTCTGAATAGGTATCACAATATCGTTACCTTCTTTTCTGCCTATAGTCATTGTAGGTTTATGAAGCATAAAGGTTTGCCTGAAATTTTCGCCAACTACATTGAGTTTAGGTGTTCCGCCTCCGCCGCCAATCATTGTTTTCTTGGGGTCAAATTTTTCAGGTTCTTTGAGCGTAGTAGTAGATTGAGCAAAAAACTGCTGTTGTTGCTGTTGAAGGCGTTGTTGTTCCTGCTGAAAAAGTTGTTGTTGGCGTTCCATTTCTGCTTTGGCGGCACGTTCTTTTTCTTCTTGCTCTTTTTTGGCTTTTTGCTGTTTGTCATAAAGAAAGTACCCCCCAATTCCCAAAATCGCTACGGCAATACCAATGTAAAGTAAATTATTATTGGGTTTGCTTTCATTTTGAACTTTCTCGCCTTTTTGCTCCTGGGTAGGTTTGGTGATGTTAAGGGGCTGTTTTTGTCCCGCAATGCTAATTTCCAAAGCGTTCAAATCATCAGGATTGGGTAGCGTGAAGGAAATTTGATAAACCTGCTCCCCCGCAGAAGTAGAGTTTTCTGTTTTGAAAAACTCTTGCAAATTTTCTGTAATTTCCGAAGCACTGCTTACCAAGTTGCTTTTGGCAGATGTTTTATCAGCAAGTTTTTTCAGGTTGTCCAAAGCATAAGTAAAGCCTGTTTTATAGACCAAAGAAAATACTTGTACGTCACTCTGATTTGCCTTATCTATGCAATCATCTATACGAATAGGTGAATAGCTTTTATTTACCCCTGCGGTAAGCACCACAATTTGTTTTTGGGACGTGGTAGCAGTTTTCCCGACGTAGTCAATGGCATCGTAAATGGCTTTGTGTAAATCAGCTTGTTGCTGGGGGTCGGAAACAGGTTTTATTTTTTGTGATATTTCGTCTGTGATAGCTTGCTTGTTAGTGGTAAAATCCGCACTCAAATTATTTAGAATTTTGCTATCTGCATCAGCTTTCCAAAAGGAAGATACATTGAAAAAAGTACCTTCGGGGGCATTTTTGATAAAATCGCTTACACCCTTTTTGCAGTTATTTACCACAACATTTGCCGTAAAGCCCGAAGTTTCTATCAGAAAATATACGGATTTTGCACCTGTTGAAGTATTTTTTTCAGGCTCTTTCCATTGAAATGGAATTTCTTTACCTGCTTGTAGTATCTTTACATCTACCTGATTTAGTGGCTTTTCGCTTTTGATACTGATGCCAATATTTGGAAATGCACCATTATCAACGCTTATATTTTGAGCATTCAAACGGGCAAAAGCCAAAGTTGCAAGCAAAATAAAAATACATTTTTGCATATTTCACCAAGATTTTTTAGCAAACATATTGAAAAAAATCTTGGCTTGCAAAATATTTTTAGCAAGAATGCAAAGCAAGATATTTGCCAAAAGTTAATAATTTCTCCTCCTTAAAATGGTGTGCAAGAATTTGCAAACCCACAGGTAAGCCTTTTTTATCTACACCACAAGGAACAGCAAGCCCTGGAATACCTACTACATTGGCTTGCACCGTAAAAACATCTGCCAAAAACATCTGCAAGGGGTCTGATGCAAAGTTGCCAATTGGAAAAGCAGTGGTAGGAGCCGCAGGCATTAGCCAAAAATCAAATTTTTCAAAAATCTTATCAGTAGCCTCCTTAATAATTCTTCTCACTTTCTGAGCTTTGGTATAATAGGCATCATAGTAATTTGCACTCAATACAAAAGTGCCAAGCATAATGCGTCTTTGCACATCTTTGCCAAAACCTTCGGAACGTGTTTTTTTGTAAAGACTATCCAAGTCCTCTACTTTTTCGCTACGGAAACCATACCGAACTCCGTCATAACGGCTCAGATTTGAACTTGCTTCGGCGGTGGTGAGAATATAATAAGTGGGCAAAATGTATTCTAAAAGCGGAAAATCAATGGCTTCTACAATATGTCCTTCTTTTTGCAAAAAAGTAATTTTTTCTTGCATAGCCTTACGAATTTCGGGCTGTATGGCTTCACTTTCAAGGCTTTCGCGTAGGTAGGCAACTTTTACTTTTTCGTTCAATTGCAAATTTTGCGTATAAGCAGGCACGGGTGTATGCGAAGCAGTGCTATCGTAGTTATCTACGCCTGCGATTACTTCTAAAACCAAAGCCACATCATCAATGCTTTTACCAAAAATACCGATACAATCAAAAGAGGAAGCATAAGCTATCAATCCATAACGGGAAATACGCCCATAGGTAGGTTTTAAGCCATATACACCGCAAAAAGCGGCAGGTTGCCTTACCGAACCGCCTGTATCCGAACCCAAAGAAACTTGGCACATATTGGCTTGTACGGCTACTGCCGAAGCTCCTGATGAACCTCCGGGTACGTGGTTGGGATTTGCGGCGTTGCGAGTGATACCAAAGGCAGAATTTTCATTAGTAGAACCCATTGCAAACTCATCGCAGTTTTGCCTGCCTATGATAATTGCATCTTCGGCTAAAAGCCTTTCTACTACTGTTGCCGAAAATTGAGCAATAAAGCCATTCAATATTTTAGAGGAGGCTTGAAGCGGGTGATTAGCATAGCTGATAACATCTTTTAGCCCTACCACCAAACCTGCTAACTTGCCCGCTTTTCCTGCTTTAATTTTCTCATCTATGGTTTTAGCTTTTTCTTGGGCTTCTTGATTATAGACGCTCAAAAAAACATTAAGTTCGGTATTACGAGCCGTTATTTGCTCCAAATGAGCATTTACCAAATCTAAGCAAGAAATTTTACCTGCTTCTAAATCTTGACGAATTTCCGAATAGGTGCTATAATTTTTCAAGGCTGTTTGATTTTTACAACTCGCAAAAATAATGATAGCAAGCATAGTTTGCAAGCGTAAAGATTTTTTTTGATGAAACCCAAAGAATGATAACCTTGTTTTTGTAAATTTGAAAGATTTTTTGAGAAAACTATGAGAAAAAAAATTGGGCTTTACTTGTTATTTTTTAGCTTAATGGCTTGTAAAAATGTGTATTATACCCTTTCGGGTTCAGCGGCAAGTGGTACGATACAAGTGGTAAATTTCAATAATCTGAGCGGTGGAGGTCCGCCTTATTTGGCTCAAAAACTCACCGAAGACCTTAAAACCTACTATTTACAGAACTCACGCTTACGTATTAGCAATTCGGAGGCTGATTATGTTGTAGAAGGTGATATTGTGGAGTATCAAGTAGTACCTTTGGCACCGGGAGCTAATCAGCAGGCGGCACAAACGCGTATCAATATTGGCGTAAAAATTCGTTTTACCGACAACAAAAATCCCGATAATAATTTTGAGCAAAATTTTACTAATTACGCCGACTTTCCACAAACTACTACGCTCGCCCAAGCAGAAGCCCAGAAAATTCAAGAAATTTTTGATAAAATAATTTTTGATATTTTTCAAAAAACTGTTGCAAATTGGTGAAAAACTTGTAACTTTGTAAGTTAAAGATTTTTCAATTTCTACGCAATTATGGATAAACAAATACTTTTGGGTTTATTGCACCAACCTGAATTTTTGAAAGATAATTTATTGGAAGAATTGAACGAAATAATCCAAAAACACCCCTATTTTGCTATTCCTCATATTTTGCTTGCCAAAAATTTGCACGACCAAGCCAGCAGTCTTGCACCCCAAAAAATACGGCGTGCTTCTTTGTATGCTTACAATCGCTCTATCTTAAAAAAATTTATTATGGAAAAGCCTACTCGTATCAATGCAGAGGAGGAAAGCTTTATTTCTCCTGAAAGTATCTATCGCAATCCTTTTGGTGAAATACAAGAGGAATTAGATGCTTTTGATAAGAAAATGGAAACCATTACCCCCGAAGAATTGGATAAGGAGCTAGCCAGTATTACCGAATCTTACATTCCGCAAGAGTATAATTTAGAAAAAGAAAGTGAAAATAATACAAATACAGAACTGCACCTGACCGAAAACCAGAAAGAACAAAATTCTCTGATTGATGAATTTTTGAAATCTGACTTTTTTACATCTACCCCCACCACCAACCTTGAAGAAAGCTCTACTGAAACAGATAGCGAAGAGTATGCTATTGCACTTTTTGAAAAAGGCGATATTCAGGGAGCAATAGCCGTTTATGAGCGTTTGAAATTGCAAAACCCTGATAAAGAAAGTTACTATCAAAGTCAAATCAATATTTTTTCAATGTCGTTTGATGATATAGTAACTAATGAAGTTTTATCCACCACACCTGAAACCACCGATGTAGATTTACAAATTAATACTGATAGCCTTTTGCAAGAAATTTTAAATACTCCCAAAGCAGAAAAATCCACACCCTCTACTTCAGAAAAATTTTCTGAAGATTTCCAAGCTACTGAAATAGAAAACTCTACAAGCCAACCCGAAACATCTTCGCAAACTACCGATAATTCTTTTGCTGATGTACTTTCTGATGATGAAGTAAGCGAAGCAAAAGCCATTGCCTACTTCAACGAGGGCAATGTAGCCAAAGCTATTGAAATTTATCGTAAATTAATGTTGCAAATTCCCGAAAAAAAGGCTTACTTTGCGTCCCAAATTGAAATTTTAGAAAGTTAAAATCTTTGTGTTATGTTAGGATTTATTATTGGCTTGATGATGCTGATTTCAGTGCTACTGATTATTGTGATTTTACCACAGCAAAGTGCTAAAAGTGGCGGAGGCATTGGTGCAGCGGCAGGAGCCAGCCAAATGTTGGGCGTTCAGAAAACTACCGACTTGATGGAGAAACTTACTTGGGGCTTAATGATAGCCATTTTTGTCCTTGCACTCATTACTAACTTCTTCAAGTAGTTTTAGCTCATTAGCCTCAAAAGGCTTCACTTGAATTGAAGCCTTTTGTTTTTTTGGGAGTAGTTCAAATAAAATTTTGGCAGGCTACTATCGTACAAGCCACTATGCCCGCAGTTTCGGTACGAAGCACGGTCTTTCCTAAAGAAATCTCCTCAAAGCCTTTTTCCTTAGCCAAATTTATCTCCTTTTCGCTAAAATCCCCTTCTGCCCCAATGAGCAGTAAGTATTTTCCTTTGCTTCGCAAAGTTTGAGTAAGCAAAGTATTGCTACCCACATAAGCAATCCATTTTTGCGAATATCCTTCAAAATCTTTTGCTAAAAATTGCGAAAATTTCTGCATAGGATTGAGCAAAGGCAAATAGGCTTGTTTAGACTGCTTGATTGCCTGCAAAGCAACTTTTTGCAAGCGTTCCAAGCGAATTTCTTTTCTTTCAGAACGATCGCATTGCAAAAAGCTAATCTCATCAATGCCTATTTCGGTAGCTTTTTCTACAAACCACTCCATTCGCTCAATATTTTTGGTAGGAGCAATGGCTATATGCAAATAGTAAGGTTTTGCTTCTTGCCTCTGAATTTCCAAGATTTCAAGAAGGCAGTTTTTGGGCTTATTGGCAAGGATTTTAGCTTGAGCGAAGTGTCCTTTGCCATCGGTAATACTAATTACTTCACCAACATTTTTTCTAAGTACCTGCAAACAATGAATAGCCTCTTCTTCGGGTAAAATTGTTTGAGGAAGTTGAAAATTAGGACAATAAAATAACTGCATTTTGAAGGAAAAAGGTATAAACACACTACCACCTTCGCCTTTTAGGCAGGTAGTAGTGTATCATATTATTTCGTTTTTGAAAAGTAGGTTTTTGAAAAATCCCAATACTGCATAGCATTGATAGGGCAATCTTTCAGATTAAGTTTGCGTAATCTGTAAATTTCATCATACCACAAAACAAGTATAGGGGCTTCATTCATCAAAATTTGTTCGGCTTGGCGGAAATACTCATATGCCTCTTCCATACTATTCGCTTGTAAGCCTTTTTCGTAATACTCATCATATTTCACATTTCGGAAGCGGGGCATATTAGGATAAGACTTCTCCTCGAAAGAGTTAGGAACTTTTTTACCCCAAAAGAGCCACAGAAAATTTTCAGGGCTTGGGTAATCAGCATAATATGCCATACGCATAAACTCAAACTCTCCTTTTAATCCTCTTTCTACTAGTTGGGCAAGAGTTTGCTGTTGGATAGTAATTTCTACTCCCAAATTATCTTTGAGTTGGCGTGCCACAGCTTGGGCAACATTGATATGTCTATCACCTTCAGGAGAAATATGCAAAGTAATTGCAGGCAATTTGCTACCATCAGCATAACCAGCTTTTTTCAAGTAAAAAAGAGCCGAATCTACATTAAACTCGTATCCACGAATTTTTTCAATATCATAATTTTTCAGAGCAGGAGGTACAACTCCTTTTTCGCCGGGTGCTTCGCCTTCGCCATTAAGCACTGCCTCAAGAATTTCTTGCCGATTGATAGCAAAAGAGAAGGCTTTACGTAAATTTACATCTTTGAAAAGCCCTTTCTGGGTCATAAATACCATATACTGCGTAGTCATTTCAGGCACACGCTCCAACTCAAATTTTCTGTTTGCAGTATCTTTATTTTTAGATAATATCTCTATGATTTCTTCTGTGGGCAAACGAGAAACCATATCCAAGCCCCCTTTTTCAAACTCTAAAAGTTCTGTTTTCTTTTCTTTGATGAAAGAAATACGCACTCCGTCTAAGAAAGGCAGTTGGTTACCGTGTTCATCTTTACGATAATAATTAGGATTTTTTTTCAAAATAATCAAAGCTCCCTCATCAACTTTGGAAACCATAAAAGCCCCTGTACCTACCGCCTTGATACGCATTTCATCTTTATACTTTTCTACCGCCTCTTTGGGATAAATAAAAGCAAAAGGGCGAGCTAAATTAGTAGTAAAAAGCGTGTAAGGACGAGTAAGTGTTAAACGTATCGTATATTTATCAACCACCTGAATACCCTCAATTTCCTTGGCTGGTTTTTTGCCTTCGGCAGAGGCTTGGTAATACTCATCTGCTCCTTTTAGCAAACCTTCAAAAATGGTAAAACCTTGATTTTTCTTATCTTGCGTACAAATACGTGTAAAGCAATACTTCACATCTTCGGCAGTTACTTCTCTACCTTTGCCTTCGGGAAAGCAATCGGCATCGTGAAATTTTACCCCCTGACGGAGTTTTATGGTATAAATGGTTTTTGTTTCATCAATATCAACACTTTCAGCAAGAGCAGGCTCAGGGGTAAGGTCGTTGGGGTTAAATTTGAACAAACCTTCATAAACAAGCGTAGCAACTCTGTAAGAATAAACATCAACAATCTCCAAAGGATATAAACTTCTAATATACTCCGTTTGATTAACCTTCAAGATACCTCCATACATTTTACCACCTTTAGCTTCTTTCAGGCTAGCAGATTCGGTATCGGAGTTTGTTTTACAAGACCACAATAAAGCACAGAAAGCCCCAATTAAAATACGAGTGTTAATACCTCTTGCTTGCATATTCAAAAAGGTTGCATTTGGAAGGCTAAATTACAAATTTTTTCAAAAAAACTAATTTTTTGCTCAAAAAGTTTTCTACAAACTTACTCATAAAGTAAGTATTTTTTACGCATTTGAAGGTAGTTTTGTAAGTCTTTTTGCCAAGTAGTTACTATTTCAGCTTCGCTCATACCCTTGCGTATTTGCTCTTTGAGCAAACTATTGCCTGCTAATTTATCAAAAAAAGCATTGAAAAACTTATCTTTTTCAGGAAATTTTTGGTAAAAATCAATGAGTGGCTGAATCGTAAAGTTTGGAGCTTGTAGATAAACTTTTCTGTAATCTACACCATAGCAAAGTTGATTTTCGTATAAAGGATTTTTTGCCATACCCGGCTTACTTACAGGCGTAAAAGTGAAATCCCCCACCCTTTTATCAGGATAACCTACTACTTGAAAAGGAAAATCTGTACCCCTACCTACGCTCAAAGATGTACCTTCAAAAAAACATAAAGAAGGATATAGCCGCACCGCAAAATAATTAGGTAAATTAGGCGAAGGTTTTACAGGCAATTCATAGCGAGTTTGGTGTGTATAATTTTGAAGCGGGACAACTCTTAATTTACATTGCAAGCCATTTTTGAGCCACTTTTCGCCGTTAATCATCTGAGCCAGTTCCCCTACCGTAAGCCCGTGTACTACGGGTATAGGATGCATACCTATAAAACTTTCAAAGCCTTTTTGCAAAACAGGACCCGCCACGTAATCTCCGTTAGGGTTTGGGCGGTCAAGAACGATAAACTCTTTGTTATTTTCGGCACAGGCTTCCATTACGTAATGCATTGTAGAAATATAGGTAAAAAACCTTACCCCTACATCTTGAATATCAAAAATGACAACATCAATATCTTTCAGCTGTTCGGCGGTAGGCTTTTTATTCTTGCCATATAAAGAAATAATCGGCAGTCCTGTTTGGGTATCTTTCTCATTTTGTACGGTTTCACCTGCGTCTGCATCGCCGCGAAAGCCGTGTTCGGGAGCAAAAACTTTCTGTATCTGCACATCTTTACTCAATAACACATCTACCAAATGTTTCCTTTCTACCAAAGCCGAATGATTAACCACTAAAGCCACTTTTTTATCCTGAATTTCAGGCAAGTACAATTCTAACTGCTCCGCTCCTACACGTATTTGAGCTTGCTGATTGTTGTTTATTTGATTCTGACTGATTTTGGCAGATTTGCTATTTTCTTGCTGTATAAGTTCTGGAGGTTTATTGGAGGTTTGCAGTGTGGAAACTTTCTTTTGGCAGAAAGTACAAAAAAATAGCATTCCTCCGAAGAATAAATGAGATTTTTTCATAAAAAAGCATTTTAGCAAATCTACAAACAAAAAAGAAACACCCCAAGCCGAGATGTTTCTTTTTTAGCAAATTGTTTGGGAAAATTATTTAGGCAAAGTAAATTTTACGGGAAGTGTTCTACGAACTTTTACATTTTTACCTTTGGCATCGGTAGCAGGCGACCAAGGGGTAGACATTTGTCTTAGAGCATCTAGTGCCGCATCGCCGCAACCATCGCCAATATCTTTTACTACTTTGGCATCAGTAATTCTACCGTCTTTATCAATCACGAAAGAAATGGTAACTGTTCCTTCTGTTCCCTTTCGAGTAGCCTGCGAAGGATATTTGATTTTTTCTTGCAATGCTTTTCTGAAAGCATTGATACCACCGGGATAATCGGCATTTTTTACTACTTCAAACTCATTATAGACTTTATTGGCATCTTCTTCACCTGTTCCTGCTTCTTTGAGGTCTTTACCCGGCTCTTCTACAACTTTTACTTCCTCAATTACATTGGAAGCGGCTTCACCCTGTTTGTTTTCGGATGCTACTGCAGACTCTTTTTGCTCTACTTCAACGTTTTCTACGAGCGGTTTTTGTTCTTTTACTTCCTCTTTAATTTCAATAACGGTGAATTTTACTTGATCAATTTCAGGTGGGGGCGGTACTTCAATCACTACTTCCGCTTTTTTCTGCTCTTCGGGTTCTTCGGGTTGAAGCAATTCCACAGGAACTTCTTGCTCTATTTCTTCCTCTGCTAATTGTTGTGCAACTACTTCCTCTTTAGGCTCCAAAAGACGCTTAATCGTGGGATAGCCAAAAACAAATATGCTGGCAATCATAACAAAAATAAGCACCCGCGTAACAATCCCCGAATATTTACTTCGGAGTACATACGCCCCATACTCTTGGTTTCTACCCTCAAAACCTTCGTGGGGCAAATAGCAAAAACTTTGTAAGTCCATAATTTTAAGAATTTGGGTTATAGTGTGAGCTAACGTTTTGCCTGCTTTTTGTACTCTTCTATGAGCTTGAGGTCATTGGGCTCAATATCCTGAATACCATAGCGAGAAACCCCCACAATCGCCATTTCATCAAGCACATCTACCATATTTTTGAAACGAGCATCATCTTTGAATTTAATTACCACAATCATCTGAGGGCAATCGCCTTTAGCTTTGATTTCTTTTTTCTTTTGTGTAAGAAAATCTCTAATTTTTTCAGAACTATACTCAATTTCTTGAAGCTGAGGAGTCTGCCCTTTAATTACCTGATACCAATATAGTTTGTTATCTTTGTCGCCAAGAATAATGATAGAGCAATCTCCTTTGGCTTGGTCGCGTTTTGCAGGGTCTTTTTCGGTTTTATCAGGCATAATGACCTGCATAATTTTCGGCGTATTGAAGGTGGTGGTAAGCATAAAAAAGGTAATGAGCAAAAAAGCCAAATCCACCATTGGCGTCATATCTACTTTGGTAGAAACTTTCTTGGGCCCTTTCTTTTTGCCGTCCTTACCACCACCTTGCGAGGTATCTATATCTGCCATAGTTTCACAAAGTTTAGGTTAGTTTTTCTTTTGTGTGGGTTGTTGGTTAGCGGCACCTGCGGGTGCTTCACGTAAGTTGGTTACCAAATGCACCTTATTTACCTTTCTTTCCTGTAGAACTTCTAAAACTCTCTTAATTACCTTGAACTGTGAGCGTTGGTCTCCAAAAATAACTATTTTGAGCATCTGTTTTTGCTCTTCTTCCCAAATTTTCTTTTCGGCTTCGCTTAATCCTTCTGGTGAGGGTTTGGTAATAATAGCTTTGGTTTTTTCATCAAATCCTTGCCTACGATTAAACGTTTCATTCTCATATACTTTGTTGGTGTAAAGAACCCATAAGCCGAGTTGGTTATTGGTTGTATCCATTGGAATACCTATTCTCACCCCTAATTTCTTGTAAGCATCATTGGAAAGAGCTTTGTTTTTAAGTACTTTGGGTAAATCTTGAATAGATACGCCAATATTTTGCCTACCTGCAAACTCTTTGTAATCTTCATCAGTAAGTTGGTTGGCAATTTTATAGTGGCGAGCTATGTTTCTTAAAATTTCCTCACGTTTATTAGCTTCTTTGATTTCAAAAAACACTCTTCCCGCGGTATCAACAATAATTTTAGCAACTTTGGGAGTTTCTTCTTTGTTTGATGACGATGAGGGAGCATCTACTTCCAAAGGCGTTTCAGGCTTGAATTGAGCCGTAAGAATGAAAAATGTAAGAAGTAAGAATGCCATATCACACATTGCCGTCATATCCAAAGAAGGATTTTTGCGGGGCGGTTTAATTTTTCCCATACTCTATGGTTTAATTTTGGATATAACAAAATAATATTTTACATTAGAAGTATAAAGCAAATTTTATGCCGATTAGTTTTTTACTTGGGCATTAAAATTCTGTAAAATACTATAACATACCTCTTCAATATTGTAGGTTAGCTCATCAATTTTGCTTGTAAAATAGTTGTAGGCAATAATAGCTAGGGCAGACGCACCAATACCTGTGGCTGTATTGATAAGAGCTTCTGAAATACCCACCGCAAGCTGAGCCGCCGCTGCTGCACCACCACCACTCATAGAAGAGAAAGCCTTAATCATACCAAGTACTGTACCCAAAAGACCAATCAGCGTGGAAACTGATGCAAGTGTAGCAATAACGGTTAGGTTTTTTTCAAGCATAGGTAGCTCGAGAGCAGTGGCATCTTCTTGTTCTTTGGTAATAGCGGCAATTTTTTGCTCTTTATCTTTGGTATTATCGGTAAGCATTTCTTTATATTTCTCTAATACAGATTTGATAACATTTCCGATAGAACCTTTTTGTTTGTCGCAAGCATCCATAGCTCCCTGAATATCATTTTCAGCAAGCAAACCTTTTACTTTGTACACAAAATTGGTGATAGAACCTGTACCCGATGCCGCAGAAATAGTTATCAGACGCTCAATAGAAAAAGTTACTACTACAAGCAAGCAAGTAATAAGGAAAGGCACTACTTCACCACCCAAGTAAATAGTTCCCCAAACATTTTTAGGGTGAGGGTGTCCGTCTTTCATTTCAAAATTAGCAGGATCTCCCAAAAACACACGGAAAAAGATTTGTGCGATAATGAAAAGCACCACAATCGCAAGACCTGCAAAAATGTTTTGGAATGTACTGGGTTTCTTTTTGATAGTACTCATAAAACAGTTTGGTTTAGGTTTTAGTAAAAATTCAGTGCAAAACTAATATTTTTTTGATTGTTGCAAAATGAAATTTCCGCAAATATGAAAAAATAAATAACTCACTGCACAAAAAAATACAAAAAAAATTTTTTCTTTGGCTAACTTTCCCAAAAACAAGTAAAAATTCGCTTTTAACTTCAAGTGTTTATTAAGCGAATATCATTTTTCCGTGAAAATTTGCTTTGCGTGCTGATAGCCCACCTCAAAAATTTCATCAGCTTTCTTAAAATCGCGAAAACGAAAATATTTCATCGCAGGGGGCTCAAACCAAATATCGGCTATGTGTTGGGCTTGCAAGGCAAATTTAGAAACTGCCGCTACAAACATTTGCTCAAAGGCTTGAACAAGACTTTTACTTCGGGCTTTCAGCGGAACATTGCAGTGAGAAATAATAAGTGTATCGCATTTCTCACGTATGATTTGAGCAGGTATATTATCCAAAATACCTCCATCAATGAGTTCGTAATTTTGCCAAATCACGGGGCGAGCCAAAGGCGGAATAGTAATACTTCCTATAAGTGGCTCAAGCAGTTGGTTTTCTGAAAAATAAATAGTTTGTATGCTGATAAGGTCGGTGCAAGCTATCCAAAAAGGCTTTTGCAAAGCACCAAAATCATTTTCAGGAAAATATTTTTCCAAAATCTTGCGAACTTTTTGATAGTTCAGCAGACCTTTACGAAAGTTGAGTTGCAACAGCGAAGTGAGCGTAAATTTTTTCAGAATTTCCAAAATCTGCTCAGCAGGATAGCCTTTTGCCCAAAAAGCTCCTACCAATGCCCCCATACTCGTTCCTGAAAGCACATCTACCTCTATTTTTTGTTCTTCCAGTACTTTGAGCAAACCCAAGTGAGCAAAGCCTCTTGCTCCCCCGCCTGAAAGGGTAAGTCCGATTTTCTTTTTCATAAATGCAAACAAAGCCAAAAACAAAAGGTTATGCAAATAAGATTTTTAAGACGAATCTTCATAACGTAACTTTATGAAAAAAATTTTAGTTTGGCTCCGCAATGATTTACGCCTGCACGATAATATACCCTTGCACGAGGCTATGCAGAAAGCCGAAAAAGTGTGGGTAGCCCATTGTATTGAGAGCCGCCTATTTGCCAAAAATCAGTTAGATATTCCCAAAACAGGGGCTTTCAGAGCAAAATTTTTGTTAGAAAGTTTATTGGATTTGCGTCTGCAACTTCGCAAACAAGGAAGTGATTTGATAATTCGTTTCGGAAAGCCTGAAACTGAAATAGCCAAAATGGCGGAAATTCTGCAAGTGGAGGGTATTTTTACATCAAAAGAAATTACACAAGAAGAACTTGCCACAGAAGAAGCTCTCGAAAAAAATATTAGCTCAAAAGGCATCAAAATTGAATATTTTTGGCAAGCTACCCTTTTTCACATCAACGATTTACCTTTTCCTGTTTGCAAGCTACCTGATGTTTTTACTGATTTCAGAAAAGCCGTAGAAAAATATGCAGAAATTCGTAAGCCCTTAGCCTTTACTTGCAAAAACATAGCTCCTTTGCCTGAAAATCTTTTTGCAGGAAACCTGCCAACGCTCAAAGAATTGGGTTTAGAGGAAAAAGCTACTTCACCCCAAGCCACTTTTACCTTCAAGGGTGGAGAGAGCGAAGCTCTCAAACGTCTGAACTACTACTTATGGGAAAGCGACTTGATAGCCTCGTACAAAAAAACACGCAACGAACTTTTAGGAAAAGATTATTCTTCTAAATTTTCGCCTTATTTGGCTTTTGGTTGCATTTCGCCAAGGCAAATTTGGCAAGAAGTCAAAAAGTATGAAAAAGAACGCATTGCTAACGAATCAACCTATTGGCTTATTTTTGAACTGCTTTGGCGAGATTTTTTCCGTTTCACCGCCAAAAAATATGGTAATCGTTTGTTTTACCCTTCAGGCTTTAAGGGAGAAAAGTTAGCTCTTTTGAAAAATAGTGAAACTTTTTGGAAATGGGCTAAAGGCGAAACAGGCATACCTTTCATTGATGCGAATATGCGAGAACTCAATGCGACAGGCTTTATGAGTAACCGAGGCAGACAAAACGTAGCAAGTTTTCTGGTAAAAGACTTGAAAACCCATTGGATTTGGGGAGCGATGTATTTTGAAAGTCTGCTCATAGATTACGATGTATGCAGTAATTGGGGCAATTGGCAATATGTAGCAGGTGTAGGTAACGACCCCCGCGAAAACCGCTATTTCAATATTATTTCGCAAGCAGAAAGATACGATAGCCAAGCCGAATTTATCAAGCATTGGCTACCTGCTCTGCAAAATGTGCCTGCTAAAAAAATAAATCATTTAGACGAACTTTCAGCAAAAGAATTAGCTGAGTATGGTGTAAAAATTGGTTCAAATTACCCCAAAAATATCATAAAATTGAAACAAACGCAAGCAAGTTAGGGTTATTCTTTTCCTGCTACTACAATCACAAATTCGCCTTTTACGCCTTTTTGCGAAAAGTATTCATAAGCAGTTTGGAGAGTGCCATTAAAAGTTTCTTCATACATTTTGGTAAGTTCTCGGGAAACAGAGCAAGCCCTTTCGCTACCACAGAAATTTTGAAGTTCTTGCAGAGTTTTCAGCAAACGATAAGGCGACTCGTAAAGAATAAAAGTGCGTCTTTCCTCCGAAAGCTCTTGCAGGCGGGTTTGTCTGCCTTTTTTATGAGGCAAAAAACCTTCAAAAACAAACCTATCCGTAGGCAAACCCGATTTTACCAGAGCAGGCACAAAAGCGGTAGCACCGGGCAAACATTCTATGGCTATGTGGTTTTGCAGGCAAGTTCTTACGAGCAAAAATCCAGGGTCGGAAATGGCGGGCGTGCCTGCATCGGAAATCAAAGCTATTTTTTCGCCTGCTTTCAAGCGTTTGATGATTTTTTCCTGAATTTGATGCTCGTTGAAATTATGATAGCTCATCAAAGGTTTGGAAATTTGATAATGTTTGAGTAAAATACCTGCTACGCGTGTATCTTCTGCCAAAATGCTATCTACTTCTTGAAGTACTCGCAAAGCTCGTAAAGTAATATCCTCTAAATTGCCAATTGGCGTAGGCACAAGATAAAGTTGTGGCATAATTTCTTGGTAAAATCTTGGCAAATTTAGAGTATTTGCTGAACAAAACACATAAACAATTTTGTTTTTAAGAAAAATTAACACGTAATTTGCAAGATTTTTTAAGAGTGTCAAAAACAAAATCATTTGAATGAAAATAACCATTGATAAAAATTCAGGCTATTGCTTTGGTGTAGAGTATGCTATTGCAATGGCGGAGGAAGAATTGAACGAAAATAGTTCTTTGTATTGCTTGGGCGATATTGTTCATAATGATAAAGAAGTGGCTCGCCTTTCTGCAAAGGGTCTAAAAATCATCAACCGCGAGGATTTGAAGCAACTTTCTGATTGTAAGGTACTTATTCGGGCTCACGGCGAACCTCCCGAAACCTACCAAATAGCCCTGAAAAACAATATTGAACTCATTGATGCCTCTTGCCCTGTGGTCTTAAAACTGCAAAATCGGATAAAAAATGCCTACGACAATGCCAAACAACATAACGGACAAATTGTAATTTATGGCAAAAAAGGACACGCCGAAGTCATTGGACTTTCAGGACAAACCAACGAGGAGGCTATCATTGTTACTGATGAAAAAGATTTAGAAAATTTGGATTACAGCAAACCCATTACTTTTTTTAGCCAAACCACGAAAAGCACAGAAGGTTTCTACAAAATGAAAGACCTTATTGAAAAAAACATTCAAGAAAAAGGATTTTCAGATAATTTGGCACTTTTTGATGCCAATGATAGCATTTGCAGGCAAGTTGCCAATCGCGAGCCACAACTTGCCAAATTTGCACAAGAAAATGATGTAATTGTATTTGTAAGTGGCAAAAAAAGCTCCAACGGCAAATCCTTATTCGCTGTTTGCCAAAAAGCCAATCCAAGAAGCTATTTTGTAGAAGATGAAAAAGAATTACAACCCGAATGGTTTGAAAACTGCGAAAGTATTGGTATTTGTGGAGCAACATCTACGCCTATGTGGCTGATGGAAAACGTGAAAAAAGAAATAGAAACGCAGATGTGCCTTCTGCCACAAGATTTGTAAAAAATTACAAGAATTTAAACTCAATTCGGCGGTTTTTCTGACGATTTTCTTCGGTATCATTGGGAGCGGCGGGTTGCGAATCGCCATAGCCTTTGAAAGTCAGGCGGTTGGGTTCTATGCCTTTTTGCAAAAGATAATCATACACCGACTTTGCTCTTTTGAGCGATAGCTCTTGATTGTTTTTCTTATCGCCCACATTATCAGTATGCCCCGAAATTTCGCCTCTCACCTGTGGATTTTCTTGCATAAAAAGTATCAGTTCATCAAGCTCTGCTTTTGATTTTTCTCGTAATTCCCATTTGCCTGTATCAAAAAAGATGTTATTCAGCACGAAACTTTTGCCTTTTTCAATAGGAGCAAGCAAAATATTCAATTCCAAAGGCTTAAAGTCATCAATACTTTTATTAGAAAAATCAAAACGCAGACTTTTGAAAATGTAGCCGTTTTTATGCACTTCCAAAGCGTATTCTGTACGCTCATTTACTACCAGCAAATAAGAACCATCAATTTTATCGGAGCTTGTGAAACTTTCTTTTTGCCCATTAGCTAAATTGATTAAATCAATTTGAGCTTCAAGGGGGGTTTGTGTTTTTTCGTCTAAAACCTTTCCTTTTACGTATTGTGTGCGTGTGCTTAGGGCAACAGGAGCAGGAATTTCAAACTCCATAATCATTCCGCTTTCTTCTGTGCCGTTGGGGGAAAATTTTCTATCGGCGTAATAGCCTTTTTTGCCGTCGGCAGTTACAAAAAACGAAACTTGATCAAGGTAATTATTGATAGGATAGCCCAAATTTTTCGGCTCGCTCCAAGAGCCATCGACTTGTTTTTCGCTTGAAAACAGGTCTAATCCTCCCATACCTACGTGCCCATCAGAGGCAAAAAAGAAAGTTTTGCCATTGGGGTGAATGAAAGGTGAAAACTCATCACGGGGCGTATTGATAGGAGCGGGCAAGGGTACCGCCTGCGACCATTCGCCTTGTGCATTGCGATAAGTAACGTAAATATCGTTACGATTTCGTTTATTTCTATCCGAAACAAAATACAAGGTTTTTCCATCGGCGGAAAGCGAAGGTTGTGAGTCCCACTCAGTAGAATTGACTTTTACACCTAAATTTACAGGTTCAGTCCATTCTTCGCCGATTTTTTCACTAATGTACAAATCACAAGAGCCGATGTTTCGTCTGCCTTGGCAAGAAGCAAAAACCAAAGTTTTGCCATCGGCAGAAATGGCACAAGTACCTTCATTGGCAGGGCTATTGATGCGTGGCGAAATAGATTGAGGTTCGCTCCATTCGCCATTTTTCTGATAGCTTACAAAAATATCTTCTCCTGTTCGCTTTCTGATTTCATTCTTAGGAACAGCCGTAAAAATAAGCATTTCTTGGTCAGCTGTAAGACTCGGAAACTCTTGGATATAGTCTTTACGATTGATGATAACAGGCAAAGCCTTAGGCTTGAAATCCAAAGGTTTTTGCATTTGTTCTTTGGCAAAGGCTACAATTTTTAGGTTAAATTCGGCTTCTTGCTTCAATCTTTCAGTAATGCTTGTAAATTGCAAAAGTTGTTCAGCAAATTTTTGTGTTTTATCATAATTGCCTTTGGCAAGATAATGCTTCATTAGAATCCACGTTGCCTCCATATTTTTAGGGTTTTGCGGAGCAGATTTTACAGCTTGTTCGTAGTGATAAATGTATTTTTCAAAATATTTTGGGTCTTGAAAGCGAAAAGCCTCATAAATGCGACCAAGTTCTAAATGAGCTTCAACAAATTTAGGGTCTTTGCGGATAGCTTTTTCTAAATATTCAGCGGCTTCGTCGTAGCGATTTTCTGCTTTTTGCCTTTGTTTGGGTTTTAAGTCGTAATCAAGGGTTCGGCGTAGTTCATTTTGAGCTTTCTCGTAGTAAGAAATAGCGGCTTTGTTTTGTGTAGAATATTTTTGAGCAAAAGTATTGCAGTAAGCAAAAAGACTAATTATCAGGCAGAAACGTAACATACACGGTGTTTATGAAAATCTGCCTTCAAGATAGGAATTTTTGAATAAAATAAAAAATGCAGAAGTTCTATTTTGAAAGTAATGATAACAAACAAGGACTTCGTTTGAATGAAGCCCTCTTGTTTGTAGTTAGAAATCTCCTCCGTCCATATCTCCGCCGTTTTGCATTTCACGGCGTTGGCGGTTGCGTCTTTCTTTGGTTTCACCACCAAAACGATAACTGAAACCAAACATATAAGTACGCGTATTGCCTACAAAAGTGAAATCATTGAATAAATTAGGCGTATTGACGGTGCCTCCGAAACGCATACTTTTCGCAATATCGCTGACACGAAACGTAAAAGTACCTCTATTTTTCCATATTTGCTTAGAAAGTCCTATGCTATTCATAATGAGGTCTTTACGCGTACCTTGTGCAGTAGCTACAGGAGCTCTGTACATTATCATTCCTTGAATACGCCAATTTTGAGGCAAATTAAAAATCGCATTCAAGCGTGTATTCCACGAAAATATATCGTTGAGCGACTCGCCATCAAGATTGCGGGCATTTACAAAAGTTCTGAAAAAGGAAGCATCAGCATTGAGCGTGAGCCACTTTCCTACTCGGTAACTACCAATCAGTTCTAATCCGTAATTTTCAGCGGTTGCAATGTTTTCAGGAGCAAAAAGCGTGGTATCCCCCGCTAACTGCCGAATAAAAGGCTGAATAACATTACTTGTGTTTCTGTAAAAAGCAGAACCCGTGAAAGAGGCTTGTTTCCAATCTTTCAAGTAGCCTAATTCAAAGGAATTAGTATATTCAGGGCGTAAGAAAGGGTTTCCTGAACGCAAAGTGAGCGGATTTGAAAAACTTGCAAAAGGATTGAGTTGCCTAAATCCCGGGCGGTTAATTCTACGACTTGCCATAAATCTAATTTGTTGCTCTTTGGGCAATCTGTATGAAATAGCTACATTCGGGAAAGCATTCAGGTAATCGTTACGGAATATTTGGTTGGTAGTAAGTAACTCAGAAGTTGTAAAAGTTTGTTCTACACGCAAACCTGCTTCAAATTCCATTTTCTTAATTTTACCATACAAAATACCATACGCCCCTAAAACTTTTTCATCAAAACGAAAATCATTGGAAAAGTTAGCATTATTGAGCCACAAGCCGTTAGGATTATCAAAATCTTCTAAAGTGAAATCATTACGAACATTACGGAAAATATTTTTGTAGCCTGTTTCTATTTTCCAACCATCGCTTGCAAGGGGGTGCGTATAATCTACTTGCAGAAGCCAAATTTGGTTATCGTTGTTTTCAAAAGTTCTCTGACGAATATCACCTGTTTGCAGGGCGTTTAGCTCTGTATTATTTTCTGAAAGCCCCAAAGAGGTAGAAAATTTGAGTTCTTGCTTGGGTTTGGCAAGTTTTCTTTGATAGTTGAAAGCATAATTCTGATTGAACGAGCTTTCAAGTTCATCAGAGGTTCGGGTGAAGGTACTTAAAAGGCTATTATCAAAATCTCGGTTGAAGTTGTTTAGGATTTCTATTCTATCTCCCTTACGACCGCCCCAGTTGGCTTCTATGGAAAGGTTATCTTTGGCATTGGGCGAAAACTCTATGCCCAAAATACCCGTATAGTTTTCGCCGATGTTATCAATAGAACGTTGCTGGTCAATGATAGGGGTAGTGTTGGGAATAAAATTTTTTCTGAATACCGAAGCACTATTCATACGGGTATCCCGATTGCCATTGAGGCTTGTATAAACATTCCATTTGCCTTTTTTGAGATTTACATCAAAACTGCCATTGTAACGTCCAAAATTGCCTACGTTAAAACCTGCATTTCCACCAAAGCCATCTTCTTGCTGTTTTTTGAGAATAATATTGATGATACCTCCACTGGCTTCGGCATCGTATTTAGCCGAAGGATTGTTGATAATTTCAATGCGTTCAATAGAACTGGCAGGTATTCTTTGAAACACACTTTGCGGATTACTTCCTGCAAGCCCCGACTGCTTTCCATTGATAAGAATAGTCAGATTGCTGGCTCCGCGTAAGGTAACATTGTTGTTTTCATCAACCTGCACTGAAGGGATATTTTGCAGTACGTCAAGAGCTGTGCCACCTTTATTTACAAGGTCTTGGCTTACGTTATAGCTCCTTACGCCAATATCGGTTTGTACAAGTGGCTTTTCGGCAACTACTTCAATTTTTTCAATTACATCGCTGTTATCGCCTGTCATTGCAAGCTCTCCTAAATTGAGGTCAGCGGTAACATCTAATTCTCTTTGCAAATCTTTGTAGCCAATCATTTGCACACGTAAAACATAACTCCCCGCTTTTACATTCTGAATTTCAAAAGAACCATCTTCTTCGGTAGTAGCTCCATTTACAGCCTTTGAAAGGTCTTTTTTATCAAAAAGAAAAACATTAGCATAGGGTACGGCTTCTTTGCTTTTTTTATCCGTTACTTTTCCTTTGATACTTTGTGCTTCTGCACCTATCCCCCACAGGCACAAAAATAAAAATGCAATCGTTTTCATTGTTGTTTTATTAAATTTTATTGTTACAACAACGAAACGAAACAACCTCAAAAATATTGCATAAACAAAAACCGAAAGGAATAAAAAAATTTGCCACGAATGCACGAATTTTGTACTTTATCTTGTCTGATAAGATTTTCAAGGCACGGGGTCATAGCCGCTACCACCCCAAGGGTGGCAACGGCTCAGGCGTTTTAGTCCAAGTTTTACGCCTTTCCAAACTCCGTGTTTTTTTACTGCCTCTATCATATACACCGAGCAGGTAGGCGTATAACGACAAGACGCAGGAAACCAAGGAGATATAGCTACCTGATAAAATTTCACAAACAAAATCACACAGCTGACAAGTAACTTTGAAAAAAAGCTAAACACCTTTTTCATAAAAAGGTAGCTTTACGATTTTAGCTTTTTCAACCTGATTTCGGATTTGGATAAAGATTTCAGTATCAAGGTTGCTATAAGGGCTTTGCACATAACCCAATCCAATGCCTATATTGAGCATAGGTGAGATAGTTCCCGAAGTTACTTTGCCAATAACTTCACCACTCGCATTTGTGATAGGGTAATCTTTGCGAGGAATGCCTTTTGTTTCCATTCGGAAAGCTACTAATTTGCGTTGTACGCCTTCTTGTTTTTGCTTTTGCAGAATATCGGAGGCAGTAAAGTTTTTGGTAAATTTAGTTATCCAGCCCAAACCTGCCTCTAAAGGCGAAGTTGTGTCGTCAATATCATTTCCATAAAGGCAATATCCCATTTCCAGACGCAGGGTATCTCTTGCTCCTAAACCTATGGGTTGAATGTTATACTCTTTGCCTGCTTCAAAAATGGCTTTCCAAAGTGTTTCGGCAAAATCTTTATGCACATAAAGCTCAAAGCCACCTGCACCCGTGTAACCTGTGGCAGAAATAATTACCCCTTCAATGCCTCCTATTGAGCCTTTTACAAAACTATAATAAGGAATTTGCGATAAATCCGTTGTGGTGAGTTTCTGTAAAACTTTTGTAGCGTTGGGTCCTTGTACAGCAAAAAGACAGGTTTCTGCGGAAATATTCTGCATTTCAACGCCTTCGGTGTTATGTTTTTGTATCCAGTTCCAATCTTTTTCAATATTGGAGGCATTCACCACGAGCATATACTCGGTTTCTGAAAGACGATATACGAGCAAATCATCTACAATACCGCCTTTTTCGTTTGTCATACAGCTATATTGAGCTTTGCCATCAGTAAGTTTGGAGGCATCGTTGGTGCAAACCCGCTGAATGAGGTCAAGAGCCTTGCTACCTTTCAGCAAAAATTCACCCATATGCGAAACATCAAAAACCCCAACATTTTGGCGAACTGCCAAGTGTTCGGCTTTGTCGGAGCTATAACGTACAGGCATTGCGTAGCCTGCAAAGCCTACCATTTTAGCCCCCAAACTTTCGTGTAAATCGTTAAGCGGAATTTTTTGTAAGTCCATAAGGTTTGTTTTCGTAAATTTGCGTAAAATTACGAAAAACTTTCACTTGCCCAATTTATGCTCAAAAGTTTATATCTGCATAATCGCTTTTTTTACGCAATCATTTTTTTGGTTCTGCTTTTGGTAGCCTCGTATAGTTTGGAATGGCTTTTCCCTATTGCAAAAGTTTTGGTAATAGTGCTTGCAGGACTTGTGATTCTGGATATTTTTTTACTTTATGCCAAAAAAAATGCTTTCAAGGCTTCGCGTAAAACTTTTGAGCGTCTTTCTAATGGTGATAAAAATCCTATTCATTTGGAAGTAAAAAACTTATACAACTTTCCTGTACAAGTAAAAATTATTGATGAGCTACCCGAACAATTTCAGGAGCGGAATTTTCATATTTTTGAAAATTTAGCATCGCAAGAAAGCAAAAGTATCACTTATTTTTTACGTCCTACCAAACGTGGTGAATATGATTTTGGGGCGTTGAATGTATTTGTTGCCTCGCCTATCAGAATGATAATGAGGCGTTTTCAGTTTAGCCAAAATGTGAAAGTACCTACTTATCCTGCTTTTTTTGCCTTGAAAAAATATGAAATTTTGGCGTTTTCCAACCACCTGACCGAAATGGGTATCAAGAAAATTCGCCGTTTTGGGAATAATAGAGAATTTGAGCAAATCAAAGAATACGTACAAGGCGATGATATTCGCACTATCAATTGGAAAGCTACTGCTCGCCGTAATACCCTAATGACCAACCACTACCAAGACGAACGCTCTCAAAATGTCTATAACATCATTGATAAGGGCAGAACAATGAAAATGCCTTTTGAAGGGCTTTCTCTGCTGGATTATGCAATTAATGCCTCTTTGGTAATGTCCAAAGTAACACTCAATAAAGATGACAAAGCAGGACTTATCACCTTTGGGCATAAAATTGATGTAGTTCTACCCGCTACTCGCGAACCTATGCAAATGAACAAAATTATAGAAAATCTCTACAAACAAAAAACCGCTTACAAGGAAGCTAATTTTGAGCGTTTGTATCTGACTATCAAGCATAAAATCAAACAACGAAGTTTATTGCTTCTTTATACCAACTTTGAGTCGCTTTCTTCAATGATGCGACAAATCGGTTTTTTACGTAAAATTTCTGCTTCACACTTGCTTGTAGTGATTATTTTTTACAACACAGAACTGGATAAAATGATTTTCCAAGAACCCACTACTACCGAAGAAATTTACAATCAGACGATTGCTGAAAAATTAGCCTTTGAAAAGAAACTCATTATCAAAGAGTTACGCAAATATGGTATTCAGGCAATTCTTACCAAACCCCAAGACCTGACGGTCAATGCTATCAACAAATACTTAGAAATCAAAGCCAAAGGTTTATTGTAGCTCCGTAGTTTCTTTGATGCGTTTTTCAACAAATTGCACAATTTCTACCCATTGCGAAGGGTGAAACCAAATGATTTCAGTATCTTTTTTGAACCAAGTCATTTGCCTTTTGGCGTAATGTCGTGAGTTTTGTTTCAAAAGTCTGATAGTATTTTCCCAGTCTTGCTTGCCTTCCAGATAGTCAAAAATTTCGCGATAACCTACGGTTTGCAGAGCATTGTGTGTTTTGTAAGGGTACAGACTTTGAGCTTCTTGCAAAAGTCCTTGCGAAAGCATTAAATCCATTCTTTGGTTGATACGTTCATAAAGTTCCTCACGGGGGCGTTCTAAGCCAATTTTGATATTCTGAAAGTTTCGTTGAGCTTTTTTACCCTTACGAAAACTTGAAAAAGGCTTTCCTGTGGCGTAGCAAACTTCCAAAGCCCGCATTAGTCTTTGCGGATTTTGAATATCTACCTGTTTGAAATACACTTCGTCCAATTTTTGCAATTCTGCTTGCAAAAAACTTAAACCTTTCTGCTCGTAAAGTTCAATAACTTGCTTACGAATGTTTGCAGGCACATCGGGAATATCATCAAAACCTTCCCAAATTGCCTTACAATATAAACCTGAACCACCCACTAAAATGGCAATATTTTTTTGAGCAAAGATTTTATCCAAAATCACTAAGGCATCGC
This sequence comes from Raineya orbicola, assembly GCF_002843425.1. Classification (GTDB taxonomy): domain Bacteria; phylum Bacteroidota; class Bacteroidia; order Cytophagales; family Thermonemataceae; genus Raineya; species Raineya orbicola. The sequence continues at coordinate 31,122 of NZ_NKXO01000021.1, forward strand.
GTTCAAAATCAGCTACGGTGTAATTTTGAGTGATAGAAAGATTATCCACCAAATAATGCGGCACTCCTTGCATTTCGGCGGGTGTGGGTTTGGCAGTACCGATAGAAAGTTCTTTGAAAAACTGCCTTGAATCGGCGGAAATGATTTCGGTTTGAAAATGTTTTGCCAAACGAATAGCCATTTCCGTTTTGCCTACGGCAGTAGCTCCTACTACGGAAATTAGAAATTTGCGTTGCACGTTTTTAGGTTTGTTTTTAGAAAGATACAAGCGGCGACATTACCCGAAAAGTAACGTCGCCGCTTTTGTAATTGATAGGTTGCTTAATCTCTTTCTTTGAGCCAATTTACAATAGTGGGGGCTAATTCTTTTTGCGACCTTGCCCCTACAAATACGCCAATATGCCCACCGGGGAATTTGTAAGTTTGAATATCTTTTGAAGCCACAAATTTATCCAAAGGAATAGAACAAGGAGGCGGAACAAGATGGTCAGCTTCGGCGTAAATATTCAAAATAGGCATAGTGATATTTTTCATATTCACCTTGTGATTACCTACTACCAACTCATTTTTGATGAGTTTATTTTCTTGATAAAGGTCTTTGATGAATTGCTTAAAACACTCTCCTGCTTGGTCGGGGCTGTTGGCAACCCATTTTTCCATACGCAAGAAATTCATTAGTTTATCTTCATCGTCCATCATATCTACAACGCTTGTGTATTTACGCAGTTTACTCATAGGTTTGAGCATATCAAAGCCTACATTGAGCAATTCACCGGGCATAATACCGCCATTGTTCTCTATAATTTCATCAACATTCAGATAGGTACTCCATTGGAAAAGCAAACCTTCTTTGTTAGAAAAATCAATAGGAGCAACCATTACCACAAGATTTTTGATTTTTTCAGGGTGAATAGCAGAATAAATCACGCTGAACGTTCCCCCTTGGCAAACCCCCAAAAGATTGATTTTTTCTATTTGATGAGTTCGGCGAATGTATTCCACACAGCCGTTCAGATAGCCATTGATGTAGTCGTCCATTGAAGTATAGCGGTCGGCACGTGTTACATAGCCCCAATCAATGATATACACATCAAGCCCCAAGTCCAAGAACTTGCGAATAACGCTTCGGTCGGGTTGCAAATCCATCATATCTTGCTTATTTACAAGGGCATAGCAAATGAGCAGAGGTGTTTTGATGGTTGCAGGCGTAGAACGTTTGTAGCGAAAAAGACTAATTTTGCCGTCTTTCCATACCAAATCTTTGGGGGTAGTTCCTACATCTATTTCCTTGATTTCTGAAAGAATATGATAACTTTTCGCTAATTTTTCGGTGCGTTCTTGGTATTTATCGGCAAGTGAAAGAATTTGTTGTTGAATCATATATTTGGTATTTAAGACTTTGTTAATTGGTTCTTTCATAAGATTGCAAATTTTTCCGTCCAACATAAGTGTTTCTTTAAGATGCAAAATCAAAAAATTGATTTATTGCGTCTTTTTAGGTCTGCCACGAGATTTAGACTGATTTTCTGCAATAGCTTCCTCATTTTTGGGTGTGGGTTTGGCTTCTTTGCTTTGCAAAGCCTGATTGAGCTGTTGTCGGCTCAATTCATTTTCCAAAGCTCTCACTTTTCGGCGAAGCTCGTGAATAATGGCATTGAGTTCATCAATTTCGGAGCGAGGAGCAATAGGTAAAGGCTCTAAAAGCAGTTCCATTTGTTTTTCAAAACGATTTTTGATAGCGGTACTGGTTGCCAGTGCCTCCGCTTGCAATTTTCCAAAAGGCTCGCTACGATAAAGCTCAATCATCATTGGTTCTGCAATATCCATCCATAGGTTGGTAGCTTCTTCAAAAGTAATGATGTGTTCGGGTTGGTTCTTAACTTTCTCAATGAGTTCTTTGAGGGTTTGTTCAAGGGCTTTTTGAGCTGTTTTTTGTACCAAACTTTGCATTTCATTGCTTTTGATGTAATAGAAAGCGTAGTCGTCTTGCAGTTGGATATTAAGCTCAAGGAGTTGCTTTTCTTTACTATCAGGTATCATTTTCAGGAAAGGATTGATAGATTTTTGCAATTTTCCAAAGGCTTGGTATTGAGTAGCTTGCAGATTGTGCATAAGGTCGGGAACACTTTCTATAGCCTTTGTCAGTGTTCCGCCTGTTTGTTTGTTGAGGTCATCAAGGAGTTTTTGCGAAAAACTTGCTATTTGTTGTAAGAAATTTTCGGATTGCTCGGGTGTCAGCCCACCGAAAACTTGTGAAGCAATTTCGTTGTATTTTTCCAAGCTAATACTTTCCCAAAACTCTTGAAAAGCATTTTTTTTAGGCTTTTTGCCCATATTAAGTTGCTCCAAAATAGGCTGAAAAAGCTGATATAATTGCATATAGTTTTGAGAGAAAGTCATAATATTCTTGAAGGTTTCTGCCGCATCGTTTCGGCTGGCTTGCCCCGTAAAAGGTTTTCCAAACTGGCTGTTCCAAGCCGAATACATTTTGCTCCAGCTATCAAACATAGAGGCTTCCTTTTTTTGAGGAGCAAAGTTTTCAAGCATTGTTTGAACACCCTGGAACCACATTTTACCCATTTCCATTTGAGTTTTCATCATTTCTTGGAAAAATTCTTGCGAGCCAGCCTCTTCTTTGGGCTGCGAGCTTTTCAGCATATTTTGCATAAACTCTTGGTAGGCTTGCATAGGGGTTTTATTTTGTTCTTTGAGGTCTTTCATCCAATACTCAAAGAAGTTGTATGGCTTATTCATAATTTTTGAGCGTTTTAGATTTTTTCCGAAAGATACAAATTTCAATTAAACAGCGAAAAAAAATCCAATTTTTTCACAAAAAATTGCATTAGACAATGAATTTTACAAAGGAACAAATTTCTCTCTAAAACCTACTCATTACTACCACTTGCTTTTACAAAAAAATAAAAATACCTCATTTGAGGTATATTTTTTAGGCAACAAGCACTTATCTTTGGTAAAAACAAAGATTATGAAAAAACTACTTTTTTTGTGGGGCTTATGCTTTTTGGTGGTATGGAAAGGCATAGCTCAAAATAATGAAGATAAATATCTTGCAGGCTTCAAAATCACCGATTACATCGTGAAAGAAGAAGGTGCTTACATAGTGCAGGTATATTCACCCCAAGTGAAAATACCTGAAAAAGCTATTGCAATTTTGTATGATGGTAGTCTGGAACAAGAGAGAGGTTATTATAAATGCTTGCTTATCAAAGGTGATTACTATTATTTTGCTTGTAACACGGGTGATGAGAAGGTGTATAAATCACCGCCACAAGCCAAAGATATTATTTTGGTAGTAATGCCGAAACCTAAAAATATGTATTTTGAGCAAATTGGAACTTTGGCGGCGTATGGCGTGGAAATTATTGATACCGAGAAGGAAGAACCAATTTTTCAAGTAAATGAGGTTCTTTCCACTTGGACAAAAGAGAAAGAAGAGCAAGCCCTGCAAAAAATGGTAGAGGATATTCGCTTGGTGGGCAAGTATATGAAAGAAAATAACCCCGAAATAGATAGAACCATAGAAAAAGGACACTACAAAGGCAAAAAAATGCTTGATGTAATGATGAAAGCTGAAAAAGATGATGTAAAGCGGTTTTTTAGCTACATCAAGGCTCGTCCTGCAAAGTACATAGGGCAAAAATGGAAAATATCGGAGATTTTTGCCACTTGGATAGTAGAGGGAGCTCCTGAACCTATTGGCAAGAAGTAAGAAATTTTTTAAGCGTTTGCAGCGTTTCTTGGGGACGCTCTAACATTCCCACGTGTCCTGTTTCGTCTAAAATAAGTGTTTGAGCATTAGGTATTTTTTGGAGTTGTTCTTGATAACTTTCCCAAATTACAGCGGTATCTTGCTTACCAATGATGTAAAGTATCGGAAAATTTGCTTTTACAAGCAGTTCTAAACGACTTTTTCTATCACGCATAGCTGCAAGTGCTGATGTAATAGTTTGCAGGGGTGTTTTTTTGCCGATTTCTTCTAAAAAATTGATTTCTTTTTGCATTTCTTGCCATCTGCCTTCGTAGAAAAGAGGTTTTACAAAATTGGAAATAAAGGCATCTACGCCTGCTTTCTGCACAAACTCAATCACTTTATTTCTGTTTTCTTTTTTTTCGGGGCTATCGGCAAGTGCCGTAGAATGAAACAAACAAAGTTTTTCAACCATTGCAGGATATTTTTCGGCAAATGCCAAAGCCACATAGCCTCCCATAGAATGTCCTACAAAGGCGGCTTGCGATATTTGTAAATGTTGGAGTAGTTCCCATATTTGGTCTGCCATTACTTCCATTGAGCAGGGTTGAGGTAAAAGGTTTGCACTTTCGCCAAAACCTCCTAAATCTACGGCTATCACACGAAAACTATCAGAAAATGCAGGAATAAAATCTTTCCAAATTTCTTTGCTTTCGCAAAATCCGTGCAATAATACCACTACCGAACCTTTGCCTTTTTCAGTGTAAGCTAAATGTTGCATAGCCAAAAACCATTTGACCACAAAACTACATCAAAAAAAAGATAATTTCAAAGCAAATTTAGTACAAAATAAAAACCTGAAAATCAAAATTTTGATAATTTTGTTTAGATTTTTTCTAAAAAAAACTTGACAAGTTGCATTTTATTTTTTTACCTTTGCAACGACTTCACCTCCAAAAAAGGTAAAGTTTATAAAGAACGAAGGGAGAGAACAGGCTCTGTGAACTTCTGGCAACCACTCCCCGCGAGAACGGTGCCAAAACCTGCCTAAAATTTTTTAGGAATTATAAACCTTTACGCCAATGAAATCACAAAGAAATCGCAAATCTTTTTACTACACCCTCCAACAAATCCTTTCCAATAATTTTTATTGTTGTTGTTGCTGTTGTTGTTAGCAGTGAAGTTTCTTTTCATAGCTTCGCTTGCTAAATCCTTTCTAAAAATCTGTTGATTTTTAGTGCAAGTCTTTTTATTTGCTCAACTATAGAATTTTTGTTCAACTCTAAACCTTTTTTACCGCTATGGCAAACTATCGTTTTGAAACCCTGCAACTGCACGCAGGACAAGAAGCCGACCCCACCACAGGCTCAAGGGCTGTGCCAATTTATCAGACTACTTCGTATGTATTCAAGAGTGCCGAGCACGGAGCCAATCTCTTTGCACTCAAAGAATTTGGCAACATCTACACACGCCTAATGAATCCCACTACCGATGTTTTTGAAAAACGTGTAGCGGCACTGGAAGGTGGCATTGCGGCACTGGCAACCTCTTCGGGGCAGGCGGCTCAATTTATTGCACTTACCAATATTTTGCAGTCGGGAGAAAACTTTGTAACTACCTCTTTTCTTTACGGCGGAACATACAATCAGTTCAAAGTGCAGTTCAAACGTTTAGGCATTGAGGCTCGCTTTGCTGATGGTGATGATGTAAGTTCTTTTGAAAGACTTATTGATGAAAAAACCAAAGCAATTTACCTTGAAACTATCGGCAATCCCGGTTTCAATATTCCTGATTTTGAAGCTTTTGCTTTGCTTGCTCGCAAATATGATTTACCACTCATCGTAGATAATACTTTCGGGGCGGCGGGGTATTTATTCCGTCCTATTGACTATGGAGCGGCGGTAGTAGTAGCTTCGGCAACTAAATGGATTGGCGGACACGGCAATTCTATCGGGGGTATTATCGTAGATTCAGGCAAGTACAACTGGGGCAATGGTAAGTTTCCGCAATTCACCGAACCTTCCGAAGGCTATCACGGCTTGGTATTTAATGATGTTTTTGGTGTAAATGGTCCTTTTGGTAATTTGAATTTTATCATTCGGGCAAGGGTGGAAGGCTTACGCGATTGGGGACCTTGCATTAGCCCTTTCAATTCGTTTTTACTCTTGCAAGGACTTGAAACGCTTTCTTTACGCGTACAACGCCACGTAGATAACGCTCTGGCTCTGGCTCGTTGGCTTGAAAAACACCCGCAAGTAGAAAGCGTAAATTACCCTGGACTGGAAAGTAGTCCTTACCACAAATTAGCGAAAAAGTACCTGAAAAACGGCTTTGGTGGAGTGCTTTCTTTTACTATCAAAGGCGGAGCAAAAGAAGCCGAAAACTTTATCAATAATTTACGGCTTGCGAGCCATTTGGCAAATGTTGGTGATGCGAAAACGCTTATTATTCAGCCTTCGCTTACTACACACCAACAACTTTCCGAAGCCGAGCAACTTTCAGCAGGAGTTACCCCTAATCTTTTGCGTGTAAGTGTTGGTATTGAACACATTGATGATATTATTGAAGATTTTGAACAAGCCTTTGCCAAAGTCAGAAGTCTTGACCAAAGCAAAGCATAAAAATCCTAAATTTTTTACAAAATATCAAAAAAATCACCTTCACCAGCTATCAGGAACGCACTGCACAAGGGTGCGTTCCTTTCCAAAAAAAAAGTTTATATGAATAAAAGTTTTTTAGCAATTTTTTTGATTGTATTTGCAAGTTGCGACAATAGCAAAAATACTTTATACAGAGATGCTTATTGGGTTTCTTTCCCAAACGAGCAAAGCAAGCCCTACGCCGAGTGCGTACTTACGTATGTGAGTGAAGAGAAATTTGACCTCAAAAAATACCAAATTTTCAAAGTTTCGGATAGTGTAATGATTCGGATTTTTGGCAAACCCAAAGGAAATTTCAAAAAACACAGAGAAATTTCGGAATTTGCCGTGCAGTTGCTTGCCAATGATTTTTCAAAACTTTGCTTCAATGGCAAGGCAGTGATTGTGCAAATCGGAGAAAACTTTCAGAATAAAAATACATTCTTACAAGCCACCAGCAACGGGAAAGTTGGATTAAGAGATTACAAAGAGCTTGTACCCTAAAAATCTTGCTTCTGGGTCTGTTTCGGCTGCCACCGAACAGACCTTGCCGAAAGGCAAAACACCTTCTAAAATTTGTTTTTTCTTTTCCTTTTTTACATTTTTGCCTAAAACCACTTTTTTATGGCAAAATTCAGCTTTTCTCTGGCTTTTTTCCTACTACACAATTTACACGTAGTTTTTTCGCAGGTTGATGACTTTATCAGTAGTGGCAAAAAGCAATTAGCTTCTAAAAAATATATTGAAGCTATCAGCGATTTTGGCGAGGCAATTCGTTTCAATCCCAAAGCTACCGAAGCCTACTATGGTAGAGCAATGGCATATTTTGGCACGCAGAATTATCAAAGAGCCTTGCAAGATATTCAGCAGGCAATTGGTTTGGATAAATCTCAAACTCGCTTTTTTGCTGAAAGAGCTAAAATTTATTTTGCTCTCCGAAATTACGAAAAAGCCGTTCAGGATTATAGTCAAGCTATTTTTGCAGAACCTCAAAATGCCCACTATTACCATCAAAGAGCCATTGTAAGACTTGCTCTGCAAGATTACGAAGGCGTTAATCAGGATGCCGAAAAGGCTTTGAATTTAGATAAAACCCAAACTGCCCCCTTCGCCGAACAAGGCATCGCTCTTTTTATGTTAAATTTCAAACAAGAAGCTCAAAGTTGCTTTGATAAATTTCTGGATACCCCCAAAGCTGAAAAATATGCTTTGCTTGCTGAAAGAATTTTTGAATTTACCCCCAAAAACACCGCCCTTTTACAAAAAGCCGAACAATGGATTGTAAGGGCTGTACAAATGGAAGATTCTTACAAACATAACTTTTTATATGCCTCTATTCTCAATTTGCAAGGCAAACAACTTGCCGCCCTTGATGTGTGTCAGAAGGCGATTAGTCTTGCGAAAAAAGAGAATGTTGGTTATGAAGAAGCTGAAAAACTTTTAGAAAAAATTAGCGAAGTTGATGATATTCCACCTGTTATAACGATAGTTTCACCTGCAGTAATGCGTGGAGGAATTATTGTAAGCCGTGAAGGGGAAATGAGCATTATTGGCAAGGCAACCGATGAAAGCGGGGTGAAAGAAGTATTCATCAACGGAAACCCCGCAAGGCTTTTTAGTAATGGTGATTTTAATGGAATAGCTCTCGTAAAACCTGATACCAAAACACTCACCATTGAAGCCACCGATAATAAAGGTAACACCGAAAAAGTGAATTTTCAAGTCATCAAAGATGTAGAAAAAACTACCGAAAGCAAACGTTTCAAAAATGTAGGCAAATCTTATGCTCTCATTTTTGCGACTAATACTTACGAATATTGGAATAACCTAACTAATCCCATTCCCGATGCCGAAGCTGTTGCCAAAGATTTGAAGGAAATTTATAGCTACGAAATTGACTTGGTGCAAGATGCTACGCAAAACCAAATTATTCTGAAACTCAAAGAGTACCTGCAAAAGAAATTTCAACCCAACGACCAACTGCTTATTTTCTTTGCAGGACACGGACAATATGATGAAACGTTTGGCGAGGGTTATGTAGTTGCCAAAGATTCCCGCCTTGATGATGAGGCAAAATCGTCTTACATTTCTTATTCTACCTTGCGAACTTACATCAACAACATTCAGGCAAAGCATATTCTCCTGGTAATGGACGTGTGCTTTGGCGGTACTTTTGACCCCTCGCTTGCCTCTAAAAACATTCGTGGTTTGCCTCCTAAACCCAATGATGATGATATAGAGGCTTTTATACAGCGAAAAATGCAAGCTCGCACAAGGCGTTATATTACATCGGGAGGCAAAGAATATGTATCTGACGGCACCCCAGGAATGCACTCGCCTTTTGTGAGAAAATTTTTAGAGGCTTTGCGAAGCTATGGCGGAAAAGATAAAATTATCACCCTTGCCGAAATAATGATACACTTAGAAACTATTTCCCCACAACCCCATTACGGCGAATTTGGCTCTAACGAACCGGGTAGCGATTTTCTGCTGATAGCAAAATAAAATTATATCCATTTTTCTACAAGTTGCATAATTTTTTCAGTTGCACCAATGTTTTTTTGAACATAGTTTTGAGTAGCTTTTTTGCACTGTTGATAGAAAAGTTTATCTTGGTAGAGTTTTTCAAATTTTACTAAAAGTTCGTTTTCGTCGGCTATACTCCAAGCAGTTTGCAAAGCGAGTAAATCTTGTGCTTCCTGAAACTTTTGAAAGGCTTTGTTGCCGAAAAATATAGGCAAGCCGAAGGTAGCTGGTTCTAAAATATTATGTAGACCTTGTTTGTAAGCTCCCCCCACAAAAGCAAAGTCTGCATAGCGGTACAAGGCAGAAAGTATGCCTATGGTGTTTATTATCAATAACTTGTATTTTTGAGGAGAATTTTCTTCAGCTAATTCTGTGTAAAGCAAGGCGTTATACTTTTTCTGCAAATTTCTTATTTCATTTTCGTGAATTTCGTGTGGGGCAACAATGATTTTAAGCGGCTTTTGAAATCTTTGTAAAAACTTTTCAATCACTGCTAAATCTTCTTGCCAAGCACTGCCTACAATAAGTAGAGGCGTATTGTTTTTGAATTGAGTAACTTTGGAAAAATTAGTTTCGTGTTTTTCTTGTAAGATTTGGGCTACTCTATCAAAGCGAGTATCACCTGCAAGGCTCACAAAAGGAATATGCAAACCTTGAAGCAGTTGTAAAGAGTTTTCATTTTGCACGAAAATATGAGCAAAGCAAGCAAGCATTTTACGATGCAAAGAGCCATAAGGCTTGAAAAATAGTTGTTCCTTGCGAAAAATGGCAGAAAAAAGCACCACAGGAATATTTTTTTGCTTGGCAGTATGCAAAAAATGATACCAAAACTCGTATTTAGTCCAAAAAATGAGCTTTGGCTGAACAATACTCAAAAAGTTCAGGGCGTTATCAGGGGTATCGGTGGGCAAATAGGTAATTAAATCGGCTTTATCATAGTTTTTTCGGACTTCATAGCCCGAAGGAGAATAAAAAGTCAGAACTATCTGAAAATCAGGATATTTTTCTCTAAATTTTTCCAAAACGGGGCGAGCTTGCTCAAACTCACCCAAAGAAGCACAATGAAACCAAACCTTCTGTTTATGCTTGGAAATTTTACTTTGTAAAGTACCCCAAATGTCTTTTCTACCTTTTTTCCAGAGTTGGGCTTTTTTATTGCCAAAAATTGCCGCTATCTGTATGCACCAAAAATAACACCTCGTAACGAGGTTGTACAGCCATACCTGCATTGAAATAAAAGTTTAGGCTTTAGTTCAGCCCCTCAAAACTTATCAAAAAGGCGGATTATCTTCATCAAATTCAGAGGGCTGGTTTTGGGAAGTTTTATTGTTTCTTTCGTTAATTTTACTACCTATTACAAATTGAGAGCTATTAGGAGGATTTTCCTGAAACTCTGACGGAATTTGTGGAGTTGTAGGGAAATTAGAAAAGTTTTCAAAAGAAGCCCCTACGTCAGCTATTTGACTATCTTCCCAATTGGTAAATTTCGTAAATTCGCCTATAAAACGTAACCTCACAGTATCAGTTGAGCCATTGCGGTGCTTGGCGACTATTACCTCACCGAGTTGATTAGTAGGCATACCATTTTCGTCTTGTGTAATTTTATAGTATTCAGGACGATATAAAAACATCACTACATCTGCATCTTGCTCAATAGAGCCAGATTCACGCAAATCCGAAAGTTGTGGTTTTTTATCACCTCCACGCGTTTCTACGGCACGGCTTAGCTGTGCTAATGCAATTACAGGGATATTGAGTTCTTTGGCTAAATTTTTCAAAGACCTTGAAATATAAGCAATTTCTTGCTCGCGATTTCCGCCCTTACCCATATCACCCCCCGACATCAATTGCAGATAATCAATCACTATCATTTGAATATTGTTCTGAGCCGCCAAACGGCGTGCTTTGGCTCTTAATTCTAACACCGAAAGTGCGGGGGTATCATCAATAATAATAGGAGCTTCCATAAGGCGTCCTAAACGCGTGTGCATATAACGCACTTCTTCATCAGAGAGCTGTCCTTTTTTGATTTTTTCACTTCTTATTTCGGCTTCCAAAGAAATCAGACGATTGACCAGCTCAGTAGCCGACATTTCCAAAGAAAAAATAGCAACAGGCATACCAAAATCAATGGCGGCATTACGAGCCATAGAAAGCATAAAAGCACTTTTACCCATACCCGGACGAGCCGCTACAATAATCAAATTAGATTTCTGAAAGCCCGCTGTGAGCCTATCCAAATCCCGAAAACCCGTGGGTACGCCTGTAAGTCCATCTTTACGATTTTTTTTCTCCTCAATTTCCTGCAAAGTCTTTTTCATCAGGTCTTCCATCATCATATAATTTTTCCGAATATTGTTTTCGGAAATATCAAAAAAACTTTTTTCAGCTAAATCCAGCAGGTCAAATACATCAGTACTATCTTCGTAAGCCATAGTGCCTACTTTGCTCACTACTTCAATAATTCGCCTTTTGATATAGGTTTCCAACACTATACGGGCGTGATAAGCGATATTTGCCGCCGAATTTACTTTGGAGGTAAGTTCAGCTAAATACATAGCCCCACCTGCCGCTTCTAACTTACCCATTTTTTGAAGTCTATTCTTGACGGTCATTATATCAATAGGCTGAGCTTCGCTAAAAAGAAAAGTAATTGCTCGGTAAATTTCCTGATTACGAGGGTCATAGAAGCAGTCTGGGTTCAGAATATCCCCTACTTCCATTATGGCATTTTTTTCAAGCATTAAAGCTCCCAAAACAATTTCTTCAACATCACGAGCTTGTGGAGGAACTTTCCCCAACGTATTCAAAGCGGCATTACTTGTAGGTTTTGCCTTTCGCAAACCAACTTCTACATTTTCTTTCTCCATAATTTTGAGATTAAGGATTACAAAAATAATCCTTTTCAAAGACAAAGCGTGGCAGTTTTCTGAAAAAATTTTTGAAAAAATTGTAACTTGCACAAAAATAAGTGCTTAATGAATCCCCTACAAGATACCCTCAACCTTTTCGGCAAACTTTCTTTTCCCAAAGTTTGGAACGTTGCCAAAACAATAAGCAGTTATTATGTTTCACGTTTGCTGAAAAAGCCGTTTCATTGGGGTTTGCCTTATAGTGTTTCCATTGAGCCTACCACAGCTTGCAATCTGCGATGCCCCGAATGCCCCAGTGGTTTGCGAGCCTTTTCGCGTCCTACGGGTGTATTAGAAAAAGATTTTTACCAAAAAACTATTGATGAGCTTTCTAATCATTTGATTTACTTGATTTTATATTTTCAAGGAGAACCTTATTTGCACCCCCATTTTTTTGATTTGGTTTCTTATGCTTCTCAAAAAAACATTTACACGGCAACCTCTACCAATGCTCATTATTTACACGAAAAAAATGCCCAAAAAACTCTTGATAGTGGCTTGGATAGGCTAATCATTTCTATTGACGGCACCACCCAAGAAACTTACGAGCAGTACAGAATAGGTGGAAATTTAGAGAAAGTCTTACTTGGCACCGAAACCTTGCTTAATTTGCGAAAAAAAGGCAATTACCAAAAACCCTATACCATTTTTCAGTTCTTGGTTGTGAAACCGAATGAACATCAAATTGAGGAGGTAAAGCGTTTGGCAAAAAATTTAGGCGTTGATAAAGTGGCTTTCAAAACCGCTCAAATCTATGACTATGAAAATGGCTCTCGGCTTATGCCTTCCAATAGCAAATATAGCCGCTATGCTTTGCAAAGCAATGGCAAGTATGCTATCAAAAACCCACTGCTTAATCAATGTTGGCGAATGTGGCAAGGCTGTGTAATTACTTGGGACGGCAAAATTGTGCCTTGTTGTTTTGATAAAGATGCGACCCATCAGCTTGGTAACTTGCAAGAAAAAACTTTGCGAGAAATCTGGCAATCAGAGGCTTATCAAAATTTTCGCCAAAAACTGCTCATTTCTCGCAAAGAAATAGATATTTGTCAGAATTGCACCGAAGGCACAAAAGTGTGGGCTTGAGCTACCACGCTTCTTTGGCGAGTTCGTTTTTGAGGTGTGTAATAATATCCACAGGAAAAGCATCAACGCCATTTTTCTCTGCCAAAAAGAGCGAAGCCCAATCAAAAACATTTATCAGATATAAGGCTTGTTCTATGAAACTTGTACCTTGTGCCTGAATGATTTGCAGTGCAGACGTTTTTTCTCGGAAAATAGGCTCACATATATCCATACGCAGACGGGTACGAGGGTGGTCGTAAGTGGTTTTTACAAGCAAAACAGCCGTATTCTGATAGTATGTTTTGCCTAATTGCCAGCCTACAAGCTCGTTATGGTTCATTTCAGGGAAAATATGCGTGTGGCAGAGTTGCTTGGCATTTTCATTGATTTGCTGTTGGAAGCGGGTAATCACTGCTTGCAAGCGTGTATCGCTGTAAATAAATGGAATTTTTCCATAACAAAGTGTTGCAATTTTTTGAGCCTCTGCTTGAATTTCAGATTGTTTCCGCTCTAACAAATCCACAGACGCAAGTAAATCAGCTTCAAAATCATATTGTAGTAAGCCGTAATGCTTCAAAAGAAATAAGATTTGCACAAAAGAATATCCCAAAAACGCCCTCGGGCAAGGGGCTTCGTTGGGAATTTGTACATAGTCGTAGCCCTTTGCTTGGGCAATTTCAATGAGTTTGCCTCCCGAACTTATGCAGGCAATTTTAGCATCTTTTACCTGCGAAAGCGAAATAAGCGTTTCTTCAGTACCGCCTGAAAAAGAAGACGCTATAAAAAGAGTATTTTTGCCTATAAATTTAGGTATTTCGTAATTTTTACCGACTATTAAAGGCACTTGCATAGCAGGCGAAACGATGCTTTCTACCAAATTTCCACCAATGCCTGAACCTCCCAATCCTGCTACAAACACATTTTGAATTTCCTCGTTATGAGCAGTTGTGCGAATTTTTTTCCCAATTTCAACGGCTTTGCGAATTTGTGAGGGAAAACCCTCTATAAGTTTTTGCATAGCAGACATAATCCCAAAAAATTTTTGCAAAATTAAACGAAATTTTGAATTTGCCTTTGCACTTCTGCAATTTCTTTACTTACATCAAGATTTTTTTGCATTGCTTGTAGCTCTTGTAAAAGATTTTTCAAAAATTTTTGGTGTGCCTCACCTTTTGGGTTGAAAGGTTTATGCTGAATTTTTTGTGAAATTTTTTGCCATTCGGCAAGCATTTTTTGTGTTTCGGCGGGTATAAAAGTTTCTTGAAATTTCTGCCAAATATAATTTTCTGCCTGCGGTGTAACGTGCAGTAAATCATCGGTATAGAACCTGTAATCTCGCAGGTCGTCCATTACCAGCTCAAAAGCAGGAAAATAATGCACATTTTCATACTTTTCTTGCAAGTAGTGGCAAGCCAAACGTAAAACCGCCTTGCTAACTGAATTGAGTGGCAAAGTATCTTTCAGATGTCTTACAGGACTAATAGTAAGAATGACTTTTTTCCCCTGCAAAATAGAAACGCTTTGCTCAAAATCTGTTAAAATCTCCTCTACTGAAAGCAACCTTTTTTGAAAAAGTGAAGCGGGCATTTTATGACAATTCGCAACAAGGTGTTTTTCTGCGGTTTCATATGCCCAAGCCGTTCCGAAAGTGAGCAAAATTATGGAGGTATTTGCAAAAAATTGAGCTGTTTGACTTACTTTTTCACGAATATTTTGCCAAAGAGTTTCTTGGGTTTCGGCTCGCAAAGCAGAATGAAAATCATAGTGAAACCAAATTTTTTCGGGATTCTCTACACAAAATTTACTCTGTGGCAACTCTACACCCGCACAAAAACGAAGCAAGCGAAAAATAGAAACAGGGTTGTAAATAGTACCAAATGGATTGATAGCTACTTGCCACTTATTTTCAGCAAGTTTTTTGCCAATCGCATCGGCAAAGCACGAACCCAAAGTCAAAATCTTGTGCGTGTGTGTAAGAAAGGGATATTTTTCTGCAATATGTAGTTCAGTTCGCCATTGCATATTAAAACTTGAAAGAAAATGATTTTTTACGAGTTATTTTTGATTTTTGCAAGGTTTTTTGCGGCGAGTATCTGTAACTTGAATAATTTTCCAAACACCTTCTTTTTCACGAAAAAGTTGAAAAGCATTTACCCCACAATGGCTAAAACGCTCGCCTACAAAAAAGCTGTACTCTGTCCATACACTTGCCAAATTATCGTCAATTTGAATATGATAATTTTCAATTTTTTCAATATAAGGTTCAGGGTGCGGTGTTCCGATAACCTTAATAAACCCTTCAATACTTTCCTCTTGCAAAATAGCTTGCCCATTTTTATCAAAAGCAGTAGTATGCAAACGAGCCGAAGCGTGAAAAACACTTTTTACCATTGTAGAATCACCCTTTTTCATTCCTTCAAAAAGGCGGTCAATAGTCTGACGAACAGCAGTTTTTTCTTTATTTGTTTGAGCAAAACCGCTATGAGCGATAAGTAATAAAAGAAGCAACCAAGGCATAGAAGTATAAATTTAGCTAAAACTATTACGATTTATTTCTTGTAAAGCCATTTTTCGGGGTCTAATTTTTTATCATTTTTATAGATGCAAAAAAGTAGTTCAGGAGTACCTTCAAAATTAGGCATAATTGTTCCCAAAATTTGTTTTGTGTTGATTCTTTCATTTTCTTTGACCATCACATTATCCACAGGCTCATAGATAGTGAAAAAATCGCCGTGATTTATCATAATGCTGTAACCGGGTCCCATTCTTTCGCGTACGGCTTCTACTTTTCCCTCAAAAACAGCTCTAATTTTTGTTCCCTGTTTAGCTTGGATTTTTACACCCGCATTGTCAATATAAAAATTCGCAATGACGGGGTGTTTTTGCTTACCAAAACGCAAGGAAATAAAGCCATTATCCACAGGCCAAGGTAAGTTACCTTGATTTTGAGCGAAAGAATTCGCAAGTTTAATATCTTCGGGGTTGGTCAGTACAATTTCTTTGGTTTCGCCACCACCTGTTTTCTTGATTTCGGCACGAATAAGTGCAAGTGTTTGTTTTTCAAGCTCTTGTAACTCTTTTTTTTCCGCCAAATACTGCTGACGCAACTCTGCTTCTCTTTTGGCAAGTTCTTTTACAAGTTCGCTTTGTTGTTTTTGTAAGTTCAAGAGTTCTCGGTCTTCTTCTTGCAGGCTGGTAAGTGTGCTGGTTTTCTCCTCACGCTGTTTGCGAACAATTTGATTTTGAGTTTCCAAATATTCTTTGGTTTTGAGGATTTGTTCCAATTGCTTACGCCGAGCCACAGCATACTGCCTTACAAACTGAATACGTCTGTAAAATTCATTGAAAGATTTTGCCGAAAGCACAAAAGTAAGCTGATTGTAACGATTGCTCATTTTAGAGGCTTGGTAAATCATTCGGGCATACTCTTTTTTGAGGTCGGAAAGGTCTTTTTCTAAACCTTCTATGATTTTTTCGGTATCGGAAATATCTTTTTCAATGAAAGAAATTTCTCGGCGAATAGCCCCACGAATCTGCTCTCGCTGTTGAATTTGAGCATTGATAGCGTTCAGTTCGCCCAAAGAGCGTTGTTTTTTGCTCGTGGCTTCTTCTAAAATTTTATTGATTTCAGCAATATTTTTGAGTTTAGCATTTTTCTGCTCTTCTAATTGCTGTTTGCGTTGTTGGGCTTGTCCAAAAGCTATTGCGTAGAGTAGGAAAGAAACTACTATCGTAAAAATTTGCTTCATTTGCCACAAAATACAAAATTAAACGCTTAAAAATACAAAATTCTTGTTTGTACAGAAAAAAAAACAGCAAGCCCTTTTTTCTTTTTTCCAAGAAAAACTAATTTTGTATAAATATTGAAGCCTGATGAATACGCTACGTGTAGAAACTACACAAAATGTTTTTTTAGAATACAACCTTGCGGGGTTAGGCGAGCGAATTTTAGCCTTTTTGATAGACTCATTTGCAATATTTCTGTATATTTGGCTGTATCTGAGATTTTTAGAATTTCTCTTTAAGAAATGGTTTTTAGAGGGTGCAATCAGCGAAACCACTTTCCTTTTAGTTTATTTTTTTACGCTTATTTTACCGCTTTCAACCTACACGCTTGTTCAAGAAGTTTTTTTCAACGGACAAACTATCGGAAAAAAAATAATGCACATCAAAGTAGTTACCCTTAATGGCAGACAGCCCTCACTCACGCAGTATGTAGTGCGTTGGCTTTTCAGAATGATAGATATTTGGGCTACTCTTGGTATTTTAGGCATTATTGTAGCGGCTACCAACAAATACTATCAGCGTTTGGGCGACCTTGCCGCAGGTACTTGTTTAATCAAACTAAAATCGGCTACTCAATTAAGCAAACAAGTAATTATCCCCGAATTTGATAAACTCTATGAACCTAAATACCCACAAGTCCTGTTGCTCTCTGATACAGATATAAACTACGTAAAAGAAGCTGTATTATCTTACGAAAAATTTGGTAATGAGGAAGTGTTAGTACCTTTTGTAAAAAAACTCAAAGAACTGCTTAACATTGAAAACGAAAAATTGAATAATTACCCATTTTTAAGACAAATCATCAAAGATTATACTTACTTAACTTCACAAGAAGAGGAACAAGTATGACAGAAAAAACGCAAAATCTTCAACAAGAGGCAGATTTGTTGGAAACCGCTATCGCCGAAGAAATTGAAAATATCCAAGATAAAATTTGGCATAAGTTCAAAATAGGGCTTTCTATTGCCTTTGTGGGTATAGGTACTTTTTGGATATTAAAAAAATGGCTGGATTATCCTTTACGTTTGCAGGATTTTTTTCCATCACAAGAAGAAAATTCTGCTGATGAAACAGAAAAGAGAGAAAAGTACAATCCACCCCAATCTCAAAAAGATTTGGATATTGTTGCAATGATTAAGCGGGAAATTGCTATGTTTCTTTTAGCCATTGCCAAACAAAAAATTTATGAGCTTTTAGCAAAAATTCAAAACTACGAAAACGAACCCAATAACGAAGATGAATAAGGTTTTATCACGGATTCAAGCATTCAAAAATGAGCAAAAAAAGGCTTTTGCTTTACTCATAGACCCCGATAATGTTGATGAACTGCAATGTATTGAACTCATTCATTTAGCCGAATCTGCTCAAGTAGATTTTCTTTTTGTTGGGGGAAGTCTGATTACTGGTAATAATTTGAGCCGAGTTGTGGAAATTGCTAAATCTATTTCACAAATTCCTGTGGTACTTTTCCCAGGCAGCAGTTTGCATATTGATACCGAAGCCGATGCTATCTTGTTTCTTTCACTTATTTCGGGCAGAAACCCCGATTTTTTGATAGGACAACATATTTTAGCCGCTCCTATTCTGAAAAGAAGTCGCTTAGAAATTCTGCCCACAGGTTATATGCTCGTAGATACAGGCAAACAAACTACTGCTTCGTTTATGAGTGGCACAACCCCCATTCCTTACGATAAACCCGCCGTGGCGGCTTGTATTGCAATGGCAGGTGAAATGTTGGGCTTACAACTGATTTATTTAGACGGAGGCAGTGGAGCAGAAAAACCGATTTCTCCACAAATGATACAAGCTGTGCGTAAATCTGTAGATACGCCTATTTTAGTGGGTGGAGGCATCAATTCGGCAGAAAAAGCCTTACAGGCTGTCAGAGCAGGAGCAGATGTGATTGTCGTTGGAAATGCCATTGAAAAAGACCCCTCACTCGTGCTTGAAATCGCTCAAAGTGTGAAAAATTTTGTACCCAGTCTCCTTTGATGAGTGAAGCGACTTAACTTGTTCAAAAATTGACAAGGTCGCTTCATTGCAAACTTTGGTTTAGTTTTTTTCTTGCAATATATTGGGTTCGTAGCTAAAACCTCCAAAAACGTGAATAAACAAAGATTTAGACAAACGCCAGTTAAGCGGTGCAAGCACTATGGTTGCTGTAATAATAGTGAGCCAATACACATACGTAGGAGGGTCGTTGAAAACGAAGTATGCTCCAAAGCCAAATGTTACGAAAATTGCTACTGAAATAGCATAGCTCACATACATTGCCCCCTGAAAAAAGTCGGGTTCTTTTTCATAACGGACCCCACATACAGGACAGGAAAAATGGGGTTTGGGAAAAATTTTACCTTTACCCATTAAATCTCCCCGCCTACAACGAGGACATTTACACTCCAAAATCGCTTGAAGTTTGGTTTTTTCTCGCATTTCTTTGTCTTTTATAATTTTTGTACCAAAGGTAACCTATCACAACAATGAGCAAATATGGAAAAAACGCCATATACAAAATAGCACTATTGATAGCTCCGCCTGTATTACCTTGTTCAGAAACGGATTTGCACATCACACATTGAGCATAAGCTATATTTACCGAAACCCAAAACAAAAATACACAAATCAATTTTTTCATACGTTTATTTTTGAATTAAAACCTAAAAAATGTAAAAAAAGTTTCAAAAGAGGTAACTATTTAATTGATTTCTTATTTTTATCATTTTTAGATTTAGGAGGATTAAACCAACCTTCCTTGGAAACAGAACTTTCAATTTTTTCTTCTAAATCATCAGGTAAAAGATAAAAAAAATCTAATCCTGTTTCTTTTTCTACTTCATCAATGCTTACTTGATAGTTGCGGTAGTTTTCTTTTTTATTCACATTCGGAACAATAAAAGCTATTCCGCGTTCTTCTTTGAGGCTTACAATCACTTTATAGTAGGCAGGTGGTACTGAAATTTTATTTTTTTTGCCAATTTTTTGCATATTTCCCTTGAATACGGGTCCTGTTATGATATACAAATCACCTTTTTTTTCACCCCAAAAACGTACTTTTTCTTCCAAAAGTCGCCAAGTTTCACGATTGCAAAGGGGGTATTGCGGACTCATATTACTCATAGCAAAGGTTTCGTGCATCATTTGTTCATTGCCTGTAAAATCTCCTGCGGGTGCTAAATGTCCTCTATCAAAGCCCGAGCCTGCATAATCCATTGGCAAAGCCGAACCCGTACTTACTTTTCTATCAGGATAAAAAATTTCTTGACTGCGAGTTACGTTTTTTTCTAAGTTTTTGGCTGTCATTTTGTAAGCTACCCAACGAGCCTGTTCGTGTTCTTCCACGTAGGCAAGTGTGAAATAAGTATGGCGTATAATTTCATCATTGTACGGCGACTTGGGGATTTCTAAATCCTCATAATTTCCTTGCTTTTTTGGTGGCTTACTCGTTTGGGAAGCACTACTCTCTTGCTCCTTTTTTCCCTCAACAATTTCAAACTCTTGCTCTATTTTCTTTTGTTCCTGCTCTTTTTCAGAAGCGTTTTTCTTGGAAAAATACTCTACTTTCCACTCGTAGAGTTTGGTAGTAAATGTTTGGTTGGGAAAGGTCTTTTCAAGACGAGCAAAGATATTTTTGAGCGTAGCATTGGGGGCAAATATGTAAAACAGCAACAATCCTACTCCCCCAAAAATAAGTATCCGCCAAAAGTAAACTTTCAATTGTTGGAATGTTTTTTTATTAAATCGCATAATTAGTGGTTCAGTAGTTCAAGTTTCCCACTGCAAATTTACTAAAAATCTGCATTTTTTGCCTTTTCTGAAAATATTTTGTTTCTTGCTCACGTTTTCTAAAAAAGTAACCAGCAATGATAAAAATATATTTTACCTTTCTTTGTTTTTTGAGCTTTGCACAAGTTTTATCACAAGATTTCACTACTCCTTTTGAGCGTTCCAAAGGTACAGAAACAGCTACCTATGAAGAAGGAATAGAGTTTTATCAGAAATTAGCTTCTCATTATCCTGAAATTAAAATTTTTGAGTATGGCACTACCGATATAGGCAAACCTTTGCATTTGGTAGTTTTTTCAGAGGATAAAGATTTTAATCCTACTTCGCTTAAAGCTAAAAATAAAACGATTTTTTTGGTTATCAATGCCATTCACCCAGGCGAACCCGATGGGGTTGATGCCTCAATGATGCTATTGCGTGATATTGTACAAAATGATAAACTCAAAAAAATGTGTAAAAACACGGTTTTGGCGATTATTCCTTTTTACAATGTTGATGGCGTGCTAAACCGAAATTCATACAGCCGAGCCAACCAAAACGGACCCAAAAGCTATGGCTTTCGGGCAAATGCCAAAAATTTAGACCTCAATCGTGATTTTATTAAAATGGACTCCGAAAATGCCAAAACTTTTGTGCAAATTTTTCAGACTTGGCAACCAGATGTACAAATTGATAACCACGTTACCAATGGTGCTGATTATCAGTACACTATGACCTATATTTTTGCCAATCCTGCCTTGTACGCCCCCGATATGCAAAGCTATTTTTTGAAAGAATTTAAGCCCGATATGCTCAATTTGATGAAAAAAAAGGGGGAAGAAATGTCTCCTTATGTTGAGCTTCGCAAAAATATTCCCGATAGTGGTTTAGTGCAAAATGTTCGTTCTCCACGTTTTTCACACATTTACGCCACCCAATTCCATACACTTGCAATGGTAGCTGAAACGCATATGCTCAAACCTTTTGATAAACGGGTGCAAGCTACCTACAAAATGATGATGAGCATTTTAGAAATTTTAGAAAAAGAGGGCATTAAAATCCAGCGAAACCGCAAAAAAGCCTTTGAGTATTTTCAGAAGCAAGAAAATATGATTTTGGATTGGAAAATCAATGAGCAAAAACCTACATTCATAGATTTCAAGGGCTATGAAGCTGAATTTGTAACCAGCAAAATTACAGGTTTGCCTCGCCTCAAATACAATTCACAAAAGCCTTATACCAAAAAAATTCCTTACTATGACACTCACGAACCCAAACTTGTTATTAGAAAGCCCAAAATGTATATTATTCCCAAAACTTATGCCAATATCGCTAAAATGCTTGAAATGAATGGTGTACTGATTACAAAATTCACCAAAAAAGAAACTTTCAAAGGTTTCTATTATTACATCAAAGAATTCAAAACACCGCAAAAACCTTACGAAGGGCATTATTTTCATTACGATATTGAAGTAGAAAAAAAGGCTGATGCCTATACTATTGAAGAGGGCGATTTTATTGTGATGACCAACCAGCCTCATATCAACTTCATAATGAATGTTTTAGAACCACAAGCTCCCGATAGCTATTTTGCGTGGAATTTTTTTGATACCATTTTACAACAAAAAGAAGGTTTTTCAGATTATGTTTTTGAAGAAATTGCTGAAAAACTTTTAGCCGAAAATCCTACTTTGAGGGCTGAATTTGAAGCCAAAAAACGCTCCGATACCGAATTTGCTCAAAGTGCCTATAAACAATTAGATTTTATTTACAAAAATTCACCTTACTACGAAAAACATCATCAACGCTATCCTATTTTTAGGGTAGAATAAAAATAGTGCTATTTTTCTTTGAAAAAAGTTTTTTTCTTTGTATCTTTGCCGTCCTAAAAAACCGAAAGACAGACGGGTTCTGTCATTCTCAACCTAAAAATTTTTAGAAAAATGGCTGTAAAAATTCGTTTAGCTCGCAGAGGAAAGAAAAAGTACGCAATGTACGATGTAGTAGTTGCCGATTCTCGTGCTCCACGCGATGGAAAATTTATTGAAAAAATCGGTACGTACAACCCTAACACCAACCCTGCTACTATCAAATTAGACGAGGAAAAAGCTCTCAAATGGGTAATGAATGGAGCTATTCCTACCGATACCGTAAGAGCAATGCTTTCTTACAGAGGAATTTTAATGAAAAAACACTTGCAAGTAGGTGTTTTGAAAGGTGCAATCACCCAAGAACAAGCCGATGCTAAATTTGCGGCTTGGCTTGAACAGAAAAATGCTAAAATTCAGGGTAAAGTGGATAGACTTGCCAAAGAAAAAGCCGAAGCTCAAAAAGCTCGCTTGGAAGCAGAAGCTAAAATCAAAGAGGAAAGAGCAAAAGCTATCGCCGAAAAACAGAAAGCACAAGAAACAAGTGAAAACAACAACGAAAATCCTGCTCCCGAAGCCACTGAAAATGCACCCAACTAAAAATAAAACCTCGCTAAAAGCGAGGTTTTTTTATGCTATAAATACCACGCAAAGGAAAATGGTCCGAATAATTGAAAGAACGGTCTGTTTCAAAAAAATGAAGATTGAACTTTGAGCTATAAAATTGATTATCAATTCGCAAGAAAAAAAGTTTGCCATTATACGAAAAATCTAAACCACTACCTTTTTCTTCAAAAGCATTGAGCAGTTTTTCCCTAAAACGCTTGTAAGTGTAGCTGTAAGGAGTATCGTTGAAATCCCCGCAAACAATAACAGGATAAGGCGACTTCTCAATATGAGAAAGCACCAAATCGGTCTGTTTAGCACGCAAACGGAATGCTCGTAAAAGTTGCAAGAATATGTTGTTATAGTTTTTTTTCAGTTGTTCGTAGCTTTCGCTGTCAAACATTTTTTCTTCATCAAGGCTGATAGATTGCAGATGAATGTTGTAGATGCGAATAGTGTCTTTCTTTACTATAATATCGGCAAATTGCCCTCTGTTGAGACTTTTGGCAAATTTTATCTCGCCTGATTTTACTATCGGATATTTTGAAAAAATGGCTATGCCAAAGTAATTGTGCCTTTCACTTTTCTGCGGGCTAATAACATACTGATACTTGCCTTTTTCCTTAATTTTAGCGATGGTATTGAACACTTTGGAACTATCTTCGCAAAAAAACTCTTGCAAGCATTTAATATCACTACTATCTTCTACTACTTGCTGAATAAGTTTTTTTGCACTGATACTATCTTTGCCTTGTAAATGATTATAGACATTGAAAACCCTTACATTATAGCTTAGAACACTAAAAGAGTTATTATTTTTCTTTTTTTCCCCGCCTAACTGAAAGCGAATAGTGCTTATGATAAACGAGTAACCTACTGCCAAAACCAAAGTCGAAACAATCCCCCTCCAAGATTTCTGCAAAAACCAATGCAATACAAAAAGCAAATTCACCACAAGCCAAACAGGAACGCTCAAAGCCCAAAAACCTGCCCAAAAATAGTTTGCAGGCGAAAGGTAACAACTATAATAAGCCGTTAGCGTCAGAATGGCACATATAATATTGATGATAAAACGTTTCTTACCCTTTGCTTTACTATTTTTCATCAAAATTTACCTAAATAGTTAAATGGTGTGATGCTTTTCAATTCTTGTTTGACATTTTCAGCTAGATCAAGTGTTTCAATGAAATCTATGATAGTTTTTTGGGTAATTTTTTCATTGGTACGTGTGAGATTTTTAAGGACTTCGTAAGCCTGTGGATATTTTTCTCGGCGTAGAATGGTCTGAATAGCCTCTGCTACTACCGCCCAGTTTTCGTCTAAATCTTTTTGTAAAGCTACTTCGTTGAGTTGTAGTTTTTCAATACCTCTAAGTAAAGACTTGTAAGCAATAAAACTATGAGCTATCGGCACACCCAGATTGCGTAGCACGGTAGAATCTGTTAAATCTCTTTGCAAACGAGAAATAGGTAGCTTGGCAGAAAGATGTTCAAAAATAGCATTGGCATAGCCCAAATTTCCTTCGGCATTTTCAAAATCAATAGGATTGACTTTGTGAGGCATAGCCGAGGAGCCTACCTCACCTGCCTTAATTTTTTGCTTGAAATATTCCATTGCTACATACTGCCAAATATCGCGTGCAAAATCAATCAGAATATTATTGAGGCGTTTTAGACTATCCAAAATAGCGGCTAAATGGTCGTAATGCTCAATTTGTGTAGTAGGATAGCTTCTTTGTAGCCCCAAAGAAGCCAAGAATTTCGTAGCAAAAGCGTGCCAATCTATTTCAGGGAAAGCTACAAAATGAGCATTCATATTACCTGTGGCTCCGCCAAATTTTGCTGAAAATGGAATTTGTAAAAGCAGTTGTATTTGCTGTTTGAGCCTTTCGGCAAAAACGAGCCATTCTTTGCCCATTGTAGTAGGCGTAGCGGGTTGCCCGTGCGTGCGTGCAAGCATAGGTATTGCTCGCCACTCCTGCCCTTTTTGTTCAATTTGGTTCAAAATATTTTGTAAAGTGGGCAAGATTTCAGCCTGTATAGCCTCTTTGAGGCTCAAAGGAATAGCCGTATTGTTAATATCTTGCGAAGTAAGTCCAAAATGTACAAATTCACTAAACTCTTGCCAGCCATTTTGGGCGAAAAAGTCCTTGATAAAATATTCTACGGCTTTTACATCGTGATTGGTTGTCTTTTCAATGTTTTTGATTTTTTCGGCATCATTGATAGAAAAATTATGGTAAAAGTCCCGCAAAATGGAAAAATTGTTTTTATCAAAACTTTGTAGTTGAGGCAAATTTAGCTCGCAAAGAGCAATAAAATACTCTATTTCCACCCAAACTCGGTAACGCATTAGAGCAAATTCAGAAAAATAAGGGCTAAGGCTTTGAGTTTGTGTGAAATACCTACCATCAATCGGTGAAATACAGGTTAGAGGCGTCATAGCTTTTCAAGAATAAAAAACAAAAATACAATATTCACTCGCAAAAGTGAAAAAACTTATCAGAATTATGAAAATCATTACAACCATTCAAGTGTAAAAATACACAATAGAAACTATAATTACTACTATTAGCAGGTAGTAAGTCCATTCATTAGCTTTTGGGTGCTTGGCGGCAAAATGTGCGGCAAAATACGCCCCACAAGCCTGCCCGATTGCTGTAAGTATGCCCCAGAACCAATCTGCCTGCCCCTGCCACAAAAATACTAAAAGCACAGGCAGAGCATACAAAGCTACAATAATCAATTTGTAAGCGTTGGCAATTTTTAAAGGTTTTTCAAAACCCATTACCAACACTATCAGTAAAAAAATGCCAACTCCTGCTTGCACAAAACCGCCATAAAACCCAACTACAAACAATCCTAACTGATTATACCATTTTTTTTCTTTGAAACTTTCTGTTAGCTTTTCTTTAAGCCATTTTTCGGGTTTCAGAAGCAAAAGCACAAGCATTACTATCATCAAAATCCCTAAAAAGTCTTTGAAAAATTTATCACTAACAAGCGTAGCCACATAAGCCCCTAACAATGCCCCAATGAGTGAAGGTGTTACTATCCAAGTAGGATTTTTTAGACGAATAGACGATTTTTTCAGAAAGGTGATTAGTCCTGTAGTACTTTGAAAAACAACCGCTATGCGATTTGTGCCATTAGCTACCACAGGGGGCAAGCCCATTGCAATCAGCAAAGGAAGCATAATCAGGCTACCACTACCCGCAAGCGTATTGATAAAACCTGCTATCACACTAGCAAAAAATACAAGAAAATAAAGCAAAAATTCCACAAAAGCTATTTTGAAGGTACAAACTTATTACAAAGCACAAACATAGACATAAAATTCAGACATTTTTCTGTATTTTTGCCAAAATGCTTAAATTTTTATGAAGTTTTTTTCTTGCTTATTGATTTGGGTTACACTTTCTCAATGGCTTTGGGCACAAGGGAAACCTCCTTTTTTGCCTGCTGATACCATTTTCTTTTATAAAATTCTATCCAATGATACTACCAAGAAAATTTTAGAAAAGCGATACTTCCATTTATACGATAAGCAAAACCACTTGCGAGAAATCCTATGCGAAAGATGGCAAAATAATGAATGGTACTATACTCATCGGTGGGTTTTTAGCTACAATGCTTTCCACGCCCTACAAAACTACCGCAAAGAAATTTGGGATAGCCTCAACCGCGATTGGCTCAAATACAAACGCCGAACCTTCAACTACAACATTCGCTATTTACCCACTGAATTTTATGATGAATTTTGGGATAAAAGCGAACAAAAGTTTATCAAAAAAAACATTACAAAAATTGCTTACAATAGCAAACACCTGCCTACTGAAATTGAATACAAAATTTTTTGGAAAGATAAATGGATAGATTCGCTCAAACAAGAAATTTTCTATGATACACTCAGCGGACAAATCAATGGAATCGCTTATCGGGGAAACCCTGCCATTGTAAGCAGTTTACTGAAATACGTAGAAATTAAGAAAGAAAAAAATACTTGGATTTTTGTAACTAAAAATTCGCAAAGAGAAAAAATCGCTGATAAAATGCCAAGATTGTTACTCATAGTTGATGAAAAAACACAAAATTATCTTGGCGAAGAAGCTCAAATTTATCGCTTAAGTCCCAAATCTCAATTTCAAGAAATAGCAGGGGTGAAAGGTTGGTTCAATCGCAAACGCAATCAGTGGTTCTTTTCCTATTATGAACTCAAAGAAGGAAAAAAGTTACTTCACAAACAAGTTGTTCTTTCACCTACCAAATTCAATATCAAACCTTTTTGGCAAAACATAAGTTTCCTTTTAGGGCTAACAGAAAATTTTTACGAATAAATTGGCTTTTTTCTGAAAAGTCTTTACTTTTGGTTGAAAATTTAGAAACATTACGCTTATGGCTGTACTTACACGCGAAATTGTAATAGAAGATATTTTACAGAAGTTTGAAGGTAAATTAGTTTTGGATACACATACTCATTCCGACCTACCTTTGCTGATATGCGATAGGGAAATTATTGTCAATCTTTTAGAATATTTGTACTTTCACAAGCAGTTTCAGTTTCAATTCCTCACTACGCTTTGTGGTATTCATTACCCCGATAATGTAGGTGCAGAATTTGCCGTGATGTATCAAAT
Organism: Raineya orbicola; assembly: GCF_002843425.1. GTDB lineage: Bacteria > Bacteroidota > Bacteroidia > Cytophagales > Thermonemataceae > Raineya > Raineya orbicola. Next base: position 58,631 of record NZ_NKXO01000021.1, read on the forward strand.
CCATAGCCTTATTCATAACATACGCCTGCGTATCAAGGTATTTTTATCTGAAAATGATTTACATATTCCTACAATTACACATCTTTTTGCCGCCGCCAACTGGATGGAACGCGAAGCCTACGACTTTTATGGAATTATTTTTGATGGGCACCCCAACCTCAAACGCATTTACAACGTAGATGAAATGGACTATCACCCTTTACGCAAAGAATATCCTTTGGAAGACCAAACCCGTAAAGATAAAGAAAACTTGTATTTTGGCAGATAGTAGATGAAAAACAAACATATTTTTTTTCAAAATTTAGGGAGAATTTCATACAAACCCGCTTGGGATTACCAAACTTTTCTTTTTGAAAAAATCATAGCTCAGAAAACTAACCCACAAAACACTGAACCTACTGAAAACTACCTTTTGCTTTGCGAGCATAATCACGTTTATACGCTTGGCAAAAGTGGAAAAATTGAAAACCTACTCATTTCAGAAAATGAACTCTCTGAAAAAGGTGTAGAATTTTACAAAATTAACCGAGGTGGCGATATTACTTATCACGGCTTGGGGCAAATAGTAGGCTATCCGATTTTAGACCTTGAAAATTTTGCTACCGATATACATTGGTATATGCGTTCTTTGGAAGAGGTAATTATTCGCACTTTGCTTGATTTTGACATTCGGGCGGAGAGATTGCAAGGGCTTACAGGCGTGTGGGTAGATATACGAAGCAATCCACGTAAAATTTGTGCTATGGGAGTAAAAACAAGTCGTTGGGTAACTATGCACGGATTTGCGTTGAATGTAAATACAGAGCTTGATTTTTTCAATTACATAGTGCCTTGCGGTATAACAGATAAAGGCGTAACCTCAATGCAAAAAGAACTTGGCAAGCAAGTTCCTTTGCAAGAAGTAGAAAGCGTTATTATCAAACATTTTGCTGAAGTTTTTGAAGCTAAAATTTTTGAAATAAACACTTTTGCTCACGAAAAAACCTCATAGTTATCAATCTATGAGGTTTTTAATTTTTAATATCCCAATTTTAAGAGCTTATCTTTTAATTCCTTGCGGGCAATGTGAATTCTATTTTTCACCGTGCCAATCGGAATACCTAACCTTTCAGCGATTTCGTGATATTTGAAGCCTTTGAAGTACATCATAAAAGGAGTGCGATACACTTCATCAAGGGCATCAAGAGCCTCTGTGATTTCTTGCATTGCCAGAGACGAAACCCCTATGTTTTGTGAGATACTTGCTGTGCTATTGATATAATGCAAGTTATCCGTAGTATCGATAAATGTTTTACGTCTTACCATTCTTTGATAGTTGGTAATGAACGTATTTTTCATTATGGTATAAAGCCAAGCTTTTAAGTTAGTGCCATCGGCAAATTTTTCTTGGTTGGTGAAGGCTTTATACATTGTATCTTGAAGCAAATCATTGGCATCTTCCAAATCTTTGGTCAAACGCACTGCAAAAGGCTTGAGAGCCTTTATAGCTTGTGCTAACTGGCTGTTAAATTCAAGGGCTGTCATAATACACCTCCATTGTTTTGTTGAATACAAACTTACTAAAAGTTAAACAAAAATACAAATTTTGTTTAATATTTTTTTTCAAAAGTTAAACAAAATTTTTCTATTCAAACGCACACACTTGAACGTTTATTTTGCGTTTTTTGTAAAAGTTTTCATCTTTGTTCAAATTTTCTCTTATGAAGGTTTTGGTTTTAGATAATTACGATAGTTTTACTTACAATTTAGTACATTTACTCAAAGAGTTAGGCGTATATCCCGATGTTTTTCGCAATGACAAAATTGCTTTGGAGCAAGTAGCTGTCTATGATAAAATTTTACTTTCTCCGGGTCCCAGCCTTCCCAAAGATGCAGGTATAATGCCTGCTTTAATTCAAAATTATGCTTCAGGCAAAGATATTTTAGGAGTTTGTCTTGGTCATCAGGCTATTGGTGAAGCCTTTGGTGCAACGCTTTACAATTTGCCCCAAGTTCAGCACGGAGTAGCCACCGAAGTACACCTTTGTAGTAAAACGGAAAAACTGTTTGAAAAATTGCCTATTCGCTTCAAAGTAGGTAGGTATCATTCTTGGGTAATTGATAAAGCCTCTCTCTTACCTACCGATTTAGAAATCACTGCTGAAGACGAAGCAGGTTTTGTAATGGCAATTTCACATCGTAAATATGCCTTAAAAGGTGTGCAATTTCACCCTGAAAGCATACTCACAGAGTATGGCAAAGAAATGATTGCTAACTGGCTCAAATCCTAATATTTTACTGCAAACTGATTTTCACTTTACAAAACTCATATTCTTCGGGTTGGTTTGAAGCCACAATAATCAATTTTTCTCCAAGCAGTCTTTGCATTTCCGACCGATACCAAAGAGTGTTTTCTTGGTCTAAATTGGTAGTGGGTTCGTCCAGAAGTAAAACAGGAACAGGTGAGTAAAACGCCAAGCCCAGTTTTAGGCGTTGCTTCATTCCCGATGAAAAGTTCTTTATGTACTTGTGGCGGGCATTTTCTAATCGCAAAATTTCAACTAAATGAGCCGTTTGCAAACCTTTCAGTTTTTTGTGAAATTGTATCATTTCCGTAAGAGTGAGCTCTTCTACGAGTTCCATATACGGACTTGCCCAAGCAAGATATTTGTAAAAATTTTCTGTGGTAATAACTTTGTCATTTACTTTGTAAAAAATTTTCCCCTCGCTGGCAGGTAAAATGCCCGAAATTACTTGTAAAAGTGTGGATTTTCCGCTTCCATTATTGCCTGTAATAGCGACAGGCTTATTTGCTTGAAATTCAAAAGAAAAATTCCGAAATATCCACTCGTTATTAAATTTTTTTCCTAAATTTTGGGCGTAAATAGTGAGCATATCAACTCATTTCTTGCAAATTAACACATAAATTCAATGCTTGTCAAATGGGCTATAAAAATAGGTGCGGGAATTCTGCTATTTTTAGCAGGAATACTCTTTTGGCACTTTATCAAAAGTAGTTTTTGGGGTGGGAGTGATGCAAGCAAAAAAGAAGTTATCAAGCATCAAACCACTTTGGAGCAAATCGAAGCTCTGGGAAAACTGGAACTTGTCAAACGTGAGTTAAGCGGCAATATCTTGAAAAAGTTCAAAATTTGTAAGTAGATTTTTTTCTTGAAAATCTCTAATAGTGGGCTTTTTATCTAGGAATTTGTAGGCAATAATTCCAGACCACAAATTGAC
>NZ_NKXO01000022.1 GCF_002843425.1 Raineya orbicola
TGTCCTAACGGGCGTAGAGAGTTCTCTTTTTTTAGGTATGGTTTCCTGTTTTTGCAATATTGCCTCTTAAATGATACCCAATATCCACAACTTGTAAAAACTATTCAACTTTTGTCGGAGGACTAAAAAACAAGCTATTACTTTCACACAAAAACTCGCCGAGCAAAAAGCCTTACAAATACTTCTTAATCAAACAAGAGATAAAAACTCACAGGTTTTTTCGTTCAATCCTGCTGTATTCAACCCTGACCAACACAAACAAGAAACACAAAATACCTACTCCGAAAAAAACACATTAGAGGTAAAAGCTATGCTCTTGGGCAAAATTAAAAAACAAAATTATACATTTTCAATTGGAGTAAACAGAAATACAAGCCCAATTTCTACCAATTTCAAGGCAATTTTGGAGGATAATTCTTCAAATAGTTTAGGAGAATTTATAAACGATTTTACGTATCAGGCAAACAGATTTTTTAATGAAGCAAGCTATCTGTTTTTTATTCGTAAATGGCGTTTTATATTGCTTCATTCTATCAGTTTTTTGGAGCAAAAATTAAATAGCGATTTGCAAGAGCAAAGAAAATCAAGAAGTACATTTTTTTTTGAACCTTCTGTAAATGTATTCCGAAAGCTAAATACGATTTCTTCGGTGAGTTTTTCATACAATTATAGCCAAAAACCTTTTTCAGAGGAATACTTTTTCAGAAATCCTATCTTTACATCCATTCGCCAAACAAACAGCAATACCCCTGATTTGCAGTTTTCCAAAATACATTCCACCAGTTTAAACTATGCAATCAATGATTCGTACAAACAGTTTTTATTCATAATTGGTACAAATTACATTGTTACGCAAGGCAATTATTTCTCAGATTTGAGCATAGAGCCTACCCGAACACAAATCAGTTTTTTCTTTTTGCCACAAAATACCAATGCCTTGAATACTTACCTCAATACCGAGAAGTTTTTTTATAGAGCCCTAATTTTATTGAAATTCAATGCTAATTATGGATTTCAAACTTTCAATAACATCATCAATAATTCTGAACTTAGAAGCAACGAAATACAAACATTTTCTTCTAAATTTGAAGTAAAAACAGCTTTTAAATCAAAAATAAATTTTCAAAATGCGTTCTCGTTTGGTAGAATGGTATCGGGCAGCGTCGGCGGAAGTTCTTTCGTCAATGAAAATCTAAATAACTCATTTTCAATTATCTTCAAGAAAAATAAACAAAGTCATATTCTTATTACTGCAGACTGTTTTGTGCCAAACGCCAAAAAAATCAATCAAAATTACTTATTTCTTGATGCTCAATACAATCTTGTTTTAAAAAATAATAATTTGAATATAGATTTTGTTGTAAAAAACATTTTGAACGTTTCTAATTTTGAGCAAATTAGCACTACCGATTATTCGGAAAATATTTTCCGAAGCAATCTTTTACCCCGATACGGAATATTACGGGTTTCTTGTAGTTTTTAGTAGCTTTTTTCCTTTGATGCTTCGCTAATCTCACGCAGAAGCGATTTCACAATCACCCAAAAAATCAGTCAAAGGCAAAGAAAGCCGATAAATAAGTACGCACGATAGCAGGCAGGTTTGTCAGAGACTTAGAACGTAAGCTATCAAGAGATAACCCCTATCGCAAGGATTTGCAATTGTACAAATAAGTATTAGCCCAAAGCAGAACGAGTACAAATAAGATTTATTCACTTCACAAATCGGAATTTTGCTGTATTTCGAAAGGCAAAGAGCATCAGCAATACGAATGTAGCAACAAAGTTTCGGTTGTACGAACCGATAGCGGTGTGGTAGTGAGAGCTATGAGTTTTCGGAATAAATATGATGGATACACCTCAGCTCCAGCCCTTGCACAAGTACAAAGGTTGGTAGGGAAAAGTCCCAAACAAGCCAAATTAGATAAAGGTTACAGGAGGCAAAAAGTATTGGTGCTACTCAAATCTTAATCCCAACGAATGCTTCCAAAAACAAGACAGATATCAGACACGAAAACTTAGCCAAGCTCACCGAAAGAGAGCAGGCATAGAGCCTGTAATTGGCATCTCAAAACAAACTACCGATTAAAGAGAAATCTCTAAAAGGTATCGTAGGCGATAACATCAACGTGATGCTGGCCGCTGCTGCTTTTAACTTCAAGAGGCTGATGAACCGCTACAAGGTTTCTTTTTGCCTATTTTTGCAAAGGCTGTTTTACTCGCTTCAAAGTTTTCTTTCGGTAAAAAATAAATTTAAATATACTTTTTAAGGGACGACTATTTACGTGAGGTGAATTCTTTGTAAAGTACAATCTCGTTGGTCGTTGAATATTCTATTTTTCAATAATTTTTGTTCATTTATTGTCTGTGGTTTAGAATGTATGATAGTCATAATTCCATTGTTGAAATATAATTTTGATAGCTGCTTCGTGATACTTGTCTTTTTTAGAAAAGCAAGTAGTTTTTCGTACCAAACGCTTATTTCTGGCTCATAAGGCATTATTCAGCCACTCAATATGAAGCGTCAGATGTTTGCCAAATTAAGGGTTTTGCCCTGCCAATATTTCAAGCCCAATAATCCGTAGAACTAAGCAATTTATTCAAAAAATCATTCTAAATTAACTTTGGGTTGATGAGTTTTGCTATTTTTGCAACCAAACAAACAACATATCTTATGTGGAAATACTATCTTACGACTTTATTATGTTGCTTAGTGGGGCAAGCGGTTTTTGCCCAAGCTAATCTTTTGCAGTCGGGACCTATGGTTGGCTATTCGGAAATGAAAGAAGTTTTACTATGGGTGCAAACCAAAAGCAGTGCAAAAGTCAAATTTGCCTATTGGGAAAAAGGTAATGCCGCTCAAAAGAAATTTACAGAGGAAGTAAATACCAAAGCTGATGAGGCTTTTACAGCTCGGCTGATTGCCAACCAAGTAGAGCCGGGCAAACGTTATGAGTACGAACTTTATATCAATAATCAAAAAATAACGCGTTCTTATCCGTTGGAATTTCAGACGCAGGTTTTGTGGCAATATCGCACCGACCCTCCCAACTTCAAATTTACGACGGGCAGTTGTTTGTACATCAACGATACCCCCTACGACCGCCCAGGCAAACCTTATGGAAGTAATTACGAAATCCTAACACGTATGTATGAGCAAAAACCCGATTTTATGCTTTGGCTCGGTGATAATATTTATTTGCGTGAAGTAGATTGGGGAACGAAAACTGGCATTTTTTATCGTAATACGCATACACGCTCAATACCCGAATTGCAAGCTCTTTTAGGTTCGGTGCATCATTATGCAATTTGGGACGACCACGACTATGGACCCAATGACTCCGACAAAAGCTATCCACACAAAGACTTAACTTTGGAGGCTTTTAAGCTATTCTGGGGCAATCCGAATTACGGAGTAGCCAACCCACAAGGCAAAGGCATTACAGGGACTTTTGTTTGGGGAGATGTGCAATTTTTCTTGCTAGACGACCGCTATTTCCGTACTGCCAACAACAATTTCGCAGGAAATAGATGTATCCTCTGCGAGGAGCAAGTAGAATGGCTTATCAATGCTTTGGCTTCCAGTCAGGCTTCTTTCAAGATAATTGCAGTGGGTAGCCAGTTTTTGAGCTTATCCAAAACCAAAGAAAACTTTATCAATTTCCCCGAAGAACGTCAGAAAATTCTTGATGCAATCGTAAAAAACAAAATTTCGGGAGTTATTTTCCTGACTGGCGACCGCCATTTCACAGAACTTTCCAAAACAAATACCAATCCGCCTATTTATGATTTAACCGTTTCACCGCTTACTTCGGGAACTTTCAACCCCGAAAAAGAACAAAACGAATTGCGTGTTCCAAATACTTTGGTTACAGAACACAATTTTGCTTTGATAGAAGTAACAGGCAAACGCAAAGAACGTGTAATGAGTATCAAAATATTCAACAAAGACGGCAAGGAACTTTGGAAACAAGAAATCCAAGAAAAAGACTTGCAGTATCCAAGAAATTGATTTATAGCTAATAGCTCACAAAAAAGCCCTTATTCTTGTTGATAAGGGCTTTTTTTGTAAAAAATCACTTAGCTGCAAAAACTTCGTTTAGTGCTTTTTCTAACGCAGGACCTCGGAGGTTTTTAGCTAAAATTCTGCCATCTTTATCTAAAAGAAAATTCATCGGAATAGCATTGATTTCATAAATAGGTAGAATTGCTGAGTCCCACATTTTAAGGTCAGAAACGTGCGTCCAAGTAAGTTGGTCTTTTTCAATCGCTTTCAGCCACTTTTCTTTGTCATCATCAAGCGAAACCCCTAAAATATCAAATCCTTTATGCTTAAACTTTTTGTAAGCCGCCACAACATTAGGGTTTTCCATCCGGCAAGGACGACACCAAGCCGCCCAAAAATCAATCAGTAACACCTTGCCTCGGAAAGATGCCAAAGAAACAGGTTTGCCTTCGGGAGTGGGTAGCGTAAAATCGGGGGCAATATCGCCAACATTCAATCCTATTTTTGCAGGACGCAACTTATCCAATTCAGGCGAATGAACACGACTGATAAACTCAATAAAACGCTCTCCGTGCTTTTCTTCAGGCATTTGTTGAGCAACTTTATCGGCAAAATCTTTCAAGAAAACATAATCTTTCAATAAATCTAAATGCTCTGCAAAGGCAATAGCAGTGAGTGAGGGCATATTAGCATTAAGCAAAGGATAATTTTTTTCGCTTAAATCTTTGTAAATAACCCAATCACGTTGTTGCAAAAGCCCTTTTAGCGAGTCTTTGGCTTTTTCATTGGTTTCTGTTTGCCAAAGTTTTTCTAAACTTGTGTAGAGGCTATCACTTTTTAGGTTTTGCTTGTAAGTTGTAAAAAAACTCCAAAAGGCTTTGAAAAGCTCTTTCTCCTTATCATCTACCCCTTCCAAGAGCATTTCAGTAGGTTTTTCGGGGTTGATTTTCTTGATTGTAAGGTTTTTTTCACCTGCTACAATCCACAAAGGGAAATCTTTACGCTCTGCGAAAAATATTCTATAAATTCTTTTCTCTTTGGGAACTTGAAAACTAAATGTATTATTTTGTTGAATTTCGGTACTATCCAGCAAGATAGCACTATCCCAGAAGTTTTCTTTGTGTTTTTCAGCATAAGCTAAATACACTTTACCTTTGAGGTTTTCTGTTTCGCCTGAAAGTATGATTTTTTCATTTTTACAAGCCTGAAAGACTACAGTAAGAGCCGTTAAAAAAATTTTTATGTACCAATGTTTCATTGTTATATTTTTTCTACAAAATTACATAATTTTCAAAATAAAAAACAGCCCCCAATGATGAGGACTGTTTTGGAAGTGATCCCGCTGGGGTTCGAACCCAGGACCCCATCCTTAAAAGGGATGTGCTCTACCTGCTGAGCTACGGAATCTTTTGCTTTTTAAGAGGGTGTTTCTTAAATTGCAGTGCAAAGATAATACAACTTTAACAAATACTCCAAATAAATGTTGAAAAAAATTTTCTTTTTTTTAATCTGTTTTGGCACCATAGTTTCTGAAAATATTTATTGTCAGGATTTTAATAGAAAAAATTTGCTTGCTGATTCACTTTTTGCCGTAGGCAAATATAGCGAAGCTGAAGCAATATATGGTCAAATTTTAGGAGATGGTATATTTTCGGAGCAAAACATTCTAAAACAGGCTTTCATTGCTTCCCAACAAAAGAACTATGTAGCTTATTTGCATTATCTCAACTTGCTTTTGCAATACGAACCCAAACTTTCTACTGCCCAAAAAATCTATAACATTGCTACGGCATACGAATTAGAAGGCTACGAAGTGGGCGATAGCAAGTGGATTTTACTGCTTTATTATGCCTATCATAAGTGGATTATTTTAGGTCTTTGCTTGCTTTTTCTATTGTGGGCAATTAGCTTTTTACGTAAAAAACATACAAATTGGGGAGCTTTACAACGAAATGGTATCATTTTGCTTTTAGGTTTGGCTTTTAGCATTTTTTTTATCAATTTTATTCCCAACGTCAATGAAGCAATTGTGGCTTACAATCATACTTACTTGATGAAAAGTCCTTCAGCCGCTTCCGAAAAAGTAGTAGTGCTATCCAAAGGGCAAAAACTCAATGTAATTGGTGAAAAAGATATTTGGTTAGAAGTAATTTGGGGGAAAGAAAAAGCCTTTGTAAGAAAAACACAAGTATATTTTCACCCATTGTTTTGATTTTTTCAAAATTTGATTTAACTTGCCATTCACTTTTTGTTCAAATATATTTAATATTAAACAACAAAATAGGAAATGGATACACTCGCAATTATTATCGCAGGCATTATGGCTTATTTGGTAGGCTCTATTCCTACGGCAGTGTGGGTAGGAAGGCGTTTTTATGATATTGATGTGCGTGAATATGGAAGCAAAAATGCAGGAGCTACCAATACTTTTAGAGTTTTAGGTAAAAAAGCAGGTATTTTTGTACTTGCTGTTGATATTTTGAAAGGCTTTGTAGCAACCCATCTTGCTACTTTGCTTTTAGATTTAGACCATATCATCGCCTACGATTTAATTTACTATCAAATTGCTTTTGGTATTTTAGCCGTTATTGGGCATATTTTCCCAATTTATGTAAATTTCAAAGGCGGAAAAGGAGTAGCAACTATTCTTGGAATGGTGATAGCTCTACACCCGCAAGTGGCTCTACTTTCTATTTTGGTATTTCTTTTAGTGCTGATAGCAACGCATTATGTTTCATTAGGCTCTATTATCGCAGGTTTTTCTTTTCCTACTTTTTTGATAACTATACCTGTTTTCAGGCAAAATAACCCCACTTTGGTAATTTTTAGTAGTATATTAGCATTTTTGTTAATTATCACTCATCGTAAAAATATCAAACGTCTTTTAGCAGGTAGCGAAAGTAAAATTTATCTATTTAGAAGACGAAAAGTGTAGATGAGGCTTCATCATTTTCCAAAGATTGTAAATTTTCAAGTCTAATTGTAATTTTTATCAGTTGATAGGAAACATTAGTTTTCTCAAAAACTATCAAATAAAAATTAACTTATTGAAAATCAAAATCTGAATAAAACATTTGCTTTGTATTGTATTTTTGAGTTAAATTTGCCATTCAATAATGGGGGGTACTTTTGGTTAAAAGTACCTTTTTTTGTGAAACAAAAAATCTGTTTGTATGCGTTTGAAAGATAAAGTTGCAGTAGTTACAGGAGGAGCAAAAGGTATTGGCAAAGCAATACTCGCCAAATTTTTGCAAGAAGGAGCAAAAGGTGTAATTTGGGACATCAATCCGCTTGCAGAAAAAACTGCCCAAGAACTCAACGGAACTCCTGAAAAAGTGGTTAAAGCCTTTACAGGTGTGAATGTAAGTGATTTGCAAAGTGTTCAAAAGGCTTGCGAAGCGACTTTGAAAGAATTTGGCAGAATTGATATTCTCATCAACAATGCGGGTATCATACGCGATAACAGTCTTCGCAAGATGACTGCCGAAGAGTGGCAAGCCGTGATTGATGTAAATCTAACAGGCGTTTTCAATTGCACACGCATCGTAAGCCCCATAATGATTGAACAGAAATACGGCAAAATTGTAAGTATTTCATCTATTGTAGGTTTTACAGGAAATTTTGGTCAAAGCAATTATGTAGCGGCCAAGGCGGCGATTATCGGTCTTACGAAAACTTGGGCAAGAGAATTGGGTAAATATCAAATCAATGTAAATGCAGTTGCCCCTGGCGTAATTGATACCGATATGTTTGCCTCCGTAAAAGAAGAGTATCGTCAGGAATTTATCAAAAAAATACCTGTGGGTAGAGTAGGCAAACCCGAAGATATTGCTAATGCTTGTGCCTTTCTGGTTTCTGATGAAGCTAATTTCGTTACAGGGCAAACGCTCATTGTAGATGGTGGAGGTACTTTGGGTTAATCTTTCAAAGCATTATTCATAAAAGTAAGTTTCAAAGCAAGCCAAAGAAGCCAAAAAATTACCGCCCAAATTAGATAAATGCGGTAAAAATCTTTGGCTTGCGAGTAGTGAATTTCTAAAACCTCCGATTTTTCTCTAGCCGAAATTTCATTAAGGGTTTTTTCCAAACTCTGAACGCTCTCTGCCCTATAAAACTCCCCTTGGGTGATTTGAGCTATTTGTCGCATTATTTGTTCATCAATAGCGTTTTCGTACATTTGTGGCTTTCCGAGTGCATCTTTTCCAAAGGGAACTTGCTCTGCATAGCTGGCAGTAATGATAGGATACACTTTAATTTGTTCTTTTTGGGCAATTTGAGCGGCTTCAAGAGGTGCAATTTTGCCTGTGTTGCTATCTCCATCACTAATGAGTATGACTACTTTGGATTTGCTTTTGCTTTGCAAAAGACGGTTGGTGCAAACTGCCAAAGCATCGCCGAGTGCTGTACCTTCGGCGTTAGTCATTTTCCCTTGAATTTCCTGCGATAAAATATTTTCCAAAAGCTCGTAATCAGTAGTAAGTGGGATAAGTGTAAAAGCCTCTCCTGAAAAAACCACTATGCCGATTCTGTCTTCATACAAGCGACTTTTGATGAAATTTTTGGCTACTTGTAAAGCCGCTTGCAAACGATTGGGGTTGTAGTCTTCATAAAGCATTGATTCCGAAACGTCAAGAGCAATCATTATATCAATGCCTTCTGAGTAGCGTTGGACTTTTTCATTTACTTTCTGTGGGCGAGCCAAAGCAAGCATCACCAGCCAAAGCACCATAAGCAAAATAACATCAGGAACAAAACGTAAAAAAGTACCTTTTTGTAACTTTTTGGTATCAGCGGGTAAAGTTACTACCAATTTTTGCCGAGTAGGCAGTGCCAAAAACCAACGAAGCAAAAAAAGCAGTAAAGCAAAAGGCATAGCATATAGCCAAAACGGATTTTCCCACACATACTCGCGAAAAGTTTGGGGCAGAAAATGCTCCCAACGATACCAGCCTTCAGTTTCTATGAGAAAAAGAAAATTCATACGTTTTGGCTTGCCAAAATGGTTTGTTCTATCACCTTTGGAAAATGCTCGTACTCTAAATAATGTACTTTTTGAGCTATGCTTTCAGGGGTGTCTTCGGGTAGAAGGGCTATTCTTGCCTGAAAAATAATTTGTCCTTCATCGTAATGAGCATTAGCAAAATGAATAGTTATACCTGTTTCAGTTTCTTTGTTTTCCCAAACTGCCTGATGTACTCGGTTGCCATACATTCCTTTGCCGCCGTATTTAGGAAGCAATGCAGGGTGAATATTGATGATTTTATTCGGAAAAGCCTGCAAGATATTTTCAGGCACAAGCCACAAAAAACCCGCAAGTATTATCCACGAAATTTGTTCTTTTTGCAGGATTTCCAAAACCTTATTAGTTTCGTAAAAATCAGTTTTTTGAAAAATGTAAGTAGGAATGCGGTATTTTTTAGCTCTTTCCAAAACGAAAGCATCAGCTTTATTAGAAAGGACACAGGCTACTTCAATAGTAGCGTGATTTTGAAAATAAAGAATGACATTTTCGGCATTTGTGCCGTTTCCTGATGCAAAAATCGCTATGCGTTGTTTGGTTGCTTTCATTTTTGCTTAATTTTAGGCAAAACCCATTACTTTTCTTACTCTTTGCAACGTCTGATGAGCCACTTCACGAGCTTTGGCTTCACCCTTTTGCAAGGTTTTTTCTAATAGTTCAGGGTTTTGGATAAATTCGTTAAAACGTTCTCTTTCGTTTTGAAATTTACTTTCAATAAGTTCTTGGAGAGCTTGTTTGGCGTGTCCGTAGCCGTAGCCCCCTTTTAAGTAGTTCTGACGCATCTGTTCCATTTCGGCAGGAGAAGCTAACAGACTATAAATTTTGAAAACATTGCAGGTGTCGGGGTTTTTAGGCTCTTCCAAAGGGGTGGCGTCTGTTACAATTTTAGCAATTTGCTTTTTAAGTTCTTTGCTTGGCAAGAAAATATCAATATAATTGTTATACGATTTGCTCATCTTTCTGCCGTCTGTACCTGGTATAGTCATTACAGATTCGTTGATTTGAGCTTCGGGAATAACAAAAATCTCTTCTTGATAATGAAAATTAACCTTTTGAGCAATATCGCGAGTAATTTCCAAATGTTGTTGTTGGTCTTTGCCAACGGGTACAAACTCGGCATCATAGAGTAAAATATCCGCCGCCATTAGTACGGGATAATCAAAAAGACCTGCATTGACATCTGCAAGGTTTTCGGATTTATCCTTGAAGGAGTGTGCATTGGCAAGCATAGGGTAAGGGGTGAAGCAATTCAGATACCAAGTCAGTTCGCAAACTTCGGGAATACGCGATTGTCGGTAGAAATAGTTTTTTTCGGTATCAAAGCCAAAAGCCAGCCAAGCCGCCGCAATAGCTTGCGTATTCTGAATACGCTCTTGGGCATTTTTGATGGTAGTAAGCGAATGAAAATCTGCAATAAAGAAAAAAGACTCGTTTGCAGGATTTTTGGACATTTCAATAGCAGGCAAAATTGCCCCCAAGAGATTACCCAAATGCGGTCTGCCTGAACTTTGAATACCTGTAAGAATTCTTGCCATAGCCTCAAAAAGTTAAAATGATTGATTTTCGCAAAAAATTCAACGTAAAATAAAGTTTTGCAAGTTAGAAAGGCTTTCAGAAAAAACAAAATGCTTTTTTCGGCGTTATGCTATAAATTTTCATAACTTGCCCACAAAATTGCGTGAATATGAAGCTCTACACTTTGCTTTTATTTTTACCTTTGACACTTTTTGCCCAAAATTTGCCTACTGGCTCTTGGCGTTTTGTATTAGAAAATGCAGGAGGAGGTATTCCTTTTAATGCTGAAATTTTACAGAAAAATCAAAAGTTTCTCCTTCGCATACGCAACGCCGAAGAAGTGATTGATTTTGAGGAAGTGGTTGTTTCCGAAGGGAAAGACTCTATTTTTGTACCAATGAATACTTTTGATGCTTGTTTAGCTCTGCGTTTGGAAGGCAACCAAATGAGCGGAGCTTACAAACGTCATTACAACCAGACTTCCCAATCGCTCAAAGCCTATTTTGGTGAAAAATACCGCTTTTTTACAGAAAATAAAGCCTCGCAGGTAGATTTTTCAGGTAAATGGCAAGTTACTTTCACCAATACCGAAGGCAGAACCTACCCTGCCATAGCTCTTTTCAAGCACGATACCAAAACGGGTAAAATAACAGGTACTTTTCTCACTACCACAGGCGACTACCGCTTTCTTGAAGGAAATGTAAAAGAAAATGCTTTGTACCTTTCTACTTTTGATGGTGCTTTTGCTTTTCTTTTCAAAGCAAGTTTTGAAAACAACGAACTGAAAGGTGAATTTTGGTCGGCAATGAATAAACAAGCATCTTGGATAGCCCGCCGAAATGAAAATGCCACCTTGCCCGATGCTTCTAAAATTACCTATCTCAAAGAAGGTTACGATAAAATAGAATTTTCTTTCCCCGACCTTTCGGGTAAAAAAGTTTCGTTAGCAGATGAGAAATACAAAAATAAAGTGGTGATTTTACAAATTTTTGGTTCTTGGTGTCCGAATTGTATGGACGAAACCGCTTTCCTTGCCGAATGGTACAGAAAAAATAAGAAAAAACCCGTAGCGATTATTGGCTTGGCTTACGAGAGAAAACCTGATTTTGAGTATGCCAAAAAAATGGTGGAAAAAGTCGTAAAGCGTTTTAATGTAGAATATGATTTTCTAATTGCAGGCACAAATGAAAAAGGTGTAGCCGAAAAAACGCTCCCTATGCTGAATGGTATTTTTTCGTACCCTACGACTATTTTTATTGATAAAAAAGGCAAAGTTCGTAAAATTCACACAGGTTTTGCAGGACCCGGCACAGGCGAATACTACAAAACCTGGCGACAAGAATTCAATGAGTTAATGAATACTTTGTTGAAAGAATAAAAATTTTCTAATTAGATTTCTATCACAATTTTTCCTTTGATTTTTCCCATTGCCATATCGTTGAGAGCTTCAATGATAGACCCAAAAGAACGCACAGAGTCAATGATAGGATAGATTTGATGTTTGCCGATAAATTGCACCATATCAGCAAATTCTTGATCATTACCCATTGTAGAACCCTTGATAGTAGCCTGACGGAAAAAAAGGCTCGGTATATCCATTTTGGCTGTGCCAAGCGTTGCTCCATAGGTAACAATTGTCCCCGACATCTTACAAAGTTTAATGAGCAGATTAAAATCATTTCCGCCTGCACTATCAATGATTACATCAAAACCTTCTTTTTCGGTAAGTTTGAGTAATTCTTTGTGCCAATCGGTTTGGGTGTAAAGCACGCCCCCCTTACTGCCTGCTTTTTCTTGAAGCAACCGAATTTGAGCTTCACTGCTGGAAGTTACCCAAACATTTGCTCCTGCGGCACTGGCAAATTGCACCGCAAATTGAGCAACTCCGCCTCCTGCTCCTGTTACGAGTACATTTTTGCCTGCTGAAATTTCACCCTTGTAAAAACAGGCTCTATAAGCCGTAAGAGCCGCAAGTGGTAAAGCCGCCGCCTCGCTATCCGAAAGGTGGGCAGGTTTTTCGTGTAACCTGTGAGCAGGCACGCACACATATTCGGCAAAAGTGCCGTGCGTAGGCATTCCTAAAATGGTGTAAGAAAGTTGAGGATGGCGAGGGTCATCACCCCAACCAACATTTGGGTTGATAATCACTTTTTTGCCTATCCAAGTATTATCCACTCCTGCACCAACTTTTTCTACCATACCACAAGCATCAGAGCCTAAAATTGCTCCCTGCTTGATACCGGGATACAAACCCACACGTATCCACTGGTCGCGACGATTGAGAGCCGCATACAAAACTTTTACCAAAACCTCTCCTGCTTGGGGTTCGGGTACGGCTACTTCTTGTATTTCTACTTCGTTTTCGGTGAGAACTAATGCTTTCATTGTGTTGTATTGATTTTATTTTTCCTAAATTTTTCGGTAAATCTTTCAAACCAAATCCGATACATTTCAAACTCAAACAAACGTGAGTCTTTCCGTGCCTGATTAAAAAAGAATAAGCCAAAAATCAAAAAAATGATATTCGGTATCCACATACCCCAATGCTCTATTATTCCTTCTTTCACCCATTTTTCAAAAAGCATATTGATAACATAGTACAAAATGAAAAAGAATACCGAAACTAAAATAGGAATACCCAAGCCACCTTTTTTGATGATTGAACCCAAAGGAGCCCCAATCAAAAACATCATAAAACAAGCAAGGGCAAAAGTGAATTTTTTATGCAATTCGGTGTAATGTTCGCGAATGTCGTTAATTTTGCTATTTAAGTTGCTTTTGCGGAACTCTAAAAAGCCTTTCACAGAACGAGCTTGGTTTAATGCTCTTTGCAAGATAAGTGTGGTAGTAGTGCTATCAAAACGTTTTTGCCAAAAAGAGTCTATTTGTTGGGGAGAAAATTGTAGCTTGTAGTTGAAAGTGGCTCGGGAAAAGCTATCTTGTGGCAGAGGTTTCTGATGATGAACGTAATAAGTAGCGGCTTCGGTTTTGTTTTTTTCTTTGGTTCTGACCAGCTCTCGCCGAAAGGAATCAATCTCTTTACGGAGTTCTACGACATTTTTCATAAGCCGATGATAACGAAACAGGGAATCAGAAATATTACTTTTACGAAAAGATGCTAAACTCAAAACCAGTTTAGTTTTTTTGTACTGATTTCGGATAAATTTAGCACTACTTTGCCCTGTGCCGTCGTTGTGTTCGCTGTAAGCATTGCCATTGAAAAGCTCCATTATCAGATAAGCTCCGTTTAGAATGGTGTACATTCTGCCTGAATCGGCGATTACTACATCTTTATTGCCCCTAAAATCTTGATGAGAATAAATCATCACATTTTTCAGACTTTTGCCATCGGGATATTTTTTGCTGACTTTAATGCTATAATTGGGTATTCCATCGTAAAAAATCCCTTCTTTCAAATCCAGAGTGGCTTTGGTTTGTTTCACATTGTAAAGCGTGCTATAAGCCTTTACGTTGGCGTAAGGCACTACCTTATTACTAAACCAAAAAGAAACCACTGAAATAAGCAAAGCAAATACGCCAATAGGTCGTAAGGTACGTGTTAGCGAAACCCCTGCACTTTTGATGGCAGTTAGTTCAAAATGTTCGCCCAAATTGCCGTAAGCCATCAATGTTGAAAGCAAAACGGCGAGGGGTAAAGCCATTGGCGTAAGGTTCAAAGAAAAATAGTAAAGCATTTTAGAAAAAGTCCATACCCCTATGTCTTTACCTACAAATTCATCAAGATAGCTCATAATCATTTGTATAAGTAGTAAGAATACTACCACAAAATAGGTAAGCAAAAAAGAAGGTACAAACGCCTTTAAGATGAGCCAATCTATTTTCTTAATACGAAAAAACATTGAAAGAGATTTTTGCACAAATTTAGAGGAAAAGCCTGAAACTATCCACCTACAATTTCTTTGAGTTTATGAATAAGTCCGTCCCATAGTTCATTTAGCTCTTCTTCGTCAGTTTCGTCAGAATAATCGGTAATACGAATAAAGGTAGAATTAGTGAGGTCGTTATGGTCTAAACGAAATTCAAGGTAAGAAGGATTTTCAGGATTGAGGTGTCTATCAAATTCAAACTTAATAGATTTGCCCATTCTTTGTGAAATGATTGTACCGAGGTGGTCTTCGTTATCCCAGTGAAAGAGATAAGTTTGTGTATCAATACTTTGTACGCGGTCGGCGAACCATTCTTGCAAACCAACTGCCGTAGAAAAATATGGATAAAGCATTTTCACAGATGCCTTTAATTCGTATTCTTTTACAAATTTATGTTTCTTCATAAGCAAAATCTGTACTAATAGCTGAAAAGCAAATATAAAGCATTTCTAATTTTTCACAATTTTTTTCTATGTTTTTTATGCGAAAAACATTTATCTTTGTAAAAATTTTATTTTCTATGCAAACTACTCTGGTTTCGGTTTTAGATTATTTCAATAACGAATACTTTTCAGCGGAAAAAATTGCTGAATTGCAAAAATCTTTTCAAAATGCCAAGCCCTACAAGCATTTGGTAATGGATAATTTCCTTAAAGAGGAATTTGCCAATATTCTTCACGATAATTTTCCGCTTACCGAAAAACTTGCCAAACATTACGACGGCATCAACGAAAACAAATCGGAGGGGGCAAATTTTGATGATTTCCACCCCGCTTTCAATGAAATTCGCAAGGCATTGATGAGCCAAGAAGTTGCCGAGTGGGTTTCCAAAGTTACAGGCATTGCAGAGGTTTTCATCACCAACGACCATTTGGGCTGTGGCTTACACGAAGGCAAAAATGGTAGTTTTTTGGATATTCATATTGATTTCAACATTCACCCTTCCAAGAATGTGCATCGTAGGCTCAATATGCTTATTTATATGAATAAAGACTGGAAGCCTGAATACGGAGGTGATTTGGAAATGTGGAACGCTGATATGACCGCCTGCGAGAAAAAAGTAGCTCCTCTATTCAATAGGGCTGTTATTTTTGAAACCAACGAAATTTCTTATCACGGGTACAATAAAATCAATGTACCTAATGGAATGACAAGAAAATCCATTTATACCTATTTTTATACCAAAGAACGTGCTGACGCCGTAAAATATCACGATACGGTATTCAAGCCCCGCCCCGATGATGCTCTTTCTAAAAAAATTGCCACTAACACCAAAGAAAAAATTAAAAATTTCGTTAAGGCACAATTACGTAAAGTGGGCATCGTCTGGAAATAAAATAAACGTAAGTTTCATTAAACTTTTTTACTTGAAATGTGTCTGTTAGAGTAGTAAATTTGTTAAGATTTTTTAATGAACAAAACAATGAAAAAAACCTTCGCAATAATTGCTTTTTTAGGAATTTGTGAGGCAATCGCTCAGCCCAAAGTAACACCTCCCGAAGATAGGGCTCGTCAGATATTAGCAGAGGTAGAAAACAAATTTTCATCTGCCAAAGCCTTGCAAGCAGATTTTACCTATGAATTTCGTAATGAGGTCAATAAAACCAAAGACGAAGCCAAAGGTACATTTGTAATGAAAAAAAACAAATTCAAACTAAAACTTGCTAACCAAGAAATCTATAACAACGGCAAAACCGTTTGGACTTACCTCAAAGATGCCAACGAAGTAAGCATTTCCGATTATACCCCCGACGATGATTCTTTCGTAACTCCTGAAAAAGTTATCAAACTTTACAAAAAAGATTACAAATACGTTTTCATTCGCGAATTTACCGAAAATGGTAAAGTCTATGAAGAGATAGACCTTCAACCCACTGATAGAAGCAAAAAAGTATTCAAAATTCGTTTGGTGGTGAATAAAAAAACCCGAAGTATCAAGAGTTGGGAAATTTTTGAGAAAAACCAAAATCGTTCAAAATACATCATCAATACCATTGCGTATGATGTGCAAGTTGATGATAACTATTTCAACTTTGACAAACGCAAGTACCCCAATGTCAATGAAGTAGATTTGAGAGATTAAAAATACATTTTCTTACAAACCTTATAGGCTACTGCAAGCCTGTAAGGTTTTTGTTTTCTTTTGAAACCTTATCTATATGCTAAAAAAAACTTTTTCTGCTTTTTTGTTGCTGATTAGTCTGTGGTCTTGTACTAATACCAACAGCAATACTGAAAATGCTAACGAAAACAACTCAAACAACCCTCCGCAAAATACCAAACCATCAGTAAAAGCCCCCGAATTCAATGCTGATAGTGCTTTTGTGTATATTGAAAAACAATTAGCTTTTGGTCCGCGAGTACCTAATTCAGAGGCTCACCGCCAATGTGCAGATTATTTGGTAAAAACTTTACAGAAATTGGGAGCCACTACCCAAGTTCAAGAATTTCAGGCAACTTCTTTTGATAAAAAAACTTGGAATGGCAAAAACATCATTGGCAGTATCAACCCGCAAGCTACCAAACGCATACTGCTGGCGGCTCATTGGGATAGCAGACGCTTTTCGGATAAGGAAAAAGATACTACTCTTCACAAAAAACCTATTGATGCCGCTGATGATGGTGCCAGTGGCGTTGCAGTAATTTTGGAAATTCTGCGAACAATCCAAAACTCCCCCGAAAAGCCCCAAATTGGAATAGATGTCCTTTTTTTTGATTTAGAAGATGATGGCACTCCCGAAGGCTACAAGGAAGAAGACCATAGCAACTCTACTTGGTGCTTGGGTTCGCAACATTGGTCAAAAAACAAACATAATCCTAATTATTCGGCTTATTTTGGCATTTTACTGGATATGGTTGGGGCAAAAGGAGCGAAATTTTATCAAGAACCTTTTTCTCTGCAATATGCTGAAAGTATTGTGCAGGAAGTATGGCAAACGGCTCAACGCTTGGGATATGGGAACTTTTTTATCAACCAAAAAACTCCTATGCAAGGCGGTATTATGGACGACCACTTCTACGTAAATCGCGATGCCAAAATTCCTATGATTGATATTATTAATTACGAAAACGCTTTCCCTGCTCATCATCATACGCAAGCAGATAACATTCAAATCATTGATAAAAACACGCTGAAATCCGTAGGACAAACACTTTTACAAGTGTTGTACAATCAAACTTTGCAGTAAAACTAATTTCTTGCGTCCCAACCCCAATTCAGTTTGCTTCGCAAGGTATCTAAAAAATTGGTGTCGTTGGCTTTTACAATTTTTGCCTTGAATTTTTCTTTACTAATAGCGAGTTGAACCGAAGCATCTATCACACGCGAGCGTGAATCAAGAGAAACGAGAAAATTTTTACTTCTACCTTCTATTTCAAAAGAAATTACACTTTCATCAGAAATTACCATAGGGCGTACCGTGAGATTATGCGGACTGACAGGCGTAATAACAAAATTGTTGGAACGTGGTAAAATCAAAGGACCACCACAACTCAAAGAATACCCCGTAGAACCCGTAGGCGTAGCTATAATCAAGCCGTCAGCCCAATAAGAGTTTAGATATTCGCCGTCTATGTAAGTATGTACAGTAATCATTGAGGCAGTATCGCGTTTGGTGATAGTGAAATCATTGAGGGCGAAAGGGTAACCTTCAAAAATATCTTTATTGCTTTCCAAATGCAGAAGTGTTCTTTCTTCAATGCTGTAAAAACCTTCTGTAAGATTTTTCAAAAGATTTTTAATTTGTGAGGGCGAATGAGTAGCCAAAAAACCTAATCTGCCTGTATTGATACCCACAATCGGGATTTCTAATGCTCCTACGTGAGTAACCGTCTCCAAAAGCGTTCCATCACCACCCAAACTCAAAAAAAATTGACAATTTTTCAGTTCATTCGGCTTTTCATAAATATTTTCAGGAATGTGTTTTATCAGAGATTTTTTCAAAACCTTGTAAAAACTTGCAGAAACACAAGCCTCAATATTGTGTTTTTTCAGGCAAGTGAATAGGTCTTGAATATACTTACGAATTTCTTTCTGAAAAACTTTTCCGTGAATAGCTATGTGCATTATTGTAATTTTTATACAGAAATTTGTAAGCAAATAAGCAAAAAATTCTTTATTTTAGCACCAAATTTGAATATTTCTTAAAAGAATTAAAGTTTGAAAGAAACTTAAAGTTTTAATGGTTTCACCTAAAAATCAATAATCTTTGATAGAAAAAATTATCACACTGGAAAACATACCTTTGGTAGATTTCTTGGGAGCAGAAAATAGCCATATCAAACAAATAGCGGCGGCTTTCCCAACAAGCAAAATTCTTTCACGTGGCAATGAAATTCGCATACAAGGTCAAACCCCTGAAATTCTGAAAATCAACGCTATTATCAATGCTCTTCTGACGCACTATCATAAGTTTGGTAAAATCACACCACAAAATATTGAAGAACTTATTGTTCAGAACGATAAAGAACAAAAGGAAAGCAGTAGCCTTGAAAAAATTCGTGAAGAAGTAATTTTGTACGGAACAAAAGGCTTCGGCATAAAGCCTCGTACGCAAAACCAAGCCCTAATGGTGAAAGCCTCTATGGAAAACGATTTGGTTTTTGCCTTAGGACCCGCAGGTACGGGGAAAACTTATATTGCAGTAGCTTTGGCGGTACAGGCTCTCAAAAATAAACAAGTCAAAAAAATCATCATCACGCGTCCTGCGGTAGAAGCAGGCGAAAATTTAGGCTTTCTGCCCGGCGATTTGAAAGAAAAAGTAGACCCCTACTTGCGTCCCATTTATGATGCTTTGGACGATATGATACAAGCCGAAAAACTTAAATTTTATCTTGAAAATCGTATCATTGAAATTGCACCGCTTGCATATATGCGTGGGCGAACCCTTAGTGATGCCTTTATCTTGCTTGATGAAGCACAAAACACTACCCCTATGCAAATGAAAATGTTCCTGACGCGTATGGGGGCTAACTCCAAAGCCATTGTTACAGGCGACCAATCGCAAATAGATTTGCCCAGCAAACAACGTTCAGGACTTACCGATGCCCTACGAATACTCAAAGATATTGAAGGCATTGCAGTTGTAGAACTTGATGCTCGTGATGTGGTTCGCCACCGCCTTGTGAAGGCAATTATTCAAGCATACGATAAAGCTGAAAACAGCAGAGAAAATTAAGATTTTTGCCTAATGCTTTCTGAAATGATTTCGTAAATTTTCTGCTTGTACGCTTCGTTTTGCAATAGTTGGAGATGCTTTTGAATAATGATTTGGTCGTTACGGCGAGCGGGTCCTGTTTGTATGGCATAAATATTTTCTGCTTCCATTGCTTTGGCAAAGGTTTCTTGAATAAGCGGTCTGAGTAACTCAAATGATAAATTTTCTTTTTGCAGAATTTCCTGTGAAATACCTAACAGATGATTGACAAAATTATTAGCAAATACCGCCGCCAAATGTAATTTGAGCCTTTCTTCTGAACTAATCAAAAAAACTTTTCTGCTAATTGCTTCTGCTAATGATTTCAAACAAGTGGCAGTTTCAGTAGAATTACCCTCTATACAAAAAGGTACTTCTTGAATATTCACTTGCTTTGTTTTAGAAAAAGTTTGTAATGGGTAGAAAACTCCAAAATTTGCCTTACAGGGTAAAGCATCAAAAATAGTGATGGGTGTGCTTCCCGAAGTATGAGCAACAATTTGATTGCTATTAAGTTGCATTTGTGCGATAATCTCGGGCAGAGCATTATCCGAAACTGCAAGCAAAATAATTTCCGCTTGGCTTTCCTTGAAGTTAAGACTATCCTTAACAAGAGCATTCAGATTGCCCGCAAATTCATTTGTATTCTGAATGTTCCTTCCATATACTTCTACAATTTGATGAGCGGTTTGTGTAAAAGCATTGGCTATATGCCAAGCTACATTTCCTGTGCCAATAAGGGCTATTTTTAAAGATTTAGCTTCCACAAACTTGATAATTTCAAAAAAATCTCAATTCACTATCACAAAAATACAAAAGATAAGAACAAACTACTTTGGCTTACTCAATTTTGATAAAAATTTAAAGACTTTCCTTATTCAGGAAAGTCTTTTGTGGGATATAACTGGATTGAAGTAGGGCTTACATCATTCCGTCCATTCCGCCCATACCGCCGGGCATTGCTGGAGCTTTATTTTCTTCTGGCTCATCAGCTACTACACACTCAGTAGTAAGTAGTAAGCCAGCAATAGAAGCGGCGTTTTCAAGAGCAAGACGGGTAACTTTGGTTGGGTCTATGATACCTGCTTCAAACATATGTTCAAACTCGTTGGTACGAGCATTGAAACCAAAGTCTTTTTTGCCCTCTTTTACTTTGTTCAAAATTACAGAGCTTTCAAGACCCGCATTGGCTACGATAGTTCTGAGAGGAGCTTCCAAAGCCTGACGGATAATATTTACCCCTGTTCTTTGGTCTTCATTATCTACTTTTACTGCATCAAGGGCTTCCAAAGCTCTTACCAAAGCCACACCACCACCGGGAACGATACCTTCGGCAATAGCGGCACGAGTAGCGTGAAGAGCATCGTCCATTCTATCTTTTTTCTCTTTCATAGCTACTTCGGTAGCGGCACCCACGTACAAGATAGCTACGCCACCAGAAAGTTTAGCTAGACGCTCTTGAAGTTTCTCTCTGTCGTAGTCGGAAGTAGTGGTTTCAATTTGAGCTTTTATTTCATTGATACGAGCTTTTACGGCATCCTTTTTGCCTTTGCCATCTACGATAGTAGTGTTGTCTTTATCTACAATCACACGAGCGGCTTCTCCAAGATACATACCAGCACTTTCTAAAGTAAAGCCTCTTTCTTCTGAAATTACTTCACCACCAGTGAGGATAGCAATATCTTGAAGCATAGCTTTTCTTCTATCGCCAAAGCCCGGAGCTTTTACAGCACATACCTTGAGCGTACCACGCAAGCGGTTCACTACAAGAGTAGCCAAAGCATCGCCTTCTACGTCTTCGGCAATAATGAGCAAAGGTCTGCCAGATTGAGCTACCTGCTCCAATACAGGCAAAATTTCTTTCATTGAAGAAATTTTCTTTTCTGTGATAAGCAAGTAAGGCTTATCTAATTCTGCCTGCATTTTTTCGGTGTTGGTTACAAAATAAGGAGAAAGATAACCTCTATCGAACTGCATACCTTCTACGGTTTTCAGTTCGTTAGCAGTACCTTTCGCCTCTTCAATAGTGATAACCCCATCTTTGCCCACTTTTTTCATTGCTTCGGCAATGAGATTACCAATTTCTTCATCGTTATTAGCAGAAATAGTGGCTACTTGTGCAATTTCTTTCTCGCCTTTTACCTCTTTGGATTGTTTTTTGAGGTGCTCTACTACTGCTGTTACTGCTTTATCAATACCACGCTTCAAATCCATAGGGTTTGCACCTGCAGTAACGTTTTTCAGACCTGCTGTAAAAATAGCCTGAGCAAGCACAGTAGCAGTGGTAGTACCGTCTCCTGCCATATCAGCAGTTTTGGAAGCAACTTCTTTCAAAAGTTGAGCTCCCATATTTTCAATAGCATCTTTAAGTTCAATATCTTTGGCAACTGTTACGCCATCTTTGGTAATAGCAGGAGAGCCATATTTTTTGTCTAAAATAACATTTCTGCCCTTAGGACCAAGTGTTACTTTTACAGCATTTGCAAGGGCATCAATACCTTTTTTTAGTTTTTCTCTTGCATCAGAATCAAAAACTATTTTTTTAGCCATAGTTGTTTGCGTTTTTTGGGGTTAAAAAATGAGAAAAAATTAAAGTGTAAAAAATTAGAGAATTGCGAAAATATCAGATTCACGCATAATAAGGTACTCCTTGCCATCAATAGTGATTTCGGTACCTGCATATTTGCCATAAAGCACAGTATCACCTTCTTTTACGGTCATAGGCTCGTCTTTTTTGCCTTTGCCTACGGCAACTACTACGCCTCTTTGGGGTTTTTCTTTGGCATTGTCAGGAATAATGATACCAGAAGCAGTTTTAGTTTCAGCCTCGGCAGGTTCTACCAGAACTCTGTCGGCAAGCGGAGTAATTTTCAATTTATTTTTTCCCATATCAATTATGAATTTTAGGTTTAAGGAAATGCTTTTTGAAAGGTTGCAACCATAGCATAGCATTTTATATGCCAATGTAATTTTTACGGACAAATAGACGCAAAGTAAAAACTCCAAAATTCTACAAAATCGTTATTTTCAAAGATTTTTAGCTTATTATCCGTACAAACATATTTGAATTTGCCAAAATGATATGTCAGAAAAACTGACATTTTTTCAGTCTTTTTGTCAGATTACAAAATATTTTTTTTACAACCGAAACAAATTGCATTTTCCTAACGTAATACAAATAAAGACTTATTCGTATGCGAACACTTTTGCATATTTTTTTGGGAATTTTCTTTTGTGCCATTTCAGTAGAAAGTATTGCTCAAAGACGAACATACAAGCCCGCTAAAAAAGACTATCTCGGCAGTTTTGATGACTCTCAATGGTGGATTGGCATTCACGCAGGCGTAAATTTAGGCAAAGCCTTACCCCTAAAACGCTACGATATTTTAGAATTTACCAACGGCAATAGTGTAAATAAAGAATATGATGGTTTTCGGAAGTTGGGAGTGCAAACTGGTGCCAGAGTAGATTTTAATTTCCTGACAAACCTCTCCGTCAGTTTCCAACCTACCTATAACAATATGAATGTAGGTTACGAGGTTGCTTATCAGTGGCAAGGGCAAGATAATAATTCTCTCAACTTGCGTTATCATCATCGTATTCGGCTCAATTATTTAGAATTGCCCTTGATGATACGTTTTGACGTTCTTCGTCAAGCATTTAAGCCCTATGTTCAAGGTGGATTGGGCTATGGTATGCTCATCAAGGCAGATAAATACATTGAAATAGAGAGCTTTGATAGAGCTTCGGGGGCAAATAATCCTATACAAAACGAATCGCCTGTAATTGGTGCCAAAAATTTATTTATTACCTCACAATGGATTTGGTACTTAGGCGGAGGTTTAAGTACCGAACTCGGTAATGTGCGTTTAGGTGCAGAACTCAATTACAAACAGGGTTTGAATAATGTTACTAATCGTCTCAATCGCTATTCTGACCAACGAATGATAGGTGTTTTAGATGCTCTTGATGATATGACCTTGCAAAATATACAAATAGAATTTTATTGCGTTTTCCCTATGAAATTTTTGCAAATTTCCTCTTTCAGAAGAGTAAGACCCTAACAAACAAAATATTGAAACGTATGAAAAAATTTTTTATCATAATACTTGCTACTTTTGTTTTTGGAGCTTGCGACATTTCTAAAAACAAGGAAATTAAGCCAGAGGAGGTTTTTGTAAAAATTTACGAAAATAACAATTTTGATCAAAATTTTACCCCATTAGATATTAAACAAACTGCCGACGGTGGCTATCTGATTTTAGGCGAATATACAAACAATGGCTTCTCCCCTTTCCCTGCGGTGTATCTAATGAAAGTACAACCTGATGGCAAATTTGAATGGGAATATTTGGCAAGAGAAAACTATGTTACTCCCATTTCTGAGCTTTTGCCCACTACTGATGGTAATTTTGAGTTTTTTTGTTCCGCCCAAAGCGATAGTTTGAAGCCCGTAAGGCTTTCAGCTACCCAAAGCCCCCAAGAGCTTGCCAAGTATAACCTCATACGTGGTTTAGTAGCCAACACTTTGCCTGACGGCAACTATGGTTTTGTATCTTACCCCCAAAATTCTCAAAATACGATAGTTTCTATTGGCTCGCCTAATGGCACTATTTTGCGAAGCAAGCAATACTACAACCAAGATAATACCTTCATTGAAGAACGTATAGATAGACATTTGCGTAGAGTACGCACACCTTTGCCTATGCTTATGGGCAGTAGAGGGGGAAACGATTTGTTTTTCACTGCTTTCCGCCTTTCCAATATTGCCGTAATGAGTGATGATTTAGCCTCCGCAGGAAGTGAACCCAAAGGCATCATTAATGGAAATAGCTACGATTCTGCTATCAGTGCTATGATACAAATTAGTGGCAATACCTTTGCTATGGCTCGCTACAATGCCGATGGCGAAACAGTGTTTATCCCAAGAGCCGAAGTAGCCGCCAGTAGTATTTACACCAATACAAGTTTCAGGGGAAATGTTTTGCCCGAAATATCCAAGTTTGCTCGTGTTGTGATTCGGAGAGCAACTATTGCCCAAAAAAATGTGCTTTTATACCTTACAGATACCAAAAATGGTCAGATTGTTCTTTTTATTTA
Source organism: Raineya orbicola (assembly GCF_002843425.1). Lineage (GTDB taxonomy): Bacteria > Bacteroidota > Bacteroidia > Cytophagales > Thermonemataceae > Raineya > Raineya orbicola. The sequence goes on from NZ_NKXO01000022.1 coordinate 24,721, forward strand.
TGACGAAGCCACTGGTAACCTAATACGCACGCAATACTTTGGCTCCTCAAATACTTTCCAAATAGGGAGCCTTACCCTTACAGCTGACGGCGGCATAGCCATCGTGGGAAAAACCTTTGTAGCAGGACGCTTCGGCAGAATTTGTCTGTTCAAACTTTCGCCACAAGAAGTTGAAAAATGGGTAAAATAAAAAGCTAAACATTTAGCGATTAGCCAAAAATCTTTCCTTAACCTTGGCAAGTTCTTTTTCCGTGATTTTAGTAGTCCGTTTCAGTTTTTCTACAAATGCTTCTACTTCCTCGGGCTGAGCAGGACAGCCTATATTTTCTCCATTGCTCATTCTAGAGTCTTCAAGCAAATTGCCCTTGCTATCTAAAATAACCCAATAAGGAATACCCTGATTTTTACCACCCCATTTTTCTAAATACGCTTCTGCACCCTGATTTTCCAGACTTTTCCTCTCCCCAAACTCATTTACTACCATAGAAACCATTACAAAGTTACTTTGAAAAAAATCTTTACAACTCTCATCGGCAAGAGCTTTTTGCATTTTTTTGCACCAGCCGCACCAAGACGCTTCAAAAATGATAAAAATTTTTTTCTTTTGTTTTTGAGCGGTAGTTGTTGCTTCTTTCAAGATTTTTTCAGCCGAAGGCACATTTTGGGCAACACTGAAAAAACTCATTGATACGAGAAATAACAACAAAAAAAGTTTTCTCATAAATTTTTCATTTTTCTATCAAAGGATAAAGAGAATTTGGCGTTTTGAAATCGTGATAATGCTTGTTGATGTCTTTTTCTGATGAAAAGATAATCATCTTTTCGCAAGTATTCTCTGAAATAATCAGCGTAATGTAATGCCTCTTTTTTGAAAATTTCAAAGCATACTTAGCCTGCATCGGACAAGTTTTCTTTTCGCTGATGTAATTGTTAGTATCTAAGACCGCCTTTTTCAGATTTTCGGCATTTTCAGCAGAAATTTCTACTTTTTTAAGCATCTCGTAATCGCCTAAATACACTTTATCTTTTTCTTGATCTTTGGAGGCTATGGGCGTAGCTTTCACTTCATACAAAGCCACTTCGGTAGCTTCCTCAATAATATCTTTGTGTTTGTGAAAAATCGGGTGTTTTTCTTTATCAGGAAGCATACCCAAACTCATTAGAAAAATAAACCAAAATACTTTCATACAATTTTACCTTTGAGAAACACGAACCGCAGAAACAGGATTTTGAGGCTTACAACCATTGCAATTTTTAGCTTTGTATTGGGTGCTTCTTACTGCATTTTCAGCAATATGCTCCCACGAAGGTGCTCCTGTACGCATATAGCCAATCTCTTCTTTGAGAGCCTGAATAAAACTCAGCGTAAAAAAGCCTCCATTGATGTTGCACCACGAATATTCACCAGGAGAGCTACCAGTAATCATAATGCTTCCACGAGAATCTATAAACAGCTTTTTTAGTTTTTGAATCTCCGCCCCCTGAAAGCTGCGGCTTGCCATAAAAGTAGTAGAAGTCATTTGATTTCTGCCAATATCTGAATTGCAACAATCGCTCAAAATAATATTGAGTCTGCCTCCTTTATCAGTAATAGCCTTGGCAGCAGCCGAGAGAGGTAAGGAAGTTTTTTCGGTAAGAGGAGTGTATTCCGAATAACGCATATCTAATTGTGGATACTTATCAGTTTGGTTAGACCAACGAAAGCCGTGTCCGCTGTAATAGAAAATTACCACATCATTATTACCAACCTGCATACTTTTAATAGTCCTTTCTACATTATCGCGAGTAAATTTTTCTCCGTTAATAATGTATTTTTCAAAAGGCATACCCACCGCTTTGGCAATTTCTCTAAATTCTACCTCCATAGCTTTTTGGTCTACGGCACAACTTTGCCCAATATCGCCAATATCTGTATTGATAACAAGCAGTAAGTGCATCTTAGATTTTCCGCTCCCTGTATTGTTATTATTATTGTTGCTACTACTACCACTATTGCTATTATTATCACTGGTATTGTAGTTTATTGCCCCTGCTGATGCATCTCTCATTTTACGCAAGGCTTGATATTCGGGCTCATCAGTACGGAAAAATTGACGCAAGTAGCTATCTGTCATAGTTTTGGGGTCTATTTCTATGTAAGATTTGCATTGAATCAGATGAGAAGCATCAAAATTAGGGTCATCAGTAACGTAGGGGAGTTGATTGGGGTTTTGGTCATTCCATACCCAAATAAAATGGTCTGGGTTGTAGGATTGCCCTTTTTCTTGATTGGTAATAAAGCGAGGATTGCTACCAACCATTACCAAATAATTATAACCATCTTCTTGTCCTGTTACAGATTGATACTTGACATCAACCACGTTGTACTTACCCTTATAGGTATATCCTATACGCATATAGGCATCTTGCTCGTTGAAATACACCAAAAAAGCCTTGTAGGTAATATCGGAAGCCTCAAAGACGATTTCATACAGCGATTGCCCTTTGGCATTAGCAAAAGCGAACAGAAAAAATAGCAGTCCAATTCGCCGAAGGAGTTGTTTTTTCATAAGTTCTGCATTTTAGGGTGAGTTTTCAAAAACCTCCAAAATCATTTGGTTGCGTTCATTAAGAGCCTCTGTTTTTTGCAAAATATTTACAATGACGGCAAGTTCTTCTTCCGAAACACGTTCTTTTTTATCTAACACATCTTCTAAAACCAAATCTAACACTTTTTTTGAAAATTTCAAATGATTTTCTGAATTTCCATACAAAGTTTTAGTTTGCCAAGGTTCATAGCTTACTTTGGCGGCATTAAGCATATTATCCATAAGGGCATTTTGCCAACCTTTGGATTTTACCAAAATTTTCAAGGCACTGATAAAAAGATTTTCAAGCAAACGTATGTTTTCGGCAATGTATTTGGCTTCTCTTTTAAGCACGCTGATTTGCAAATGTTCTTCTTGGTGTGCTTTTTTTTCAAGTTGTTCTAAGTAAAAGTTTCTTTCTGCTCCATCAATGTTATTATCCGCCGAAAGCACCGCTAAAATAGGATAAAACCATACAAGTTCCTGAAAAGTATCAAAATCAATGGGTTCTAAACGATTGAAATTGTACTCTTCCCAAAGTGTTTTGAGTTCATCAAGTTCGCTCATAATGCCAAGAGTTTTGGTTCAGAAAGATACCAAATCTGTGCCAAAAAATTTTGTAACAGCTTTCTATTCAAACTTTTTCAGCTATTCATCATTTCCGTTAGAATTTTTTTATCGTCAAATTCGTATTTTACTCCCTGAATTTCTTGATAAGTTTCGTGTCCTTTGCCTGCGAGCAAGATAATATCTTCATTTTGAGCCATTTCACAAGCCTTCGTAATTGCCTCTTTACGATTTTCAATCACTAATACTTTTTTTCGTTGCGTAATAGGCACTCCTTTTTGCATATCGGCAAGAATAGCGATAGGGTCTTCAAAACGTGGATTATCAGAAGTAAGCACAACACTATCAGAATATTTGCAAGCAATTTGAGCCATCGCAGGGCGTTTGGTAGCATCACGATTGCCCCCAGCCCCCACAATGGTAATTACCTTTTGATGAGGCTTTCGCAAATCTTGAATAGTTTTGAGTACATTCTCCAACGCATCAGGCGTGTGAGCGTAATCTACAATCCCTACCCTACCGAACTTATCCGTAATTTGCTCAAATCTGCCTTTGGCGGCATAAAGTTCAGAAAGTACAGGTAAAATTCGTTCTTTTTCCTCACCTAAAAGAATAGCCGTAGCATAGACACTCAAAAGATTATAGGCGTTAAATTCGCCTATAAGCCTACACCACACTTGCGTACCTTCAAAATCCATTAGTAAGCCTTGCAAGGTATTATCTAAAATTTTCGCCTTGAAATCCGCAGGATATTTGAGAGCGAAGCTATATTTGCGTGCTTGGGTATTTTGAAGCATAATGCTTCCTCTTTTATCGTCAAAATTACTTAAGGCAAAGGCAGAAGCGGGCAGATCGTCAAAGAGTTTCTTTTTGGCTTTTATGTAGTTCTCAAAGGTTTTGTGAAAATCTAAATGATCGTGGGAAATATTCGTAAAAACCGCTCCCGTGTAGTGCAAACCCGCTATGCGTCTTTGCACAATGGCGTGAGAACTAGCTTCCATAAAGGCAAATTGAGAGCTTTCTTGTACCATTTGAGCAAGCAAAGCATTCAGTTGTAAGGCATCGGGGGTGGTGTGTGTGGCAGGTAAAACTTTATCATTGATGAGATTTTCTACCGTAGAGAGCATACCAACACGATAGCCCAAACCTCTGAACAATTTGTACAAAAGCGTTACGTTAGTAGTTTTGCCATTAGTGCCTGTTACGCCTACCAAACGCAATTTTCGTGAAGGATTATCGTAAAAATTACTTGCCATAATCCCCAAAGCCTCAGCACTATCGGGCGTATGTAGGTAAGTGATATGTGCAAGTAAATTTTCAGGCAGTTTTTCGCAAACAATGGCTTTTGCCCCTGCTTCAATGGCTTTTTCAATAAAAGTATGCCCATCTACTTGCGTTCCTTGCGTAGCCACAAATACATCACCTTCTCTGACTTGCCGAGAATCAAATTGAATGGTATTTATTTCGGTATTTTCGTTGCCATAAATGGCAATAAGCGGAATTTGTGAAATAAGTTTTTGTAGGTTCATTTCTTTATGAGGTGAGCATTTTCTTTAACAAAATCAGACCAGCCTTTATGTTTGGTAGTTTTTACTCCGTTTTGATAGTGATGACACAAAGCCACTCCCAAAGCGTCAGAGGCATCTAAAAGGGTATCATCAGCAAATTGAATTTTCAAAATTTTTTCCAGCATAAGAGCAAGTTCCTGTTTAGTAGCTCGCCCTTTACCTGTTACTGCTTGTTTGACTTTCAAGGGGGCATATTCGGTAATAGGAATTTCTCGCATTAGAGCCGCTGTCATTGCAACACCTTGGGCTCTGCCCAATTTAAGCATAGATTGTACATTTTTTCCGTAGAAAGGGGCTTCTAAGGCGACTTCATCAGGCAAAAACTCTTCTACAAGTTGCGTTACTCTTTCGTAAATTTTTTTGAGTTTAAGAGCCTGACTATCATATTTTTCCAATTGAATTACACCATATTGCAAAACCTCTATTTTTTTACCCAAAATTTTCAGCACACCATAGCCCATAATTCGGGTGCCAGGGTCTATGCCTAAAATAATCTTCTCAGTTTCGGGTAAAGGTGTTTTTTTCATAAAAGTTTTTGCCAAAGTTAAAGAAAACTACGCAGATTTTCAAAAAATCGCTAATTTTCCTGTTTTTTTGTATATTTGCCTAAAAAGTAATAAGCTATGCGTATGTTTCTTTGGATTTTGGGGGTTATGTTGCTGAGTGCCTGCCAAAAAACAGAAGTTAAGTTAGCGAATTTTGATAAAAACCTGTGGCAAAGCGATAGTAAAGGTTGTAAAAACACTCGTTTGCAGATGCTTATCTCTCTGGAAAAACAAAAAGAAAAACTTTTAGGGCTTTCCCAAGAAAAGGTAACAGAGATTTTAGGCAAACCCGATAGGCAAGACCTACAAAAACGCAATGCCAAGCGTTTTGTGTATTACGTTTCCGAAGGTTTGCAGTGTGGAAAAGGCACAAACGAGGGAATTGCTCTTATTTTGCAATTTGGAGCATTGAATTATGTAAGTGAAATTTACCGAAACCGATACGAATAAGGGCAATTCCTAAATTGCCCCTATACTTTTCTACTGCTTTTTGAAATCTAATGAAATAGAATTAATGCAATACCGCAAGCCTGTGGGTTTGGGGCCATCATCAAAGACGTGTCCCAAATGTCCTCCACATTTAGCACAAAGTACTTCGGTGCGTATCATTCCGTAGGAGTAATCTTTTTCCAGCACTACTGCATTAGGAATTACATCAAAATAACTTGGCCAGCCCGTACCCGAATCAAATTTGGTTTCTGATTTGAATAGTTCATTTCCACAGCCCGCACAGGTGTAAATTCCTTTTTCGTTGTGCTTGTAGAATTTGCCTGTAAAAGCTCTTTCAGTACCTTTCATACGCAAAACCTTGTACTGCTCGGGATTGAGGCAATGTTGCCATTCTTCCTCATTTTTTTTGATTTCAAAGTTCTTGTCCATTTTTTTAGCAGTTTGGTTTGATTGTTTTTGTCCGCAAGACTGAAACGCTATCAGTAGCGAAAATAATGTTCCTAAAATGATGATGTTTCGTTTCATACTTTTTCTTATACAAACGAAACAAATCGCCAAATGGTTTTCGCAATAGCCAAGAGATTGCAAAGGATTTTCAACAAAAAAACTCGCTCAAAAAGCGAGTTTGGGTTTAGTACAAGAATTCTTTTTCTAATAATTTCAGTTTTGTTCTGACAGAGGCATCTATTTGTTTATCATTAGCAAAAGTTATCGTAAAACCACCAATCAGAGCAGGATTGATTTTTTCTTCTAACTTTACTTTTTTACCAGTTTCTTTTTCTACAATTTGAATAGCCTTTTGGCGAATAGCATCTGTTAGAGGCACTGCCGAAGTGAGCGTAACTCTTAAAATACCTTTACGCTCTTCATAAAGGTTTTCAAATTCTTTGGCGGCTTGGTATAAAACTTCCTCTCGGTTTTTACGTGTGATAATTTCAAAAAAGTCAAGAGTAACTTTATGAAGTTTATCTGCAAAAAGTTTTTTTAGAATAGTTAGCTTACGATAGCTATAAATAATAGGATTTCGTGTAACTGCTCTCAGAACGGGATTTTCGTCGAGCGTTTTTACAAAAAATCCCATATCCTTATAAACCTGCTCCAATACTCCTTTTTCTTCGGCAAGTTCTAAAATTGCCTTCGCATAGCGAATTGCTACGCGTCTTTCGGTCATACTACTTATCATACAACACTCTTATTAGTTAGCAGAAATTTCGTTGATTAGTTTTTCAGCAAGTTTTTTTTGTCCTTCATCGTTGGCAAGTTCTTTACGCAAAATACGTTCGGCTACTTGCAAAGAAAGTTTAGCAACTTCTTTTTTCATTTCAGCCATAAAGGCTTTTCTTTCACTTTCAATAAGATTACGAGCTTCGTTAATAATTTTATCTGCTTCTTTTTTAGCATTTTCTTTGGCTTCATCAACAAGCTCACGAGCAGTTTGTTGAGCTTTTTTGAGGATTTCATCTTTTTCGGCACGAGCTTGTTGGAGCAGTTTTTCGTTATCGGCAGAAATTTTAGCCATTTCTGCTTTTGCCTTTTCAGCAGAAGCCAACGCTTCTTCAATAGACTTTTCACGCTCTTTTAGAGCATTCATTATAGGTTTCCAAGCAAATTTTCCTAATACAAAAAGCAGTACAAGAAAAACAATCAACTGCCAAACAATCAGACCAAGTTCAGGAGTAATGAGGTTGAGTAGCATATTTTTGAATTTTAGAAATCTGTTGTTAGATATTATTTTAGAAAGTAAGCAGAAGGTAGATTTTTAGGCAACTTCTGCCCAAGCCCACCGCTTGTGGCAGAAGTAAAGCCGAATTTTGTGCTTGATGTAGTAATTAGGCAACTTTCAAAGCCATCAAAAGACCTACTACTACCCCAAAAAGAGCCGCACCTTCAATCAAAGCGGCGGCTACAATCATAGCACCTTGGATTTTACCGCTTGCCTCGGGCTGACGAGCAATAGCGTCCATAGCTTGCCCACCGATGCGTCCGATACCCAAACCAGCACCCAATACAGCCAAGCCAGCTGCCAAACCAGCACCGATACCAGCGATTTCTGCCAAAAGAACTAAAAGTTGTAACATAGAAATTGAAATTTAGGGTTAAAATTGAAACTATTTATTTTCACTTTCATTTGAAAGTCTTACAAAATTTATGGGTTGTAGCAAAATTAAGGGAATACCCGCTTTGAGAGATAGATTTGCCAATTGCTCCCTGATAAATGGGAAAATTATAGCGGGGGCATTGACTTTGGCAAACTCCTCTACTTTTACACTTGTTTTATCATTGTATCTAAAAACTCCAACCATTTTTATTTTTGCCTCTATTTCTACTAGTTGAGTATTTTTATTTTTCTCTTCCCAAGAAGTCTCAATTACCACATTCAATAAATTACTCTTTTGCGAATAACCCATATTAAAAGAGAGGTTTTTAACCAAGTTTTCAAAACTTACCAAGGGTTCTCTCCTAAAATTACTCTCTAAAAGCAGAATATTTACTATTTCAAAACCTGTTTCCATTCTAAACTATGCGGCAAAAAAACTTAAAATATTTGTTTCAATGGTTTGAGATTGTAAAGAGTGTATGTCGTAGTTATAGCTAGCCTGACTTGCATTTAAATTCAAACTTTCTTCAGATAATTTTTGTAAAGGCTGAAACACGAAATTCGGATTTTCTATTTGTATAAGGCTACGTTTATCAACAAAAATAATATTTTCACAGGGGAATTTCTCTACAAAAACACGAACTAGCTCTATTTTTAGTTGCATAAGGTTTTCTTCGCCGCTAACTTGTTTCAGTGAAATTAGGTGACTCTTATCTAATTCGTCAAATTCATATTGAATTTGCAAGAAAGGATATTCTATACCCATTCGAAGCAAATAACCTATAACAAAATTTTGAGAACTCATACATCAAAGTTGTTTTTTAGAGTTTCTATAATGTAAAATGCCCTTTCTTTTACTTGTCCTGCTATTTTAGTTTCCACCTTAAATTCTTTATAATCTGCTTTTACTCTTATATTTTTTAGTTCCCCTATCCACTGATAAAATTCCATTGCAGCTTGAGTATTTTTGGGTATCAACAAAGTAGCAAATTTATTGATAATCCAGCCGTGAAAGCCTGATGCTATCTCGTTAGAAGTTTCCTTCTGATTTTTGTTCAACTCATTTTTATCTATCTTTTCAACATAATACAATATATGAAGCATCAATTGTATGCAGGCATAATAGAAACAATGTACACTGGCATTGTAAAACTCTTTTTGAATAAGTAAAGTTCCTGATTTGAGATTCTCTTCGTATTTACTTTTGAAAGTGCTCATTTATGCGTGATGAACTTCGTGTTTTTCGTCGTGATGCTCGTGATGATGCTCCTCTACTGCTCCGCCAAAATACATTGCCGAAAGCAAAGTAAATACATAAGCCTGCAAAATTGCTACAAATAGCTCAAGCATATTCATTACTACCGCAAAAGCAACACTCACGGGAGCTACTGCATAACTTTTGAATAAAAATATGAGTGAAAGCAAGCTCAAAATAATGATATGACCTGCGGTAATATTGGCAAACAAACGCACCATTAGTGAAAAGGGCTTTGTAAAAATTCCTATAATTTCAACGATAGGCATTATAGGCACAAGAAATTTTAGCCACCAAGGCACACCCGGCGTGTTGAGAATATGTTGCCAATAATATTTATTAGAACTAAACAACGTAATAACAAGCGTAAGCAAAGCCAGAGTCATTGTTACAGCAATATTTCCCGTAACATTTGCTCCACCGGGCATTAGCCCAAGCAAATTATTGAACCATATAAAAAAGAACACCGTAAGCAAATAAGGCATAAAGCGTTCGTATTTTTCGCCAATATTGGGTTTGGCAATATCATCACGAATAAATACAACAATAGGTTCAAAGAATGATTGCAAACCTTTGGGGGCTTTACCAGCATTGTTTTTATAGCTTTTAGCCACACTAAAAAATACGACTATCAATAGAACTGCACTCAAAAGTAAAGATGCAACATTTTTTGTGATTGAAAAGTCATAAAGTGTCCCTCCACCTTCAAACGAAATATGGTCGTGGCTCATAATATATGTATTACCATTAGGGCGTTTTAAGACAAGTTGATGCTCTTTTTCACCTTTTTCGTTGGTTATTTCTCTTTTTTCGGCGTGATGAAACTCCGAAGACATAAAAATATCTAATCCTTTATCGGTATAAAGAATGACAGGTAATGGAATTGTAACGTGTGTTTCGCCAATTGTAGCAAAATGCCACTCGTGAGAATCCGCAATGTGATGCAGAATCAAATCACCTGCGTTAAACTCCTTCTCTTCGTGCTGGGCAAAAGTAAAAAAAGGAAGGACGAGCAAGAAAGTTACCCAAAAATTAGTCAACTTGTTCATAAAATTAAATTTATTAGACTTTTTCAAACACACTACGCTAAAATACTTCCGTTAAACCCACAAAACAATTCATCATAAGCATTTTAAGCCACTTATTCTAAAAAATAGTTGAATTTTTAGGTAGTGTTATCTGATTTGGCTCGCAAGTTATACAATAAACCATAAATCTCAAAACTTACAAAGCAAAAATATTATTGAAAAAAACTTCTAACCTCTTCTAATAAAGTAGCTAAATGATTTTGAACTATCCCCCAAATAATCACATCATCAACATTATTGTAGCTATGCACAACGTAATTTCGTGTAGCAATAATTTGTTTGGCTGATGAAAAAGGTAGATTAGGAACAATTTTAGAAAGTTTATTCACAGCTTCGCCTATAATTGCAATTTCACGTTCTACGGCTCTTCTTACTAATTTACTAGCTTGATAGTCGTTCCAAGTCAGGTTTTGTGTAAATTCTTGTACAGAAAGAATAGAGTTTTCAATATCCAAGAGATATTTTTTTATCAAAATCTCATTCGCTTCCATAAATCATTTTTTTTGAAGCATTGATACTCTCAATGAGGTAGGGGTTTCGAAGCGATTTCTCTGTGATTAAATCAATTTTTCTATGAAAAAGATTGGATAATTCTTCTTGTAATAGAAAGAAATTGTTTGCATAAGTAGCAAAATCTAATTTATCATCAAAATCTATCAAAAAATCCAAATCACTCTCTTGTGTAAATAAAGGTGTTGTAACTGAACCAAAAACATACATTCGCTTAACACTATACTTCTGACAGAGCCTTTCAAGTGTTTTCGTATGAATGTTGATTATTTCCATCTTCGGCGGTATTTTTTAAGCGTAATTTAACTAATAAACCATAAATCTCAAAACTTACAAAGCAAAAATATAAAACGAAAAAAGTTACCACAAACCAAAGTGGATAAATAACTCCCTGATAAACAACATAAAAAACAACTCCAATACTCAAAAACATTCGCAAAAGCATAGAGCCAAAGAAAAAACCTTGAAAAACTCTGACATCTCTATTCAAACCCTGTGATACAATGTAGGTTGTGAGTAACGATTGAAGGGCAAAAAATAAAAGCAAGTACCATTTATATTCGTGTAAAATTTTATTGAATAGCAAAAATTCATCAATAGCCAAAAATGATGCCAAAATTAGTGTAAAGATGAGTAAATGATAAACCCCAAATTTTTTATTTTTCACTTTTTTTAGATTTAGACTTCAAATGGCGAAGTTTCTTATCATCAACGTGTTTATCTAAAAACTCGTTGATTTTTTCAATATCCAATGTAGAAACAATTTCTCCAAAAGCATTGATACGAATATCAAAACCTTCCAATTCTTTATGCACACGAGGTTTAGAGGTTTCTTTTTCTGTATCATTTTTTTTCTTGCGAGGCATACAAGTATTTGCAAGTTAAAGTAAAACTATTCTGAAACTTCACCAATAATGTTTTCATCAGGGTTTATATCTTTCGGTTGGGGTAGGTCTTTAAGGCTGTTGATACCGAAATAATCCATAAATTTATCGCTTGTGCCATATAATAGAGGTCTTCCCAGAGCGTCAGATTTTCCTTTGATAACCAAAAGTTCTTTTTCTAAAAGTTTTTGGATAGCATAATCACTATTTACTCCCCTGATTTGCTCAATTTCAGTTTTAGTAATGGGCTGTTTGTAAGCTACAATAGCAAGCGTTTCTAATGCAGCGTTTGAAAGACGTTTTTTAGATTTTTGCTTTAATAATATGCTGATGCTTGATTGATAGGCAGGCTTGGTAAGAAACTGATACCCACCACCCATTTGATAAATCTGAAAAGCGTAAATATCCTCTTCGTACTTTCGTTGCAATTTTTCTATGGCTTCCAAGATATTCTCTTCGGGAATATCTGCTTCAAACATCTCTACAAGGCAGTTTTGTATCTCTTTGGCAGAAATAGGTTCTGCGGATACAAAAATAAGTGCCTCAATATGGTTTTGCAGAAAATCCACCTTAGCTTCAATATTTGGGCTTTTCTAAAAAGTAAGTATTATTTTTTTGCCATTTTGGCTTCAATAGAGTGTTGTGTATGTGGCACAATCAGAAGTCTCTCACGAGGAATAAGTTTCCCTGTATCTACGCAGATGCCGTATGTACCATTCTTGATACGAATAAGTGCCATTTCCAACTGCTGAATAAATTTCTGCTGACGAGCCGCCAGTTGTGTCAGATTCTCTTTTTCCAAAGTATCCGAACCATCTTCCATAAGTTTGGAATTGCCCGCAGTGGCATCAGTACCTGGGTCATTTTTGCGAGTAAGCGATTCTTTTAGCTCTGCTAATTCTTGTTTGGCTTGCTCTAATTTCTTTAATATCAATTCTTCAAACTCTCTGAGTTCCTCTTCGGTATAGCGGGTCTTTTCTACTACTTCGGTAGTTTTTCCGTTGTTGTTTTTAGTAGTTTTGCTCTTGCTCATAAGAAAGGAGGCTTAAAAATTTTGGTGCAAAATTAGAAATTTTCTTACAACGGAACAATAAAACCGAATTGTTTTTTCGCTTGTTTTGTAGTTATATTTGTAAAATTTTTATCAATGAAAACCTCCGATTTTCTACAACTCTATCAGAACGAGCCTCTTTTTCAGACTTTTATACATCATTTACAAAATCATAAACGCTTGCAGATTAGAAATTTGCAAGGAAGCATAGATGCAGTAATAGCATCAGTATGTGCATTAGCTTTACCTAAAAAAAATCATTTGTTTATTCTGCAAGATAGAGAGGAAGCCTCTTATTTCATCACAGACCTTCAAAATTTAATCGCCTCCCAAAATGATATTCTTTTCTTTCCCACCTCTTACAAAAAACCTTATCACTACGAGGAAATAGAAAACGCCAATGTGTTAGAGCGTTCGGAGGTACTTAATGCTTTTTCGCAACAAATCAAAGAAAATTCACCTTTACAGCCTAAAAACAATTCGGTTTCCAAAGGTATCCTTGTTGTTACCTACCCCGAAGCTCTTTCCGAAAAGGTGGTCAATCGGAAAACTCTCTTGGAACATACCTTTTCAGCAAAGGTAGGGGATAAACTGGATTTAGATTTTTTAACCGAAATTTTAGTTGAATACAATTTTGAAAGAACTGATTTTGTTTATGAAGCAGGGCAATTTGCTATTCGTGGGGGTATTGTAGATGTTTTTTCTTTTGCAAGTGAATTGCCTTATCGTATAGAACTTTCAGGAGATACGATTGAAAGCATTCGCTTTTTTAACCCCGAAACACAACTTTCCGAGCAAAATTGTGAGCAGTGTGTCATTGTTCCCGATACGCAAACCAAACTTTTGCATACTACTCGTGAAAGCTTTTTGGAATTTATCCCTTCCGAAAATACAATCATATGGCTTAAAAATACAGTGCTTTGCCTAGAAGTAATTGAAAAGTGCTTTCAAAAAGTGCAAGCCAATTTTGAGTTTATTCTGAATAGTACGCACCAAACCCAAGTGATTGCCAGCCCCGAAGTTCTTTTTGAAACCAGAAATAGCTTTTTAGAAAAATTGCAAAACTTCGCTTGTGTAGAGTTTGGTAGGAATTTTTACTTTCCAAATGCTCAAAGTTTTGAATACAAAACGCAAAGTCAGCCTTCTTTCAACAAAGATTTTCAACTCCTTGCCGATACGCTTGAAAAGTATCAGTTCAAGGGTTTTACGAGTATCATTGCTTCGGATAGTATCAAGCAAACGGAACGCTTGCGAAGTATTTTTGAGGAAATCAAGCCTAATTTGAAGTTTCAAAACTTACCTGTTGCTTTGCGAGAAGGCTTTATAGATGAAAACAACCGCATAGTTTGCTTCACCGACCACCAAATTTTTGAACGATTTTACCGCTACAAGCTAAAAACCCATTTTTCTAAATCTAAATCCCTGACTTTAAGAGAGCTACAAACACTCAAACCCGGTGATTACGTGGTACATATCAATTATGGTGTGGGGCGTTTTGCAGGGCTTGTCAAGCAAGAAGTAAATGGTAATATTCAGGAGGCTGTTCGGATAGTGTATCGGGACAATGATATTTTGTATGTAAATGTGCATTCTTTGCATAAAATTTCACGTTACACGGCTTCGGAAGGCAAAGAACCGACTTTGAGCAAACTCGGTAGCCCCGAATGGGAAAATAAAAAAGCCAAAGTCAAAAAGAAAGTTAAAGATATAGCCAAAGAACTTATCAGTTTGTATGCCAAACGCAAAATTTCACAGGGTTTTGCTTTTGGTAAAGACGATTTCTTGCAGGCAGAACTAGAAAGCTCGTTTATTTACGAAGATACTCCCGACCAAGCCCGAGCCACTGCCGAAGTAAAAGCAGATATGGAAACCCCCAACCCAATGGATAGGCTCGTTTGTGGAGATGTGGGTTTTGGGAAAACAGAAATAGCTATTCGTGCCGCCTTCAAGGCAGTGTGTAATGGCAAGCAAGTAGCGGTTTTAGTGCCTACTACTATTTTAGCAATGCAACATTTTCGCACTTTTTCGGAGCGTTTGCTCAAATTTCCCTGTCGTGTAGAATACATCAATCGGTTTAGAAGTCAGAAAGAAATTAAGGAAATTTTGCAAGAAGTAGCCGAGGGCAAAATAGATATTCTCATAGGTACGCATCGCATTCTTAATGATGATGTAAAATTCAAAGATTTAGGGCTTTTTATCATTGATGAAGAGCAAAAATTTGGCGTAAAAGACAAAGAAAAACTACGTGAAAAACGCTTCAATATTGATACGCTCACCCTTACGGCAACGCCTATTCCCCGAACTTTACATTTTTCATTGATGGGGGCAAGGGATTTATCGGTTATCAACACACCTCCGCCCAATCGTCAGCCTGTGAGTACGCAAGTTGTTGTATTTAAGGAATATTTAATTCGTGATGCCATTCATACCGAGTTACGTAGAGGCGGGCAAGTATTTTTTGTACATAATCGGGTGCAAGATATTGAAAGTATCGGTAACTTAATTCTAAAACTTGTTCCTGATGCCCGCATAGGCATTGCTCACGGACAAATGGAAGGCTCTCTTTTGGAAAAAACAATGCTTCGCTTTATTGAGGGAGATTATGATATTTTGCTTTCTACGAATATCATTGAATCGGGTTTGGATATTCCTAATGCTAACACTATCATCATCAACAATGCTCACACTTTCGGGCTTTCAGATTTACACCAAATGCGAGGACGTGTAGGACGCTCCAATAAAAAAGCCTTTTGCTACCTTGTTATTCCTTCGATGCTTTCGCTTACCAAAGATGCCCAAAAACGCCTCAAAACATTAGAGGAGTTTTCAGAATTGGGTGATGGCTTCAAGGTAGCTATGCGAGATTTAGATATCAGAGGGGCAGGTAATCTTTTAGGAGCAGAACAAAGCGGCTTTATCAATGATTTAGGTTTTGAGGCTTATCATAAAATTTTGGACGAAGCTATCCAAGAACTCAAAGAAAGTGAATTCAAAGAGCTTTTTTTCAAAGAAATTTCCACCAAAGAACTGCTCACCGATTGCGTAATAGAAACAGACCTTTCGCTACGTATCCCTGATGATTATGTACAAAGTATTACCGAAAGACTTTCTCTTTACAACGAACTAGATAATGTAAAAGATGAAAACGAGTTGCAAAAATTTGCCGAAAAATTACAAGACCGCTTTGGCAAAATTCCTGTGGAAGTAGAAGACCTGATGCAAAGTGTGCGTTTGCGTTGGCTTGCCGAAAAAATTGGTTTTGAAAAACTTTCGCTGAAATCAAACACATTGAAAGGGCAATTTCCTTCGGCAGAAAAGCAAGAATATTATCAGTCGGATAGGTTTGGTAAAGTGCTTGAATATTTGCAAAAAAATCCTAAATCTTTTCGCCTCAAAGAAATAAACCATAAACAACTACTCATTGCCGAAAATATAAGCACCATACAACAAGCCATAGAACTGCTCAAAAATCTTTGCTGAAAAGGCTTTTTTGTGTAAGTTTGCAAACCTCTTTGTAAAAATCAATGAATAAAAATCTCATCAATTCCATTGTAGCCTTTATAGGTTATTTTTTGTTTCACGTATTTGTGGCACGCAAAATGTATTTAGGAGGCGTGGCTTTCAATTATGTGTATGTGGGCTATTTGCTTACGCTCAATCCGTCTATTACCAAAAGTCAGTCTTTGTTAGTAGCATTTGCAATGGGCTTACTCATAGATTGGTTTGAATACTCTCCGGGCATACACGCTTCGGCTTGTGTGTTTTTAGCTTTTGTGCGTCCTTACTTGATAGGTTTGCTTGCGGCACGCACTCGCGTAGATGTAGAAGAAATTCGTGAAATTTCTATTCGTGAAGTAGATTTCATAAATTTTACGCTCTATGCAGGAATGCTTATACTTTTTCATCATTTTATTGTATTTTCTTTGGAGGCTTGGACGAGCAAACTTTTATGGCTTACCTTGCAGAAAACCTTTTTTAGCACTATTTTTACTTTAATTTCTGTGATTTTGGTGCAGTATTTATTCTTTTCAAGCAAACGGTAATGGAAGGGGAAAGAGGTTCAGAAAAGAGATTTGTTTTTTATGCCATTTTTGGCTTTGTAGGGCTTATTTTGCTTATCAGGCTTTTTATTATGCAGGTTTTAGAAGATAAGTATCAGGAGTCTGCCGAAGCAAATGCTATTCAGAAGCAAACGGTTTATCCTGATAGAGGCTTAATTTTTGACCGCAATGGCAAACTCATTGTCTATAACGAACCTGTGTATGATTTGATGGTTATCCCTCGTGAGGCTCGTTTGCCCGATACGATGGCATTTTGCAAGCTT
Source organism: Raineya orbicola (assembly GCF_002843425.1). Taxonomy (GTDB): domain Bacteria; phylum Bacteroidota; class Bacteroidia; order Cytophagales; family Thermonemataceae; genus Raineya; species Raineya orbicola. The sequence continues at coordinate 41,628 of NZ_NKXO01000022.1, forward strand.
TTTGGCATTAGCAAACAAGAGTTTATTGAAAAAATCAAAGCTATTCGTGCTGTTGCCCCCGAAGGTGTATTTTTTTCTCAACTTTCCAAAGTAGATTTTGCAAAGGTTCAAGAAAAATTAAGCGACTTCCCTGGTTTTTATGTTTCTCGCCGTACCGTAAGGGTCTATACCAGCGAAGCTATGGCCAATGCTTTGGGTTATATTGCAGAAATTAGTCCCGAAGAACTTAAAAAAGATAGCACACAATATTACCGACCTGGCGATTATATTGGCAAAAGTGGCATTGAAGCAAGCTATGAGTATTATTTGAGAGGAGAAAAAGGAATAAAATATCAGCTCAAAAACCGCTTTAACCAAGTAGTAGGAAGCTATCAAGACGGAAAATTAGATAAACCCGCCATTGCAGGCGAAAATTTGATTAGTAGTGTAGATATTGAACTGCAAAAATATGGCGAGATGCTAATGCAAAACAAAACAGGTGCTATTGTAGCCATTGAACCCAAAACAGGCGAGATTTTAACGCTTATTACTTCACCTTCATACAATCCAAATTTGCTTGTAGGAGCAGAGTTTAAAAAAAATTATGCTTCTATTAGTCGTAATCCCGATTTACTTTTATTCAACAGAGCTACGCAATCGGCTTATCCGCCCGGTTCTACGTTTAAGACTATTCAAGCTCTTATCGGCTTACAAAACGGCGTTTTGAACGATACGCTACAATTGCCTTGCAACTGGTCTTTGGTAAAATGCCACCCTCACCCCTATTGGACAACCCCACAAACTTCTATTCAGTATTCTTGCAATCCCTTTTATTATCAGGCTTTTCGCCGAATTGTTCATCAGAAAGGAGAAAGTTTTGAAGCCCTGCAAGAAGGCTACAAACAATGGCGAGAGCAAGTTTTGAAATTTGGCTTTGGGAGAAAATTAGGCGTAGATATTGCTGATGAAGGTTCGGGTAGTATCCCACAAGTAGAACGCTTCAACAAAATCTATAAAAATAACTGGAATTTTTCAAATATTTATTCTTTGAGCATTGGGCAAGGTGAAATGGGCGTAACCTTGCTACAAATGGCAAATTTAGCCTGCATTATTGCTAACAAGGGGTATTATTACACACCTCATTTAGTTAAAAGTATTGGTAAATCGGGTAAGCCTTTACCTCAATACCAAGTAAAACATAGTATAGGCATTGATGAAAAATACTTTGAGCCTATTATTAAAGGAATGAATGGAGCATTTAAGGCAGGCACCGTGGGACCAATGGCACAAGTCGTAAATTTGTATGCAGGTGATATTTGTGCCAAAACAGGAACCGTACAGAACCCTCACGGCGAAGATCATTCTACTTTTATTGCCTTTGCCCCTTGCGATAATCCCCAAATTGCTATTGCCGTTTATGTAGAAAATGCTGGTTTTGGTGGAATCTGGGCGGCAACAATTGCCTCATTAATGATGCAGAAATATCTCAAAGACACTACGCGTGTCAAGATTCAGCCTTGGCAGGTTGGTAGAATAGAATCTACTGAAAAAATGGTCATCGAAAAAGTTTTCAATCGTAGGGAACTGATGCGTTTGGATAGCATTCGCAAAGCCGAAAAACGCAAACAAGATAGCATCAAGGCTATTCTACGTAAAAAAGAACAAGAGGAGGAAATTTATGATGATAATCAGCTCAACCCGCAATAGCAGGAGCCCTTTCAATAATTTGGATACACTTTCTGTATTTGTGTATGTTGTATTAGTGATTTGGGGAATAATGAGTATTTATTCTGCTTCCTACAATGTAGAAAACCCCAAACCTTTTTGGGATTTTAGCACCTTTGCAGGCAAGCAGTTTGTTTTTGCAATGGCGGCAGTAGGATTGATTATTTTAGTGTTTCTGCTGGATTATCGTTTATTTGAGGATTTTGCCTATATCTTTTACATTCTTTCTATTTTTTTGCTTATTGCAGTAGTGCTTTTTGGGAAGGTTGTCAAAGGGCAACAAAATTGGATACAGATTGGTCCTATCAGTATGCAACCTACCGAATTTGCCAAATTAGGCGTTTCTTTGGCATTGGCAAGATTTTTGGGAGCACCAGGCTCAAAACTGACCGATAGAAAAATTTGGTTGGGCATAGGTATCATATGTATTATTCCAGCACTACTTATTCTCAAACAAGGCGATTATGGCTCGCTAATGGTATTTGTACTTTTAGAACTTGCTTTATACCGCGAAGGTATGCCTTTTTGGGTAATTGGCTTGCAAGTGTTAGTAGCTGTGCTTTTTATACTATCTCTGCTTATCAAGCCTGTATATTTAGCTTTTGGATTGTTTTTCCTGTTTTCTTTCATAGCGGGCATATTATTGCTGACAAGGCGTAAAATGGAGCGTTGGGACTGGATAGTGATGATAGCTAGTTTGGTTTTTGCAATGGCTTTTGTAATTTCTGTTCCCAAGATTTTTACCAAACTTAAAAAGTATCACCAAGAACGTATAATGGTTTTGCTTGATGAAGAAGCAGTTGATAAAAAAGGAGGAGCTTATTACAACTTACAACAATCTAAAATTGCCATAGGTTCGGGAGGTTTTTCGGGAAAAGGGTACTTGGAGGGAACGCAAACTAAATATGATTTCGTACCTGAACAACATAGCGATTTTATTTTTTGTACCGTTGGCGAAGAATTTGGCTGGGTGGGGAGTTTTTTGGTGGTACTGCTTTTTATGATACTGCTTTTTCGCATTGTTATCATTGCCGAAAGGCAGAAAAATCGCTTTGCTCGGATTTATGGCTATTGTGTAGCTTCTATTTTTTTTGCTCACTTCACCTTTAATCTTTCTATGACCGTCGGGCTTTTTCCTACTATTGGCGTACCCTTGCCTTTTATGAGTTATGGAGGTTCTTCTTTGTGGAGTTTTACGCTAATGCTTTTTATCTTGCTCAAATTGGATATGCACCGCAATAGGCTTTTCGCAAGAGATTAGCTTATACTAGTCTTTGCTGTAAAATATTGAGCAAATACTGCCCATAACCGCTTTTTGTAAGAGGTTCTGCAATTTTTCGTAATTGATTTTCATCAATAAAACCCATTCGGTAGGCAATTTCCTCAATACAACCAATTTTCAAGCCCTGACGCTCTTCTATTACCTGCACAAATTGCCCTGCTTGCATAAGCGAAGCGAACGTTCCCGTATCCAGCCACGCCGTTCCACGATTTAGAATTTCAACTTTGAGCTTGCCTCTGCGTAAGTATTCTTTATTCACATCAGTGATTTCGTACTCACCTCTTGCAGAAGGTTGAAGGTTTTTAGCAATCTCAATCACAGAATTATCGTAAAAATATAGCCCAGGCACGGCAAAATTAGATTTGGGTTGTTTGGGTTTTTCTTCAATAGAAATGACCTTTTTGTTTTCATCAAACTCTACTACGCCATATCTTTCGGGGTCTTGCACGTGATAGGCAAATACAATACCCCCTTCGGGATTATTGCAGTTTTGTAAAGTTTTGGAAAGACCCGCCCCGTAGAAAATATTATCTCCCAAAATAAGAGCTACTTTTTCGTTTCCGATAAATTTTTCACCTATCACAAAAGCCTGAGCCAAGCCATTAGGCACTTCCTGAACAGCATAAGAAAAACTACAACCGATTTGCGAACCATTACCCAAAAGTCGCTGAAAAAGAGGCAAATCGTGGGGGGTGGAAATAATCAGTATTTCACGGATATTTGCCATCATCAGCACCGAAAGCGGGTAGTAAATCATTGGCTTATCATACACAGGCATAAGTTGCTTACTAATTGCGAGTGTAAGCGGGTGCAAACGCGTCCCTGAACCTCCTGCTAAAATAATGCCTTTCATAGAAATCAAGTTGTTTTTTAGATGTAATTTACCCTATCAATGCTCCTGCAATGGTAGCACTCATAAATGTTGCCAAACTACCTCCCAGCAAAGCTCGCAAACCTAATCGCGAAATGTCTGACTGACGATTAGGAGCCATTCCGCCGATACCACCAATTTGGATAGCAATAGAGGAGAAATTAGCAAAACCACAAAGAGCAAAAGTAGCAATGACGATGGCTTTTGTGTCTAAAAGTCCTTCTATTTGCTTAAATTTAGCAAGTTGGTCGTAGGCGATATACTCGTTAATGGCAGTTTTTTGACCAATAAGACTGCCCACTACCAAAGATTTATCCCAATCTGTTCCCATCAGCCAAGCCACAGGTTGCCCAAGCAGTCCGAAAAGATATTGCAAAGATAATTCTTTGAACACGCCATTTGTACTTGTAGCTACCCAAAAGTTTAAATCGGTAATTTTACCAATCCAGCCCAAAAATCCATTGAGCAAAGCTACAATAGCAATAAAAGCAATAAGCATACCTCCTACATTCAAGGCAAGTTTTAAGCCATCGGCGGCACCTGTGGCTATGGCATCAATAATATTTACTCCCAAACTTTCTTTGGAGACTTGCAGGCGAGTATCAATCTCTTCGGTTTCGGGGTAAAGGATTTTAGACATTACCAAAGCCGCAGGAGCGTTCATAATAGAGGCTGTAAGAAAATAAGAAGCGAACTGAGCTTCTACTTCGGGATTTCCACCACCAAGCATACTGATATACGAAGCCATCACACTGCCCGCAAGTGTTGCCATTCCGCCTGTCATTAGGCAATTGAGTTCAGATTTTGTCATATTCGCAACAAAGGGCTTTACAAGCAATGGGGCTTCTGTTTGTCCTAAAAAAATATTTCCCGCCGCCGAAAGACTTTCCGCACCTGAAAGCCTCATAGTTTTAGACATTACCCAAGCAATTGCATACACTACTTTTTGCAAAATACCCAAATAATAAAGCCCCGCCGTTACCGCCGAAAAAAATACAATGATAGGTAGCACCTGAAAGGCAAACACAAAACCAATCGGCTCGGTAATTAAACCTAATTTTCCAAACAAAAATTGCGTTCCTTCGCGTGTGTAACTGATAAAAATGGTAAAACCCACACCAATACTTTTGAAAATATCGGCAAACCAAGATACTTTAAGCACTAATACGCCAATAATTAGCTGTAAAACAATGCCTGTAAGCACTAATTTTTTATCTATTGCTTTACGATTTTTGGAAAGAAGCCAAGCAACCCCCACAAAAATGGTAATGCCTAAAATAGCTCGCAGATATTCCATTGTGCAGATTTTTGTTTGCCCAAAGGTAAGCAAGAAAATGCAAATGCAAAAATTTTGAAAAAATTTTAGCTTAAATGAACTTTTCTTTTCTGAAAATAGTTCTGCGTTTAGAACATAATCTGGGGATGACCGGTCTTGACAGGCTGAGTTGCCGGGTTGTGTAAGCACGCCGAGAAATGGAAGTGTTCTCGTCAAAACTCCTTCCGAACAATAACTGGCGAATCTAACTTCGCTCTTGCTGCTTAATCTGGATAGATAAGTAGCTTGCACCCCTGCCGCAATTGGCTCTGCTTTGTGGCGTATAGGGGTGTCGAAATCGCAGAGCTGGTGTGTGTAAGCTACGATACACATACGAGACTCCAAGTAGCTAAGATGCAGGCATAGGTTTGTGTTGTACCTACCTGCCTCCGAAAATCAAACAACACTAAGCGTGTAGAAGACAACCGAGAACCTTCTCTGGACGAGGGTTCAAATCCCTCCATCTCCACTAAAAGCCTCAAAAATAACAAATTTGAGGCTTTTTTATGAAAAAAGAAAATATGGAACAGAATCAAATAATTCTGATAGATAAACCTTACGGATGGACTTCCTTTCAAACCCTTAAAAAAGTAAAATATCTCTTAAAAGTTGCTAAAATAGGACACGCTGGCACATTAGACCCCCTTGCTACGGGTTTGCTCATACTTTGTACAGGTCAAAAAACGAAAGAAATATCCTTGTACCAAGCCCAAGAAAAAGAATATACAGGAACACTCGTTTTGGGTAAAACCACCCCTTCCATAGATTTAGAAACAGAGTTTGATTCTGAAAAAGATACAAGCCGTCTGAAAGCCCAAGATGTAGAGGATATTTTGCCCAAATTTTTGGGCGAAATAGAACAAGTACCTCCTATCTATTCAGCAGTAAAAAAAGATGGTAAGCGTTTGTATGAACTTGCTCGTAAAGGGAAAACCACCGAAATTGAACCCAAAAAAATTCATATTTACGAATTGGAAATAACTAACCTTCAAAATTTCCCTGAAATAGATTTTCGGGTAGTTTGCTCAAAAGGGACGTATATTCGCAGTTTAGTAAGAGATATCGGTGAAAGTTTAGGAGTGGGAGCTTATCTAAAAAGTCTTTGCCGCACGCGTATAGGGGGATTTCGTTTAGAAAATGCTTGGAAAATTTCTGATTTAGAAACTCATTACAGAATGAACAAAAAAGGCGAATAAATATTAGCCTTTCAGCGTTTATAGTTAAGCATATTTAACTATAACTAAAAAGTTGAAAACTTGCATCAATAAGAGCAGTTTAATGGCATTTTTTTTTGGTGGGAAATTATGCTTTGGAGAATTTTTTCTATCTTGAAGGCACAAAATCAAAAAAATGAGAATACTCTGTGCTTTTACTTATACGCTGACCTTATTTCCCCTTCTGCTCTCTGCCCAAAATCGTATGGGTTGCAAAATAGATACTGCCTTGTACTACCAAAATGTACTGCCTGCTTACAATATTCTGCGAGGAGATGAAAACTTGCCTAAAAGTATCAGTCTGAAAAACTTTTGTCCTACCCCTCGCAATCAGGGCGAATATGGTACTTGTGTCGCTTGGACAAGTGCCTATTATGCCCGAACTATTATGCTGGCTCAAAATTATGAGTGGAACAAAAAAGAAATAGAGAGCAAAGCGGGTTCACCTTTTTTTGTATATGAACATATCAAATCTTACAGCGACAAAAAGTGCCAAGAAGGTACAGGACTGATTATAGCATTAGAAGGACTCAAACAATATGGAACATTGCCTTTTGAAGAGTTTTCTCAGAAATGTGGTCAGAAAATCCTTGCAGAACACTATCCCAAAGCAGAATTTTACAAAATAGGCGAATACAGAAGGCTTTTTTTGGCAAACAGCAAAGATAAAATTTTGCCTATCAAGAAAGCCTTATCACAAAAAAAGCCTGTTGTTATTGGTTTATATTGCTATTTCAAGAGTTTTATCCACACCAAAGATAGCCTTTGGAAACCTACTGAATCAGAACTCAATACTTTGGATTTTAACGAAAATGGACACGCCCTATGTTTGGTAGGTTACAATGATGAAATTCAAGCCTTTGAAGCTGTTAATAGTTGGGGCGAAAAATGGGCAAATAAAGGATTTATTTGGATACCCTACAAAGTTCTTGAAAAAGTATGCTTTGAGGCTTACGAAATGTACGAAAATAATGACCCAAAAACACACATCGCAGGCGAAATCAAATTGCAACTTGCCATAGGGCAGGAAATTCCTGTTCGCCTGAAAGATGGTTTTTACGAAAGCAATCAAATTTTTCAGACAGGTACTTTGCTCAAACTTTCGGTAGCCAACCAAGAACCTGTTTTTTTGTATGCTTTCAGTGTAGATAATCGGGGCAATCTGACACGAATTTTTCCAACAGATTTCGCAAGTTCGCCCCTGCTTTTTCCTTTTGGGCATTTGAGCCTTCCTGATGAGAAGCACTATTTACAGCTCTCTTCACAATCGGCTACGGATTACATTTGCGTACTTTACAGCAAAGAAAAACTCCATTGGCAATCTTTCATTGAACAATTTACGGCATTAAAAGGAAACTTGCTTGAACGCCTGCAAAAAATTTTAGCAGGAAAGCTAATTCCTTTTCAAGAAATCAATTTTCAAGATATTGAAAAAATTAAATTCGGAGCCAAAACCCTGAAAGGCACGATATTACCTATTATCATTGCTATCCCAAAGAAAACTTAGTACCTTTTACCTTAAATTTCTGTTTGAGCAGGGCTATTTTTTCTTCAATTTCTTCAAAGTTTTCACCCAAAATAGTGAAATGTCCCATTTTTCTACCTGCTTTGGTAAGCCTTTTGTTGTAAAGATGTAAATATACCTTTGGTACTGCCAAAATGTCCGATAAACCCTCGTAAATAGCTTCTCCTTCGTAGCCCTTTTCTCCTAAAATATTGAGCATACCTGCTCTGGTATGCAACTGCGGATTTCCCAAAGGTAGCCCTGAAATGGATCTGAGATGTTGGTCGTATTGAGAGCAAAAGGCCGCTTCAATAGTATGATGACCACTATTATGAGGGCGTGGGGCAAGTTCATTGATAAGCAAATTATTGTTTTCGTCCAAAAACATTTCTACTGCCAAAATGCCTGTCATTTGTAATTTTTCAATTACTTTATGAGCTAAATCTTGGGCTTCTTGGGCTTTCTGTTTGCTTATACGAGCAGGGGCGAGCAGATAATCCACTAAGTTGAGCTTTTTATCAAAAACCATTTCAACAGGCTCATACACGGCTATTCCTGTGTGGTTACGAGCGACAATTACTGAAATTTCCTTTTGTACCGAAACTTTTTTTTCCAACAGACTTTTTGCCGTAAAAGCCTTATTTAAATCTTTTTCATTTTCAAGCAATTGTACGCCTCTGCCATCGTACCCTCCTTTGGCAAGTTTCTGAAAGGCAGGCAGAAAATCTGCATATTTATACAAATCTTGGTGATTTTCTACAATTACAAAATCAGCAGTGGGTAAATGGTTTTCTTTGAAAAATTGCTTTTGCAAGCATTTGTCGGCAATGAGTTCTAAAACACGAGGTTCAGGAAAAACTCTAATTCCTTCCTTTTCCAATACTTTCAAGGCATCAATATTCACATTTTCAATTTCTACGCTTACAATATTCATTTCTTTTCCAAAATCATAGACCGCCTGAAAATCCCGAATATCCCCCTGATGAAAAAAAGGAGTAACTTTCGCACAAGAGGCAGAAACATCTTTTTCTAAAATATGCACCTCAAAAGGATAAGAAAAAGCATTTTGCAAAAACATTTGCCCCAACTGCCCCCCACCCAATATACCAATACGTAAATTCATATATTTTTTTTGAGGACAAAAGTATAAAAATTATGTACTGAAAGGCTATTTCTGAAAAAAATCTGAAAAAAGTTTGGTAGTTTTTGAGAAAAAAATTACATTACGCAAAAAATCTAATGTTATGGATATTGCCAAAACCCTCCAAAAAATTGCAGATGAACTCGGCGGCAGTTTTACCGAGTATTCGGATAACAACCTTATCGTAACCGTTCCTACCAGTGATGGCAGGTTTCAGGGCATTACGACCTATATCCTTGAACACGAAGGCAAAAAGGTACTTGAAATTGCTTCAAGAGTTTGCGATGAAAACCACGAAGGTATTGATTACAAAAAACTCTTGAAAATGAACCAAGACCTTACTTACTCTAAAATTGTAATTTTTGATGGCTACATTCAACTTGCCGCAGAAGTTTTGGTAGAACACACTAACGAAGTAATTCTCAAAGATATAGTGGAAGAGGTCGGACATACCGCCGATAAAATTGAATTTGAACTAACAGGTAAGGATATTCATTGAAAAAATATCTTTTTGACTTACAAAAAGCCTTTCACCGAGCTTGTGAAAGGCTTTTTGTTTGATTTTTTATGCAAAAAGTTAAACAAAAAATTTTTTATCAGGTTTAATAGCTACCAAAAGTAAATTTTTAGCACGCTTTTTGAAAGATTTTGGTCAAAAATTTGTTATTCTTTTGTCGAATTTTTTGAAAAATGAAAATTAAAGTTTGTCGGAAAGAGCATTTCAACGCCGCACATCGCTTGCATAACCCCGCTTGGGACGAAACCACCAACCAAAAAGTTTTTGGAAAGTGTAACAACCCATATTTTCACGGACACAACTACGAGCTAATTGTTGAAGTAGTTGGTGAAATCAACCCTGAAACAGGCTACGTAATGGATATGAAAGAACTTTCCGATATTATCAAAACCCACGTAACCGAACGTTTTGACCACAAAAACCTAAATCTTGAAATAGATGAATTCCGTAACCTTAACCCAACCGCAGAAAATATTGCTGTGGTTATTTGGAATATTTTAAGAAAACAAATCAACTCCCAATACGAACTCAAAATTAAGCTGTATGAAACCGAACGAAACTTCGTTGAATACCCTGCCTAATGCTTGGCAAATGATAGAAGAAATAGGTGAAAACCATTTTTCAAGCAATCTGGATACCCCACTGCGTGATGATGCTTTTGAAATAGACGATGATTTGAAAATTGAACTCATTGAAAAGCATTTCCGAGAAATTATGCACATTTTAGGTTTAGACCTTACAGATGATAGTCTGAAAGGTACGCCCCATAGGGTTGCTAAAATGTATGTCAAAGAAATTTTCAGCGGTCTTAATCCAGCTAATAAGCCCAAAATTTCGCTTTTTGAAAATAAATATGAGTATAATCAAATGCTTGTAGAAAAAGATATTATTGTGTATTCGTATTGTGAGCATCATTTTGTACCTATTGTAGGCAAGGCTCACGTAGCATACATTTCCAAAGGGCAAGTGATAGGTCTTTCCAAACTCAATCGGATAGTGCAATATTACGCCCGCCGTCCGCAGGTACAAGAACGTATGACTATGCAGATTGGTAAAGAGTTGCAAGAAGTTCTGCAAACCGAAGATGTTGCCATAGTTGTTGATGCCAAGCACCTGTGCGTTTCTTCAAGAGGGGTTCAAGATGTTTGTAGTTCAACTATTACTGCTTTTTACGAAGGAAAATTCAGGGAAGAGGCTACTAAAAATGAATTTCTGAAATACCTCTCACTTTCTACGGAATATGGCATTTAATCTTAACCCCTGATTTTTCAGGGGTTTTGCTTTTCCATAAAATTATTCGTATCTTTGCACCGCTTTTGCGTTTCAGTTTGCAAGCACTAACCTGTACGCAAAAGTTTTGTTTCACCACAAAACTTGCAAAAATGGTATTTGTTTGTAGAAAAGAACATTTCAACGCCGCTCACAGGCTTTTCAATCCTTCTTGGAGCAAGGAAAAAAACGAGGAGGTCTTTGGTATTTGTGCCAATGAACATTACCACGGACATAATTTTGAGCTTATTGTGATTGTAAAAGGCACTCCTGATGAGGATACAGGTTGCGTTATTGACCTCAAAAAGCTCTCTAAACTTATCCATAGTGAAGTTATTGAAAAATTAGACCACAAAAATATTAACTTGGAAGTAGATTTTATGCAGGGAAAAATTCCCAGTTGCGAAAATTTGGTAGTTGCTATTTGGGAAATTCTTGCCCCCAAAATTGCAGATATTGCCTACGACCCGCACGCCCGTTTGCACTGCATTCGCTTGTTTGAAACACAAAATAATTTCGTGGAATATTACGGCGAATGGTAGCCATTGGAAAAATGATAATTTATTAAGCCTTCCATAGGGCTTTTGAGAATTCTGCCGAGTTTCCAACCTCGCTTTTGCAGACATTCTTGCAATAAATGCTCAAATACAACCGCAATAGAACCTACAAAGTGGATAGGTAATTGCTCTACTTGGGGCAATTTGCCTACGTATTTTATGAGAAACTCCTCAAAACCTTTGTAGAGTAAGTTTTCTATAAAAGGGTGTTTGGCATTTTGTAGAGCAAAAGGAGCAAAAGAAGCAAAATAACGATTGGGAAAAGGTTTTTGATAAGCATTTTCTAATATATCTGCCACATCTATTAAGTAGGTTTGTTTCAATTTTTGATATAAATCGGCGGGCATTTCTTGGTGCAAGAAGGCTTTGAGAAGTTTTTTACCGATATATCCTCCGCTACCTTCATCACCGAGCCAAAAGCCTAAATTGATTGGTTGAGCTGTAATCTGAAAACCATCAAAGACACAAGCATTTGAGCCTGTGCCTAAAATGCAAGCAATCCCTGCATTTCTGCCGCATAAAGCCCTTGCCGCCGCCAAAAGGTCGTGTTCTACAACTATTTGAGCATTTGGAAAAACTTTATGCAAAGCGAAATTTAAAATTTGTTTTTTTTCATCAGTAGAACAACCTGCCCCATAAAAAAATATTTTAGCAACCTCTTGCTCGCTTACGTGTGGGGCTACATTTGCCCAAATTTCTTCAATGATTTGCTCGGCTGTCCAAAAATAAGGATTGATACCTATGCTTTGAAATTGCTCTTGAAGTTGGTTTTGGCTCAATATCGCCCAATCGGTTTTAGATGAGCCACTATCGGCAATAAGATAAATCATTGTACGTTATGATAAAAATCAGTAGGTTTTTTACCTGAAAAATTTGTATTTTTCCGTGAAAATAGTATATTTGTAGTTCCGAAACAACGTTCATCATTAAAATTTTATACAAGTATGCTTCCCAAAATGCGTCAGGAATACGAAAAATACACCGAAGAAGATTTTGAGGTGTGGAAAATCCTTTTTGAAAGGCAAATGAAAAACTTGCCGGGCAAAGCTACCCAAGAATATTTAGACGGCATAGAGCGTGTAGGCTTTGTAGCAGACCGTATCCCCAACTTTGATGAAGTAAATGAACGGCTCAAAAAGTACACAGGCTGGCGAATTTATGTAGTACCTGGGCTTCTGCCCAATAAAGAATTTTTCGAACTGATGAAGGACGGCAATTTTTGTGCTACCACTTGGTTACGCAAAAAAAGCCAATTAGATTACCTTCAAGAGCCTGATATGTTTCACGACGTATTTGGGCACGTGCCACTGCTTACCAACCAAGACTTATGCAATTTTTTGGTAGATTTGAGCAAAATCGCCTTGCAATACATTGAAAGTGAAATTGCCATTGAACTCATTGCTCGCTTGTATTGGTACACCGTAGAGTTTGGTCTTATCAATGAGCCGCAAGGTTTGCGAATTTACGGAGCAGGGATTCTTTCATCAAGCGGCGAATCGGATTATTCCTTATTTAGCGATATACCGCAACGTGTTCCATTTAATGTTGCCGAAATTTTAGACACTCCCTACATCAAAGACCGCTATCAGTCCAAATACTTCGTGATAGATTCTTTTGAGCAATTGTATTCATCGGTGCCTGAGATAGCTCGTTTGGTAGGGAAAGCTGTTGCCGAAAACTGGGAAGTAGTGATTTCCTAAACATTAGCCTTGCAGGCAAAGTTTTGCACCTTCGGATTTTCCGTTGTATATTTGCAGAAAGAATGCAAATCAATGGAGAATTGTCAGGTCTTTGAGTTTGCGAATGGTATTCGCTTCGTTCATAAACAAGTGCCTTATATCCGAGCCAGTTACGTAGGCTTTGTTTTAGATGTCGGTAGCCGTAATGAAACAGCCAAACAAGCAGGTTTGGCTCATTTTTGGGAGCATTTGGCTTTCAAAGGCACACGCAGACGCTCTGCAAGGCAAATAATCAATACACTGGAAAACGTAGGCGGCGAACTAAATGCCTATACCACCAAAGAAAAAATCTGCTTTTACGCCGCCTCCCTTGATAAACATTACGAAAAGGCAATCAATTTGCTGACAGATATTACTTTTAACTCTATTTTTCCCGAAAGGCAAATTGAAGTAGAGCGTGGCGTGATTTTAGAAGAAATCGCTATGTACAAAGATTCTCCTGATGAGTCTTTGCAAGATGATTTTGATGCTATTCTTTTTGGCTCTCACCCCTTGGGACACAATATTTTAGGCGAACCTGAAACCGTTGCTCATTTCCACAAGCAAGATTTTGAGGAGTTTTTCCGTAGCAATGCCGATACCTCTAAAATAGTGCTTTCTTCTATCAGTAATTTGCCTTTTAATAAAGCACTTGCCATAGCCGAAAAATATCTAAAAGCAATTCCTACGCTCAAAGCCACTCACAAGAGAGTGCATTTCAAGCATTACAAGCCTTCGCAGAAAACCATTTACAAGCCTATTTCGCAAGCACATCACGCTATCGGCTGTACGGCATATTCGCTCAACGACAAAAAAAGAGTGCCTTTTTTTATGCTCAATAACATTCTGGGCGGTCCTTCTATGAATACACGCCTTAATATGGCTTTGCGAGAAAAAAACGGCTTGGTATATGGTATTGAAGCCTCTTACATTCCCTACACCGATACAGGCGAATGGGGCATTTATTTCGCTACCGACCTGAAAAACCTTGCCAAAGCTCAAACGCTCATTTACAAGGAAATCCGAAAACTCAAAGAGCAGAAATTAAGCCACTTACAACTGCATACCGCCAAACAGCAACTTATGGGGCAAATTGCCCTTGCCGAAGAAAATTTTATGAACCTGATGCTGGTGCTTGGCAAAAGCCTTTTGGATACAAGAAAAATTGAAAGTTTGCAAGAGATTTTCAAAAAAATAGAAGCAATTTCCGCCGAAGATATTTGGGAAGTCGCCAACGAAATTTTTGATGAAAGCCAGTTTTCTACGCTTACCTATTTGCCCGAAGGTGAATGAAAAAAGTCATTTTCATAACACTTCTGCTTGTGTGGCTTCCGTTTTTGTTGCTTACGGATATTTTCCCTTTTTTGCGTTTTGGAATGTTTGCTGAACCTGTACATTCTGTCAGGCAAGAATTCTTTGAAATTTATACCCTTGAAAATGGCAAACTTCGTAAATTCAATACCTACCTTTGGGGTATTGATGAAGGTGTTTTTCATTATCTTGTTCGTAAATATTACTACCAAAACCGAATGAATGAGTTTTGGGAAAAAATTTGCCTCACACACCGAAAGCTCTACCCCGATAATTTACCTCAAACTTGGCAACTTTACCAAATTACTCTCTTAAATGGAACAAAAGAAAAAAAACGAATAGCTACGTATGCCGAATGTAAGCCCTAAATGGAAATTGCTTGTGGCAGTATTTCTCATAGAAATTGTAGCGGTAGCTATTTTTTATGGTTATTTTCGCAACGAAATTATTGCTCTCTATCAGGGTAAAGAAAGCATTTGGGCAGGTGTAGTAGAAACTCTATATCCTCGTTTTTTTACTGAAAAATATCGCTTTTCCGTAGATTTTTTCCTGCAAAAAAGCGAACAGGTTTTATGGCGTGTAGTGGCTATCAGTTGGATAGCCATAGGAATATACTTTTGGGCGAAAATAAAAGGTTTTTATGAAAAATTTTGGCAAACAAATACTACATATCATAGAGTAAAATTTTTACAGATTTTTTTGCTTTTAGGTTGGCTCTACGAAAGTATGACTTGGTATAAAAGTTTGCTTCGGCTTTCGCAGGCAAGTGTTTTTTATGAACCTCACTTACTTTTCAGATATTTGCCCTTTCCTTCGCAAGAAATTATCTTCTATGTTTTTGCTTTGTTGTATGCTTTGAGTTTATTGAGCTTTTTACCAAAGTATGGCTATATTTTTTGGTTTTTAACAAGCATTCAAATTATCGTTTTTCAATCTTTTTTATATGGTTTTGGCAAATTAGACCATACCTACGCTACTTGGACGTATGTAAGCGTTTTGTTCGGCTTTCTTTTGCGAGAGGCAGAAAAAGTGAAAAAAGGAGATTTTGTAAATGCTTGGGCTTTAAGACTTATGCAAGTAGTGGTGGCATCGGTATATTTGCAAGTTGCTTTGGAAAAATTACTTATTTCAGGTTGGCAATGGTTTATGCCTGAAACAATGCAAACACACTTATTTTCTCACCCCACTCCTTTGGGGCTATGGATAGCTCAATATCCGATTTTGTGTACTTCTTTGAGTATGCTTGCTGTATTGTGGCAACTTTCTTTTGCTCTGATTTTGTTCTTTCCTTCTCTGAAAGTTCCTATTCTGCTTGGAGGAGTGCTTTTTCACACATTTACTTTTATTCTGATGAATGTAGGAGGTTTCCCTTCCTATTGGTTTTTGGTGTATGTAATTTGGTTTTTAGAAATAAAAAAACTTCCCGAAAATTGATTTTCGGGAAGTTGGGTGATAGCTTATTTATGCAAATCAAACCTATCAAGGTTCATTACTTTGTTCCAAACTTTTACGAAATCTCTCACAAATTTTTCTTTGTTATCGTTGCAAGCATACACTTCTGCCAAAGCACGCAATTCGGAGTTTGAGCCAAAGATTAAATCTACCCGAGTAGCTTTCCATTTGGTTTCACCTGTTTTGCGGTCTTTGCCTACAAAAGTGTATTTATGTTCGTCAGTGGCTTTCCACTCGGTACTCATATCCAGCAGATTTACAAAGAAATCATTGGTGAGTGTTTCAGGATTTTTGGTAAATACGCCATAATCCGAGCCATCGTAGTTAGCTTTTAGCACACGCAAGCCACCCACAAGAACAGTCATTTCAGGAGCGGTAAGTGTGAGCAGTTGAGCTTTATCTACGAGCAGGTGTTCTGCGGGAACAGCAGATTTGCCCTTGATATAATTTCTGAAACCATCGGCGTAAGGTTCAAGCACGGCAAATGATTCTACATCAGTTTGCTCTTGGCTTGCATCCATACGACCAGGGGTGAAAGGTACTTCAATATTGTAACCAGCCTTTTGAACGGCTTTTTCCACAGCGGCACAGCCTCCAAGCACAATTAGGTCGGCAAGAGAAATCTTTTTACCATCGGTTTGGCTTTCGTTAAATTCTTTTTGGATTTTTTCTAAAACTTCCAACACTTTACTTAATTGCTGAGGATTATTTACTTGCCAATATTTTTGAGGGGCAAGACGAATACGAGCTCCATTCGCTCCACCGCGTTTATCAGAATCGCGATAAGTAGAAGCCGAAGCCCAAGCCGTAGAAACGAGTTCGGAAATGCTCAATCCACTATTAAGGATTTTAGCTTTAAGATTAGCAATATCGTTGGCATCTACAAGTTTGTGATTGCAAGCAGGGATAGGGTCTTGCCAAATGAGTTCTTCAGCAGGCACTTCTTTGCCAATGTAGCGAGTTTTAGGACCCATATCACGATGCGTGAGCTTGTACCAAGCACGAGCAAAAGCATCGGCAAATTCATTGGGATTTTCGTAGAAACGGCGAGAAATTTTTTCGTAAATAGGGTCAAAACGCAAAGAAAGGTCAGTAGTGAGCATTGTAGGTTTATGGAATTTGCCGGGTATATGAGCATCGGGAATAGTTGCTTCTGCATTTTTAGCTACCCACTGCCAAGCACCCGCAGGGCTTTTGGTTAGTTCCCACTCATATTCAAAAAGATGCTTGAAATAGTCGTGGCTCCATTGGGCGGGCGTTCTTGTCCAAGTAACTTCCAAACCACTGGTAATGGTATCAGCTCCTTTGCCCGAGCCGAACTTACTTATCCAACCGAAACCTTGTGCTTCTACATCTTCACCTTCGGGATTTACGCCCAAAAGTGCCGCATCGCCTGCTCCGTGTGCTTTTCCGAAGGTATGCCCGCCTGCAATGAGAGCTACGGTTTCTTCGTCGTTCATTGCCATTCTACCAAAAGTTTCTCTAATATCTTTGGCGGCGGCAATGGGGTCAGGGTTGGCATTGGGTCCTTCGGGATTTACGTAAATTAAACCCATTTGCACGGCGGCAAGAGGATTATCCAGTTCTCTATTGCCAAAATAACGGGTATTATCAGCAAGCCATTCGGTTTCTGCACCCCAATAGATGCTCTCATCAGGCTCCCACACGTCTTCGCGTCCTCCTGAAAAGCCAAAAGTTTTGAAGCCCATAGATTCAAGAGCTACGTTTCCTGCAAGAATCATCAAATCTGCCCAAGAGATTTTGTTGCCATATTTTTGCTTGATAGGCCAAAGCAAACGGCGAGCTTTGTCCAGGTTTGCGTTATCAGGCCAGCTATTGAGCGGTGCGAAGCGTTGCAAACCTTTGCCAGCCCCTCCTCTGCCGTCGCCGATACGATAAGTACCCGCGGCGTGCCAAGCCATACGAATAAAGAAAGGTCCGTAATGTCCAAAATCAGCGGGCCACCAATCTTGCGAGTCGGTCATTAGGGCGTGTAAGTCTTTTTTCAGAGCATCGTAATCCAAAGAAAGAAAGGCTTTGCGATAGTCAAAATCTTTATCCATAGGATTAGTTAGCTCCGAATGTTGTCTTAGCATATCCAACCTTAGGCGGTTGGGCCACCAATCTTGGTTTTTAGTACCACCAAAAGTTGCCCCATTTTTCAAAGATAAGCCTGTAAAGGGACATTTTCCGTTACCATTTGATAGATGTTCCATAAACTTCGTTGTTTTTTTGACAAAGTTGCGTAAAAAAAATTATTAAGCAAAACGATAGTTTCTATAAAAGTTATAGAAAAAAATTATATCAATTACAGAATTCATAGATGAATTGTTGGTAATTTTTGTAGTTCTTTTCCTCTGTTTCCATTGATTTTCCCTATCCATTGCCTTATGCCTTTATAGCCATTGCTTTCAAAAAGCAGTTCTTGCGAAAAAGGCAAAGCAAAAGTTTCAGGCAAAGTATTCACGCCACCTGCGGGAATTTTGGCTTTGTGCAAAGCATCTAATAGTTTTTCTTTTTGCCATTCGGCGATTTTTTCTTGCAGAATAGGAAGCAGTTTTTCTGCATTTTTTACCCGTTGGGCGTTAGTGGCAAAATTTTCATTTTCAGCCATTTCAGGAATTCCTAAAATGCTACAAAGTTGGGCAAATTGTTTATCTGTCCCCACTGCAAGTGTGATAAGTTTTTGGTCTTGGGTAGTAAAAATAGTGCCATACGGCACAATATTAGGGTGCTGACTGCCCATTCTTTGAGGAATATGCCCTGCATTAAGCCAATTACTTGCCTGATTGACCAGTGCCGAAACTGCCGAGTCAAATAAACTTACTTCCACATAGCTTCCTCTACCTGTACGCTCACGCTGTAAAAGAGCGAGCAAAATTCCTTGTTTAAGCTGATGACCCGCAAGTACATCAATTAGGGCTACAGGCATTTTGGTAGGGGGGCTATCGGGTTCGCCATTCATATACATAAAACCCGCCTCCGCCTGAATTATGGCATCATAGCCTACTTTATCATAGGCATTGCCATAACCTGTAATATGTCCGTAAATAATTGCAGGATTTATTTTTTGCAAATCGGTATAAGAAACCTTTAACTTTTCGGCATCGCCGGGCTTATAGCTTGCAATTACAATATCTGCTTGTTTTACCAAATCGTATAACTGATTAAAGTCAGAGGGGTTTTGTAAATTCCAAAATACGCTGGTTTTGCCCCAATTCACCGAAGCAAAATACGCCGAAATACCATTTTGCACTTGCTCACCTTTTATTTGCCAAGAACGAGTAACATCTCCTTGCGTGGCAGGGTTTTCTACCTTGATAACTTCAGCTCCTAATTCTGCCAAAAATTGCCCCACGCTGGGTCCTGCGAGTACCGAAGCCAGTTCAATCACTTTACAATTTTCCAATAAAAGCATTTTTTTAATTTTTAGGGGATAAAAATAAAGTTTTAGCCTCAAAACTTTGGATTTTTCTTGTAAAAACCTTTTCTTACTTGCTCAAAAATCCCAAAATTATGCAAATTAACGTGAATTATAAGTCTAACTTATTGTTTTCAAGGGATTTAAATAAAAAAACTTAGGGTAATTGAAAAAATGATTAACTTTGAGTTGTACTTTTTAAATATTTAATCATATGAGTCAATTACCTCT
>NZ_NKXO01000023.1 GCF_002843425.1 Raineya orbicola
GTCAATTTGTGGTCTGGAATTATTGCCTACAAATTCCTAGATAAAAAGCCCACTATTAGAGATTTTCAAGAAAAAAATCTACTTACAAATTTTGAACTTTTTCAAGATATTGCCGCTTAACTCACGTTATTTAACAAGTGTAATTTTGCAAAAATAAAAGATTTTTTTGGGCTTTTGAGCATAAGATATTCAAAAAAACTTTACTTTCGCAAAGTTTTTCAAAAATCAGAAAAAGATATGCGGTATTTAGGTTTGCTTGCCATTTGTACAACTACTCTCTTTGTTTTTTCTTGTAAAGAAAAAGATAAGGAAACAAAACAGAAAGCCGATAGTAGCAAAGTTCAGAAAATAGAAGAAAAACCTGTTCAAATAGATAGACTTGCTACCAGCCAAGCCGAAATTCTGGCGGCTCTTGTACCCCAAGACACTACAAAGTATGGAAAAATTATCAATAGTGATATTTTCAAAAAACATCAGGAAGCGTTCAACAAAGGTTGGGAAAATTTAGAAAGCAAATATTTGAGCAAAATTCGCCCTTGGCGAGATAAAGAACTTGCCGATATGAACAAAGAAGGCGTTACGGTATTTTATCCGTTCAGCGGTCCTGACATTCTCAATGCCTATAATCTTTTTCCTAATGCCGATAATTTCATAATGTTTGGCTTGGAAATGCCCGGGCTCTTGGAAAAAGACTTATACGCCAAAGATGATAAATTCACCAATGCCTATTTTGCTGATGTCCGCAATGCTTTGGAAGATATTTTTGCTCGTAATTACTTCATTACCAGCTATATGGGTTCGGATTTGTACCGCCGTGCTAATGGAGTTGCTCCGCTAATGTGTGTATTTTTGGCTCGTACAGGCAACGAAATTGTAAATATCCAACGGGTAGGTATAGACAAAGATGCTAAACCTATTTTCAAGGATATTTACACTTCCAAAGCAGATACTACTTATTTTGGATTGTTTTTTGAGGTCAAAAATAAAAATCGCAAAAATACTCAAAAAATTTACTATTTTTGGGGTGATGTGAGTGATTTTGCTCTTGTGAAAAAGCCTCAATTTGATAAATTCATTCGCAGTTTCCCCAATAAAGTGGGCTATTTGAAATCAGCCTCTTATGTTCTTTTCAACCCTAATTTTCAGATAGTTAAGAAAATTCTTTTGGAAGATACAAGCGTTATTTTCCAAGATGATACAGGTGTACCTTATCGCGATTTTGTAGCCGCAGGCAATTGGGATATACAACTTTATGGCAAATACTCGCGTCCTGTTGCCGATTTCGGTAGCTATACTCATCAACCTGACCTACGCGATGCTTTCAAAGATAGTAGTAAAGTGAAAAAAATTGATTTTCGCTATGGCTATCATTGGAAAACCGATGGGGCAAGTCTTATCGTTGCTCGTCGCAACAATAATCCGCCCAAGTATATCCAACCTACGGCAGAAGAACA
Organism: Raineya orbicola; assembly: GCF_002843425.1. GTDB lineage: Bacteria > Bacteroidota > Bacteroidia > Cytophagales > Thermonemataceae > Raineya > Raineya orbicola. The sequence goes on from NZ_NKXO01000023.1 coordinate 1,455, forward strand.
TTTGAAAAAATATCCACCTACAAAGAAAAAATAATGGTTTTTCTTTGATATTTTTGTGGGGCGGGCTTCGCCTTTGGCGAAGCCCGCCCCAACCTTTTCCTGATATGAAACTTCATCGTAATTTATGTGAGGCAATCATTAGAGCACTAGAAGCCATTTTCAACCAAAAACAATACGCCGATAAAGTTTTAGAGAAATTGCTCAAAAGCAACTCAAAATGGGGAGCAAGAGATAGGGCATTTATCGCTGAAAGCACCTACGAAATTGTACGCTGGTGGCGGAAACTTTTATTTTTGGCAAATGAGACTTATTACGAAAATGGCTCTAACTATGAAAATAGAGTTTTTTGGCGAGTTTTAGGGGTGCATTTACTTTTACAACATAAAAGCCTTCCTCCTTGGCAAGAGTGGCAAAATCTGTTTTTGAAAGAAATTGAGCAAAAAGCCTCAAATATTCGTGAAAGAGCCATTCAGCATTCCATTCCTGATTGGCTAGATAAGCTCGGAGAGCAAGAACTTGGAAAAGGTGCTTGGGAAAGAGAGTTAGAAGCCCTTAATAAGCCTGCCGAAGTAGTTTTGCGAGCTAATACGCTCAAAATCTCTGTTCAAGAGCTTCAAAAGCTTTTGCAAGAGCAAAAAATTGAAACAAAACTTACGCCACATAGCCCCGATGCTCTTATTTTAGCTACAAGACAAAATATCTTTCAAAATCCTTTATTCAAAGAAGGGTATTTTGAAGTGCAAGATGTAGGTTCGCAAGAAATTGGGCGTTTTTTGCGAGTGAAAGCAGGCGAACGTGTTGTAGATGCTTGTGCAGGTGCGGGTGGGAAAACCTTGCATTTGGCAAGTATGATGCATAACAAGGGCAGAATTATCGCAATGGATACAGAATCGTGGAAACTTGCCGAACTCAAAAAACGAGCCAAAAGAAATGGAATAGATATAATCGAAACTCGTCTCATTGAAAGTTCCAAAACCATCAAAAGATTAGCCAATTCAGCAGATAAACTACTTTTAGATGTGCCTTGCAGTGGTTTAGGGGTGCTTCGTCGCAATCCCGATGCCAAATGGAAACTATCAGAAAAGTTTTTGATAGAAGTACGAGAAAAACAAAGTCAGATTTTACAGCAATACTCACAAATGCTCAAAAAAGGAGGCTTTTTGGTGTATGCTACGTGCAGTATCTTACCTTCGGAAAATGAAAATCAGGTGAATAATTTTCTACTGCAAAACAAAAATTTTCGGCTTCTTGAAAGCAAACATCTTTTCCCTTCTGAGTATGGATTTGACGGCTTTTTTATGGCTTTATTAGAAAAAACAAATTAAAAAGGGCAAGTTAAACTTTGCCCTTTTGTATTTTAGCCCTCATACTTAATTTTGGTAACCTCTTCATCAATCATAAATCTACCAACGCCCTCTTCACCGATTACGTCAAAGAGTTCTAATGCACGGCGAGCCTTGAACTCTTCTTCAATTTGCTCTTGCAAGAACCAATGCAAAAACTTCTCTGTCATATAATCGTGATTTTTACGGCATATATCAATCAAACGATTGATAGCAAGGCTTGTTTCCACCTCCGATTCCAATGCTTTTTCAAAAACACTTCTGAAAGAATCAAAATCATTGGGAACGTTTTTTACATCAGGCGAAATAGCTGTGCCACCCATATCGGCTACATAACGAAATATTTTGAGCATATGCTCACGCTCCTCTTCAGCTTGCTTGTAGAAATATTCTGCACTATTATCGTAGCCGTTTCTATCGCACCAAGAACCCATTGCCAAATAGTGAGCCGAATTAAAGGCTTCCATTGCAATTTGGGCATTGAGGGCTTTTTCTATATCTTCCTTCAAAGAAGATTTCAAACGCATTACATCTTTCATACAGCTTAGGTTTTTACGAAGTTTATGTTTTTCTTTTGCAATAATACAAGTTTGCAAGTGTTTTAGTTTCCAAAAATCTCCCAAAAAGGCTAATTTATAGCAAGTCTAAATTTACAAAGAGGCTTTTTTCTTGCTCTTAAATACCTCTAAACCAGTTTTCAAATACTTTTCAAATTCTTTCACGTCAGGTTCATAGCCTTTGGGTGGGTTAACAAGCAAATTACCTTCCGTATCCAAAAGACAATAATAAGGCTGAGCAATATTATCAAAACGCTCTGCTTCAAAATGCAAGTTGATTTTTCCAATCGTTTTTTTTACTTTGCCATCAACTTTGGAAATTATCCACTCACTTTCAGGTAGTTCCGTTTTATCATCAGTATAAAGAGAAATAATCACATAGTCGTTTTTGAGCATAGAAAGAATTTCAGGCTTTACCCATACATATTCTTCCATTTTACGGCAATTAGCACAGCCGTGTCCTGTAAAGTCTAAAAAAACAGGTTTATTCACTTTTTTAGCATAAGCCATACCTTCTTTATAGTCAAAAAAACCTTTCAAGCCATAAGGTAGATGCAAAAAATCGCCATACTTCACTGATTTTGGGAAATCATCAGTCGCAGAAGCATCTGTATTGTAAGAAATCTTTTCAATTTGCGTATCTAAACTAAAATCTTGAGTAGTTTCAGGGGGAATAATACCGCTCAAAAGTTTCAAATTTGCCCCCCACAAACCGGGTAGCATATAAATCGTAAAAGCAGAAGCTAAAATCGCTACCAAAGTGCGTGGCACAGAAAGCCGTTCTATTTTGCTATCGTGAGGCAACTGAATAAAGCCAAACAAATACAAAGCTAATGCCCCAAAAATAGCTATCCAAATCGCTAAAAATACATCTCGGTTCAAGATACCCCAATGATGAGCCAAATCGGCAGTACTTAAAAACTTAAATGCCAAAGCAAGTTCCAAAAAACCTAAAAATACTTTCACCGTATTCAGCCAGCCCCCCGATTTAGGCAAACTTTTCATTGCCGTAGGAAATAGTGCAAAAAAAGTAAAAGGAATTGCAAAAGCAAGCGAATACGCTACCATTCCCACCAAAGGCTTTATCACTTCGCCTTGCACAGAAAGTAAAATAATGCTTCCCGCAATAGGAGCAGTACAAGAAAAAGACACCAAAACCAGCGTAAAAGCCATAAAAAATACCGCTCCATACCCACCGCCATCAGCTTTGCGGTCAATTTTATTTACAAAACTGCTGGGAAGTATAATTTCAAACATTCCAAGAAAAGACATTCCGAAAATGATAAAAATTGCAAAAAATATCAGATTCGGTATCCAATGCGTGCTGAAATCGTTATTAAACTCAATTCCGAAAGCTAATGACGTAAGAAGCCCCAATATCCCATAAATGATAATGATAGAAAATCCATAAATCAAGGCTTTGATAATTCCTTTTCGGCGGTTTGCTTTCATTTGGGCTTGTTGCTCGGCAAAGTCGGCTTGCAGATTGATAGGTTTATCTCCTTTCATAAAGATTGATACCGTCATTGGTATCATCGGATACACGCAAGGCGTGAGCAAAGCCAAAAAACCTGCCAAAAATGCCCCCAGAGCAAATAACCATATACTTCCTGTGTCTTGTTTTTGTGTTTTTTTATAGGTTGAAGTAGTGTTTTCTGTTTTTAGGTTGCTCTTGCTCGCCTGATTTTCAGTACTTGAGGTTTGAACAATATTTTTTTCTGTGCTATCGGTAAGCGGTTGATTTTTTGAAAGGTTTTCTTGATTTATCTTGTTGTTTTGAACTTGGGTGTCTTTGTCATTTTTTTTTTCAGGTGTGTTTTCGGCTTTAATGGTCAGATTACTGAAATTGAAATCATATTCGCAAGGAATGCACTGACCTGTTTTGTCGGAGCAAGTTTGATATTCAATAGTGCCTGCGAGTTTGAAGTCTTTTTTGAGAATTTTGACTTTTTGCCGAAATTCGCCTTTCTTTTTGAAAAAACGAACTTCCATTTCAAAAACGTTGTCGTATTTTTTCTCTGAATTGATTGCTTCTAAATTTCCTACCAAAGCATACGAGGAGTTTGGCTCAAATTTGAATTTCGTTACTTGCGGACCGCCTTCCTCAAAATCAGAGGAATAGACGTACCAGTCAGGTTTGGGAGTTACAAAAAAACTAATCGTAACTACATCACCAATTTTGGCTTCTTTGGGTGAGGCTTCCACTTGCCAAGTAGCACAATTCCCTTGTGCAAAAAGCTGTATGTTTGCAAATAGACCAAGAAAAGCAAGAAAAAAACGTAATTTCATAGCTTCGTAAAGATTTATTTTCTGGTTGTGGTTTAGAATGTATGATAGTCATAATTCCATTGTTGAAACATAATTTTGATAGCTGCTTCGTGATACTTGTCTTTTTTAGAAAAGCAAGTAGTTTTTCGTACCAAACGTCTATTTCTGGCTCGTAAAGCATTATTCACTCCCTCAATATGCCGCGTCAGATGTTTGCCAACTTGATGGTTTTGCCCTGCTAATACCTCTGCAAAAGCAGCCCAATTGTCGGTACAATACTGCTCAATTTCAATATCTTTAAGCATTTGAAGTAGTTTTTTAATTGTTTTAGCACTGCGATTGCCTATCACATAGCCTAAGACTTCATTCGTTTCAGGAGCATAGGCATAGAAAAGCCATCGCTTGTGCTTTTTCTTATGCTGAACATAAGACCAAAATTCGTCAATTTGAACACTTTTGTAGTGCTTTTGCTTGGGAGTTATCACACACTTTTCAGACTGTTTAAGTAGCTGATTTAACACACAAACACGACTGACTTGTAAGACCATAGCAATATCTCGTATGCCGCTATTTCTTAGCAACATACTCACTATCAGATGTTTAATTTTAGGGTCTGCTCCTTTGTACCGATAAGCCTGTTGAAACTGCTTACCACAAGATTTACACAAAAAATTTTGTGTTCCATCTTTTTTACGACCATTTTTCACTACCTTTGCACCTTGACAATGAGGGCAGTTTACTTTTGTTAATACTTTAGACATATTACAAAAATACGCCCTCTTTGTCTTTTACTAAAATATCATACAATCTTTACCACAACCTATTTTCTTTCTACATTCACAAAGAATAAATCCGTTCTAACGGAAAAAGGTTCGTTAAGGAGCGAATTATTTCCGCCTCGGGCATCAAAAATAATGGTTTCCCACTCCGTTGAGGCGTTGAGTATCATTTCTGTAGAACCAAATTTTACTACAATAGGCATACGAAAATCCTTTACATCAGCTTTGAAACGATATTGAAATTTTCCGCCCTCTATTTTATACTCAAAAGTGGGTATCTGCAAAAATTTAAGGTATTGTGTAAAAAAAGGTCGCAATTCTAAACCTGTTTTTTTGTTCCAAAAAGCAACGACTTCATCTGTATTTGTGTTTTTCCCTTTGAAAGTTTGATAAAACTCTTTCAAATAAGCAAACCATTTATCATCGCTGTTGATGATATTACGCAAAGTGTGTATCATTAAAGCCCCTTTGAAATACATATCGCTACTGCCTTCCTGATTTACGTGGCGAGGAGGTACAATAGGCACATCATTTTGAATAATTTTTTTCCAGCCGTTAGCGTATTCAAAGGCTTTGGCTTTGCCCCACATACATTCAACGTAAAGAGCCTCGGTGTAGGTGCAAAAGGCTTCGTGTATCCACATTTCGGCACGTTCATCAGCAGAAACGCTATTACCCCAGTATTCGTGTCCTGTTTCGTGAATAATGATGAAATCAAAAAGTTTGCCTATACCCGTGCTGGTAAGGTCGCCCCCTAAATACCCTTGTAAGTATTTGTTTCCATAAGCAATCGCCCCTTGATGCTCCATTCCTAAATAAGGCGTTTCTACAAGGGCAAAGCCGTCATTCCAGAAAGGATATTTATCAAAAAGTTTCTCATAACAGGCAAGCATCGGTTTTACCTGCTCAAACTGCTTTTGGGCTTTTTCTACATTTTCGGGTAAAACGTAATAATCCAGTGCAAGTTTTGAGCCATCTTGAGCAGTGTAAGTGTCTGTGAAATGAGAATATTTGGCAACATTCAGCGTGATGTTGTAATTATTTATTGGGTAGCTTACTTTCCATACATACCTTGCGTAGCCATCTGAAAGGGTTTCGGTTTTGATTAAATTTCCATTTGCTACCGCTACCAATCCCGACGGAACTTCATAAGTGAGTTTTACACTATCAGGTTTATCCGACCAGTGGTCTTTGTTTGGAAACCAAACACTTGCCCCTACATTCTGACAAGCTACGCCAATCCAAGGATTGCTCTGCTTATCTTTTTGCCACACAAAACCGCCGTCCCAAGGGGCTTTTTTAGCTTCTTGTGGCGTTCCTTCATAGATAATTGTAACTTTTTCTGTACTACCTTTTCTTTGCCTTTTGGAGAAACGCACCCGAACAGCTCTTTCTTCTCTTTTGAAAGGCACAGATTTTTTACCCCATAAAATTTTTTTGATTTGTAGTTCAGGGGCTAAATCTATTTGTATTTCTTGGGCATCTTGGGTGAGCGTGTAAATAATTGTATTTTGCCCTGAAATAAACTTTTTCTCGGGATTTATTCGTAATTGCAAATCATAATATTTTACATCATAACAAGCTCTTGCGGGGTATAAATATCCCAAAAGACTATCTTTGCGAGTGAATTGGGCTTTTATACCCAAAGGAAAAGTAAAAAATACAAAAAGCCAAAATTTATTCATTCTTGTTTGGGTTTCCCTTTGAGGTGTTTTACTTGAAGGTGCTTGCGTGTCATTTCTGTATCTATTAGTCTTGCTTCGGCGGCACTATCATCTTCAATATCTTTCACGTATCGCATACGTAAGCGAACAGCTTGAGCTTTTCTGACCATTCGCATATTAAGCATTTCTACAAATAAAGCGAAAAACATAGCAAAATAAACATAGCCTTTTGAAACTTCTTTTTCTAATCCCTCCATAATTAGTACCGTTCCAATCATCACCAAAAACGCCAAAGCAAGCATTTTTACAGTGGGGTTTCGGCTTACAAAATCATTGACAGGATTGGCAAAAAATATCATTACCATCATTGAAAGTACCACAGCAATAATCATTATCCACAAATTTTCAGGTTTAGAGGCATCAACCATACCGATAGCTGTCAGAATAGAATCAAAAGAAAAGACGATATTCAAAAGAGCTATTTGCACAATTACCCCAACAGGAGAAGTCCCTTTGCCATCTGCTTTGATAACCTCTTCGTGTCCTTGCAACTTGTGGTGAATTTCGGCAGTAGCCTTGTAAATCAGGAAAAGTCCTCCTGCTAAAAGAATTAAATCTCTGCCACTGGGGTGAAAGTCGTAATCAATGACGGGGAGTTGCCAATGAAAAAGAGGCTTGGTTAGTCCGATTATAAATGAAAGTAAAAAAAGTAAAAGAACACGAGGGAGAATCGCAATGATTAAGCCAATGTTAGTAGTTTTTTTGCGTTGAGATTTTTCTAACTTATTAGCAATCACAGAAATAAAAATGATATTATCAATCCCAAGCACTACTTCCATAAGCGTAAGGGAGATAATCGCAATGAGCGACTCGGTAGTGAGTAAATGGCTAATAACTTCGTTCATAAACAGAATGGTTACATTGGCAAAAGTAAAAAAATTTGTCAAAACTCTGCTTTTGTTCTTTATTTTTTAGTAAGGGGATTTTTCTTTTTCAGCCTTTTTTCTAAAAAATTCCTGTAAGAATTTTCAAAGGAGAAGTTCTGATAATTCAAAACTTTATCGCTTGATAACCAAATAGTTGCTTACTGATTTTGAACCATCGTTGAAGTCAATGACGTAAAAATAAGTTCCATCGGGTAGGTTTTCGCCTGCGTGCAGACCTATGTTAGCAGTACCGTTCCAATCGTTGCGGTAATTTTCATTCTGATACACTAAATTTCCCCATCGGTTGTAAATTTTAACACTCACCTTTTTTCCCTCAATACCTTCAATTTTGAAACTATCATACAAACCATCTCCATTCGGAGAAAATGCTTCAGGAATAAAAATTCTATCGCTACCATTTACTACGATACAAACATTTGCTTTACTACAAGCATTTTGCATATCGCAAAGAGTATATTCAAAGCAATCTGTGCCTGCAAAAGCATAAGCAGGCGTATATGTGAAAGTTCCATTGGGTTCTATTTTAATAGTTCCTTGTGAGGCAGTAGTAAAAGTACCTGACTGATAGGTCAACTGGTCGCCGTCAATATCAGAGTCATTGCTTACCAAAGTTCCTGAAAAAGGTTGGCTTTGAGTAGTCGTAAATTCATCGTTTTGAGCCACAGGAGCGTCATTGATAGGACGAATCGTAATGCTTACGTTAGCTTGTGAGCAATTGTTTTGTAAATCACAAACCTTGTAAGTAAATTGTACTACACCATTGAAATTTGCATTAGGAATGTATGTAAAATTTCCGTTGGGAAGCAAAGTGAGCTTACCATTTTGTACAGCCGTACCACCACTTAAAAGACTGCAAGAAAGTTCGTTAAGGGGACTATCAGGGTCTGAATCATTGGTAAGAATATTTCCCTGTAAAGAATTGTCCTCGTCCATCATAAAACTATCAGCACTCGCCACAGGAGGCTGACTTTGTACATTGATAGTTACCAAAGCCTGCGAGCAAGCATTATGAGTATCACAAACCTGATACACAAAAGTAACTATTCCTGTAAAATTAGGATTAGGCTGATAAGTAAATGAACCATTTGGATTAAAAACAAGCGTTCCGTTAGCCCCCGCCGAAGAAGGATTAACAAGAGAGAAAGTTAATTCTGCAGAAGTATTATCCTCATCGCTATCGTTCAGGGCAACATTCCCGCTTAATAAAGTATTAGCGGGGGTTGTAAAACTATCATTTACCGCCACAGGAGCATCATTCACGGGATTTATTGTAATCGTTGCCGTTGCTGTTGTACAAAGCACAGGACTACCATTATCACAAACCTGATAAGTAAAACTTACCACGCCATTGAAATTCAAATTTGGTGTGTAAGTGAATGTACCATCGGCATTCAATACCAACGTACCATTTGCCGATGCCGTGCCTCCACTTACTAATGTGTAGGTCAAGGTCTGTGTAGTTTCAGGGTCGCCGTCGTTATCATTCAAACTGACATCACCACTTAAAACATTGTCCTCGTTTGTTGTAAAGCTATCATTTACCGCCGTAGGAGTATCATTCACAGGATTTATTGTTATCGTTGCCGTTGCCGTTGCACAAAGCACAGGGCTACCATTATCACAAACCTGATAAGTAAAACTTACCACACCATTGAAATTCAAATTTGGTGTGTAAGTGAATGTACCATTGGTATTCAAAACCAATGTACCATTTGCTGTTGCCGTACCTCCGCTTACTAATGTGTAGGTCAAGGTCTGTGTAGTTTCGGGGTCGCCGTCGTTATCATTCAAACTAACATTGCCACTTAAAATGCTATCTTCATTTGTCGTAAAACTATCATTTTGAGCAATAGGGGCATCATTAACAGGTAAAACTTGAATGGTGATTACTGCCGTAGCACACTGGTTAGTGGGTTGTCCATTATCGCAAGCTGTGTAGGTGTAAGTGTCTGTACCATTAAAGTTTAAGGGGGGAGTGTAAGTAAAAGTTCCATTTGTATTTATTACAATCGTCCCTCCTTGCGAAGTGGAAAAAGTGCCTGCCTGATAAGTAAGGGTAAGACTTTCTAGATCGCTATCATTTCCTACAACAGAGCCGCTCAAAGGCATATCTTCTGCTGTGGTAAAATTATCATTTTGAAGCGAGGGAGGTAAGTTGCAAGCAAGAATGAAAACAGGTGTAGCTGAAAAAAGACTACCTGTATTGCCTGATGTTGCACCATTGGCAGGAAATTCGGTCAATGCGGCAGAGGTAGTTGTACCATTCACCCCTCCCGAAACATTTTTCACTGAAAGGTCAGAAGTAGCTAAAACAGCTATTACACCGCCTCCGCCCCCCCCACCGGGTCCTTGGGCTTGGTTGGTTGTAATCAGTTGATTGCCTCCATTTCCTCCCCTTGCTTGAATAGTAAGGTTACTCACGTTGGTAGCTTTAATAACTACCGTTCCGCCGCCGCCACCGCCACCTGCACCATCAGCGTGAGTAGCCGTAGTGTTTGCACCATTTTCACCATTAGCGAGGATTTGTCCGTTTCCTGTAATTTGGTTGGCAATAATAAAAATTATTCCACCGCCATTGCCACCTCTACCGCCTGCATTGTTATTTTGGTCGCCTGCACCGCCACCGCCTCCCAAGAATACTCGGTTTTCGGGGTTAATAGTAAGTGGTCTTCCTCCCAATCCTCCGTGAGGTCGGCGGTTATCACTTGCCCAAGCGGCACTGCCCGGTGCCAGTGTTAAAGCATTCTGATTAGAGGTAGAAGTTGTATAACCGCCTCTCCCTCCGCCTGACGAGTTGGTAAGTGCATTGCCATTAGCAATATAATCGGGGTCTAAACTCCAAGCGGCACTGCCCGTACAAGCACTACACATTACCCCCGCTCCACGGAACCAATTAGCAGGAACTCCACCATTGGCACCACCGCCCCCTCCTCCGTTGTTTCCATTACCGCCGCCCCCACCATTGGCAGGTGCTCCTCTGCCAAATCGTCCTCCCAAGGCAGTATATTCAGTCTGATAACCAGCTATACTCTCTCCTTTTTCTGCCCCCGCAGTGGCATTGGGGGAAAAATAAATCGTTTGATTGTTTGCGGTGCTATTCTCTAACGCACCTCCTCTGAACCCCAAAGCCGAAACATTGATTATGCCGTTATGTTGCAGATTTTGAGCATAAATAGCCACAATTCCTCCTCTTGTACCATTCCAAGCAGGAGCAGTAACGGTACTTCCCGCTGAAATTGTAAGGTTCTGATATTGAGGTACTCTAACAACTTGTGTTCTACCCGCAGTAGTGTAATTATATCTTAAAGGACAAGAAAGACTTATTACATTGCCTACCACTTGCGTAACATATACAAATTCGTAATTACCTGCTCCGTTGTAGGCAGTAATATTGCCGTAGTTGATAGAATTTGAATTGTCAATGCTTGCTCCTTGCATTTGAATAATAAGAAGCAAATCTCCTCTTTCCAAAGGCTGAGGGTTGTTGAGGTCAGCTACGTTGGTAACCGTAATTTGTGTATTTCCTACGGATGCATTGGTTTGTAAAACTGCATACTGATTAAGTACGATACTTGGAATGCTAATAGTTTGAGAGCCTAATTTACCAAATTGAGCAGTAGAATAATCAAAAAGAAGCCATAGAAATAATACAATAAGTAGATGCCGTTTTTTCATAGGTGTCCTTGCCTTTTACAAGCTATCCAATAGACAAAAAGGCAGAACTTAGGTTCTGCCTTCTCACTTACATTCATTGAAATAAATTATTCTTGTTTTTGGAGTTTCACGGTAATGATATTTGCAGGTTTGCCTGCTGCGGCTATATTCACACGCAACTCCAAGTTGGGAGATGCAAGCGAGGTTTCAAAAGTATAAGGAGCATTGCTGTTGGTGAATTTAGAAGTTCCTGATGGTGTAGCTGTTAAGGTATTAGCACTAGCGTCATATACATAAGTACCCGTTTCAGCATTTGCTCCTGTGTTATTTTTGAACTCATAGTTACTATCACCAAACATAGCTGTACCATTTACCATATCGGCAAGGCTCGCAGGAGTAGCACCCGCAGAGTTGGTAACAGAAACGATTTTCCAATTTCCTTTTAGGCTAGGAGTAGAGGTCCCCTTATCTTTCTTCTTACATTTTCCTGCAGAGAAAACTATTCCCAAAAGAGCTACAAAGAGTAGAATTTTCGTGCTTTTCATAAAATTACCAGTTTTAAGGTTTTACTTGAACAAATTATTAGTGCAATATAAGCGATTTTTTTGAAAACTACCAAAAAAAATTTTGATTTTTTTTGCAAAACCCGTCATTTATTTCTTGGAAGGTACTTGGTATTACCTGAATGCAACAAGTTCAAACTTAAAAGTTCTATCAGGTATTCTGCCATTGATGGTTCTACCTTTGCGGGTAAAAGTAAAATGTAAGCTACTTGCATCTAATTTTGTTACGGTAGCCTTTACTTGTCCATCAAAATCAATGATAGAAAAAGCGGCATCATCAAAACCCCAACGTCCTTCGGGTAATGGAAACGCTTCATAACCATTACTAACGTAGTACTTTTCAGCTTCAAACTTAATGGTAAAACCATTATATTTAGCTACATCATCAGCGGGCAAGCCATTTTCCGTAACCTCTACCTTTTGCATTATCCAAAGTTTTTGGATAGTTTCTCGCAAACTTACAGGTTCTACAAATTCATACTTCTTACAAGCAAAAAGTAATCCCAAAAAAGGTAAAATCAGCAAAATATTTTTTCTCATAAGCCTTAAAATTTTGAAAATCAATTTTTTATTTTTGAAAACCTGTAAGTTTGTCATAAAACTCACAGGTTTTAGGTTTTATTCAGTGATAACTAATTTTCTTGTGAAAGTTTTTCCTTCAAAATTAAGTTGCAAAATATACATTCCTTTTGATAAACGAGTATTTACTTGCAAGTTTCTACCGTTGATAGTAAGCGTTTGCTCATCTACTATTTTCCCTTGCAAATCTACAATACGCATCTGTGCGGAAGTATAGAGATTATCACTCAAGCGAATGGTAAATTTGCCCTGCGAAGGGTTTGGATAAACTACTGCTCCACTAATATCGTTGGGTTCATCAAGAGCAAGCAAATAAGCATCACGGAAATTGGTAGCCTCAAACCAACGCTCTCCGAATTCTTGTCGGAACATATTAGCAATTTTGGCATCGTGAATGATGAGCAGGTTTTCGTCGTTATTATTTTCAGCGGAACTTGTCCAATTGAAAGAACCTGTAACCACCATTGGGTCGGAGGTGGTGCGTACTGCATCAATTACAGCGTACTTGTGATGAAATTGACGTGTAACTCCACTTGGGTAAGTCTGCACATTCACTCCTCTATCACGAAGCCAAATAAAATCACTTCCCGAAACTACATTATCGGCTACGGCATTTTCATCTTCAATCAAGCCTTTTACGTCCCAACCTACATTTTGCATAGAATCAATGGGTACTCGCAATTCGTCGGCTGTAAGAATAAGCAATCCGAAACGCAAATCGTTATCCGTGCTATAAATGGCATTCCGAATAGCATTGGTAGGACCATCGGTAGGTGAAAAATATAGTTCTACCAATCTATCTCCAATAATAAACTTAGAAGGTGTATTTTTGATTTTCTGCCCACCAAAGCGAGAACGAGCCTGTCTATCAAAATCAGAATGGCTTGGCGAAGCCTGCGTACTATTCGGATTTACAGGACCTTCGCCCCACATTTCGTCAAATTCTGCTCTGTAAGCCCGAGCCAGGGCTTGGTCTTGAATGATTAAGAAATTATTTGGGTCATCAAAAAGTCCGTTATTGGTAAAATTCCCCGAACCTGTAATTACATAAGAGTTTAAGCGGCTGTTGGGGTCTATTACAATAAATTTATTATGATTACCTGTACCTGTGCGTTGTAAAGCCGCAGGACCGCTTGCGTTTCTATCTCTCATACGAGGGATATTATTAAGTAGTGGGTGGGCTAAATTAGCTAATTCCCCACCAAAAATATAACGCACCTGTACCCCTCTTGCTCTTGCATTTTGCAGAGCAGTAGCAATTTTAGCAGAACCCGCAATATTGGCATTGTAAATACACACATCAACAGAGGTGGTGGCTCTATCAATGTAGCTTGCAAAAATTTCATCAATATTATTCACTACCGTAGCTACTGCACCATTACGAGAAAGTGAAGCATCAACAGGCTTATTGAAAAATACTTTTATTTCTCCTGTGGATTCCGAAGCAGTAGTATAAACATCGGTAAAGGTTACTTTTTTACCATTAGCATTTTCACAAAATATTTCCACAAAGTAAGGGGTAGCAACATTCAGACCCGTAAGGCGTGCTATGTGGTCAAGTTTGAAATTGTTATCTACAATTTCTCCTACAAAAGTAGTGTCATAATCGGCAATATAGTTAGTAGGGTCAGAAGTATTTACACCCACAAGGAAAATATTTCCCCAACGCACTCGCGATTTGGCACTTTGATTGGTTGAAAATTTGAGTTCAAAAGAAGTAGTTTGAATGTTTGTTTGCTCAACTTTTTCCAAAGCTAAACCTACTTCAAAATCTTTGATGCCTCGCACTACAATTTGGTAAGCGGAGGCAAATTGTCCTAAATTTCCTGTAATACTTACCAAACCACGAGGAACTTCCACACCCACCAAGCTATTGCCAGGGTTGATACGCATTACAGGTCCTGCGTTACAATCTGCTGAAACAGGAAAACAATTTCCTGCTACTCTGTTATTCGGTTCATCAATATCGTAACTTCTACCTGCAGAACCGCTACCAAAAATTCTATCGCCTGTATCAATAAGCATATCTTCTATTTTCACCAACATACTTTCCAAAGGTTCTGCCACAGCGGGGTTCTGCAAATCTGCAAAACTTACCACAATTGGAGCAGGTACGGGCTTATTACTTGCTATCACCTGAATATTGAGCGGCTCAACAAGTTGTTTTAGGTTATTGAACTCTGCTAAAACACCCGTAATAACGATACTATCACCGGGTTTAAGAGCCTGCAAAGCTGGTGCCGAGGGAGTGCCTTGTGCAAAAATATTTAATCCTCCTGTGGCATCTTGAAAGCATCGGGTTCGGTTGCGATTATCAAACAAAGCATCGTTGGTTACAATGCCTGTAACGGTTACGGTAGTGCCATTCGCTTTCAGGCGAGCCGTTCCAATAGGCTCAAGAGTTTGCGATAGTGCAATGTTTGCAATAAATAGCGTGAGAAATAGATAAATTTTTTTCATACGAAATGAGTTTTTTTACTCTTTGCCCCCCTCCCACATTGAAAGGGGGAATTGAGAGAATTCATTATTTTTGAATGATTAAGCGTTTTACAAATCTTACATTTTCATTGCTGAATTGCAAGAAATATAAGCCATTAGGCAATTTTTCTACATTGATAGTTTCATTACTAATGAACTCGCCAACTTTTCTACCTGTAACATCTTGCAAGGTTATTTGATATGCTCCACTCGTTTGAACTTGTATAAACTTACTAGCAGGATTAGGAAAAACAATCGTTTGAGCCGCAAGTTCATCGGCAATAGAAAGCGGAGCAAGCTGTTTGCCTTCGGTGCTTACAATAGCCGTAAGTGCATTAGCGGAATGTTGCAAATTAACAGGTTTTAAGCCATTTACATCTGATTTAGGCTCAAAACGAACAGAAATGGTTACATTGTTATTATTCACTTCGGCAGGGGTGAAAGTGAGTGTTGAAACAAAATTCGTTCCGTCTTTTGAAAGCGAATAGTTTTGATTATCATTGTTTGTAACTACTAAGTTTTCTGAAAGTCCTACTGCCGAGAAAGTATAAGTTTGAGGGGTAGCAAGTTGGTCTTTGGGCGTATCAGGGAAATTGGCAAGTGTGGCATTTACAACCCCTCTGACTGCAACGTTTTCGGTAAGTGTTCCTGATGTATTGGTAATGTTGGCTATCAAGATTTTAGCGTTTGTATTGCTTGCCGCTAAACGTACATTGATAGTAGTATTTGGAACATTACCACTCGTAGGCACCAACGTTACAGAACTTGCATAAGTGGCATCAGTGCTTCTTTTAATTTCAAAACCCGCAGGAGCAGTAATTACTAAGTTTGAAGTAAGATTGCTTGCCGAAACAATGTAATCCTGCACCGCAGAAGCTGTATTAGTATTGGTAGAAAATGGGTTCAAAGAAGCAGGATTTACATTGATAACAGGGCTGGTATTAGGAGGAGTTACCTGAGCCCAAGTAATACCTACACGAAGCTCATCTATTTCAATATCACCTGTTCCAACTCCCGAAGTGTTTGAATTACGAATGCAAATACTTTCTATATCTGTGGGGGTAGATGTTCCAAAGGTGGAGATAAAAGTTGGAGTAGGCTCAGGAGAACCCGGTACAGGGTTTATGAATATAGATGAATTCTGCGTAGCAAAGTCGTATTTTATTACTACAAAATAATTGGTATTGATGGCTAAATCTTGGGGTGAAGAGCCGTAAATGTTAGCTGCTGTGGGTGTACCTCCTCCTTTACTCAAAACACCTAACTGATAGGTATTAGCCGCCGAACCCTGACGGATGTGTACACGGGCAACAAAATTGAAGGTTGTAAAGGTTGTGCCTGCCTCTTCTGCAAAGTGTAAAAAGTATGTACCTATGTTGGTATTCGTCTGGAATTTGGAAACATCACTCACACGCATTACAAATGATGAGTACACTACACCACTTGTAAGAGACGTAAAACCTTTGTTCAAATCCTCACTTTGGGTGGAAAGCATTTGAATTTTATTCCCTGTGGCAGTTTCTAAACCCGAATAATTCAAATTGCCCGCTATACGTTGCACCTGATTAGGAGTACCATTATGAACATTCCAACCATTTTGCCCATTCAAGTTACCAGTTCCTGCAAAAGGCTCATATACAGGAGTAAAAGGTGCTGAAACCGTGCCGCTTACTGCTACATTTTGAGTCGTTGCTCCTCCGCCTGCATTGGCTACATTTCCGCTCACAGGTCCCACAGGGGCAGAAGCCGCTATACGCACATAAATAGTAGTAGCAGATAGGGTGCCGCTATTGTAAGCCACATTCAAACTTGCTGAAAAGGTTGAATTATCCGTAGAAACTTCAAAATTGGCAGGTGCTGTAACCGTAATATTACCTGATGCAGGCGTTAGACTCGAGCCGCTCAAAGTGTAAGTTTGTGAGCCAGAAGGTGTTCCTGAGCTTGTAGAAAAACCTGAAAGAGAAGCAGGTGTTACCGTTAGAGCGGGCGTAAGAGGATTTACCGTGCCACTTACAGCCACATTTTGGGTAGTAGCTCCTCCACCTGCATTGGCTACGTTTCCGCTCACAGGTCCTGCAGGGGCAGAAGCCGCTATGCGTACATAAATAGTAGTAGCGGATAGGGTGCCGCTATTGTAAGCCACATTCAAACTTGCTGAAAAGGTTGAATTATCCGTAGAAACTTCAAAATTGGCAGGTGCTGTAACCGTAATATTACCCGATGCAGGCGTTAGACTCGAGCCGCTCAAAGTGTAAGTTTGTGAGCTAGATGCTGAACCTACGGTAGTAGTAAAACCCGATAAAGAAGCAGGTGAAACAGTAAGGGTGGGTGTGGCAGCCGCTGAGGTTACATCTGCCCAAGTAGTGCCTACACGAATGTAATCAACTTCCCCAGAGGGAGCATTGGCGGCAGTACCTTGTCTAATGGCAAATCTTCTTAACTCTGTTAAAGTTCCTGTACCAGCGGTGGCTGTAACTTCGGGAGTACCCGGCTCTGTAAGTGGTACGGAACTTGAAAAAACGAACACAGAAGCAACATCATCAGCAACATCTGTGGCGTTAGTTCCAAAATCGTATTTGAGAACCACAAAGTAGTTTGTCCCTAATGTAAGCGTAGTACTACTTGCATTATACACAGCTGTAGTTCCCCCTGATCCTCCTTTGGCTAATCCGAGTTCATAGCCGCCTGTTTTGGTTCTAGCAAAAAGACGAGCATGAAAAAAAGTGCCATTGTTAGAAAAATGTGCAAAATAATCACCGGTTGTATTTACCGCCGTAATTTTCATAATAAACCCTGCATAAAGAGTGCCAGAAGTAACATCTGTAAATTGCCTGTAAATATCTTGTCCTGTGTTGCTAAATGTTGCTTTACCAGCATTTGTAGGGTAACTTCCAAAACTTAAACTACCTGATGCATCGTATTGTACATTTGGAGAACCAGCTGTTTGCTCTGTCCAATTGGCAGAGCCAACCGTAGTTAATGCCCCATTACTAGCACCATAGTTAAATTCTTCAGTAAAAATCTGCCCCATCGCACGCTCTCCTACAACCCAAAACAAAAGCAGTAGGTAGAATATTTTTGTGTAGAAATTTTGTTTCATAAAATACAGTTTTATTGTTCAAACAAAAACGCTGCAAAGGTAAAAATTTTTCATTGAAAGCCTGTTAAGGTATTGTTAAGAAAAAAAGCAGTGAGTCGTAATTTTTACCCACTGCTTGCACCGAATCATCTATTCACAACTATCTTTTTAGTAATAGAACCTTGTGTATTTCTTAAATTTACATAATACACACCATTTGCCAAATCGCTCAAAACCACAATATGCGGTGAATTTTCTAATTTTTTCACCATTCTACCAGTAACATCTGTAATGCTCAAATCATAATTTTGCAAAGACGTACGAACAAATATTTCACTTTGAGCGGGCACAGGATAAAGCACTGTGTTTTCTACATCATAATTCGTAATAGCCGAAACTTGTGCAAAATTTACTCTATGCACCATTTGCGAACCAATGCCTAATCCACCGCCTACGCTTGTAATTGTAAATTCTACGCCTTTGTCAGTGATATTTTCGGCAGTGGGTTGCAGGAAAAAGGCTGTTTCTGTGGCTTCCGCAGGAATATTGATGCGGAAACTCGTATCAGGAGCAAAAGTAGGCGTTTGTGTAAAATCGTTCAAACTCGTGTTACCCACCAAACGAGCCTTCAAATTTACGTGCGTGAGCCTTCTGGTAGCAGGCTGAATTTTCATTTTAATAAAAGTATTCTGCCCCTTGATAGCCTCCGTAGTAATTCCTGCAAATTCTATGAGAGCAAAACCATTACCAGTTTCAGTGCCTTCCACATAAATTCCCAAAGGAGCTGATGCCTGTGGCGTAGTAATGGAAATACTGCCGTCTTTATCGCCATCAATGCCTGAATTCGGAGCAAAACGCACATAGACGGTTTTAGAGGTCATAGTGGGCAAGGTAAAATCTGTTCCTGCGGTAAAAACTATGCTATTGGCAAAGTTAGAACCATCTTTGGAAACTTGAAAATAAGTAGGAGCTTCCACGGTTACATCGCCCTGCAAATTACTTCCTGAAACTGAAAAATTTTGTGTTGGCGAGATACTACCAAAATTTATATTTCCGAAAGGCGAGAGAGTTCCTGAAACATTAAGCGTAGGAGGTGTAACAGGTGGAGCAGAAACCGAAGTAAAAGAGATGTCGTCTAATGTCCAACGAGCCGCCGCCGAAGCCGTTGAAGTATAAACAAAAGCTACATAACGATTACTGCCTGCATAAGCCGATAAATCTACATTTGCCGTTTCTGTCCATACATCAGAATTGATAGCAGGGAAAGTTGCCCCAGGTACATTGACCCACGTAGCTGAATTCGGATTGCCTGTTCCTGTGTAGTTGGAGGATATTTTGAGTTGAAGTGAGTTGCCATTAAATTTCGTTCTTGACCAATAAGACATTTTAGAAGTTACACTCAAGTTCAAGGGAGGAGAAATGAGCCAATCTTCATTCACTACGGGCGAACCTGAATAACCATTCATTTGCACACCGCTGGAGCTATTACGCCCGAAAGTCGTGCATTGCCAAACTTGAGCCCCCGTGACGCTAAATTGTGTCCAAGTGTTCAGGTTATTGCAAGGGTCAAAAGTTTCAGTAACATTAGAGGAAGCCGAAGCATCTCGGAGCGTTATATCGTGAGTAGAAGTTCCCAAACCTACACCATTGGTAGGTGATGAAAGCACCAAACGTATGGTTTCGTCAGGTTCAGTAGTACCATCACTTTGAATAGAGATTTGAACAGGCTTAATCGTTTCTGAACCCGTGAAAGTAAGTGAAGTAGTAAGCAAAGTAAAATCCGCAGGCGTAGAAGCAGTAGTACCCGTACCACTCACAGAAACATTTACACTGAAAGGATTATTAGCCGTCGTATTTACGACTACATTAACCGTATGAGTAATAGTGCCTGAATTAGGTTCTTGCACGGTAGAAGTAGGAGCAGAAAAACTTACTTGCGGCGTTGGAGGAGCAAATCCCCAAATGACTGCTACCCATTCGGGGTGGTCAATAAAGGGGTTTCTATTGCCTTGAATGGTATAAACTGCATTATTGCGGGCAATTTCTTTGGCACTCACAGGGTCTTGAATATGCCACTGATACAGCAAATTCAGATGCCAAGTATCAAAAACTTGTGTAGAAGTGCCATTGAGAACATTATCGGCGTTGCTATTGTTTTGCCAAGAAGCAATTACATTTTCGTAACGTGTTGCCATATAGAAATAGCTTCTTGCAAAATCGCCCTTGTATTCATCACGAGGTTCAAACACTATGCCTGTGTAACCGGGAAAAGAACAATTCCCTAATTTACTGCCATTGAGGCTTGTCCAGGTAGGGGCTGAAACCGTACCGAAAGGATAATTGCTTCTCTTGTTATTTACGTATCCATCAGTGGGATAAACGTGGAATAAATCCGATTGCATTGGCGATTGCGAATTGAACCAAGATTGCGGGAATGAGTGCTCTCGGTTGAAGCATTGTCCTTCGGCGTTGTAAGTGCCACACTTCTGCGACCAATTGAACTCGTAAGGAGGTGTTCCGTTGGGAATATCAGAATACATATCCCAAACCTTGCCGTTGGCTTTTTTATCAGTGGCGTTGCCATTGTAAGTTCCTTCGTAGCAGGCGTACAAAGAGCTATAAGGAATTACTGTGTGATTTTTGATGATGTTGTAAAGTTGTGTTTTCAGGGTATAACCTGTACCTGTGGCAGTGCTATAATAACCCGCAGGCGGCTGAGCGTATGTTGGCAAAGAACATACAATCAAGCAGAAAAGTAAAAGTTTTTTCATACAATTTTTTTGTTTTTATACAAAACCAAAAGCAAAAGTAAGTATAAAATTTTGAAAAATTTTTCTAAATTAAAGAAATTTAAATTTAAGTAGTTCATTTTCAAATTTTTGAATTTCTACTAAATTCAAAAAATAAACTTTTTTTAACTTGGGCTTAATGGAGTGGGCAAGAAAACAAGAAATTTGCTTATACTTGCAAAAGAGTTTATGCTTATGCGTCCTCACGAAAAAGTAAATTTGATTTTTGGCTCTACAATGGTAATTATTTACCTTTTTGGTGGAGTTTTTGTTATTATGTATGCCGAAAAGCTAATGGAAAAGCCTCGTACCGCTGAAATTCTGGGTTGGGTAATGATAGCTTACAGCTTTTTGCGTGCTTTGCGTGTGTATGAAGGCATCAAAAAATGGAAAAACGAACGCAAAGACCATACGAAAAGACACCTATAATTTCATTGTAATATTTTTTCTTTCCTCTAAACTCGCTAATTTTGTATCTTTCTAAATCTTTCAACCCAAAATGTTACGTATTGGTATTTTTTTTGGTGGGCAGTCGCGTGAGCGTGAAATAGCCTTCGCAGGTGGCAGAACCGTTTATGATAACCTCAATAAAGAGCTTTTTGAGCCTGTACCTATTTTTGTAGATAGTTTAGGTAATTTTATTTTGCTTGAATGGCAATACATTTACAAGGGTACTATTCGCGATTTTTACCCTCCTGCAAATTTTCAACCCAAAGAGTT
Source organism: Raineya orbicola (assembly GCF_002843425.1). Taxonomy (GTDB): domain Bacteria; phylum Bacteroidota; class Bacteroidia; order Cytophagales; family Thermonemataceae; genus Raineya; species Raineya orbicola. Next base: position 22,875 of record NZ_NKXO01000023.1, read on the forward strand.
TCAGATTTATATTGAATCTTTGCCCAAGCAAGATTTAAGTTACACCATTGGCAAAAAAATTGAACCTTCGGAGTTCAAGCAATATTTTGATGTAGCTTTTTTAGCTTTGCACGGCTTGCAAGGTGAAGACGGTGCTATTCAGGGGCTTTTGGAATGGTACGATATTCCTTACACAGGTTGCGGTATTTTACCTTCGGCAATTGGCACAAACAAAGCCGTACAAGCTGATTTGCTCGCTCAATATGGCTTCAAACGCCCTAAATATCTCACTTTAAGCAAAAAAGAGTATTTGCAAAATTTTTACAAAGGCGATATTTTAGAATGGCTTGTTGCCAAAATTGGCTTACCGATGGTTATCAAAGCCCCTAATCAAGGTTCATCTATTGGCATTTCTATTCTAAATGAAAAAGATAATCACGCTTTTCACGAACTTATTTGCAAAGCCTTTTTTATAGAGGAAATTTCAGGGCGAAAGTGGAAAAACTTTTCTCGTGAGCAAAAATGGGCTTTTATTACCCGCCTCACTGATATTCGTGAAGGCATTGGTTTCCCTTTGGAATTACGCCTGATTGCTCAAAATCTTGATGGTTCTCGGCAAGAGTTAAACAATTTCGGAATTTTCTATCACCCCGAAACGCTTTGGCAAAAACTTGATGAAATTCTTACAGAAAACCACTACAAAGCCCTGATGACTTCCACCAGTAGCGAGGAAAGTATTTTGATTGAACGTTTCATCATTGGAAAAGAATTTTCTTGTATTGTCATAGAAGATGAAAATGGCGAGCCTTTGGCTTTACCACCTACGGAAATCATCAAAAGAAGCGATATTTTTGACTACCGAGCCAAGTATTTGCCCGGTATCAGCAGAAAAGTTACCCCTATTGAGTTGCCCACTGAACAGATTGAAGCTATCCGAAAAGAGTGTTGCAGACTTTTCAAAACTATTCACGCAAGCGTATATGCACGCATTGATGGATTTATCAATGCCTTGGGCGAAATCTACCTCAACGACCCCAACACAACTTCGGGAATGTTGCCCTCCTCTTTCTTTTTTCACCAAGCCGCCGAAATTGGCTTGAACCCCTCGCAGTTCCTGACTTATATTATTCGTACTTCCTTAGCGGCAAGAGCTAAAACACCTAAAAATAACTATTTCGTAAAAAAACTTTTAGAACATTTAGACCAAGCCATTCAGAGGCAACAAACCCAAACCCTACCCAAAACACGCGTAGCCGTAATTATGGGGGGCTATTCATCAGAAAGGCATATTTCGGTAGAAAGTGGCAGAAATATTTACGAAAAATTAGCCTCTTCGGGGAAATATGAGCCTATTCCTGTATTTCTAACGGGCAATCCCGAAAAACACGAACTATATCTGCTTCCTATCAATATTATGCTTAAAGACAACGCCGATGATATTGCCAAACAAGTACGAGAAAACAAAGCCCAAAAACAAGAAATTCTACTACAAATCAGACAGGAGGGCAAGGCTATTACACAAAAATATGCCCAAAACCCTATCTTTGAACCTCAGAAAATTACTTATGCCGACTTGAAAAATTTGGCAGATGTGGCGTTTATTGCTCTGCACGGCAGACCGGGCGAAGATGGAGCATTACAGCAAGAGCTTGAAAAAATTGGCTTACCTTACAATGGTTCAGGAGTAAAAAGCTCACAAATTACTATCAACAAGTACGAAACCAACGAAATTTTAGCTAAAAATGGCATTTCAGTAGCTCGGCACGCTTTACTCTACAAGAAAGATTATTTTGCAAGCCCTGAAAAAGCTATTCAAACGATTGAAACTCAATTTTCGTATCCATTCATTTGCAAGCCTGCTGATGATGGTTGTAGTTCGGCAGTGAAAAAAATCCGCAACCGAGAGCAACTACAAGCCTATATTGAGCAAACTTTTCGTCATCAGGAAACTATTTTGCCTTTGCAAGCTGAAACTTTACAACTCAAAGCAGGTGAAGAGTTTCCGCCAAGAGATTATTTCCTGATTGAAGAGCTTATCACCAAAGGGGAAGCCGAACATTTTTTAGAAATTACAGGTGGAATGCTTACACATCGTTTGCCTGATGGTTCAAGGCGTTATGAAGTTTTTGAGCCTTCCGAAACACTTGCCACAGGTGATGTACTTACTTTGGAAGAAAAATTTTTAGCGGGTGAAGGACAAAATATCACGCCTGCTCGTTTTTCTAAAAATCCTGCCGAACAAGAACGCATTTCAGCAGAAGTCAGAAAAACTCTGCAAAAAACTGCTGAAATTCTAAACGTAGAAGGTTATTGTCGTATTGATGCCTTTGTACGTGTGTATGCCAATAGCAGAGTAGAAACCATTATTATTGAAGTTAATTCTTTGCCCGGTATGACACCCGCTACTTGTATCTTTCACCAAGCCGCCCTGAACAGCTATAAACCTTATGAGTTTATTGATAAAATTTTGGAGTATGGAAAAAATAGCTAATTTGTATAAATTTACATTAGATTTATTTCAAAATCACTCTTACAAAGGAATATCTCTGGAAAGCCGAAGATATATTGGCAACAAATTCAAACTTTCGGATTGGATATTTGAACATATCCAGAAACATACACAAAACTGCCAAAGTTTTTTTGATGTATTCGCAGGAACAGGTATTTTAAGCAAAAAAGCTACCCTAATTTATCCCAAAATTATCATCAATGACCTTTTACACTCTAATTTTGTTATTTACAAGGCATTTTTTGAAAAAGCCGATTGGGATTTTACTAAAATTGCAAGTATATTAAATTTCTATAACCAGCTTAACCCATTGCTACTTCCTGAAAATTATTTTTCAGAAAACTTTGGCAATAAATTTTTTGACTACCCAAATGCCAAAATTATTGGTTATATTCGTGAGGATTTAGAAAAACGCCGTAACGAGCTTAATACAAAAGAGTTTTACATACTATTGGCTACGCTCATTTACAATATAGATAAAATCGCCAACACCGTAGGGCATTTTGATGCATATATCAAAAAAAATATTCAACAACCACAGCTACAACTCAAACTCATAGAGCAATGCCCACACCCCAATGTGGAAATTTACAAAGAAAATGCTAATGATTTAGTGCATAAAGTTCAAGCGGATATTGCCTACATAGACCCCCCCTACAACTCTCGGCAATATAATCGCTTTTATCACGTATATGAAAATTTAGTTGAATGGAAAAAACCTAAACTTTTTGGAATAGCTCTCAAACCTAAACCAGAAAATAATAGCTTATACTGCACAACCAAAGCAAAAATGGTTTTTGCTGACCTAATACAAAACCTAAAAGCTCGCTATATTGTAGTATCGTACAACAATACCTACAAATCTAAAAGCAGTTCATCTGCAAATAAAATCAAATTAGAAGAGATTTACGAAATTTTAAGCCAAAAAGGAGAAACACAAGTTTTTGAAAAACCCTATAAATTTTTCAATGCAGGCAAAACAGAATTTAACGACCACCGAGAGTTTTTGTTTATTTCCCGAGTGGAAAAATGATAGTTTTGTACGTTCTCCTTTGTTTTATGTAGGGGATAAATACAAACTCTTGAAAGAAATAAAAAAATACTTTCCTTCGGAAATAAACAAATTCGTTGAGCCATTTGTAGGAGGCGGTTCAGTATTTTTGAATATAAAGGCTGAAAGTTATTATTTGAACGATATAGATAGCTATCTTATTCAAATTCATCAATTTCTTTGCAAGAAAGCCCATCACCCAGAGGTATTTTTCCAAGAAATTGAATTTTGGATAAAAAAATATGGGTTTTCTTGCTCTTTCAAGAAAGATATTGTCCCAAAAGAGCTAAAATTACAATATAAAAAAACGTATTATGCACATTTTAATAAAACCCCTTTTGAAAAGTTAAAAGCAGATTTCAACCAAAGCGAAAAAAGCGATATGCTTAAACTTTATCTACTCCTTATTTATGGCTTCAATAGAATGTTACGCTTTAATGCCAAAGGAGATTTTAATGTACCCGTAGGTAATGTAGATTTCAACAAAAACGTTTATCAGGCTTTGCAAAACTATTTTGAAGTAGTAAAAAACAAAAAAATAGAGTGGTTCAATCAGGATTACAGAAATTTTCTCAAAGAACTTTACCTGACTTCCCGAGATTTTATTTATTTAGACCCTCCATATCTTATTACATTCAGCGAATACAACAAACTATGGACACAAATCCAAGAAAAAGAACTTATCAAAACACTGAACGAACTTCATCAGAAAGGTTTGCGTTTTGCCGTTTCTAATGTAATCTCTTACAAGGGTAAAACAAATGAAGTTTTCAAAAAATGGGCAGAAAACTTTACTATCATTCCTATTAAAAGCAATTATATCAGCTACCACGACAATTCTCACAAAAAGTTTGAAGAAGTTTTAGTTTGTAATTACTTATGAAAAAACAACGTTCCAATTATAAACCCTTGCTCTTTACAACTACTATTCGTAACCCTGAACGGCTGAAAGATTTTCTCAAGATTTTAGCCGAATACGAACAAGAGGTTCTAACAGATGAAATCGTTGAAAAAATTTCTAAAAAACTAATTCAAAAAGGTTTATATCAACCTACACGAGTCAGCTCTGAAATAAAGAAAAAATGGAAAAATAACGAAGATTTAACATTAAGCGAAGTAGAAAAAGTCTTTGCCGATAACCCCCAAAAGCATAAAGAGGCAGGATTTAGCAAAGGTTGGGCTTCAAGATTTGATACTTGGTTCAAACTTGCCAAAGAATTAGGATTTGTATATTACGCTCTCAACGAAAAAATTATTTTTTCCCAAACTGGAAAAATGCTTTTAGATACCGAAAACCCAAGTAATGAAATTTTGGTCTTTGCAAATGCTTTTGCCAAATACCAAAGAAATAATCCTTTCCGAAAAGTATTAAATACCAATAAGCCTCTTATTTTGCTATTGCAGACTATCTTACTACTCAAAAACGATAAAGAACAAACCCAAGCAGGCATTACTCGCCAAGAAATTCCTCTACTACTTTGTTGGCAAAATGATAATGCTTCTGATTTATATCTGAAAATCAAAGAATTGAGGAATAATTATGGTTATACCCCAAGCAATGAAATAATTTTAGAAATTTGTGATAGGCTTCTTGATAGAATCAAAAGAGATGAAAAATCCATTTTGGTAGATTATACAGATGAATTTATACGTAAAATGCGTTTGACAGGGCTTATTAGCTTGCGTGGAGGGGGTAGATTCATAGATATCAATACCAAAGAAGAAAAAGCTATTGCTTATATTTTGAAAGAATATGCTCAAACAAAAAATTTTCATTCAGAGAAAGATTTTTTTGAGTATATTGGTACAATAGACCACACACTTCTTGAGCAATTTACTTCTTACAGGCAAAAAGAAGTTACTCAAAAAAAAGATTTAGAAAAATGGCTCAATTACTTTTCTTGGGAAACTATTAAAAATGAAATGCTTTTGCTCGCCTATGGCAAAAATTCTAAAAATGAAATTTTACGCTTCATTGAAGCTTCTTTACGTTTGGAGTTCCTAACGACCCTATCTGTAATAAAGAAAATACCTCATCTAAACATTAAGCCCAATTATATCAGTGATGACGAAGGATTACCCACCTGCTTTGCCCCTGCAAACTTACCTGATATAGAATGTTATGAAAATGATAGAATTTTTCTTTTGGAAGTAACTCTCTTGAAGGGTGTAACACAACACATTCGCGAAAGTTACTCGGTACAGAGACATCTGGAAAGTTTTTTAGAGAAAAACTCAAAAACTTATAGTATTCTGATTTCTCCCAAAGCTCATATTGATACTTGTCGCCATTCAGCTTATATCAGGTCTCAATATGGTTATGAGGTGAGAGTTCTGGATATAGATTTATTCTTGGAACAGCTTGAAAATTTGAACACATTATACAAAGTGGCTTTTGATAAAACAAGTTGTGAAAACACCTAATCTATGCAAGGCATTGTTATTCGCTCCACAGGGGCTTGGTACGAAGTAAGAACAAACGATAAAAATATTATTTCTTGCCGTTTGCGTGGCAAATTCAAATTGCAAGATTTGAAGGTTACCAACCCTATTGCCGTAGGTGATAAAGTAGAATGGGAATGGGAAAAAGACCAAAAAACAGGCGTAATTACAGACATATTGCCTCGCGAAAATTACATCATTCGTAAGTCGGTACACAAAACTGCCCACGCACACCTCATTGCTACCAATATTGACCAAGCCATCATTATTGCTACCCTTGTAGCCCCTCGTACATCTTTTGGCTTTATTGATAGATTTTTAGTTTCTGCCGAAACTTTCAGGATTCCTGCGGTAGTGGTTTTCAACAAAAGCGACCTTTTAGACCAAGAGGCTCTACGCTATCAGGCAGAAATTATGCAAATCTATACCGATATTGGATATACCTGCCTACAAACCTCTGTGCTTACCCAAGAAGGTATCCTTGACTTTGAAAAAATTTTGCAGGGCAAGGTTTCCTTACTTTCAGGGCATTCGGGGGTAGGCAAATCCAGTCTTATCAATGCTATCAATCCTTCGCTAAATCTTAAAACAGGTGAAATTTCAGATTTTTCTCAAAAAGGAAAGCACACCACTACTTTTGCCGAAATGTTTGAGCTTAGCGAAAATACTTTTATCATTGATACGCCCGGTATCAAAGAATTGGGGCTTGTAGAAATTGAGACAGACGAACTTTCACACTATTTCCCCGAAATGAGAAAGTATTTGGGTGAGTGTAAATTTGGCTCTCGCTGTTTGCATACACACGAACCCCACTGCAAGGTAATTGAAGCCGTTGAAAGTGGGGAAATTGCACTTTTCCGCTATGAAAGCTATTTGAGTATGCTTGCCAACGAAGATAATAGAAGGTGAAAATTTAGAAATTCTTGAGTTTTTCGTAAAGTAAATGAACAGGCAAGCCCATCACATTGAAATAAGAACCTTCTATGCGTTCTATGGCTATCATTCCAAGCCACTCCTGGGCACCATAGCTACCTGCTTTATCAAAAGGCTTGTAATGTTCTACATAATAATCTATTTCCGCATTGCTCAAAGAGCGAAAATATACTTGGGTAATATCTGCGAAAAGCTCCTTTTTTTGCCTACTAAGCAAACAGACCCCCGTAATTACTTTGTGCATTTTTCCCGATAGCATTTCAAGCATAGTTCTTGCCTCTTGTAGGGAGTTGGGTTTATTCAAAATCTTGCCCTCTATGCTTACAATGGTATCGGCGGCTATGATAAGCTGATTTTTTTGCAGTTCGGCTTCAAAGGATTCTGCTTTTTTCTGTGCTAAATACAAAGGTACTTGGTTAGCAGGCATCTCATCGGAAAAATCTTCTGAAACTTCTTTAGTTTTTACTTCAAACTCAATATCCAACCCTGCTAACAACTGCCTACGGCGTGGCGAAGCCGAAGCTAAAATAATTTCAATACCTGCAAATTTTTGAGAAAGCATATAAAAGGTTTTGGCATAAATGTAAGAAAAACTTTGATAGCTTTTCAAAGATAAAGCTGTTATTTTTTCGGCACTGCTTTAATCCCAATTATGCCAAAGCCAATGAAAATTGTGGCGATTTAGACTATGTTCTGCTACCGAGTAGGCTACTTGAGTATATTTTACCCCTCTCCACTAAACTTCTAATCCCGATACATACGAATAAGCATATTTTTATTGGCATCAATATAGCCACGATACATTCCTTCGGTATTGAAAGGCATCGCGATATTTCCGTTTTTATCCAAAGCAATAATACCACCTGTACCACCTAAATTTCCCATAAAATTGATAGCTTCTTGGGCGGCTTGGGCAAGCGAAAGACCTTTCATTTGCATAAGGGCATTGGTACGAAAAGCTACCGCCGAGCGAATGAAATACTCGCCGTGTCCTGTGGCAGAAACAGCACAACCGTTGTTATCTGCGTATGTGCCTGCTCCAATGATAGGCGAATCGCCTACTCTGCCATAACGTTTGTTCATCATACCACCCGTAGAAGTACCTGCGGCAAGATTGCCGTATTTGTCCAGAGCTACACAACCTACGGTGCCGTATTTCCTATCAGGGTTAGAAATATCAAGGTCAGATTTTGTGTCTTTTTTCTCTTTTTCTTTGATTTTTTTAAGTTGCTCAGAGCGTTCGGTTGTGATGAAGTATGAAGGTTTGACCATTTCTAATCCCTGTTGTTTGGCAAAAAGCTCTGCACCAGCTCCCACAAGCATTACGTGTTCAGATTTACTCATTATAGTACGAGCTAATGTGATGGGGCTTTTTACTTTATTTACACCTGCTACGGCTCCTGCCTCTAATGTTTTTCCGTTCATTATAGAAGCATCTAATTCAGGCATACCTTGATTATTCAGCACACAGCCCCTACCTGCATTAAATAACGGAGATTCTTCAAGTACCTGAATAGCAACTTCTACGGCATCTAAGCTGGTGCCGCCTTTTTCCAAAACCGCATAGCCTTTTTCCAATGCTTCTTTAAGTTTGGCTTCGTATTCACGTTCTTTTTCGGGGGTCATATCAGTTTTACGGATTACCCCTGCCCCACCGTGAATAACAATTACAGGCTTTATTGCTTGGGCAAAAATATTTTGTATTCCTGCCCATAACGAAATCAAAAGAAAAAACTTTTTCATAAGCATTGCGTTTTGGTGAAAAGCAAAAAAAGCAAAAATGCTTCACTTGTGCAAGTAAATCAGAACAAAAGGTAAAAGGAAAAAGAATATCAGCACAAAAGCAAAAGCAAGCAAGCGGTAGTTCATCATCAATTTTCCCAAATAACGGCTTAGAAATATAAAACGCATTTTCAGGTACGGAATAGGTAAAATCATTAGTACCGAAAGCACATTAAACAAAAAGTGGGCAAAGGCAATGCTAATAGCGGTTTCTGTTTTTCCCAAAGAGGCAGTAAGAGCCGTGAGTGTTGTTCCTAAATTTGCACCCAAAATAAAAGGCAAAGCCTGCCGAGTAGAAAGTTTGTTTGAACCAATAAGCGTAACCAAGAAACAAGTAACGACTGTGCTGGAATGAATAATCGCAGTGATAAGCGTTCCCCAACCAAAGGCTCTCCACGAAGTAACCCAAAAAACATTTTGAATTTTTTGTAAAAGGTCGCTTACAAGCCAGTTTTTGAAAAGCAAGATAAATAAGCGAATACAGGCAAAAACACCTATCACGCTCACGAGCAAAAAAATCCAGCCATACTCTGCCAATGGCAAATGATTGAGTATAGGTTGGGTAACATACTTGCTGAACTGCCAGCCTTCAAAGGAAATAATTTTCCCTTCTCCCGAAACCCAAGAAGCAAAAAACAAAGAAAGTTTTGTAAGAAAGCCAAAGCCATATTCTAATGGGAAAATAATGAATGTCGGTAAAATATTAGCAAGCACGTGTAAAAGGCTCCCCGAAATGGCTTTACGAAATTCCTTGCGTTTCCCTACGTGTCCAAAAGCCACCAACATAGCCGTAATGGTAGTACCTATATTAGCTCCCATTACAAGCGGAATAGCATTAGAAATGCTCACGGTGCCTGCCGCTACCAAAGCCACTGACAAAGAAGTTATTAGGGTACTGCTTTGCACCAAAGCAGTTGCCAGAATACCCACAAAAAGCCCAATAAAAGGATTATAAATTTCGTTTAAAGATTTGCGTAAATACTCAATGCCTATGATATGTCTGAGGCTTTCAATAGCCATATCCAAAGCAAAAAGAAAAAATAAAGTGAGTAATAAAAGCAATGCAACACGATACACATTTTGCCCCAAACGCATTTGTGAATTGTGAAAAATCGTGCTTACTTGGGTTAAAACTTTCATTTTTTGATTAGTAGAAACTTATCAAAATGATATTTTTTTGCAAAAATAATACAATTTTCCTGCGAAAGGTAGCTTGTAAAATTTTCTAATCAAAATTTAACTTTCGCTTAATGTAAGCCGTTGGCAAACCATTCTCCAATCTTTATCATATCTACAAGTATCATAGTAGGTTCGCCATTGGGGCTATAATTAGGATTGGAGGAGGCAAAGAGTTGAGCCAAAAGTGTTTGTATTTCAGCAGAATCCAACTTTGTCCCGTAACGTAGAGCAGAGCGTTGAGCCATCAGGCGGGCAATTTTTTCTTGCGAGGGAAGCAGACTAATATCCGCCGAATGTTTGATTTGCTCAATAAAAGACTCTACAATTTCTTTTTCTTGCTCACGAGGCAGGTTTGGGGGAGTACCATACAAAGTCATACTATCATAGTTCAGTTCAAAATTGAAGCCTAAATAGCGTATTTGCTCCGCAATATCTTGCACCAGAGCCAAATCGGTAGGGTTCAGAGAAATTTGGATAGGAAAAAGCAACTGCTGTGAAACTCGTCCTGAACCTTCACTTTGCAAAAGGCTTAAAAACTTATCATATAAAATACGTTGATGTGCTAAATGTTGGTCTATAATCAGCAGACCTGCCTTTATTTGCGTAACAATATATCTTTGATGCAACTGAAAAGTTTTAGTTTCAGGATTTTCATATTCTTTGGCAAGTGTAGCAGTTTCCGAAACATTTTCCTGTGGGAAAATCTCGTTTTTTTCTTGCTCAAAGGTCTGAATAGCTTGGCTTTTCAGCCCTGCAAAAATAGTTTCCCAATTTCGTAAATTACTTTTCTCGCGATAGGTAGTTTTGCCCAAGTTGCTAAAATTCTCTTTGGGTGAAAATTGTGTTGAGCTATCCGTAAAGAGTTTTTTTTCATTACTAAAAACAGAATCAAAGATAAAGGGCTTTTCCTCAAAATCTAAATTGTTTTGCACCGAGCCTAATGCCTTCCGTACCGTAGCTTGTAAAATAGCATAAATGGCTTTTTCGTCATCAAACTTGATTTCGGTTTTTGTAGGATGAACATTTATATCAATATGTTGTGGTTCAATTTCTAAAAAAATCACATAGAAAGGAATATGCTCTTTGGGCAAAAGGTCTTGATAGCAGGTAAGCACAGCGTGATGCAAATAAGCGTGCTTGATGAAGCGATTATTTACAAAGAAAAACTGCTCACCACGCGTTTTTTTAGCCAGTTCGGGCTTGCCAATATAACCTTTGACTTTGAGCAGAGGAGTCTCTTCCTGACAAGGTATAAGCCCTTCACGATAGTTTTTGCCAAAAATACCAATAATTCTTTGAGCTAATTTACCCTTGGAGAGATTGTAAATTTCTTCTTCATTATGATACATTCGGAAAGCAACCTCGGGAAAGGCAAGAGCGACACGTTGAAACTCATCTATGATATGTTTGGTCTCTACGGGATTTGACTTCAAGAAATTTCGGCGAGCAGGTACATTAAAAAAAAGATTTTTTACTGCAATAGAAGTTCCTTTGGGGCAGTTAATTTTACTTTGAGTTTTTAGCTCACTTCCCTCAATAATAATTTGCGTTCCTAAATCATCAATTTCTCGGCGGGTACGCATTTCTACCTGTGCCACAGCCGCAATAGAAGCCAAAGCCTCTCCCCGAAAACCCATTGTCATTATGCTAAACAAATCTTCTTGCGTCTTGATTTTGGAGGTAGCGTGGCGTTCAAAGCTCATACGAGCATCAGTTTCCGACATTCCAATGCCATCATCAATTACTTGAATGAGCGTTTTGCCTGCATCTTTGATAATCAGTTGAATTTGGGTAGCTTGTGCGTCAATGGAGTTTTCTAAAAGCTCTTTTACTACCGAAGCAGGTCGCTGAACTACCTCCCCTGCGGCAATCTGATTAGCAAGCGAGTCAGGCAAAAGACGAATTACATCTTGCATAGCTATTGAATTTCAAGACAAACTTACAGAATTTATACCAAAAATATCAAACAATTTATCTTGTTTCTAAACTTGTTTTTTAAGACCTTTGCTTTCGTGAAACAGATTGCTACCATACTATTAAGCATTTGGATAGGTTTTACAGCCTTTTTCCCAAAAAATGATACGCATTATTTGGGAGATGTGGGTTCTTTGTTTCATCATTTTGCAGAACATCAAAAGCAAGAAAATATGAGCTTTTGGCAATTCTTATGGCTTCATTATACCCATACTGAACACCAAAAACAAGACCAAAAACATAAGAATTTGCCTTTTCATCATTTACACGCCGAGTGTATGCATTTAGCAGTTTTACCTTCTATTTGTCTTGAAATTAAGCCCTACACTCCTCCTGCACCTCTCAAAGAAAAATACTTTGATTACCCTACTTTTTATCATTTTCAACTCATAGACGAAAATTTCCAACCCCCGAAAACTCTCCTTAATACACACGTCTAATTTAGGCAACTCATCTATATGCTTTTTAGGTTATCTAAAAAGTGTTCTCATCATCACTTACTAAATCTTGATTTTTAGCCAAAAAACAAATCTATGTTAGATGCTATTATCGGATTTTCTATCCGCAATAAAATTATTGTAGGGGTGTTTGTAGTGGCACTGGTGATTTGGGGAGGATTTTCAGCAACACAAATTCCTATTGATGCCGTTCCTGATATTACCAATAACCAAGTGCAAGTAATTACCTCTGCTCCGCAGTTTTCGGCACAAGAAGTGGAGCAGTTTATTACAGCACCTCTGGAAATTTCTTTTGCCAATCTGCAAAATGTAGAGGAAATTCGCTCTATTTCTCGCTTCGGACTTTCGGTAATTACAATTGTTTTTACTGATGAAACTGACATTTATTTGGCTCGGCAACTGGTCGCTGAAAAAATCAAACTTGCCGAAAAAGATATTCCTCCTACAATGGGGCAACCTTATTTAGCACCTATTTCTACGGGTTTGGGGGAAATTTATCAATACGTTATTCGTCCCCTGAAAGGCTATGAAAAACACTACAACGCCCAAGATTTACGCACCATTCAGGATTGGATTGTAAAAAGGCGTTTGGCAGGTATTGAGGGAGTAGTAGAGGTAAATAGCTTTGGGGGTAAAGTAAAACAATACGAAGTAGCCCTTGAAACCGAAAAGCTCCGAGCCTATGACCTTACCATTAGCGAAATATTTGAGGCATTGCACCGAAATAACGAAAATACAGGGGGTAGTTACATTGAGCGTCAAGGAAAAGCATATTTTATTCGGGCAGAAGGCTTTGTCAAAACCCTTCAAGATATTGAGCAAACACCCATTAAAACTATGCCGAATGGAATGCCTGTGCTGGTGCGAGATGTAGCCAAAGTACGTTTGGGCAGTGCTACTCGCTATGGAGCAATGACACAAGACGGCAAGGGCGAAGTTGTAGGCGGCATTGTGATGATGCTCAAAGGTGCAAATTCGGCACAGGTAATTGAAAAAGTCAAAGAACGCATACAACAGGTGCAAAAAACCCTACCCGAAGGGCTTATTATTGAGCCTTTTTTAGATAGAACACTACTTGTGAATAAAGCCATTCTCACGGTTTCTGAAAATTTAGCCTTGGGAGGACTGATAGTAGTTTTTGTCTTGATTTTATTTTTGGGAAACTTGCGAGCAGGGCTGATAGTAGCAAGTGTTATTCCGCTTTCTTTGCTCTTTACACTCGCGATGATGAACATTTTCGGAGTTTCTGCCAACTTGATGAGCCTTGGGGCAATTGATTTCGGTTTGATTGTAGATGGGGCTGTTATTATTGTAGAAGCGATTTTGCATTTCCTTCATACACATTTGCTCACAGGATACAAGAATTTTCAGCTTTCCCAAAGAGAAATGGACGAGCAAGTTTTTACCGCCGCAAAACGTATCAGGCAGTCGGCGGCTTTTGGGGAAATCATTATCCTGATGGTGTATTTGCCGATTTGGTCGCTTTCGGGCATTGAAGGCAAAATGTTTAAGCCTATGGCACAGGCAGTAAGTTTTGCTATTTTGGGAGCTTTCATCTTATCACTAACCTATGTGCCGATGATGTCGGCTTTGGGGTTGAGCAAAAAAATCCATTTCCGACCTACTTTTTCTGATAGGTTAATGGCTCGCATTGCTCAAATCTACAAGCCTATCATTTTGTGGGCTTTGCGGCGAAAAATACAGGTTTTGGGGGCAACATTAGGACTTTTCGCAGTAGCATTATTTGTCTTTGGGCGTTTGGGGGGCGAATTTATCCCACAACTTGATGAAGGTGATTTTGCTATTGAAGTAAGGCTCAAAACGGGGGTTTCGCTTTCAGAAACTATCCGAATTTCTACGGAAATGGAAAAGGTACTTTTGCAGTTTCCCGAAGTAAAAACCTGCGTTTCTAAGATTGGCTCTTCGGAAATACCCACCGACCCTATGCCTATTGAAGCCAACGACTTAATGGTAATTCTGAAAGATAAATCGGAATGGAAGATTGCCAGTAGCAAAGAAGAACTTGCCGAAAAAATGGAAAAAGCTCTACAAGAGCATTTTGTAGGCGTAAATTTTGAATTTCAACAACCTATTCAGATGCGTTTCAACGAGCTAATGACAGGCGTAAAATCGGATATTGCTATCAAAATTTATGGTGAGAATTTGGAAATTCTTACGCAAAAAGCTGAACAAACTGCTCAAAAAATCGGAAAAATCAGAGGAGTAGCAGATATAAAAATAGAGCAAGTTTTGGGTTTGCCTCAAATGCTTGTCAGATACAATCGCACCAAAATTGCTCAATACGGCTTGGATATTCAAACGCTTAATCAGGCAGTTCGAACGGCTTTTGCAGGCGAGGCATCGGGCATCGTGTTTGAAGGCGAAAAACGCTTTGATTTAGTAGTACGTCTGGACACCACCCAACGCAACAGCCTTGAAAATCTCAAAAACCTTTACATACGCTCTGCTAATGGTGTTCAGGTGCGTTTGGAAGAAGTCGCTTGGATTGATTATGAGCCTGCTCCTGTGCAAGTTTCTCGTGAAAATACCAAAAGACGTATTGTTATTGGTGTAAATGTACGTGGGCGTGATGTAGAAAGCGTAGTGAAAGAGATGCAAAGTATTTTTGAAAAAAAGCAAGTACGTTTGCCTGTGGGGTATTACGTAGAATTTGGCGGGCAATTTGAAAACCTTGAAAAAGGCAAACAACGCCTGATGATAGCTGTTCCGATTGCCTTAGGGCTGATTTTTATGCTTTTATACTTTACTTTTCATTCTTTGAAACAAGCGGTACTTATTTTTACGGCTATACCGCTATCGGCAATTGGGGGCGTATTTGCTCTGTGGCTTCGCGATATGCCTTTTAGTATTTCGGCGGGAGTGGGTTTTATTGCCCTATTTGGTGTAGCGGTACTAAATGGCATTGTGCTGATTGGTTACTTTAATCAATTAGCCAAAGAAGGAGTAAAAAACCTACACCGCAGGATTTTACAAGGCGTATTTGTTCGGTTGCGTCCTGTAATGATGACGGCTTCGGTGGCAAGTTTGGGCTTTTTACCAATGGCTCTTTCTACTTCGGCGGGGGCAGAAGTACAAAAACCCCTTGCCACAGTAGTAATTGGCGGATTGATTTCGGCTACTTTCCTAACCCTTATTGTTTTGCCTGTGTTGTATTACTTTTTTGAACAAAAAACTATGAAATTTTCTCAAAAAGTTCCGCTTATTCCGATTTTGATACTTTTAGGAATTTCAGCAAAAGCTCAAAATCCTATTTCCTTGAACGAGGCTTTGCAAATAGCAAAAAATCAGAATTTGCTCTTGCAAAGCAAAAAAACAGAAGTATTATACCAAGCCAATCTCCAAAAAACGGCGTTTCAATTACCTAAAATGGCTCTGGAAGGGCAATACGGGCAAATCAACATTTTAGAAAAAAACGATTTTTCTGTGCAAATTTCACAAGGTTTTGCTTCACCTCGTCTGTATAAAACGCAAAGAGAATTTTGGCAGAGCCGAATAGATTTTGCTCAAAAAGATTATGCTTTGCAAGAAAAAATAATTGCAAACGAAATCAAAGCTATTTTCTACCAACATTTATTTGTACATAAAAAAATAGCCGTTTGGCAGGAAAAAGAAAAAATATACGAAAAACTTCTGAAAGTAGCAACAAGTCGCTGGCAAACAGGCGAAAGCAATATTTTGGAAAAAGTCAGTGCTGAAACCTTTTTGCGTGAGGCTATACAAAATAAAGCTCTATTAGAGCAAGAAAAGGAAATTTTAGAAAATCAGTTAGCTTTGCGTTTGGGAAAAATAGAAAAGATTTCAATAGATACGCAGTTAGTTTTCAAACTACCCTTACCCGATACAAGTAGTTTCAGCAAAGAAAATGCTTTTGTAGCTCTTTGGCGAGAGCAAAAAAATATCGCTACCCAAGAACGTAAAATTTCAGAAGCACAGCGTTTGCCCGATTTTAGAGTGGGATATTACTTGATGTCGGTGGAGGGCAAACCAATTGCACAAGTATTTCAGGCGGGTGTGGCAGTACCTATTTTTTCAAGGGCTTATCAAAAAAGCATTGAAGCCGCCAAAACCAAAGAATATTTGGCTCAAACACAATACGATTATCAGAAACAACTGCAAGATAATCAGCGAAACGTACTACTGAAAAGAATAGAGCAAAGTTTATTAAATTTGAATTTTTATGAGCAAACTGCTCTCAAACAAGCTCAAAATATCTTGGAAAAAGCAGAAAAGATGTTTCGGGTAGGTGAGATTGATTACCCAACCTTTGTGCAAACCACAGAACAGGCTTGGAAAATTCAATTTGGCTACTGGGATGCTCTGGATAGCTACAATCAAACCATTTTACAATTAGAAATCTTAAAATAGTCTTTCATCACATTAAATTGTTACTTTTATGAATCAAGCACATTTTCATCTGATAGTCAATCATTTACCAATTATTGCTCCTGTAATAGGTCTGTTGGTATTATTGGGCGGATTGGTAATAAAGTCGGAAATTGCGAAAAGAACAGCCTTTTTGATTTTTATTTTTGGAGCAATTTGTACGCTTCCTGCCTTTCTTTCGGGCGAGGGAGCCGAAGATGTATTAGAAAAAATGTCAGATGTAAGCCACCAACTTATTCACGAACACGAAGAAAAAGCCGAAATTTTTGCTTGGGCTTCTTATTTGCTTGGTATTTTGGCATCTATCAGTTTATGGGCAAGTTGGAAACAAAAAGCTTTTGCTAAACTGATGAGTTATGCAGTGCTTGCTTTTAGCTTTTTGGTTATGTTTTTAGCCTCACAAGCGGGAACATCAGGGGGAGAAATCAGACACCCTGAAATTAGGAAAGAAAATTCTCCCCTAAAAAAAGCAGACAATCCCAAAAATACAGATGACGATTAAATCCCCAAAAAAATGAGAACGACTATTTTTATTGCCATTCTTTGGCTAATCAGTGCCTGCCAATCTAAAGAAATTCATTCGGAAACGCAAAACAAAGAAAATACGACATCTTTAATAGAACTCAATCCCAAGCAAATACAAACGATGGGCATCAGTTTGGGCAAACTTGAAAAGCGAAAAGTCAATGAGTTTGTTTTAGCAAACGGAATGATAGATGTTCCCCCCGAAAGCAGGGCGATTATTACTGCTAAAATGGAAGGTTTTGTAAAAAAATGCGATTTGCTTGTTGGTGATTTTGTGCAAAAAGGACAGGTACTAACAATTTTAGAGAACCTTCGCCTCATCACTCTGCAAGAAGAGTATCTGAATGTGAAAAATCAGTTGATTTTTTTAGAGCAAGAATTTGAGCGGCAAAGCCGTTTAGAGGAAGCCGAAGCAGGTACAAAGAAAATTTTGCAAAAAACAACCGCCGATTTGCAAAGTGCTAAAATTCGTCTGGCAAGCCTTGAAAAGCAGTTGGAATTTGTAGGTATCAATCCTGCTACTTTGCAGGCAAGAAACATCAGTGCTACTTTTGTTGTAACTGCCCCTATTAGTGGCTATGTAAAAAGTGTGAGTATTGCCAAAGGACAAAACGTTCTTGCCGAAACGGTGCTTTTTGAAATTGTCAGCAAAGAGCATTTGCATATAGAATTGCAGGTTTTTGAAAAAGACATTACCAAAATTCATAAAGGACAAAAAGTGTATTTCCAAAGTCCGAATTTGGGCAATGAAACTTTTGAAGGTAAAGTTTTTCTTATAGGACAAAACTTTGATACGCAAAGCAAAACTGCCAATATACACGTACATTTTGAGGAGAAAGATAAGCCCTTTTTACCCGGTATGTACGTAAATGCTCGGATTGCAGTAGGCGAAAGCGAATTTTGGGCTGTTCCCGAAGGAGCTATTGTACAAGAGGGTGAGGAAAATTTTATATTCTATACCACTAACCAAAAACATTTTTATCAAACGCCTATCAGAATAAAAAACCGAGAGGCAAGTTGGATTGCTATTGAGCTACTAAAAGAAATTCCTGAAAATGCCCTTATAGTAGAAAAAGGAGCTATCTATTTGCAAGGTGCTATGCAAAACGAGGAGGAATAATAACTATGAAAGTGAAAAAAGCTACCCTTGTTGGGGTGGCTTTCTTCTGAAAGTTCTGCATTCTTGGCTAATAGACACTCTAAATGCGTTTGTAAAAATGGGTGAATATTCCCAAAAACTAACCCCTTGTTTATCAACTATCTAAAAATCATACTCTAACTCGTAATACTGACAGAATTTGCATTTTACATTTTTCTGCTTATTTTTGAAAAAAATCATTGTTTGTGTTGAAAAAGAGCTTATTTGTTTTTTTTCTTTTGATGTTTGGTGCTACAATTTTTGCACAAAAAAACTTGTATCCACGCACCGAAATGCGTGCAGTGTGGGTAACTACTGTGGCAAATATAGATTTCCCTTCTCGCAAAGGACTTTCGGCAGAAGAACAGAAAAAAGAATTTATCAATATTCTTGAAAAATGCAAACAACTAAATTTCAATGCGATTATAGTACAGGTACGCCCTGCCGCTGATGCCTTGTACGAAAGTAGTTTTGAGCTTTGGTCAGAGGTACTGCAAGGCAAACAAGGCATTGCCCCCGACTACGACCCTTTGGCTTTTATGATTGAGGAAAGCCGAAAAAGACTTCTTGAATTTCACGCTTGGGTAAATCCGTTCAGAGCCATTGCTAATATAAATTTCAGCCATATTCACCCCGAACATATCACACGTAAGCGTCCTGAATGGTTCTTTCGTTATGGAGATAGGGTCTATTTCAATCCGGGTATTCCCGAAGTAAGAGAGTATTTGCTGCAAGTAATTTTAGAGATAGTCAGAAAATATGATATTGATGGCTTGCATTTTGACGATTATTTCTACCCCTACCCTATTGCAGGGGAAAAAATCAATGACGATAATACTTTTGATAAATTTGGTAAAGATTTCAGAAATATTGAAGATTGGCGAAGAAATAACATAGATTTGTTCGTGCAGGCTGTTTCGGATAGCATCAGAGCTATCAAACCTAAAATGAAATTTGGTATAAGCCCCGCAGGAGGTTGGCGAAACAAAAACAAAGATAGCAGAGGCTCGGCTACTAATTTGGGACAGCCCGCTTACGACAATGTCTTTGCCGATACCCGTAAGTGGTTAGAGCAGGGCTGGGTAGATTATCTTTCCCCTCAAACCTATTGGACAATCGCTTCGCCACAAGCCTCTTTCAAGGTACTTGCCGAGTGGTGGAACGAAAATAATTTTGGAAGACATATTTACAGCGGACACGCCCTTTTCAAAATCGCCAACTCCGAAGAAAAAGATAACTGGAATGATAGCCAAGAAATTTTAAGACAAATTCGCTTGAGTCGTTCCTTGAAAAATGTCAGAGGTAGTATGTTTTTTTCGCTTAAACACTTGCTTCGCAATCCGCTTAAAATTTGTGATAGCTTGCAAAATTCTGTATTTCGTTTTCCTGCTCTTGTGCCAGCTATGCCTTGGAAAGATTCCATTCCGCCACTGCCCCCTGATAGTCTGAAAGCTAATGTATTTCACAACAACGTTTTGCTGTATTGGCAAAGCCCCCAAGCCGCTCCTGATAACGAAAAGCCTGACTATTATGTCGTTTTTCGTTTCCAAAACGAAATGGAAATAAATTTTGAAGATGCTTCTAAAATCGTGGCTATTCTTCGGGAAAACTATTTCTTGGATAAAAATTTAGAGCAAAATAGACGCTACATTTATGCAATAAAATCTTTTGATAGGTTACACAACGAAAGTAAGCAATATGCCAAAGTAACAATAGCCACCGTCAAGAAACTGACGATGGCTTCGCCTATTAAAGATGGTGAAATTCGGGAAGATTAGTCTTCAAGAGCTTGCTCCAATGGCAAAACGTGGCTATGCTTAAAGGTAGAAAGCACAATCATTGATTGCATATGATTGATTTCTTCTATTTCGCTTACTACTTCTAACATTAGTTTTTGATAAGCGGGAATATCTTTGGCAGTAATTTTAAGCAAAAAGTCAGATGCCCCCGTCATATGATGACATTCTACCACGTTGGGAATTTTTTCAATTTTTTTCACAAAAGACTGAATAACAGATTTTTTGTGACTCACTAATGAAACTTGTACAAATGTAGTTACGCCCAAACCAATCTGATTGGCATCTACTACGGCGTGATAACTCTTGATAACGCCTAATTTTTCTAATTTTTTTACTCTTTCCAAAGTTGGAGCAGGCGAAAGTCCTATTTCTTTGGCGAGTTGAGCGTTGGTAATTTTGGCGTCAGCTTGCAGTTTTTCTAAAATGAGCTGGTCAAGTTCATCAAGTTTTAAGCTTTTCTTTTCTTGCATAAGATTGAAGAATTTTGAAATTTAATACTTTTTTGCCCGCAAAGTAAAGCCTTTTTCAGTGGAAAAAGAAATTTTTTCAAAAAAAATTAAAATAAAATTTTGTCAATCTCGCTTTATGTCAATTTGTCAGGCTTATTGTATTGGCATATTCATTGATATAATCCTTGCAAGTTATGTTTATTCACTTAAAAACTTTGCAACAATGGGAAAAATTATTGGTATAGACTTAGGAACTACAAACTCTTGTGTAGCCGTAATGGAGGGTAACGAGGTAGTGGTTATCCCCAATAGCGAAGGTCGTAGAACTACCCCTTCTATTGTAGCTTTTTTGGATAATGGCGAAAGAAAGGTAGGGGATTCTGCCAAAAGACAAGCGGTAACCAATCCCAAAAAGACCGTAATGTCTATTAAGCGTTTTATGGGTAAAAAATTTTCGGAGGTAGGCAATGAACTCAAACACATTTCTTATACCATAGAGCAGGGACCTAACGACACTCCTCGTGTACGTATAGGCGACCGCCTCTATACACCGCAAGAAATTTCGGCAATGATACTTCAAAAAATGAAAGCCACTGCCGAAGATTATTTGGGAACTACCGTAACCGAAGCCGTAATTACTGTACCTGCCTATTTCAATGATGCCGAACGCCAAGCTACCAAAGAAGCGGGTATCATTGCAGGGCTTGACGTAAAACGTATCATCAACGAACCTACCGCCGCCGCTTTGGCATACGGCTTGGATAAAAAAGGTAAAGAAGCCACTATTGCTGTGTTTGACCTTGGCGGGGGTACTTTTGATATTTCTATTCTAGAACTTGGAGACGGGGTGTTTGAGGTAAAATCTACGAACGGTGATGTTCATTTAGGAGGCGATGATTTTGACCAAAAAATCATTGATTGGCTCGCCGAAGAATTTATGAAAGACCACCCTGCCATAGATTTACGCAAAGACCCTATTGCTTTGCAACGTCTCAAAGAAGCCGCCGAAAAAGCTAAAATTGAACTATCTTCATCACAAAGCACTGACATCAATTTGCCATATATTATGCCTATTGATGGCGTACCTCAACATTTGGTTCGTACCCTTACAAGAGCCAAATTTGAACAACTTGTAGATGACCTTATTCGCCGTACCCTTGAACCTTGCCGTAAGGCTATCCAAGATGCAGGTATCAGCGTAAATGATATTGATGAAGTGATTTTAGTGGGCGGTTCTACTCGTATCCCTAAAATTCAGGAGGAAGTAGAGAAGTTTTTTGGCAAAAAACCTTCCAAAAACGTAAATCCTGATGAGGCAGTAGCTATTGGTGCCGCTATTCAAGGGGCTGTTCTCAACAAAGAAATTACTGATGTATTGCTTCTGGACGTAACGCCACTTTCTTTGGGTATTGAAACCTTGGGAGGCGTATTTACCAAACTTATTGAAGCTAATACCACTATCCCCGTGAAAAAATCGGAGGTGTTCTCTACTGCCGAAGATAACCAGTCTTCTGTAATGATACACGTTTTGCAAGGAGAAAGACCTCTTGCCAAAGATAACCGCACTATCGGACGTTTCCACCTTGATGGCATTATGCCTGCTCCTCGTGGTGTGCCTAAAATAGAAGTGATTTTTGACATTGATGCAAATGGAATCCTGAATGTTACTGCCAAAGACCAAGCCACAGGAAAAGAACAAAAAATCCGCATAGAGGCTTCCTCAGGGCTTTCCAAAGATGAAATTGAAAGAATGAAAGCTGAAGCCAAAGCCAATGAAGCCGCCGATAAGGCTGAAAAAGAGCGTATTGAAAAAATCAACGCCGCCGATTCTATGATTTTCCAAACAGAAAAACAGCTCAAAGAATACGGCGACAAAATTTCAGCCAATAGTAAATCTGCCATTGAAAACGCCCTATCGGCTTTACGTCAGGCTCACGCCAATAAAGATGTAAATGCCATTGATGCGGCTCTTGCCCAGCTCAATGCCGCTTGGCAACAAGCCTCTACGGAAATGTATCAAGGCAATCCGAATGCTTCCCAAACGAATGGCTCTGCTAATACAGGCAAAGATTCTGATGTTACAGATGCCGAGTTTGAAGAGGTAAAATAACCTTAAAACCCTAAATCTACACAACCGACAACATCACCCCGAGTGATGTTGTCGGTTTTTATGAATATGGCTAAAATTCGTTCAAAATCATCAAACGCTAATTTTTTTCAAGAGGTTTATGATGTAGTTCGTCTTATTCCCCAAGGACGAGTTACTACTTATGGAGCTATTGCTAAATTTTTAGGAACAAAGCTTTCAGCTCGTATGGTAGGCTGGGCTCTGAACTGCTCT
The DNA here is from genome assembly GCF_002843425.1 of Raineya orbicola. Classification (GTDB taxonomy): domain Bacteria; phylum Bacteroidota; class Bacteroidia; order Cytophagales; family Thermonemataceae; genus Raineya; species Raineya orbicola. Next base: position 45,838 of record NZ_NKXO01000023.1, read on the forward strand.
CATACGCAAGTAGATATTCCCGCCCATAGGGTTGTCAATAGAAAAGGTATGCTTACAGGCAAACATTTTTTTGCTACACCCACCCAAATGCAAGAGCTTTTAGAAGCGGAAGGTATCAAAGTTATCAATGACCAAATACAAGATTTTGAAAAATATTTTTGGAATCCAAGCCAAGAACTAATGTAGTAGAAGTTGTTTAGGATAAAAAAAGATTTCCGCATTTGTGGCTTGGAATCAAATTTCCACTCCCAATACAATTTTGGCAATCCCCTTCAATAAAGCCAAATAATTCAATTATTTCTTGTTTCTGCATTTACAACATTTTTCCTAACTTGCAGGCTCATTTATTCAAAATCAGAAAATTATGGCATTTATAGAAGAAATCCACGCAAGACAAATTTTAGATTCAAGGGGCAACCCCACCATTGAAGTAGATGTAATGACCAACGAAGGCATCGTAGGTAGAGCCGCTGTTCCTTCGGGGGCTTCTACGGGTACCCACGAAGCAGTAGAACTTCGTGATGGCGACAAGAAAAAGTACCTTGGCAAAGGAGTTTTGAAAGCCGTAGAAAATGTAAATGATGTGATTGCAGATGAATTAGTAGGCTTAAATGTGCTTAATCAAAATCTTATTGATAAAATACTTCTTGAAATGGACGGCACACCCAACAAAAATAAACTGGGTGCTAATGCAATTTTGGGAGTTTCTTTGGCAGTTGCCAAAGCAGCGGCAAACTCTTTGAATCTACCACTATTCCGCTACATTGGTGGTGTGAATGCCAATACTTTGCCTGTGCCAATGATGAATATTCTGAATGGAGGTAGCCACGCCGATAACTCCATTGATTTTCAAGAATTTATGATTATGCCTGTGAAAGCTGAATCTTTCAGTGAGGCATTGCGTATGGGTACGGAAGTGTTTCATACACTCAAAAAGGTATTGAAAGATAAAAATCATTCTACTAATGTAGGAGATGAAGGTGGTTTTGCCCCTAACCTTAAATCTAATGAAGAGGCTATAGAAGTCGTTTTACAAGCTATTGAAAAGGCAGGGTACAAACCGGGTGAAGATATTTTTATTGCGATGGACGCGGCAAGTTCTGAATTTTATGATAGCAAAACAAAAAAATACGTTTTCAAGAAAAGTACGGGCGAAAAGCTCACTTCTGCCGAAATGGTAGCCTATTGGGCAGAATGGGTAAAAAAATACCCTATTCGCTCCATAGAAGATGGTATGGCTGAAAATGATTGGCAAGGCTGGAAATTACTTACAGAAAAGTTGGGTGACAAAGTTCAACTTGTAGGAGACGATTTGTTTGTAACGAATGTTGAGTTTTTACAAAAAGGCATCAATGAAAGTGTTGCCAATGCAATTTTGGTAAAGGTTAATCAGATTGGTACGCTTACAGAAACTATCAATGCCGTGAATTTGGCTCATCGCAATCGCTATAAAAGTGTAATGTCGCATCGTTCAGGGGAAACCGAAGATACTACAATCGCTGATTTGGCAGTAGCTCTCAATACAGGGCAAATTAAGACGGGGTCGGCTTCTCGTTCGGATAGAATGGCAAAATATAATCAATTGCTACGTATTGAAGAAATGCTCGGAGAAACAGCTTACTACCCAGGTATAAAGTTTTAACTTTCAATCATAAAGGCTTCGCAATTGCGAAGCCTTTTTATTAGGAATTAGTAAAAGTGCAATATAGCTACTCTCACTTATCTGTTACTATTTTTTTATGCTATTTTTTTGAGGCTCTTTTTCACTTTCACTTTTATTTCCGCTTTGTGTTTTATTATATTCTTCGTTAAGTTCTTTTATTACTTCGGCGGTAATATCCAAACGACTATCACCATACCAAGCTGTTACACCTTGCTTGTAGCCTAAAATCATCTTATAGCCATTTTTTTCAGCATATCGCTTCATAAAATCATCAATATTCTTATTTATTTTTTCAACCATTTCTTTTTCTTGACTGGCAAGATTCTGAAGCAAAGTTTCGCGATATTGCATCAGACGTTGCTCTTCGGCGGCAAGATTTTTTTTAGTGGCTTCTATTTCGCCCATAGTCATTGATTGAGCTTTTTGTTGGGCTTGTAATACCTTATTCTGAAACGCACTTGCTTGGTTTTCAATATCACCTGTGTACTGATTACGTTTTACTTCAAACTCTTTAATAGATTTTTTGTACAACTCGTAATTAGCAATTACAGAATCTGAATTTACATATACAATGCTTTTGTCAATATCATTTTTGGATTCATTTTTAGTAGAAGAAGTATTATTGGTGCTATTGCCTGTTTGCGATTTATTCTCGCAATTCCAAAGTATAAAACTGATAAAGGCGAAAATGGCTATTTTTTTCATTTTGAAAACTTTTTATTTTTAACCGCAAAGATACCAAAAGTTGATTGGATAAGCGAAAAAAATTGTGTTTTTTTTTGTATAAAAACTTTTTTTTGCTAAATTTGCAGTCCTAAATTTTAAGCGGAAGTGGTGGAACTGGTAGACACGTACGTTTGAGGGGCGTATGGAGCAATCCGTGAGGGTTCGAGTCCCTCCTTTCGCACTCCCAAACAGCTATCCTGAAAGCAAATTAGTTTTCAGGATTTTTTATTTCTCTTACAACATTAAATCTGTATCTTGCGTTCTATAAAAAAATCTGCTATGATTTTAAGTATTCGTAATCTAAGCAAGCAATATGCCACGCACAAAGCACTGGATAATGTGAGTTTTGATGTGCCTGCCCAAAGCATTTTCGGACTTTTAGGACCCAACGGTGCAGGGAAAACCACACTTATTCGTACTATTACGCAAATCATTAGCTTGGATAGCGGAGAGATTACTTTCAAAGGAGAAAAGCTAAATCCTTCGCATACACAAGCCATTGGCTACTTGCCCGAAGAAAGAGGTCTTTACAAGAAAATGAAAGTAGGCGAACAACTTATGTATTTGGCTCGCCTGAAAGGTTTGGATAGCCAAGAAGCTAAAAAACGTATTAAATACTGGGTAGAAAAACTAAGTATGCAGGGCTGGGCTGAAAAAAACATTGAAGAACTTTCCAAAGGTATGCAACAGAAAGTGCAGTTTGTCGCTACCGTCTTGCACGAACCTGAACTAATTATTTTAGACGAACCCTTCACAGGCTTTGACCCCGTAAATGCTCAGATTATTAAAAATGAAATTTTAGAACTACGAAAAAGAGGTGCTACTATTCTTTTTTCAACACACCGAATGGAATCCGTAGAAGAATTATGCGACAATATTGTGCTTATCAATCGTTCTAAAAAGATTTTAGAAGGGAGAACTACTGACATCAAAAAACAATATAAAAACCATTCTTACAAAGTCCGTTGTAATGGTATTATTGCCGAACTACCCAATGGAATGAATATTGTACAGGAAAATCATAAAGCAGATGAAAGAGAGTTTGTTATTCAAATTTTGCCCGAACAAAGCCCCAACGACCTTTTAAGATTTTTACTTCCACAAGTAGAAATTCATCATTTTGAGGAGAATATCCCAAGCATCAATGATATTTTTATACAACTTGTCGGAGAAAACTCTCATTAGATTTTAGTAATTAGATTTTAGAAAAAAGACAATTGATTTGGCAAAATATACTTACAAAGCATATAAGTATCTAAAAGTCAATACTATAATTACAACTTACATTATTCCAAATTTACCATCTTCTTTGTAAGACTTTCATAAAAGTTGCTTCTGAACCATTAAATCGGAAATCTTTTTTAGTCCTAAACAACTTCACTACTAAAATTCTTGATGACTTTACTCTCCTTACCAAAAATTTTGTAAGTTTGCGACTACACATCTAAAACCAAAATCTAATGAGTTTAACTATTATCGGAACAGTTGCTTTTGACGCTATTGAAACCCCTTTTGGCAAAACAGATAAAATTATAGGTGGTGCGGCGACTTATGCTTCGCTTTCTGCGTCTTATTTTACCAAAAAAATCAATCTTGTAGGTGTAGTAGGAGATGATTTTCCCAAAGAAACAATAGAAATGTTCCAAAAGCACGGTATCAATACCGAAGGTTTGCAAATTAAACAAGGTGAAAAATCATTCTTTTGGGCGGGGAAATACCACAACGATATGAATACCCGTGATACACTTGCCACAGAGCTAAACGTACTCGCCAATTTTGACCCTATCATTCCTGAAAGTTATCAGAACACAGAATACTTGATGCTAGGCAACCTCACTCCTACTATTCAGCGAACCGTAGTAGAGCGGCTTCGCAAACGCCCCAAACTAATACTTATGGACACTATGAATTTTTGGATGGATACTGCTTGGGACGAACTAATGAAAACACTCAAACTTGTTGATGTACTTTCTATCAATGACGAAGAGGCTCGTCAGCTTGCCAAAGAATATTCTCTCGTAAAAGCCGCAAGAAAAATCCTCACTATGGGTCCGAAAGTGTTGGTTATCAAGAAAGGCGAACACGGAGCTTTGCTATTCAACCAAACCCAAGTATTTTTCGCCCCTGCCTTACCTTTGGAAGATGTTTTTGACCCCACAGGAGCAGGTGATACCTTTGCAGGTGGTTTTATCGGTTATTTAGCAAAAACAGGAGATATTTCTTTTGAAAATATGAAAAATGCTGTGATTTACGGCTCGGCAATGGCTTCGCTTTGCGTGGAAAAATTTGGTACAGAACGCCTGCAAAATCTGCAAATCAATGAAATTGAAAACCGCATTCGCGAATTTATTGATTTGGTGCAGTTTGAGATTACTTTGTCGTAAATTATCGTTGTAACAAGACGGTTCCCGATTGCTGTATTTTTTTACCGATAAAATCCTCTATTACACATTGGTAGATGTAAGCCCCTTGTGGCATAGGTTTGCCTTGAAATGTGCCGTCCCAACCCTCACCCAAAACGGCAGATTCAAAGATTTTTTGTCCATTGGGAGTAAAAACAGACATTTGAAAGTTTTTGATAAAAACACCTTTGGGAAAAAATGTATCATTCAAGCCATCGCCATTTGGGGTGAAAGCATTAGGAAAAAAGACTTGAGCAGGACGCTCAACTCTTACGACATTTGAAAAATACTCTCCTGATGCAGTAATTGCCCTTATGCGGTACAAAATCACTTGATTTTCTAAATCCTCTTTGCTATCGGTATAAGAAAGATTGCTACCTGCTGAAAAGTTATCTATTGCCCCTCCTATTGCATTATACTTGATGACTTGATAAGCCAAAACAGGCTCATTATCCGAGTTTTGATAAGCATTCCATTGTAAAGTTCTTTCTTTAATACTGCTTGCCGAAATTCGTAATATCATTGGGCAGGCAGGTTGGGAGAAAAGCGTCTGCACGCCGCAAGTAGTAGTGAAATTAATGGTGTAACAAGTGTTTTGTTTTTCTTTTCCTTTTAGTAAAATTTGTGTAGCAGTAGTTTGTTCAAGAACTTTGTTACTCTCTACAACTTGGTAAGTTCGTAGTTCTTCGGGTGCTTGACTGGTGGCTTTCCAAGAAATTTGGAGATTATTTTCCAAATCAAAAGAAACATTGAGCTTTTTCACTTCCAAGGGTAAGCTACCAATAGCAGGTAGCAAAATTTGCGTAAAATCATACTGATTTCCGCATTTATCTTGCAGACGTATAAGCACTTGATACGTTTGCCCCAAGGTATTGAGTTTTTCTTTGGTAAAACTTACATTTTGCTGATTCTGGTTTTCAAAAGTTGCCAAAAGTTCAGGGTTTTGTCCTTGCTTTGAAAAATACACTTCATAGCGTATATCAGCAAAAATTTGCGGAATGGTGATTTTTATCTTTCCCTCGCAAGACGAAGCAGGTCCCTCTTGCATTACACTAAAACTGCTCGCAATAACCGAAAGATTATCGTAAATGATTGTATTTGCGAGTGTAGTATCAGCATTTACGCCACTACAATAATCATTAGCAAGGTTCAAGAGAGCGTGTTCGCCTTCAATTTTTATCGTATAAGTGCCTGCGGTAGGATAGTTGTAAATAAAAGGATTGGTAGAAGGGGTAATGTATTGTGTAATACTATTGCCCAAATCAACCTTGTAGCGGTCGTAAGGAGGGAACTCTAAAACCTCAATTTTTACTTGTCTATTAGCACAACGCATAAGGCGAATTTTAGGTTTGGGCGTAGGCAATACCACTACATAATCGGTGCGAATAGAATTGATGTTGCCAGTGCCTGGGGCAGGAACATTGCCAATAAGTTCTACGGTGTAAGTTCCCGGCTGTGTGTAGGTGTGAGTTTTAGAAGGCGTTGCCGTCATTGAAGGGAAAAACTTATAGAGCCTTGTAGGGTCGGGGGCAAAGCTCGTGCAAGCGGCATCATTCATTGTGATAGGTCTGCCTACGCATATACGTACCTGCGAAGCCGAAGGCGAGTAACCCACAGCATAAAAGCAGTTGGGCTGTCCCCAAGCAACTCCGAAAGTCATTACCCAAATAAGAATATAGCAAGTATTTTTGAACATTGCGTTATTTTGAAAAAAATCAAGCAAAATTCCTGCCTAAATTACCTCTTGACCATTCGGTTTCTTTTCCAATTACTGATAATGTGTTCTTTGTTGCTCGTTGTTCCGTTGCTATTAGAATGATTTTGCGAAAGCAAAGAAGCTACAAGCACAGCCCCTAATTTTTCGGCATCATCATCAGGCAAGGTTTGCAATTTTTCAGGAGTAAAATATTGTTTCACAAAGTTAGTATCAAATTTTCCTGAAAGAAATGCTTCGTGTTCTAAAACAAATTTACAAAACCCCAAAGTAGTCTCAATACCTGTAATTTGATACTCCTCAATAGCTCTTTTCATACGCTCAATAGCTTCGTTTCGGTCTTTACCTGTGGCGATAAGTTTTGCTATCATTGGGTCGTAATAGATAGGAATTTCCATACCTTGCTCAAAACCATCATCTACGCGTATGCCTATGCCTTGTGGGCGTTTGTAGGTTTGCAGTTTGCCAATATCGGGCAAAAAGTTATTAGCAGGGTCTTCGGCATATACGCGTACTTCAATAGCGTGTCCAAGGATTTTCAAATCATTTTGCGTAAAACTTAAAGGTTTGCCCTCTGCAATACGGATTTGTTCTTTTACTAAATCTATGCCTGTAATTTGTTCAGTTACGGGGTGTTCTACTTGCAGGCGGGTGTTCATTTCCAAAAAATAAAAATTTAGATTGCTATCCATAACAAATTCTACGGTGCCTGCATTGTAATAGCCGCAAGATTTTGCCACCTTGATAGCCGCTTCGCCAAGAGCCTTGCGAACCTCTGGCGTAACCACAGGCGAAGGAGCTTCTTCAATTACCTTTTGATGACGCCGCTGAATGGAGCATTCTCTTTCAAAAAGATATACCAAATTGCCGTGTTTATCTCCTAAAATTTGCACTTCAATATGTTTGGGGGCAGTGATGTATTTTTCAATAAATACCGAACCATCACCAAAAGCAGAAATTGCCTCACTGATAGCCCTTTCCATTTGTTCGGCAAGTTCGGCTTCATTTTCTACCACACGCATACCTTTTCCACCTCCACCCGCCGAAGCCTTGATAAGAATAGGATAACCTATTTCAGCGGCTATTTTTTTAGCTTCTGTTACATCACTGATAGCTCCTTCGGTGCCGGGTACCATTGGCACACCAAAAGCCCGAACAGCTTCTTTGGCGGCAAGTTTGCTACCCATTGTTTCAATGGCTTTCACGGGCGGACCGACAAATATAATACCTGCTTCTTCTACCATTTTGGCAAATTGAGCATTTTCGGAAAGAAATCCGTAACCAGGGTGAATGGCATCAACCTTTAATTTTTTAGCCACTTCTATAATTTTCTCGCCTCGCAAATACGACTGACTGCTCGGAGCTTCGCCTATACAAACGGCTTCATCTGCAAATCTGACGTGTAAAGCGTTTCTATCGGCTTCGCTAAATACTGCTACCGTCTGCAATCCCATTTCTTTGGCAGAACGCATAATACGCAATGCTATTTCACCTCGGTTGGCAACCAAAATCTTTTGAATTTTTCGCATACTTTTTTGTTTTGAGAAATTAGGCAATATTAGCAAAATTTAATGAAACCCAAACTGATAGCCCAAAAAAATAAAGCCCCAAATGCATTTAAGCATTTGAGGCTCTGATTTTTGTAGGGAGTTTCTAAAAGTCTTCGTCAGTAGAAAATACTTGCTTTTCTTTGGAAGCCATTACCCCTGCTTTCTGATAGTCGCCTACACGTTTTTCAAAGAAATTCGTTTTTCCTTGCAAGGAAATCATTTCCATAAAAGGAAACGGATTGCTGGCATTGTAAAACTTTTCGTAACCTAGAGCAACGAGCAATCTATCCGCTACAAATTCAATGTACTGACTCATTAAATCAGCATTCATACCTATCAGATTTACAGGCAATGCATCTGTAACAAATTCTTGCTCAATTTTTACAGCATCGGTAATAATTTCCAAAACTTTTTCTTTCGACAATTTATTTTGTACGTGTTTGGTGTAAAGCAAGCAAGCAAAATCGCAGTGCAAACCTTCATCACGAGAGATAAGTTCGTTTGAAAAAGTAAGTCCGGGCATCAAGCCACGATTTTTGAGCCAGTAAATAGAGCAGAAACTACCTGAGAAGAAAATTCCTTCTACCGCCGCAAAAGCTACCAAACGCTCTACAAAAGAGCCGTTGGTTATCCAACGCAAAGCCCAATCTGCTTTTTTCCCTACACAAGGAATGTTGTGAATAGCATTAAGCAAGAAATCTTTTTGTTTGCTATCCTTGATGTAGGTATCAATCATTAAAGAGTAGGTTTCTGAATGGATATTTTCCATCATTATCTGAAAACCATAGAAGCACTTGGCTTCTGGGATTTGCACTTCATTGATGAAGTTGATAGCAAGATTTTCATTCACAATGCCATCACTAGCGGCAAAAAATGCCAAGACGTGTGAAATGAAATGCCTCTCATTGTCGTTGAGTTTAGTATCCCATTCTTTTACATCTTGGGCGAAATCAATCTCTTCAGCAACCCAAAAATTAGCAACCGATTTTTTGTACATTTCCCAAATATCAAAATATTTAATAGGAAATAATACAAAGCGGTTTTTATTTTCTTGTAAGAGAGGTTCATTGAAAGCCATTTCTGCCTGATTCATAGATATTTTTTGTGTTTGAGTATAACTAAAAAATGATAAAACGCTTACGAAATTAAAATGATTTTTGAGAAAAATCAAATCTTAATACTGTTTTTTTGCTGAACATTTGGAAATAAAAATCTATATCCATCATTCATATATACCAACAATGAAAGGAAAATGTTTTGATTGGAGATAAGTTTATACTTAAATTATGCCGTAAAAAACAAAAAAGCCCCAAAATTGTTATTTTTGGGGCTTTTCGTAGAGGGAGAGGGATTCGAACCCCCGGACCCCGCAAGAGGTCTGCGGTTTTCAAGACCGCCGCAATCGACCACTCTGCCATCCCTCTAAAATTAGTCGGGTTTGCATTTGAGACTGCAAATTTAGAAAATCTTTCTAAACTATGCAAATTTTAAGCAAAAAAATTGCAAACCTACAAGAAAAAAGTAGGTTTGCCTAATAATTTTTCTGACTATTTTTTGTAAAGATTATACACCAAATCGTAAATAGAGCCGCCTTCTATAAACATTGCTCCAATCAGCCAAATTACAAAGATAGTAGGTATAAGAATCGCATATACAAGCCCTTTTACCTCGTGTTTGAGGTGCATAAACTCAGCTACTATGTAAAAAGCCTTCACAAGGGTCATTAGTACGAAAATACTGGTACGTAGCCCCCCTGTGGGCATAGTAAATGCAAGTAAAAACTCTAAAGCCGTGACGAAGAACAAAATCCAAAAAGTTTTCCAAATAACTTTGGTTTGTGGTTTAGGATATTGACCGGGAGGTACATTTTCATAAACGTATGCCATAAATCTCAAAACTTTAAATTACAAAAAATTACACCAAGTAAAAGAAAGTAAATACAAACACCCAAACTAAATCCACAAAGTGCCAATACAAGCCTACCTTTTCAACCATCTCGTAATTTCTACCAGGGCGGTCATAGATACCCATTGCTACATTGTAGAAAACAATAATATTGATAAGAACGCCACTAAATACGTGAAATCCGTGAAAACCTGTAATAGTAAAGAAACAGAAAGCAAAAGGTGCAGGTCCGTACTCATTGATAAAAAGATTGGCTCCGTGAATAGTTTGTTTTACCCATTCACCATTCATCCATACATCACGAACTGCTCCTTTATCGGTGCCTGTGATAAAGTGTGTCCATTCCCAAGCCTGACAACCCAAGAAAGTCAAACCACCCAAAATTGTCCAAAGCATCCATTTTTCAACGTCTGCTCTGTGTCGGCGATGACCAGCCTCTACCGCAAGTACCATCGTAACGCTACTCATAATGAGAATAAAAGTCATCAGACCTACGAAAACAAGCGGTAGATATTGCCCGTGAAAGAAAGGGAAAGCATCAAAAATTTTTTCAGGAATAGGCCAGTAAGCATCAGAGCTAACAAATTTTTCACCTGCCTCTTTTATAGATGCAAATTGCTTGGCGTATTCAGATTCATAATAACTTGGCTTGGTAAAACGCAACACCGCATAAGCCACTAAAAGCCCTGAAAAAGTAAAAGCATCAGAAAGCAGAAAATACCACATCATCAGCTTTCCCCAGCTTGCTTTGAAGGGTTCTGTGCCTCCAAACCAAACACTTGTTTTTGATTTTGTTTCTGTTGCAGTTGCAGAATGTGCCATAATATATGGAGTTGTTTTTGTTCTATAAATTTTTACCACAAATAAAAATCAAACAAATGAAATTTGCAAGCAAAATTTTGGATTTTATCGGTTGAGGCTCATAAAAAGATACAAATACACCCACAAGCCCCCCAAAAAGTGCCAATAAATATTGCAAAGTTCAATTTTGAGCATTGCCTTTTTATGCACCTTGAAGCGAAAAGCACTCCAAGTTACACTCAGAAGGAAAATCAATCCTGTAATGAGGTGAAAAGCGTGCAAACCCATTAACACATACACAAAAGACCCCGCAGGACTCACAGGATTACCCATTCTATCCACACCACCCACAAAAATTCCCATTTGCACCAGTTTTACCCAACCTTCCCACTGCATTACCAGAAAAGTTACTCCCAAAATAGCCGTAATGAATAAATTTATTTTAAGCTTGCCAATTTCATCTTTTTTCGCAAAATGATATGATAGTTGCATAAATATACTGCTCAGCACAATTACAATCGTACTATACAGCAATACCTCGGGCAAATCAAAAGTTATCCAAGCATCTTTATCCGACTGCTTATAAATATAGGCACTGGTTAGCGAAGCAAAAATCATCGTAATGCTTACCACAAAAAGCCAAAGCATAAACTTTTTGGGGTTCATAGAAAAAACCTCTTCGGGTTCTTCGTAAAAATTAACAGGTTGGTTTTCAAAGGAAGTTGTTTGCATCACTACATTTTTTGGCAAAATTACAAAAAATCAAAAATTTTAACTATCTTTGAGCAAAATTGTTTGAAAATGACTTCCCTTTCAGACGCATTAGAATACGAAAACTCCGCCGAAAATTCTCTTTTTCAAAAAATCATAGCTTGGGGGCTAACTGCTATCCAACTACTTATTTTCCTGCTTATCATTCTGATTTTTCACCCTTTACATATTCTTTTTTCGCTTTTTGGGTACAAATCGTATATGCTCATTAGCCACGCGATGATGGGCTTGGTGTGGCGTTCTACGCTTCTGATTGGCACGAAAACCCGCATTGAAGGCATAGAAATTTTACAAAATCTCCCTGAAAATACTCCCATTATTGTAGTGAGCAATCATCAGAGCGAGTATGAAATTGCTTGTTTGGGTTATCTTTTCAGCAAAACTTCTCATCATCTCAAATACATCGCTAAAAAAGAACTTGCCTATGGGATACCCAGTGTTTCGTGGAATATCCGCTATGGCGGACACGGCATCATTGATAGAAACCAGAAAGCTAGTGCCTTGAAAGCTATTGAAAATTTTGCTTGGAAAGTGAAAAAAAACAATTGGGCGGCATACATTTATCCCGAAGGTACTCGCAACCGATATAGTAACGAGGTGCGTCCTTTCAAAACCGCAGGTTTTGTAAAACTCTGCGAAATTTTGCCCGAAGCCCCTGTTGTTCCCATTGCTTTGGAAAACTTCTGGACGGTGAAGCGTATGCCCATAGAGCCTTTTGCTACTATGCGAGTGAAAATTTTTCCCCCTCTTTGGCAAAAAGATTTTCCTAATGCTGAAAACCTATTACAACATTGCGAAAACATTATCCGCAAGGAACTATCCCAATCCTGATTCTCTTTGACGAACCGCCTCAAAAACCACAATCGCCGCCGAAACAGATACATTCATTGAATCAATTTTTCCTCGCATCGGGATAATGATGTTTTGATGAGATTTTTCAAGCCAAAAATTGGTAAGACCTGTGGCTTCTGTTCCCATAATGATAGCCGTAGCCTTGCGGTAGTCCATTTTTGTATAAGGCACAGATGCCGTTAGAGCCGTAGCAAGCAACTGAAAATTTCTTTTTTGTAAAAAATCAAAGGCTTCTTGGTTAGTACAGGCAATTACTTTCTGTGTAAAAATACAGCCCAAACTTGCCCTAATTACATTCGGATTAAACAAATCCGTTTGAGGATTACAAAGAAAGACAGCTTCAATACCCGCCGCATCAGCAGTGCGAAGAATAGCTCCTAAATTACCCGGTTTTTCTACATTTTCAAGCACCAAAACCAAAGCATTTTCAGATAAAATCAGACTTTGTAAAGTATTTTCAGGGGTTTGCACTACACAAATCGCCCCAAAGCTATTTTCACGATAGGCAATTTTTGTAAAAACATTTTCCGAAACAGCCCAAAAATTCGTTTGTGTGTATTTGGGCAATTGCTCGGTAAAAAAACTTTTCACTTCCTTTTCCTTGCTTTGCAGATAAAAAACACTTTCAATAGCCACCGAAGCACTAATAGCCATTCCAATTTCAATTTTCCCTTCTACAAGCGTTAGTTTTTGTTTTTTGCGTTCAGAAGCTTTTTCCTGCAAACGCAAAATTTGCTTAATCTTTGGATTTTGTAAGGAAGTAATGATTTCGCTCAAAGTCTATTTTTTTGAAAATATCTTTACTTGGCAAAAATACGATAAAAAAACTACGATTTGCAAGAGTTGATGTGTAAAATAAAAAAGCCTTTGTCTAGAAGGCTTTTTTTTGAGTAGTTTTTGAGTTAGTAATTACTTCTCTTCGGTAGCAGTGCCTTCTTGCTCTTGAGTGGCTTTTTCAAATACAACGCCTAATATTTCCATTCCTAATTTTAGCTCCACAGCACACCCTTCGGCAATTGCTTTTAATTTCTCATTAGAACTTTTGGAAACACTCTGACTCATTACATCGGCTATTTCAAATTCTTTTTCAATCTTTTCTGTCATACATTGCATAAGTGTTTGCAATACTGCCTTTTCCTCGTCTGAATGAGCCTTTTTAACGTGAGTTAAGCGGCAATATCTTGAAAAAGTTCAAAATTTGTAAGTAGATTTTTTTCTTGAAAATCTCTAATAGTGGGCTTTTTATCTAGGAATTTGTAGGCAATAATTCCAGACCACAAATTGAC